>NZ_JBQFRX010000002.1:0-802527 GCF_056537605.1 Ruegeria sp. C5 | reverse complement strand
TCGGAAAACCCCAGAGCAGCCCGTGCAGACTAAAAACAGCCCACCGGACTGTTCGATTAACGATCAAAATTCGTCAGGCTCATAACCTAAAGATCGTAGTATCGTTGTTTCTGCTGAGAAGGACAAAAAGACAACGACGATCCGCTTGTCAGCATGCCTCTTAGAAGAGTGAGTGATGTAGTAGAGTTATCAGTTGAAATCAAACTTTCATCACTGACCGCCTTCGAAGTGCAGGGTTTTCAGTGGTCCCGAGAATCTTTCCGAAACATCTTGTTTCCAATTCGCGAACTAAGAGTTTCGAATTTAGCCGTGGACACATTTTTGCCATAATGCCATCTTGCCACTGTGGGCGGCATGTCTTTATTTTTAGCACTTTCTAGTTTTTCCAACTGGATTTGAGGGGGTTACTTGGTTCGATATGCCGCCCCACGAGCAGTCTTCTGATCGTCCAATGAATGAAACACACTGTTGATACAATGCGCGTTCAAACCCTTTGTATCGCGCATCTGGGTGTAGTTAGGGTGTACCTCGACAGCGCCATTAGATTCTATGTGCGCAGTTTCAGGTCTCTTTCCATTGATCGTTGCGCGCCGAATGATGTGCAATCGGCGATGCAGAGGTGCAACAGGTCAAGATAGAAATGCCATTAAAACGACCCCAACTAACGGCCTGAGAGCGGTATCTGAGCAAGTAAGCGCTGCCTGGATAGCAAGTTTCCGCAACGTAAACATAAGCTCACTTTTCGCCTTTCAAGACTTGCTCTATGCAGTGTGCAGCATTCCGGTGGGGGCCGATATGAAACTCAGTGCGTTGGAAATCCTTTGCGTCATTTTGGCGAGTATTGTGGCAGTGGCTGGTTTTGCCGGAGCCGTGAATGCGCTTGTTTCAGCGATCTAATATAGCACCGCAAAGTTGTGGAGCCTTTAGGCGCGCATTGTCGCGCTCGTGACAACTGTTCTCTCGGGGTGTCGAGGTTTGATTGTAAAGCATAGAAATTAAACAATTAAAGAACCAGCAAGCACTTCTTTTTCGTTGATCGGTGACGCCGTCGACGCACAAAGTGAACAGGTCTAAAGCCCGAAAAAAGCCCGCCTCGTCCAAATCTCGCGGTAGCGGTATAAGACTGAAAGCGTCGCCTCACATTCCACCTAGCAGAGGGGTCGGCGAGGGGGTCGAGCCAACCCCTCTGAAGGGGATACACGGATCAGTGAAAGTGGTCCGTTGAGTTCAGGTTATGCGATGCGTGTAGGCCCGTATATTGGGGGTTCCCCGTAGTTGGGAAAATTAATCTTTCAGACACATTCCGGACATCTCGCCCAGATACCAAAACGATACGGCGCGCCTAGAAGATGTCTGATGATTTCTTGAGGGGGTACGAGTTTGGCGCGTCGTACCTTGAACCTCGATTATTTCCCAAAAACCTCAAGCGAGGCTGATAACGGTGCCCTGCTTCAAGGACGCATCCGCCGCATCGGCCAGCAACTGAGCCCGCAGCCCATCGATGATACTTGGTGCAAGTTGTCCTGATCCGGACACAGCGGCAGTGAAATGGGCCATCTCGGCTTGATAGGCGCCTTCGTAGCGTTCAAGAAAGAAATGCTGGGCGGGGGCTTTGCGGAAACCCGACGGAGTCGCGACCTCAACCGCATTCTCCAACATGTTTTCGGCCCGCAACATGCCCTTCTCGCCATGCACTTCGATGCGCTGATCATAGCCATAGCTGGCGCGGCGCGAGTTGGAGATCTGGCAAATCTTGCCACTGGCCGTCGTCAGGGTTACGGCTGCGGTGTCGACGTCTCCGGCTTTGCCGATCTCGGGATCGACGAGCGATGATCCAACAGCGTAAACGCTGATAGGTTCTTCGCCCAGCAAGAAACGTGCCATATCCAAGTCATGGATCATCATATCGCGGAACAACCCACCCGAGCTTTCGATATAGCTGATCGGTGGCGGCGAGGGGTCGCGGGACAGAATGGTGACAATTTCGACCGCGCCGATCTCACCTTCGGCGATGCGGGATTGAATATTGGCAAAGCTCGGATCAAAGCGGCGGTTGAAGGCCGTCATGAAGGGCACGCCGGTGGCTTCGACCACCTTGATGCAGTCGCGGATGCGGTCAGCGGACATGTCCACCGGCTTTTCGCAGAAGATCGCTTTGCCGGCATTCGCCGCTTTATGGATCAGATCGTAATGGGTGTCGGTCGGAGTACCGATGACGACAGCATCGACATCTTTGCTTTCGATCAGTTCGTCCGCCGACAGGATCTGTGCGCCAGTTTTGTCGGCCAGCATCTGAGCCGGTTCTGTGAATGCGTCCGCCACTGCGCTCACCCGTGCGCCATCAATCAGCCCGATCGAGCGCGCATGAACCTGACCGATCCGCCCGCACCCCAATAGCCCGATATTCAGCATGTCATGCCCCTTTGAACGCTTTCAGTACCCGGCGCGTCGCCTTGACCACCGGTTCATGTGTATCTTTCAGTATTTGAACGCGGTCGAACCTGTCCGGATCGGCATTCACGGCCGTTCGCAGGGCATTCCCAAAGACCATTCGCAGCTCGGTCCCGATGTTAAATTTGCAGATTTTCGATCCGCGCGCCAGCGCAGCACGTTGCGCAACCGGCACGCCCGAGCCGCCATGGATTACCAGAGGTATATCGGTCACGGCTTCAATGGCGCGGATACGGGCCTCGTCCAGACCGCCCTCTTTGTTCTGCTGCAAATGGACGTTGCCGACCGAGATCGCCATTGCATCCACGCCGGTCTCTCGGGCGAATTGCGCGGCTTCCTCCGGGTCGGTTCCGTCCGAACCTTCACCACCCGAATAGCCGACAAAACCGATTTCCCCCTCGCAGGAGACACCAGCGGCATGGGCCATCTCGGCAATTGCAGCGGTCTCGGCGATATTCTGTTCCAAAGGCTTGCGCGATCCGTCAAACATGACCGAGGTAAAGCCGCTGTCGATGGCGATGCGGCACTCGTCCCACGTATAGCCATGGTCCAGATGGGCCACGACAGGCACACTGGCCCCTTCGGCCAGATGGCGGAACATCTTGCCCAGAACCGGCAGCGGCGTGTGTTCGCGGCATGATGGGCCGGCTTGCAGGATGATCGGTACGCCTTCGGCTTCTGCAGCGGCCACGTAGGCACGCATATCCTCCCAGCCCAGCGTCACCAACCCGGCCACGGCATAGCCGTCACGCAGCGCGGGTCGCAGCACGTCCGATAATGTCACAAGGCTCATTTGAACTTGGCCACCATGTCCATAATGCCCGGGATCGTATGCAGCTGGGCTGCATGGGTCGGTTGGAAATACTGCTTCAGCGAGCGCTGACTGAGCCCGCCGAGGATGGTGAAATAGTACATTTCATACCCCGGCAAAACTGCGCAGGGGTGATAGCCCTTGTCCAGCAAGATCGTCGAGCCATCCATGATGTGATAGGCATCACCCGGCTTGTTGTCTTCGCGCTGCAGCATCTGGACGCCAGAACCATAGTTGGGCCGGAAGCGGAAATTATAGGTTTCGTCATGGCGGGTTTCGATCATTTCGCCATCGTCGCTTTTGCGGTCGGTGTCATGTTTGTGGCTGGGAAAGCCGGACCAGCCGCCCTGACCCACGGTATAAAGTTCAGACACCAGCAAGCGGCCGACCTTGTCGTGATGGTTCGCGCCCAGAATGTGTTTGATTTTTCGATGGGTTTTGGTGTCGTCCGATCCATACTGCACCAGATCCAGCTCGGGTACGCGGACATCAAAGGGTTCAAGCACACGGTCGAATTTTGCGCCCGCGATGAAGGTTTCGGTTTCATCCGTCATGCAGGTTATTCGAACCTTGGCGCCGACGGGAACGTATACGCCCTCGGGCTCGCCATCCCAGACGTCGATGGTGCGGTTGCCAAGGTTGGTATAGATCGCGCCGTCCACATCGACATCCACGGTACCGGTAGCGGGCACGATGCAGGTCTCATAGCCCGGTACGGCATATTCGAACACCTCGCCCTTTTTCAGTTTGACGATGTTGAAATAGTTTAGCGGCACCAGATCATGGTCGGCATCGACGATAGGTTTGTTCTGGTTGTCATGGGGCGCAATATGCATCTGCGTCTCCTTTCAGGTATCCGTGGAGCCCGGGTGTTGGGCCAGAAATTCGTCAAGTTCGGGCGTCGTCGGCATGGCCCCGGCGCAGCCGGGTTTCGACACGACGATCGACGCGCAGGCCGAACCGCGCAGCACCGCATCGCGCAGGTCATGCCCCGCAGCGATCGAGGCCAGCAGACCGGCCAGAAAACTGTCGCCTGCGCCGTTGGGCTTCACGGCGGTAACCGGGTAGATGCCGGTGCGGACCTCTTGCCCGTCTGCCAGCGTAATGGCCCCCTCATGGCCCATCTTGTAGATCACCATCTTGCCGTTGGCCGCCAATTCGCGGGCCTTGTCTAAACCTTTTTCGATGCCGCCCGCCATAAAGCCGAACTCTTCATCATTGCCTACGATAAGATCGCTTTCATTCCCTGCGCGGGTCAGAACCTCTGAGGCGACTTCGGGTGATGGCCAACTATAGGGGCGGTAATCGATGTCGAAGATCACCGGCAGGCCTGAGGCGCGCGCATTTTCAAACGCGCGGAAGGTGGCCGAGCGTGAGGGTTCCGCAGCAAACACCGTGCCCGCCGTGATCAGGGCTGAGAAGGCGCTGTAGTCGACCTCATCCATATCCGCCTCGGTTACCTGGAAATCAGCGGCGCCGTTGCGGTAGATGACATTCTGAAAGTCTTCGATGCAACTTTCGTAGACAGCCAAGGACGTACGCGCCTCGCCACCCACAGCTCGGACATATCTCGTTTCAACGCCATAGTCGCGCAGCCGGTTCACACAGAACCGCCCCACGGCATCATCCGAGACCGAGGTGACCAGCGCCGCTTGCGATCCCAGCTTCACCAGTCCGGCGCAGATATTGGCGCTTGATCCCCCCAGATCGGCGCGAAACACCTGTGCGTCTTCGCTTTTGGTTCCGACCGGATCCGCAAACATGTCCATTCCGGCCCTGCCGAACACGGCAAAGCGGTTACCTTTTATACCTTCAATCAGAGTCACGTGCGCCCCTCGGTATTGCCTGCCCGCGCGGCATCCAGCACCTCGGGGTAGGGATAGTTCAAGCCCAGCAACTGCCGCAGATCGGGACTTGCCTGATCAATGAAATCCTGCGGTAGCGCAGCGGGCATATCTTCCATCGGTTTAACCCATTTGGGCAGGTACTGGATCAGGATCGCGCTGCGGTCGTGATCCGCTTTGTTCGGCATCGCGCAATGCCACGTCACGCCATAGAATAGAGCAACATCGCCAGGCTCACCGGTCATCTGCTCGCATTTGTCATAGAACTTGTCTTCGGGCGTGGGATAACGCAGCTCTTTCTGCGATCCGGGTACATAGCCGGTCGCGCCGCTTTCCTTGGTGAACGGGTCCAGCAAAACCGAGACCTGTGCATTCATCGGAAATGATCCATTCAGACCGACGGGATGCGTTTCAGGGCTGTGAAAGTCCCAATAGGGATAGTCGACATGCGGCTCCTGCCCCGGCCCGCCCGGCAGGATGCGATTGGCAGCGATCGAGCCCATGATGAACTCGGTCCCCAGAAACTTGCGGAGGATCTTCATCAGAACCGGATGCGCAGCCATGCGTGAAAACACGTCGCCCTTGGCCAACAGATTCCAGACCCGCCGCTGCAGGTTCAGTTTGCCATCCTCTTCCGCAGCGCCTTGGAAATGGGTCACTTTCTCGGCCGCTGTTTCGGATTCGGCCATGACGATGGCACGTGCCTCGGCGATCTCTTCAGGGGTGAAGAGGCCCGAGATTGCGACGACTCCATCACCGTTCAGCAATTCATCCACAATGACGTCTGGGTCAGCCGTTTCTGCCTTGAACCGTTTCATCAGATGCCCTTGCGTTGTTTTTCGCGGGTCGATTCCCATTCGACATGAGCATCACGAACCCTCTCGTCAGCCGAAGTGTGGGGTGTTCCAACCTCCCACCATGCATGGCCTTCAGTGGTCCAGCCTTCATAGGCGTCCACGTCCATCACAATCACATAAGTCTTGTCGCTGGCCTTGGCGCGCTTGAACGCTTCGGCCAGTTCTGCCGGGTTCGCGACCTTTTCGCTGGTGGCCCCCATCGAGGCCGCGTGGGCCGCGAAATCAACGCCAAAGGCTTCGGGGATGGTGGGGCAGTCTTCCAGCAGGTTGTTGAAGCTTTCGTTGCCTGTGTTGTTCTGCAGCTTGTTGATGACTGCAAAACCGCCATTGTCCAGCACCAGAACAATCATCTTTTTGCGGCTCAGAACCGAGGAATAGATGTCCGAGTTCAGCATCAGATATGAGCCATCACCGCAAAACGTAATCGTGTCCTTATCCGGCTCACGCTCAGATTGGGCAATGCGCGCGCCCCAAGCGCCTGCGATCTCATAGCCCATGCAGGAGAATCCGAACTCAACATCAACGGTGCCAATATCCAGCGTGCGCCAGTTGGCGGTGACTTCAGCGGGCAGACCTCCGGCAGCGGCGACCACGCGGTCACGCGGGTCGCAAAGTTCGTTCACAACGCCGATGGCTTGAGCATAGGAATTTGGACGGTTCCCGTAAGACACATTTTCGGCCACGTAGGCATCCCACTTGCGCCGTTCGACTTGTGCCAGAGCCACCCAGTCGGGCGGGGCGGTATAGTCAACAGCCTGTGTTAGAGCCTGAATCGACAGCTTGGCATCCCCAACAACTGGCAAGGACATGTGCTTACCCGCATCATGCCGCGCAGCATTGATCGAGATGAACTGAGCGTCCTTGGCAAAGGCAGTCCACGAGCCGGTTGTGAAATCCTGCAAGCGCGTCCCGACGGCGACAATCACATCGGCTTGTTCCGCAATTGCGTTGGCACTGTCCGATCCAGTGACGCCGATCGGGCCAATGTTCAGCGGATGGGTCGCCAGCATATTGGCGCGGCCCGCGATGGTTTCGACGACCGGAATCTGAAACTTTTCGGCGAATTCGGTCAAATCGGTCACGGCTTTGGAATACTGCACGCCCCCACCCGCGATGATCATCGGGCGTTTCGCGCCGGCCAACGCGGTAGCGGCATCGGCGATTTCATGAGCATCGGGAGATTGGCGGCGAATGCGATGCACTTTTTTCTCGAAGAACTTAACCGGGTAGTCATAGGTCCAACCCTGCACATCCTGCGGCAGCCCCAGGAACGCAGGCCCGCAATCACCCGGGTCCAGCATTGTCGCTATAGCGGCGGGCAGAGATTGAATGACCTGTGCCGGATGCGTGATGCGATCCCAATAGCGGCTGACCGGTTTGAAGGCGTCATTCACACCAAACGTCGGGTCATAGTAGTTCTCCATCTGCTGCAGAACCGGATCCGGCAAGCGGGTGATGAACGTGTCCCCGCACAACATCAGCATTGGCAGTCGGTTCGCATGGGCCAGTCCAGCAGCAGTCAACAGATTCGCAGTGCCGGGGCCTGCGCTAGCGGTGCAAAACATGAATCGCTGACGCAGCCACTGCTTGGCATAGCCTGCAGCGGCGAATCCCATGCTCTGTTCATTCTGTCCGCGATACAACGGCAGTTCATCCCGGACAGTATTCAGTGCCTCGCCCAGGCAGGTCACATTGCCATGACCAAAAATTCCGAAACCCCCGCCACATAGGCGATATTCCTGACCATCGATCTCGATGAACTGGTTCGACAGCCAGCGAATGATCGCCTGCGCCGTTGTCAGGTAAACAGTGTCGTGTTGCGCGGACATGTCTGCGGGCTCCTTTAGGAAAATTAAGATGCAGTGCCGAATGCAGCTTGCGAGAGTCCTATTCTCACGATACAAGTTTTGCAACCGGTTGCAAATGGTTTTCAAGAAAAAGCGAGGGAGGGCGTCGGAATGGCAGAGATCGGCATTGGCATTCTAGGCGGCGGATATATGGGCAAGGCCCATGCGGTCGCCATGTCCTCGGTTGGGGCGGTGTTCAACACGGCCTTGCGACCACGGTTAGAGATGGTGTGCGCCTCGTCACCGGAAAGCGCTGAGCGGTATCGTCAGGCCTATGGATTCGCGCGCTCGACGGATGACTGGCGTGTGTTGTTGAACGACCCGAAGGTCGAGGCCGTCGTGATCGCCACGCCTCCGGAAACACATCGCGAGATCGCTCAGGCAGCGTTTGCGCTGGGCAAACCGGTGCTGTGTGAAAAGCCTTTGGGCGCGTCGCTGGAGGATGGTGCGGCGATGTCAGCAGCGGCCGAGGCCTCGGGCTTGGCCAACATGGTTGGTTTCAACTATATCCGCACCCCGGCCAGCCAATACGCTCGCGCTCTGATAGCCGAAGGAGAGATCGGCGACATCACATGGTTTCGGGGTGAGCATACCGAAGATTTCTACGCGCACCCTCAAGCCCCGGCAACCTGGCGTACAACAGGAATGTCGAACGGAACGATGGGTGATCTTGCGCCTCATATGATCAATGCTGCACTGGCTTTGATCGGCCCGATTTCACGCGTGATGGCCGAGGTCGAAACCGTGCACAATAGCCGCCCGGGTGGCGAAGTTGACAATGACGACCACGCTCAGATGATGGTGCGGTTCGCGAACGGAGCAATGGGATCGATCTATATCAGTCGAATCGCGACGGGGCGCAAGATGGGCTATGCCTATGAGATCAGTGGCACCAAGGGTGCGATCCGCTTTGATCAGGAAGACCAGAACGTTTTGTGGCTCTACCGTATGGAGGGTCCCGAAGCTGAGCGTGGCTTTCGTAAGATCCTGACCGGCCCTGCGCACCCGGACTATGAGCCGTTCTGTCAAGGGCCGGGCCATGGCACGGGCTATCAGGATCAGATCATCATCGAGGCGCGAGATTTCCTGCGCGCGATCGAGACAGGTAAACCGGTCTGGCCGACCTTCCACGACGGGCATGAGGTCAACCGGGTCGTCGCTGCGGCATTGGCATCGTCAGCGGATGAAAGCTGGAAAAATATCGAAGATTTCTGAGCATCGGAGACAAGACAAGATGAGCATCAGAATTGGCAATGCGCCCTGTTCCTGGGGCGTGGAATTTGCGCAGGACCCGCGCAATCCGCATTGGAAAACCGTTCTTAGCGAATGCGCTGCGGCCGGGTATAAGGGTATCGAACTCGGCCCGGTGGGTTTCATGCCCGAAGACCCTGCGGTGCTGGCCGATGCGCTGGCCGAGCATGATCTTGAACTGATCGGCGGCGTTGTGTTCCGCAACTATCACGACCCCGACGCGTGGGAAGACGTGCTGGACGCCACCCACCGCACCGCTCGCGCATTGAAAGCGCATGGGGCGCAGCACATGGTGCTGATCGATGCGATCTCACCCCGCCGCGCGCCAACCGCTGGTCGCGCCGATGAGGCTGAGCAGATGGACAAGGCCGAGTGGACGGCGTTCCGGGATCGGATTTCTGAAAGCGCGCGGATCGGGTCCGAGGAATACGGGCTGACCGTTGGGATGCACGCTCATGCTGCGGGCTTCATGGACTTTGAACCTGAACTTATCCGTTTGCTGGACGAGGTCGATGAAAGCCTTCTGAAAATTTGCTTCGATACGGGGCATCACTCTTATGCCGGGTTCGATCCGGTCGGCTTCATGAAGCGCTACGTTGATCGGATCTCGTACATGCACTTCAAGGATATCTCTCCGACAGTGAAAGCGGATGTAATTGCCAATCGGACCGGCTTCTATGATGCTTGCGGGCAGGGGATTTTCTGCAATCTGGGCGACGGCGACGTGGACTTTCCGACCGTTCGCCAGGTGCTGCTGGACGCTGGTTTCACAGGATGGTGCACGGTCGAGCAGGATTGCGACCCGACGCTTGATCCCGACCCTGTAGGGGACGCGCGGAAGAATCGTGAATACCTTGAATCCATCGGTTTCAGTTAAGGAGGTCCAGACCATGACCAAGCTGAAATGGGGCATGATCGGAGGCGGCGAAGGTAGCCAGATCGGACCGGCGCACCGGTTGGGGGCGCTGGCGGACGGGCATTTCCAATTCACCGCCGGAGCGCTGGATCACAGGCCTGACATTGGTCGCGAATACGCCCAACGATTGGGTATCGCGGCAGACCGAGCCTACGGCGACTGGACCGAGATGCTGGAAGGTGAGCGCGGGCGCGAGGATCGGATTGATCTGGTCACTGTAGCCACTCCAAATGCGACGCATTTCGAGATCACCAAAGCGTACCTTGAGGCCGGGTTCAACGTGCTGTGCGAAAAGCCCATGACCATGACGGTGGAAGAGGGCGAAGAGATTGTCAAAGTCGCCGAGAAATCAGGGAAGATTTGCGCGGTAAACTACTGTTACTCGGCTTATCCGATGGTGCGTCAGGCTCGCGCGATGGTGCGCGCAGGTGAGATCGGCAAAGTCCGTCTGGTCGTTACCAATTTCAGTCACGGCCATCACGGAGACGCCACTGATGCTGACAATCCACGCGTGCGCTGGCGCTATGATCCTGCGATGGCGGGTGTTTCCGGGCAGTTCGCTGATTGCGGTATCCACGCGATGCACATGGCCGGATTCATTGCGGATGATGAGGTTGAGACCCTGTCTGCAGATTTTGCTTCAACCATTGGCAGCCGTGAACTTGAAGATGATGCCATGGTCAACTTCCGCACGACAAAAGGCGCTGTTGGCCGGTTGTGGACCTCTTCGGTCGCCATCGGTCGGCAGCACGGGTTCGACATTCAGGTGTTCGGAGAAACCGGCGGTCTTCGATGGGCGTCGGAGCAGCCGAACCAGCTTATCTACACGCCTGTTGGTGGTCGCCTGCAGATCATAGAAAAAGGCGAAGGCGGGCTGCATGAAGACGCGCAACGTCTCAGCCGGGTGGCGATTGCGCATCCCGAAGGGTTCCCGTTGGCGGTTGCGAATATCTATTGCGATCTCGCAGATGCAATTGCCGGGGAAACCCGCGACGGCTTGCCCAATGCGGCAGACGGCGTGCGGTCGATGGCGGCTGTGCATACAGCGGTCGAGTCGGCGAAACAGGGCAGCGCGTGGATGGATGCCCGGCCACCGATGTTTCGTTAACTCTTAGATACGGGGCGCAATGTGCCCCGTTCCACCACCGAGCATGGGAATATCCGTGCCTCCGGATATCGGTCGGGTTCGTTCAGGGTTGCCACCATCAGCTCGATCGAAGAACTCACGATTTGCCGGATCGGCTGATGGATGGTGGTGAGATCGATATTCTCCCACCGTGCCATTTCCATGTCGTTCAGGCCGATGATGCCGATGTCTTCGGGCACCTTTAGGCCACTATCCAGAATCGCGGACAACACCCCGATGGACAACACGTCATCGCCGCAGAAGTATGCATCAGCCCGCTCAGATTGGAGCAAGCGTAGCATTTCCTGACGACCTGCATCGAATGAGTAAGCCTCAGCAAACGAGCAGGTCACGTCAATGCTAGGATGCCGGGCCATCTCTGACATGAAGCCCGCATGGCGATCCTGAGTCGAGGTCGCCGCCTCGGGCCCGCCTAGAAAGGCTACTTTCGTATAACCACGCGCGACCAGCTCGCGGGCCGCCATGCGTCCGCATTCCACATTGTCAATCCCGACCACATGAACCTGCGGTGAAGAGGATGACCGGCCAAAGCTGTGCACCACTGGTACGCCGGCATCCCGAAACGCTTTTGCGAAGCCGGGCGGCAAGGTCGACGACGCTACGACAACGCCATCGACCGAATACTGGCGCAGCATTCGTACCGAATTTTCGGGTTCAACCTCGTCGGTCAGATTCACCAGCAACGGGCGCAGGCCTCGGTCCTGCAGCCCCCTGGTAAAGAGGTCGAAAACTTCAAGAAATATCGGGTTGTGGAAGTTGTTCGAGACCAGCCCGATCAGCTTAGTTCGGCCTGTGGTCAGAGATGAAGCCAGTGCATTTGGGCTGTATCCCAGCTCACGCGCGGCCTTCTCGACTTTTCGGCGCATCTTGTCAGAAACCGAGGCCCCATCGGTGAAAGTGCGCGACACCGCCGAGCGTGAAACGCCGGCGCGTTCTGCAACCTCTTTCAATGTGACAGCCATGATCCGTCTGACCTTCCTGCGTTTAGTGGCAGTCCTTTTACCTGTATTCTTTGGCAGATACAGTATGAAACACATCTGACACCGTTTGCAACCGGTTGCAAAATTTTGACAGATATGCTCTAACTCGAGTCGGAGAGGTGCGAAGGACTGCCTCAATCCGCGATAACATGAGTTTTGGGAGGACATCATGACTTCACTGACGAAGAAGTTGGCGCTGGCGGCGGCGGTAGCTGCGACGCCTCTGATCGCAGCTACGGGCGCTGCGGCGGAAGGTGAGAAATACATTCTGGTCAGCCACGCGCCAGACAGCGATAGCTGGTGGAACACGATCAAGAACGGCATCGCGCTGGCAGGCGACCAGATGGGTGTCGAAGTCGAATACCGCAATCCGCCCACTGGCGACCTTGCCGATATGGCGCGGATTATCGATCAGGCGGCTGCTTCGGGTCCGAACGGGATCATTACCACGTTGGCGGATTATGATGTGCTGAGCGGACCGATCAAATCAGCGGTCGATGCGGGCGTTGATGTCATCATCATGAACACTGGTACGCCGGATCAGGCACGGGAAGTTGGTGCCCTGATGTATGTGGGTCAGCCCGAATATGATGCCGGATTTGCTGCAGGCCAGCGCGCCAAGGGTGACGGCATCGGCTCGTTCCTTTGTGTGAACCACTATATCGTTCAGCCCTCAAGCCAGGAACGTTGTCAGGGCTTTGCAGACGGCTTGGGCATTGAACTGGGGGATCAGATGATCGACGCCGGCCAGGACCCAGCCGAGATCAAGAACCGCGTGCTGGCCTATCTGTCGGCGAACCCGGATACTGATGCGGTTCTGACACTGGGTCCAACCTCGGCTGATCCGACAATTCTGGCGCTGGAAGAAAATGGTATGGCCGGTGACATCTATTTCGGCACCTTCGATCTGGGTGGTGAGATTGTCAAAGGCATCAAGTCTGGCGTGATCCAGTGGGGAATTGATCAGCAGCCCTTCCTGCAGGCTTACCTGCCGGTTGTTGTGATGACCAACTACCACCGCTATGGCGTTTTGCCGGGCAACAACATCAATTCGGGTCCCGGCTTCGTAACTGCTGATGGTCTGACCAAGATCGAAGAATTTGCTGGCGAGTACCGCTGATTCTTACAGCGCGGGCGCCCCGCCAAAGCGGCGCCCGCCAACAACTATCTGACGCAAAATCACTGCTTAACTCGGAGGGGCGTTCTAATGAGCGAGTCTGCTCAAAACACGGCTGTAACCGACGAACGGATTAAAGAAATATCGCCGCTGCGCAAGGCCTTGATCCGGCCTGAACTTGGCGGGATGGTCGGCACCGTTGCCGTCTTCACCTTCTTCCTTTTGTTCGCTTTTGACAGCGGCATGTTCAATGCACAGGGCATGATGAACTGGTCGGTTGTCTCGGCGCAGTTCATGATCATCGCCGTGGGTGCCTGCCTTCTGATGATCGCGGGTGAGTTTGACCTGTCAGTCGGATCGATGATCGGCTTTTCGGGCATGATGATCGCAATTTTTTCGGTCACGCTGGCGTGGCCGGTCTGGATGGCCATTATCGTCACGTTTGCGATGGCGGTGGCAATCGGCGCGCTGAACGGTTGGATCGTGATCCGGACTGGGCTGCCTAGCTTTATCGTAACGCTGGCCTTCCTGTTCATCTTGCGCGGCTTCACCATCTTCCTGCCGCAGGTGATCGAGCGTAAAACTATCATTGGCGGCGTAAAGGACGCGGCCGAAGGCGATTGGCTGGCGCCGATCTTTGGTGGTAAAATTTTGCAGGGATTGTTCCAATGGCTCGGGGATGCCGGGATCATCGCCGTATTCGAGCGTGGCACTCGCGCCGGTCAGCCAGTTGTGGATGGTATTCCAATGCTGATCGTTTGGGCGATCGCACTGATCATCTTTGGTCACGTGCTGCTCACCAAAACGCGGTTCGGCAACTGGATCTTCGCCTCGGGCGGGGATGCTGAGGCGGCGCGCAACTCGGGTGTGCCTGTGAACCGGGTCAAGATTCTGATGTTTATGTTCACGGCATTCTGCGCCACTGTCTTCGCTGTCTGCCAGGTGATGGAGTTCGGATCGGCTGGTGCTGACCGGGGTCTGCTAAAAGAGTTCGAGGCGATCATCGCCGTGGTCATCGGCGGCGCGCTTCTGACCGGAGGATACGGCTCGGTACTGGGCGCGGCGCTGGGCGCGTTGATCTTTGGCGTGGTGCAACAGGGGTTGTTCTTTGCCGGTGTCGAAAGCTCGCTGTTCCGGGTCTTCCTTGGGGTGATCCTGCTGGGGGCTGTGATCCTCAACACCTATATTCGCCGCATCATCACGGGAGAGCGTTGATATGAATCCCGAACATGAACCCATCATCCAGATGAAAAACATCGAAAAGCACTTCGGCAGCGTGATCGCGCTGGCGGGTGTCTCGGTGGACGTGTTTCCCGGTGAATGTCACTGCCTTCTCGGCGACAACGGTGCGGGCAAGTCGACCTTCATCAAAACCATGTCGGGCGTGCACCAGCCCACCCACGGAGAAATCCTGTTCGAAGGCCACCCCATGCATTTCGCCGACCCGCGTGATGCCATCGAGGCCGGGATCGCAACCGTGCACCAGCATCTGGCCATGATCCCGTTGATGTCGGTCTCGCGCAACTTCTTCATGGGCAATGAGCCGGTAAAGAAGGTCGGACCTCTTCACTTTTTTGATCATGACTATGCCAACAAGGTCACGATGGAAGAGATGAAGAAAATGGGGATCAACTTGCGCGGCCCTGATCAGGCGGTGGGCACGCTGTCAGGTGGTGAACGCCAAACCGTCGCCATCGCGCGGGCGGTGCATTTCGGGGCGAAGGTTCTGATCTTGGATGAACCGACCTCGGCCCTTGGGGTGCGCCAAACAGCCAACGTTCTGGCGACCATCGACAAGGTGCGCAAGCAGGGGATCGCGGTGGTCTTCATTACTCACAACGTCCGCCATGCACTGGCGGTTGGTGACAGGTTCACGGTACTCAATCGCGGGCAGACGCTGGGTACGGCGCAGCGCGGTCAGATCACCCCGGAAGAGCTGCAGGACCTGATGGCCGGTGGTCAGGAGATGGTCGAGCTTGAAGGCAGTCTGGGCGGAACCGTCTGATACATTCTTGCCCCGCTGGCTGTGCTGGCGGGGTGGCTACTTCTTCTCGAAGTACAATATGACCTCACCCAGCCTTACGCCAAAACGCGAAACATAGGCTCGGTTCAATAACCGGTCATCCGACAACAACCACATCCAGTCATCGAAATTGACACGCATGGTGCCGTCTTTGACGGGCAGGTCGATTTTGTACTTCCAGTTAAACGTATCGCCCCTTTCGACCCCACTGGCTGTGCCCAGCACACCGGGAGCGGTGCCGGTCCAGGTGTCATCGCCGGTCTTGGTCAGGGTCCAGATCCGTTGTTCAGTCGCACCATCGTCATAGACGAAATCTTCAACTAGCGTCAGAGTCTCTCCGTCCCATGTGCCGGCAATATCGACCTGGAAGCGACGCGGGACATTACCTAGTACATCCTGAAACTGACCATAAGCGACAGTCTTACCTTCGAAGAACTCTTCAAGGTTCAGCTGACGATCTGACAGAAACGTTTTTGGTATACGCGGTTTGGCCGAGCATGCGGCGAGGATGGCCAACCCCGCGATCGCGACACCTGCAATAAGGGTACGGCGGGCGATCATTGCAATACCCTCAGCTCAGAGTCTGCATCGTGGCCGTTTGCGCCATGCAGATGGGTGGATTTCACTTCAGGCGCAGGGCGCATCGTGGCGACCAGCTCGGCCACCTTGATCCCGAATTTTCGCATCTCGGACCGGTTCATGATTACACCGTTCTCCGTCAGATACATCCAGTCGGTCACATCCAGTGTATGCCCGCCCGCGTCCTCGGGCAGGATGATGCGATAGGTCAGCTTGACGGTTGAGCCCGAAATCACGCCTTTGCCCTCGCCGACTATATCGTCCGCTGTTGCGGTGAATGTGTTACCCGTGCCTAACGTCAGATGCCATTTGCGGGTCATCTGTTTGCCGTTGGAATAGGTGAAATACTCGGAAAGCGTACCGGTGTTGCCATCCCATTCGCCGACCATACGCGCGACAAAGCTGTTCGACATCTTGCCGTTGGGGCCATAGATCAGCCCTTCCGACAGGATCTCTCCATTCAGGTTCTTCTTCAGCGAAAACTCAGGCCCGGTTCCGCTGTAGTCGGAGGGTGATTGCGAGCGGAAACTGAGGAACCGGTTCTTCACAGCAAACAGCGCAAAAATCGCAAGCAGACAGATCAGGAGCGTTTTCATTTGGCAGAGACCTCTGTCGGGAGAGTCAGGACCATGCCAAACGCTCCGAGTTTCAAGATGCAGGGCAGCACCGCATAGGCGAGGGTGAGTGTATTCAAAGCCTCGGCAGAATTGGCCTGTCCAGGTGTAAAGCCGCTGCGTTCCAGTAGCGGCAGTGTGAAAAAGGCGGCCAGAGCTAGACCCAGCTTACCTGCGAAAGACCAGATGCCGAACGCAGCAGATGCGTTCAGCCCGGCCCGGGTCAGAACGACCGAGAACATAGCGGGCAGGACAACCATGTCCGCCCCAAGCGCCGCGCCGGATGCGAGGCATATGATGGCGAAACCGATGAGATTCCCAGGGGCTAGAAGAGCGGCCCCGACAAAGCCGAGAATGGCCAGCGGCATGGCGATCATCAGAGTCTGTTTCGGGCCAATTCGGTTGCTGAGCCTGGCCCAGAACGGAACGCTGAGCCCGGCGCTGAGGAAGAACAGGATCAGCAATGGCCCCGCTTTGCCTGGTAGTTGCAGCCGATCTTCAACAAAGAACAGAAACAGGGTCGAGGTGATGGCGACGGGCAGGCTGTTGACCAACGCAAGGGCAAGCAGACGTAAAGCCCCCGCCTGTCCTAAGCCTGCAAAGGACAGCCCTTGACCGGTGATCGGCGTGCGTCGCCAAATTGGCAGCGTAACAGCCAGAGTCACAACGCTCAGAAGCCCGAGAAACATTCCAAAGGCCGGATACCCTTGCGCGGCTGCGCCAAGCGCCACGAACACAGCGGGTGCTGCGGCTGCTATGATAACTCCGGTCAGTTGTCCGCCTTCGCGGAAGGCGGCCAGTGTCATCAGTTCCTTCGCGCTAGCCTGTTTCGCCAGCGTGGCGCTGCGGCCATAAAGCAAGATGGTCCCGAGGCTGTAGGCCGAGAATAACAGGATCAGAATAGACACTAATACAGCGATACTTGCCCCTTCTGGCAAACCAAACAGCAATGGAAATCCAATCGCCAGACCCAGCGCAGAGGCGGCGGCAAACAACATTTGCCCACCGGGCCAGCGATCAATGGCCCAGCCAATCAGTGGATCTTGGACCAGATCGACGAGCCGAATGACCAGCAGAATGGTGCCAATGACCCCCAGCCCGATACCGAGATTCACGGCGGCAAAGCGCGGCAGGTGGATGTAAAGCGGGATACCTGCTGCAGCAAGCATCAGCGCATAGAGGCTGACACGCGGGTACAGCATCACTGCCCCTTCAACTGCTGTGTGAACGAGGCGGATCGTGTATTGTTACCCAGAAAAATTGACATGAAGCTGCGTGTGATACCCGGATTTGTCAGGGTGCAGGTTTTGCTTCCGTTGCGCCAGAAGCTGACGCTGTTGGGGCCTTGTGCGATGGCCAGATAGCTATCGCCTTTGCTGACCGCCTGAAAACAGCCCTGCAATTGGGCTTCCGTCGGCGCAGAATTGCCTTGTCGGGCCATCTCTTCCAGGGTCGACTCGACCAGCGCTTTTTGTTTCAGGTTTTTTCGGTAGGTCAGTTGCAGTCCGAAATTCTGATTCCAGCTGAATGCGGCACCGCCGGGCGTGTAAAGCTTGGCGTCATAGAGCGGCAGCCCCAGAAAACGGAATGTCCCGGTGCCGCGCAGCTTAGGGTCTTTGATTGCATCCGACAAAGGCGAAGCCGCCAGTCCGCCGGGGACCATCAGCGCCAGTGACAGCAGCGCAGCGCAACAGGTTCTATACGCTGGCCGAAACAGCGAGGTCCGTTTCAGGGATACCATTGTCAGCTCCGATGCTCTGCGGGATGGCGGTGAGGCGCTCGACAACATGCATTGCGCTGGCAATCCCGTCTTCGTGGAAACCATGCCGATTATACGCCCCGGCAAACCAGGTTCGGTTCTGTCCCTGCATCTCGCGGATTTGCCCTTGCGCGCGCAGGGCGGCTTTGTCGAACACCGGATGGGCGAACTCGACCTCGTCATAGATTTTGCCCGCGGGAATGTCTGATGCGGCGTTCAGGGTCACAAACAGTGGGTCACTGTCGGGGATATT
This sequence comes from Ruegeria sp. C5, assembly GCF_056537605.1. Taxonomy (NCBI): domain Bacteria; kingdom Pseudomonadati; phylum Pseudomonadota; class Alphaproteobacteria; order Rhodobacterales; family Roseobacteraceae; genus Ruegeria; species Ruegeria sp. C5. Next base: position 784,078 of record NZ_JBQFRX010000002.1, on the reverse strand, counting down.
CTGAAGCCGATTCATCCAATATGTGACCCCAACATTGCCCTTTTGCGATCGATAGGTCCAACTGGACCAGCAAGCACGCCGCCTGGGCATTTGGCGGGGATCACAGTGCAGGATAGCTTTGTTCGGTTGATATCTAATCGCGCCGAGCGCCGCTTTTTCCGCTTCGGTCGCTGCATCACCCAAGATGGCGAGAGACTGATCGGAATGGGTTGCCAGTATGATTTCGTCAAACAGAGCGGCCTCACCTCCTGCATGGACGGTGACGCCCAGATCATGCCGCTCGATCCGCTGCACGGGTGCGGACAGTCTGATGTCAGCACCGCGCGCACGTAGCGCAGTTTCGATCCGGCGGACATACTCGATGCTGCCGCCTTTCACGGTGTACCACTGGTGCTGATTGGCACGGCCCGAGGCCAGCAGCGCGTGATTGCGGAAGAACTGCACCAGCGAGCGGGCTGGGAACTGATCGACGAACTCGACCGGAGTTGACCAGATCGCGCCGCACATCGGCATCAGATAATTGTGCCGGAACCAGTGGCCGAGACGCAGTTGATCCACAAGCTCACCGATCGTGGTGTCGTCGTCCTGCGCGGCTTCGGGGGCCTCTTTGCCAAACCGCAGGATATCGGCGATCATCTTGTAATAGGCTGGACGCGCGAGGTTGCGTTTCTGCGCGGTCAAAGTGCGCAGATTGTTCAACCCATATTCGATGCGGCCATTGTCGATAGTTGCGCCAAAGCTCATCTCACTTTTGGTAACTGGCACGTTCAGCTCATCAAACAGCCGGGTCAAATAGGGGTATGTGACATAGTTGAAGACGATGAAACCGGTATCTACCGGCTGATCTCCGTTCTTTCCGGCGATCACCGTGCGGGCGTGGCCGCCCAGTCGGGGCTCAGCCTCGAACACGGTTATATCGTTGTCTTCGGAAAGGTAATAAGCTGCGGAGAGACCTGAAATGCCTGCGCCTATGACTGCGATTTTCTTGCGTACGCCCCGGGTTTCGTCGAACATTCCATCCTCGTTATTCGGTATTTACAACAAGATACGCAGGGAATGAGGCTTTGGATCAACCGCGTTAGAAGTTTTTTTCCGACGCTCTATGTAGTGTTATCTGGCCGAATGCTACGAGCGCTGGGCGTGATCCATTGCTGCTGTCAGAACGTATTCGACCTAGTAGTACGAAAAAAGACTTACGCATGAGCAGTTTTGACGGAAAAACCTATTGGATCATTGGCGCCAGCGAAGGGCTGGGTCGTTGCTTGGCCGAAAAGCTGAGCCGCGAAGGCGCACATCTGATCCTTTCTGCTCGCAATGCCGAGCGATTGGATGAAATCTGTGGCACCTTGCCTAATGCACGTGCTGTACCGATGGATGTGACTGATCTCGACACTGTGCGCCGCGCTGTGGTGGAGGCTGGCTCAATTGACGCGCTTGTCTACAACGCAGGCGCCTATGAGCCGATCAGTACGTCAGATTGGGACACCGATGCTGCTTTGGCGATCAGCGATGTGAACTATTCCGGTGCGCTTCGGGTGTTGGGTGAAACCGTCCCAGGATTTGTGGGCTCAGGCAGTGGTGATATCACGCTGATCGGGTCGCTTGCCGGGTATCATGGGCTTCCCAATGCGATCTCGTACGGGGCCAGCAAGGCTGCGCTGATCTCGCTGGCCGAGACCATGCGGCACGATCTGGCAGGGTCAGGCGTGACGGTGCGCATTGTCAATCCGGGGTTCATCAAGACCCGTCTGACCGACAAGAACAGTTTCAAAATGCCGATGCTGATGACACCCGAAGATGCGGCCGATCGCGTAGTGCGCGCCATGTCCCGTCGCCGGTTTCGAACCGATTTCCCGGTACCGTTCTCATGGGTTGTGCGCCTGATCGATTATTTGCCCGATATTCTGGTGTACCGGGGAAAGTGACCCTATCCGCAGGTAAGCCTCTGAATTGTGCCTGCGCCGTTCACATAAACGTTCAGCCGGTCGATGCGATAATCCTGCGTGGCAATATCATCCGGGCCCAGAACGCGCGACCGTTCAGGCAGTTGGGCTTGTATGGTTGAAACCGGCTCACCAATGGTGTTCGCAAACGGTTCTCCCTTACAAAATGCAAGATCAACCGGTGCCTCCTCTAGTTCAAGCGCCGCGTCCTGCGGTTCAGAGGTCTCAGAACATGCGGTCAGAAGAATTAGGATCGGAAATAAACGGTACATTGGCGCAGGGCTTTCTGGTGATGTCGTTTCTGAAATATCAAAGATTTAGCCAACCTGTCATGAAAGCGCAGTTGAAAAAACCCTGTATTTGACGCAGGGTCGGGCAAAACAGACAGGGAGACAAGCACCATGCGTACCCGTGCCGCCGTCGCCGTTCAGGCAGGCAAACCTTTGGAAGTGATGGACGTAAACCTTGAAGGCCCCAAAGCGGGCGAGGTTCTGGTCGAGATCAAGGCGACAGGCATTTGCCATACCGATGAATTCACACTGTCGGGCGCCGACCCTGAAGGCTTGTTTCCCGCCATTCTGGGCCATGAAGGCGCAGGTGTCGTGCTTGAGGTCGGCCCGGGTGTAACCAGCCTGAAACCCGGCGATCACGTCATCCCGCTTTATACGCCCGAGTGCCGTGAGTGCGAATACTGCCTGCATCCCAAGACCAACCTGTGCCAGGCAATTCGCGAAACCCAAGGCCAGGGCCTCATGCCGGATGGCACCTCGCGTTTTTCTACGTTGGATGGCGATCCGATCCTACACTACATGGGCTGCTCGACCTTCTCGAACCATACGGTTCTGCCTGAAATCGCGCTCGCCAAAGTGCGTGAGGACGCGCCCTTTGACAAGATCTGCTATATCGGCTGCGGCGTGACCACCGGAATTGGCGCGGTGATCAACACTGCAAAGGTAGAAATTGGCAGCCGTGCCATCGTGTTCGGTTTGGGCGGTATCGGCCTGAACGTGATTCAGGGCCTGCGTCTGGCTGGCGCGGATCAGATCGTGGGCGTTGATTTGAATCCAGCCAAGGTGGAAATGGCGACCAAGTTCGGCATGACGGATTTCGTGAACCCCTCTGAGGTCGAAGGTGATCTGGTGCCGTATCTGGTCAACCTGACCAAGGGCGGCGCGGATTATACCTTTGACGCCACAGGCAATGTCGGCGTAATGCGAGCGGCACTGGAATCGGCTCACAAGGGCTGGGGTGAATCGATCATCATCGGTGTGGCACCTGCGGGCGCTGAAATCTCGACTCGACCGTTCCAACTGGTTACTGGCCGCTCATGGCGTGGCACCGCGTTTGGCGGAGCGCGTGGACGCACCGACGTCCCGAAAATCGTGGATTGGTACATGGACGGGAAGATCGAGATCGACCCCATGATTACCCACACCATGGGCCTGGATGACATCAACCACGGTTTCGACCTGATGCATAAGGGCGAGAGTATCCGATCAGTGGTCGTCTACTAAGGCTCTATAAGGGCTGAAATGGATTGCACGGCGCGCTGCAATGCGCGCCGTTTCTTATTCTCCGGGCCTCGTCGCTCCAGTATCTGACCGGGGCGACCTGACGCGCAGCACAGGCGTATTAGCAGAGGTAGTGTTTGATCGGCTCTCTCGCCAAACCACGAAAACACCTGATGCGATGATGATACTTGCGCCAACGGCGACCCAGATATCCGGGTGCTCGCCAAAGAAAATCACGCCGAAGATCGTGGCCCAGATGATCTGGCTGTATTGACTAGGGGCAATGACGCCGGCGGGGGCGGCGCGATAAGCAAGGATGATCAGGTGCTGTGCGATTACCGAGAACACCCCGACAAACGCCATCATCGCCAGATGCAGCAATGATGGTGGTTGATAAACTGCCGGTTGGGCGACGCTCATGACGGCGATGGCCAGCAGCATAGGATAAAGGATCAGGACGGCAGAGCGTTCTTCATTCCCGATTTTGCGGACAAGAACCGAAGCAAATGCGCTGCAGAAGGCTGCTGCCAGAGCCGCTAAATGGCCCAGGGTGATTTCGGTCGCGCCAGGGCGCAGGACGATCAGGACGCCGATCAGGCCGACGCCCACGGCCGCCCACCTTTGGGCACGGACCACCTCACCCAGAATCGGAATCGACAGAACAGTTACGATCAGCGGAAAGGAAAATAGCAGGGAATAGACTTCGGCCAGCGGCAGCACCGAAAAAGCGTAGAAGGCACAAGACATGGCCATGATCATCGTCGCTGATCGCAACAGCACCAACCACGGATGCCGCGGCAGGAAATTCCCAGTGGTCCGATCGGCTAGAATTGTTACTGCCATAGGGACAAAGGAAAACAGCGTCGCAAAGAAGATGATCTGCAAAACCGAATAGGTGCCACCCAGCACCTTGATCAGCACGTCATGCGTCGCGAAGACGGCAAAGCCTAAGAACGCAAAGGCAAGCCCACGAAGGGTGGAGTTCTGAGCGCTCATGACAAAAGCCTCAATCATAGATGGATCGTTTGGGGTGTTTGATGTTTGCTTAGACCCAAATTGGTCTGACGGGTAGCCCTTATTTTATCGCTAACATTCTTTTGCAGGCAGGGTTGCAGATTTTGCAATACGCAGGAAACGGGTCGAGTCCAAAACAAGCGATTGCCATGATCATCTCAAATCAAGGAGAAACATCATGCACGGAATTTCAGCCCTACCAACACAGCAGGTTCAGGCATATCGCGCCGGTGCGCCGGATGGATATGGAAACCCACCAGAGCGTGCGATTTCCAATGGGGCGGGCAACCCATGCCGTCATTGTTTGAAATACATACCGGAAGGCAAAGAGATGCTGGTGTTGGCGCACCGACCCTTCCCGGAAACGCAGCCTTATGCAGAGACTGGACCGATCTTCCTTTGTGCCGACCCCTGCGCACGCTATGAAAGTGAGGATGTGCTGCCCGAGGCGTTGACCGACTCGCCCAACTACCTGATCAAAGGGTATGGTCCGGACGACCGAATTGTCTATGGAACCGGGATCATCACCCCACAGGCGCAGTTGCATGAGGCGGCTAAAAAAATCTTCTCCCGCGCTGATGTCGCTTACATCCACATCCGATCTGCTCTGAACAACTGTTATCACGCACGGATCGATCGTGTCTAAAGCTTGACGCGGTGCATCCCCCGATGTGGTTGGTTCGGGTCGTTGACAGTTGCGTCGTCGACCCGACTGGAGGTCAACGCAAGGAACACATCCTCAAGATCAGCTTCTTCAGTGCGGACGTCCTGGATGCGAATATCGGCCTGACGTACAGATTCCAGCACCTGCTCGGCTGTAGTTAGGTTGCTGTGGTATTGCAGCACAAGGTCGCCGTTCTCACGTTGCGCTGCAATCACGTTATCCGCTACAGGCAGAGTCTGTATGGGGCTATCCGGCACGATCACCATGGTTCGGCTGTCCATGCGGCCCAGCAGATTGGCCGTGCTGTCTTGTGCGATCTTTTCGCCGTGATTGATAATGGCGATCTCGTCACACATCTCTTGCGCTTCTTCCAGATAGTGCGTGGTCAGGATGATGGTCATGCCCTGTTCGTTCAGCTTGCGCACATTGGCCCAAAGCATCTGTCGCAGTTCGATATCCACACCCGCCGTGGGTTCGTCGAGCACCAGAATCTTGGGATGGTGCACCAGCGCCTTGGCCAGCAGCAGGCGCCGCCGCATTCCGCCCGAAAGCGTGCGCGCATAGGCCTCGGCCTTGTCGGCAAGGCCAACGAGGTCGAGGATCTCATCGCTTCGCCGATCAGACTTGGGAACACCGTACAGCCCGGCCTGAACTTCTAATGCGCCTCGAGGTGTAAAGAACGGATCAAGGTTCAATTCCTGAGGCATCACGCCGATGGCGGCGCGGGATTGGCGCGGGTTTTGATCCTGGTCGAAGCCCCAGATCGAGACGCTGCCAGACGTTTTGACCACCAGCCCCGCCAGAATGTTGATCAGGGTCGATTTGCCGGCTCCATTCGGGCCAAGCAGACCGAAAACGGACCCCTGCGGCACCGTCAGGTCGATCCCTTTCAAAGCCTGTTTCTCGGGCTGGCCCTTGCCGCCGCGATAGGTCTTGCGCAGTGATCTGATTGTGATTGCCGCATCGGACATGTGGCCCTTGCCCCCGGTTTGCTCATCGCCCATAAACGCACCTAATACATGCCCGCGAGGCCGACAACCAAAGAAGGATCGCCAGCCGTGACCATCGAAGCGCCGGAAACCAAGATTGTCGATAATACCCGTGTCGCCTGCGATGGTGGCGAGGGTGCGCTGGGCCATCCGCGCGTCTGGCTGCAGATTCCCGAAGAAAATGGTTGGGTCGAGTGCCCCTATTGCGATTGCAAATACGTGCTGCGCGGTGAGGACTCTGGTCAGGACGCGTAAGGGCGACCAGGACGGCAGGCGGTCGTAACTGGCGAGGATGGATAATGCTGTTCACAGCCAAAACGATTGACCTTTCCGACAGTCAGCCAATCGCGAACGGGACTGTGCGCAGTGTCTATGACTTTCCCGGTCATCCTGACTTACTGATCAAAGTTTTTACCCGGTCCCAAGATCGTGTCTCGCACAGGCTTGGCAAGCGACTGGCATGGAAACTGTTCCCCGAGGCGCAGTATCGCAGCACGCTAAAAGAGCTGGAATGCGAGCTGCGGGTATCGCTGAAACTCGGGACAGAAATTGAGCGTTCACCCCTGTCCAGGATGTTGGGCGTGGTTCAGACGACGCATGGGGCGGGGGTTGTGGTTGAGCGCATTTCTGGCCTTGATGGCGGGCTTGCACCAAAGCTGTATGAAGTCTGCCGTAGTGGATTGGACGCCCCGGTTTTAGATGCGCTGAATGCATTCGTCGGGCAGATGTTTGACCTTCACATCGTCGCGCGCGACGTCAAAAGTTCGAATATTGTCTACGGGACAAGGGGCGCTGGTCCGGCCTGCTTCCTGATCGATGGATATGGTGAGCGGAACCTCATCCCACTGCGCAGCCTGTCCCAACGTCTGAATGATCGCTCGCTGAACAAACAGTTCTCGTTGATCGCGCAAAAAGCAGGCTTGGCTTGGAATGCGGATAAGCGCACCTTTTCGAATAGCTAAGGCCAGACCACGGGCAAATTAGGTCGCAACGAATTGGCCAGGTGGCCTCGTCTTTCGTGCAGCCCTTCTGTACAACTTGGCGCAACCCAGCGCAGGAGCCTCATATGACCACCACCCAATTCGGAAAAGGCTGCCATCTGCATCTGATTGATGGATCAGCCTTTATCTTCCGCGCCTATCACGCTTTACCGCCGTTGACGCGGAAATCGGATGGGCTACCGATTGGGGCCGTGTCGGGCTTTTGCAACATGCTGCAGAAATATGTCGAAGGAAACGCCGGGCCGGATGCGCCGACCCATGTTGCGGTGATCTTCGACAAGGGCTCGCATACGTTCCGTAATGATCTCTATGATCTCTACAAGGCCAACCGTGAAGCGATGCCCGAGGATTTGCGCCCGCAAATGCCGCTGACTCGCGAAGCCACCAAGGCGTTCAACATCGCCTGCAAAGAACTTGAAGGCTATGAAGCCGACGACATCATCGCGACCCTCGCCGTTCAGGCGCGTGAGGCCGGTGGGCGGGTGACCATCGTCAGTTCTGACAAAGACCTGATGCAGCTTGTGGGTGGCGGTGTCGAGATGCTGGATGCGATGAAGAACAAGCGCATCGATCGCGACGGGGTGGTTGAGAAGTTCGGCGTTGGGCCCGAGCGGGTTGTCGATGTGCAGGCTTTGGCCGGGGATTCGGTGGATAACGTACCGGGCGCTCCGGGCATTGGTGTGAAGACGGCAGCGCTGTTGATCAATGAATATGGCGATCTGGAAACCCTGCTGGATCGCGCTGAAGAGATCAAACAGCCCAAGCGCCGCCAGACTCTGATCGAAAAGCGCGACCAGATCGAGCTTTCGAAGAAACTTGTGCAATTGGATGAAAACACACCGTTGGATTTCACTCTGGATGACCTTGAGGTGAAGGATCCCGATGCTGAGACTTTGATGAAGTTTCTGGCAGAGATGGAATTTCGGACGCTCACCAAACGCATTGCTGACAAGCTGGGCGTCGAGTCCCCTGTCATCCCCGATATATCCACGCCCGAGGCGGAGTCACAGGCCGAAGACGTCCCATTTGATGCAACGAAATACGAATGCGTGCGCGATGCTGCGGCTTTGCAGAAATGGATCGATCAGGCCTACGAGCGCGGCTGGGTTGCGGTGGATACCGAGACCACTGGCCTGAATGAGATGATCGCCGATTTGGTCGGGATTTCGCTATGTGTCGAGGCGGGTGAGGCTTGTTACATCCCGTTGACTCACCGTGAAAGCGCGACCGATGATCTGTTCGGATCGGATGCGCTGGCCGATGGACAGATGCCGCTGGATGAGGCTCTAAACTTTCTGAAACCGATGTTTGAGGATCCGTCGATCCTGAAGATCGGACAGAACATGAAATACGATGCCAAAATCTTTAAGCGATACGGCGTCGACGTTGCCCCCATCGACGACACGATGCTGATGTCCTACGCCATGCACGGCGGTGAGCATGGGCATGGCATGGATACGCTATCTGAACGCTATCTGAGCCATACGCCGATTCCCATCAAACCTCTGCTTGGCTCGGGCAAGTCTGCAATCACTTTCGACAAGGTGCCGATTGACAAGGCCACGGCCTACGCTGCCGAGGATGCGGACATCACCCTTCGCCTGTGGAAATTGTTCAAGCCGCAGTTGCATCAGGTGCAGGTGACGACGGTGTATGAAACACTTGAACGTCCATTGGTGCCGGTTCTCAAAGAAATGGAGATGCATGGCATCAAGGTCGATCGCGATGTTCTCAGCCGAATGTCAAATGCATTTGCGCAGAAGATGGCCGGGTTAGAGGCTGAAATCCACGAATTGGCGGGTGAGAACTTTAACGTCGGTTCGCCAGCGCAACTGGGTGAAATCCTGTTCGACAAAATGGGGCTTGAGGGTGGCAAGAAGGGCAAAACCGGTAAGTACTCGACCGGGGCGGACATTCTTGAGGACCTCGCGACCGAACATGAACTGCCGCGCCGGGTGCTGGACTGGCGGCAACTCTCCAAGCTGAAATCGACCTATACGGACGCGCTGCAGACCCATATCAATCCTGATACGGGCCGGGTGCATACGTCATATTCGATTACGGGGGCGAATACGGGCCGTTTGGCCTCGACCGATCCGAACCTGCAAAACATTCCGGTGCGGACTGAGGAAGGTCGGCGCATACGTGAGGCGTTCATTGCCGAGCCGGGCAATGTGCTGGTCAGCCTTGATTACAGCCAGATTGAGCTTCGGATTCTGGCCCATATCGCCGATATTCCGACCCTGAAACAGGCGTTTGCGGATGGTTTGGACATTCACGCAATGACGGCGTCCGAGATGTTTGATGTTCCGTTGGACGAGATGACGCCGGATATCCGTCGTCAGGCCAAGGCGATCAACTTTGGTGTGATCTACGGCATTTCGGGCTTTGGGCTGGCGCGCAATCTGCGCATTCCCCGGGCGGATGCGCAGGGTTTCATCGATCGCTATTTCGAACGTTTCCCCGGTATCCGCCGTTATATGGACGACACGATCGCGTTTGCCAAAGAGAATGGCTATGTCCAGACCCTGTTCGGCCGGAAAATCCATACACCTGAGATCAATGCCAAGGGGCCGCATGCGGGGTTCTCGCGTCGTGCTGCGATCAATGCTCCGATCCAAGGGACGGCAGCAGATGTGATCCGGCGCGCGATGGTGAGGATGCCGGATGCGATCAACGGCTTGCCCGCCAAGATGCTGTTGCAGGTGCATGACGAATTGCTGTTCGAAGTGGCCGAAGAGGCCGTGGATCAGACCATCTCGGTCGCGCGCGCGGTGATGGAAGGGGCGGCTGATCCGGCAGTGAAGCTGGATATCAAGCTGGTCGCGGATGCCGGACAAGGCGCGAACTGGGCCGAGGCCCATTAGGGGCGGCGCAGCTTATCAAGCCCTGCGGGCCCTCTTTGCAGCGGGTCAGGCTTCTGGCCTGACCAGGCGGGCGATCAGGCGTTTTACGCAAGGGCCCAGCGTCAGGATGACGGTAAAGGCGATAGGCCAGCAAAAGGCCCAAGAGGCCATCCAGTCTCCGAGTGTTGAAGGGCTGAAGCCGATAGCTTTTAGCGTGGCTATGCCGGTGACGACGCAGGACATCAGGCCGGACATGATCAAGGCGAACAGGGCATTGGCATAGCGGGCAGATATCATGCGGGGCATCCTTGGCGTGTCGATGCCCTCAATTGCGCCATTTCAGTCTGAAAATCCAGCGTTCATATAGGGTTTAATACTGTATCCAAGCCAGTGAGTCCTCAGTCCGCCGAGTTGAGGGGTTGTATTCGGCGCTGACCCAGCCGCTGTAATCCGAGTGGTCCATCGCAGCAAACAACGCGGCAAAGTCCATTGTACCCAGCCCGGGTTCCGAGCGATCCGGCGCAGCCCCGATCTGTGCATGGACAATACGGGGCTGAAAACGGTGCCAAATCGCCAGCGCATCGCCGTGGATCATCTGTGCATGAAAACTGTCATATTGTAGGCCGACATTTGCGCGGTCGACGCGGTCCAGCACTTCGGCGGCCAGATCATAATTGTTCAAGAAGTAACCAGGTTGCGATACGGGGTTGAGCGGTTCGATTGTAAACCGCTGTGCCGGCGCAAGATCTGCCGCCCATTGCAGGTTCTCGACAAAACAACGCAGGGCCTCGGGACCAGAAGCAAATCCGGACATAACGTGAATCATCTCTGGCCGCAACACATCCGCGTAGCGCAGAACGCGCCGGATATCGGACTTAAACCGGTCGGAGCTGCCGGGCATGGCGGCGTAACCCGGTTCACCGCCGGTATAATTCGGGGGCGGGGCGTTGATCAGCACCAGATCAAGCCCGCTGGACAGCAGCGCGCGGCGGGTCTCTTTGGCTGCGAGGTCGTAGGGGAAGAGAATTTCAACAGCCGTAAACCCGGCCTGCGCGGCGGCTTGAAACCGGTCGAGATAGGGCAGTTCTGCAAACAGCAGTGAAAGATTGGCGGCAAATCTGGGCATCGGGCATCCGGTGTCGAACTTTGCAGAGCCTAGCGATCACGACGGCCACGTGAAAGAGACTGAAAACGACAGATTGTCGAAAATCGGCCAGATAAAGGCTTTCGAATCAGGGACCATCAGGCTCAAGCGGTATCCCGTTGCGAGGGCCGCGCCAACAATAAGGTCTGATCACGATGGCCATGAGCCCTGAACCCGCGCGCGGGACCGCTATAGCTGTATCTGACGGTCGACAGACCGCGTTCACCGGAAATACGCTGGCGGTGGCTTCGATGCTGACGTGGGCGGCGGGGTTCCCGGCGGCTGAGATCCTATTGCAAAGCTGGCCACCTATCGCACTGTTCGCGGCACGGATGTCTCTTGCGGTGTTGGTCATGGTACCAATCTGGCTGATTCTGGACGGACCGGCTCAGGTATTGCGCGCCCGTTGGGGCCATGCCCTCCTGGTCGGCGGTTTGGGGCTAGGGTCGGGGATGTTCCTGATCCTTGTAGCGCAGAAGCTGACCGACCCAGTTACCGTTGCCATTATCGCCTCGTGTGCGCCTTTGATCGCTACGATCATGGAGCTTGTGGCGGGAACGCGGCGATTGCGCTGGAGTTTTGCGCTGGGATTGGTGATTTCAATCATTGGCGGCCTGATTGCCACCAGCGCGGTGGCACCGGCACAATTAGGACTGGGCGCGATGTGCGCAGTGGTGTCTACCGCGCTGTTCTGTTGGGCCAGCATGGCCACTGCGCGCGACTTCCCCGAGCTTAGCCAGTTGGGCCGTAGCACCATTACATTGGTCGGAGGATTGTCGACCGCAGCCATTCTGGTGCCGTTAGCCGGATTGCTGGGGCTAGAGGTCTTGCCTACACGCCCCGTAGATGTGGCGCAGATGGGTATGTTGGTGTTCTACGCACTGTTCTCACTGGGCCTGAGCCAATTTTTCTTCATAGCATCAGTGGGAAAACTAGGGGTCGCCCTGGCGTCATTCCACATCAATATCGCACCATTTTATGTGATGGTGATCATGATGGCGCTGGGCGAGGACTGGAACTGGACCCGCGCGCTGGGCGCGTCGCTGGTGGCGCTTGCAGTCGTGCTGGCGCAGGACCGCAAGCCGCGACCGGTTCAATCCTCTAGCACATCAGATGCGATCAGTGGGAAAAACTGGCCGTCCGACCAGACACCAAACCAACCGTCGTGATGTCTGGCGATCTCGACCAACCGGTAAAAGCTCTTGCGATCAATGCGCGCCTCAAGATTCGCGCGCATCAATATGTAGGGTGAGGGCTCATCAGTTTCCGTATTTAGGACAATGCGGATCGGGTGATCGGGCCCGGCGATGGCTGTATCGCCCACTTGCGTCGTAAAAGTCAGACGTTGGGCTTCGCCTTGTCCCTCATGCTCAAAATCAACGGCAACAAACGGCGCATCCTCGACGGTGATTCCCACCTTTTCAGCGGGAGTGACGAGAAAGTACCCACCCTCTTCTTTCTTAAGAATTGAGGAAAATAGCTTAACAAGCTCGACCCTGTTGATCGGTGACCCTAGATAACTCCAAGTGCCATCTTTGGCGATCCGAATGTCCAGATCGCCACAAAACGGAGGATTCCATAGGTGAACGGGCGGCAAACCCCGCGTTTTGGCCGCTTTGACCGAAGCCGCCAGACCGTCTGGTGAAGGGGTCACGGGTTTTTGTCCGCTCATTGCTTTTGCCATTTCCTCTCAGCGCGATACACTTCAATCATAACAGTCCACGGAAGGGAACCTCATGTCCGAACCTGCCGACCTCGTGTCCGAGATCGAAGCGCTGGAAAACAAGCTGCAAGAGGCCAAATCCTCGATCACCCGCCGCTTTATCGGGCAGGAGAAGGTCGTGGACCTGACCCTGACCGCGCTTTTGTGCGGCGGTCACGCGCTGCTGATCGGTCTGCCGGGGCTGGGCAAGACGCGGTTGGTCGAGACGCTTTCGACCGTGATGGGCCTGCATGGCAACCGCATCCAGTTCACGCCGGACCTGATGCCTGCTGATATTCTGGGCTCGGAAGTGCTGGATACTGCCGAAGATGGCAGCCGCCATTTCCGGTTCATCTCCGGCCCGATTTTCTGTGAGTTGCTGATGGCGGACGAGATCAACCGTGCCAGTCCCCGGACCCAATCGGCGCTGTTGCAGGCGATGCAAGAGCGTACGGTGACAGTCGCGGGCGAAGACCGCGAATTGGGCGTACCGTTCCATGTGCTGGCAACGCAGAACCCGATTGAGCAGGAAGGGACCTATCCATTGCCCGAAGCTCAACTGGACCGGTTTCTAGTGCAGGTCGACGTGGAATATCCGGATCGCCAGACCGAGCGTGATATTCTGCTGGCTACCACGGGTGTTGAGGAAGCCGAGGCGCATCAGATTTTCACCAAAGAAGAATTGCTGGCCGCACAGGTTCTGTTGCGCCGGATGCCTGTAGGAGAGTCGGTTGTCGAACTGATCCTCGATCTGGTCCGCGCCTTCCGCCCGGATGAGGCAGGTGTGTCAGAGCGGGTGAAGGAAACTGTTGCCTGGGGTCCCGGACCGCGCGCTGCGCAGGCTCTGATGATGACCGTGCGCGCAAATGCGATGCTGGAAGGCCGTTTGGCCCCCAATGCCGAGGATGTTCTGACCATGGCGCGTCCGGTTCTCAGCCACCGTATGGCGTTGAACTTCGCGGCGCGGGCACGTGGTGACAGCCTCTCTGACCTGATTGAGTCCACCGCTACTGGGCTGGTCCGAACTGAGGCCGCGGCGTGAGCGCCGCCCAGACCCTACGCGAACGCTCCGAGGCCGAAGCGTCCCGGTTGCCGCCGTTATTGGCGCGGGCCGAGCATCTGGCCGGAACCGTTTTATTGGGCGATCACGGGCGGAGACGCTCGGGTCTGGGGGATGATTTCTGGCAGTACCGCCCTGCGCAGATTGGCGACAGTCGCCGGTTGATCGACCATCGCCGTTCGGCCCGTGGTGATCAGCAGTTTGTACGTGAGCGCGAATGGCAGATTGCACAGTCGATCATGCTTTGGGTCGATCAGGGCGCGTCGATGCGGTTTGCTTCGGACAAGAACTTGCCGACCAAGGCCGATCGTGCGCGCCTGCTGGGGCTGTCGTCCGCTATCCTGCTTGTGCGTGGTGGCGAGCGCGTTGGTCTGACTGGCACGACGCTGCCCCCGCGCAGGGGGAATGCTCAGATCATTCGGCTGGCCCAAGCCTGGTCTGAAGATGCGCAAACCGATTACGCGCCACCCGAACACCGCGCCATGATCCCGCATGCGCGTGCGGTGTTTATCTCGGATTTTCTTGGGCCGCTGGACGAGGTCGAGCTGGCCCTTACCAAAGCCGCTGACCGGGGCGTGCGCGGCGTGTTGCTGCAGGTTCTGGACCCCAGCGAGGAGTCCTTTCCCTATTCGGGACGTACCATTTTTGAAAGTGTTGGTGGCACCGCTCGACATGAAACCTTGAAGGCCGCTGATTTGCGCGATCGTTATCTGGATCGCTTAGCGGCGCGCAAGGATGCGCTGACCCACCTGTGCCGCGCGACTGGCTGGCAGATGGGGCTCCATCACACCGATGACAGCGCTCAATCGGCTCTGTTGTGGCTTTATCGCGCCTTAGATGGGGGTGCGCAATGACGGTTCTTGCAGGAATCGGATTTACCGCGCCTTGGGTGCTGCTGGGTCTTCTGACCCTTCCGATTTTGTGGTTGATTCTGCGTGCCGTCCCACCTGCACCGATCCGACGTCTTTTCCCGGCGGTCACCTTGCTGCTGGGATTGAAGGATGATGAAAGCGTTTCGGACCGTACACCATGGTGGTTGCTGCTACTGCGGATGCTGGCAGCCGCAGCGATCATCATCGGGCTGGCAGGGCCGGTGCTGAACCCCTCACGCGATGAGACCGGATCCGGGCCGCTTCTGCTGGTGCTGGATGCAAGCTGGGGGGGCGCGACACGTTGGTCCTCGACACTTGATCAGATTGATGCGCAATTGACGGAAGCCGGGCGGGCGGGTCGTCCTGTGTCGATCTTGCGTCTGACTGAGCCTGAGGCACCTGTGTTTCAGGCCGCCGAGGCGTGGCGTGGTCGTCTGCCGGGCCTTACACCGATGCCGTGGCAGCCAACCGAAGCGCAGATTGACCAAACTCTGATCGCGTTGGGACAGGTCGAAGGTGGCTTCGACACCCATTGGTTCAGCGACCGTCTGTCCTATGTCGGCCATGATCGTTTGACTTCTGCCCTGCAGGCGCGTGGGGACGTGATTGTCTACCAATCCTCTGCACCCGTTACCGCGATCTTGCCCGCCACCTATCAGGACGGCGCAATCCGACTCAGCGTACAGCGCGCTAATCCAGGACCAGAGGAAAGAGTCACCGTTCTGGCGCAAGGGCGCGACCCGGCAGGAGCAATGCGGGTGCTGCAATCGACCAATCTTGAGTTCGAAAACGGCTCTACGCAGGCGGAAATTGATCTTGCGCTTCCATCGGAACTGCGCGCACGCATTACACGGTTCGAGATTCAAGGCCAGCGCTCTGCCGGTGCCATTACACTGACAGATGACAGCCTGCGTCGGCGCGAAGTGGCATTGATCGCAGGTACCCTGAACCGCGAAGGGTTAGAGTTACTGTCGCCGCTTCACTACCTGACACAGGTGCTGATTCCGACCGCTGATTTTGTCGAAGGCGGCCTGGCCGAGGTTCTCCCCGCGAACCCGGATGTGATCGTATTGGCGGATGTGGCCAAGCTGTCCGAGTCGGAACAGGCTGAAGTCGTCGAATGGGTTGAACAGGGCGGCCTACTGCTGCGCTTTGCCGGCCCACGCATGGCCGCCAGCGATCTGGGGCGCGATACTGAGGATGCACTGTTGCCGGTTCGACTTCGTAGCGGTGGCCGCTCGGTCGGCGGCGCCATGAGCTGGGGTGAAGCGAAGGGGCTTGCTCCGTTCACTGAAAACTCGCCGTTCTATGGGTTGGAGATTCCTGCGGACGTCTCTGTGAGCACTCAGGTCATGGCACAACCAGATCCTAATTTGGCGGATCGGGTCATTGCGTCACTGTCGGATGGCACACCATTGGTGACCCGAAAACCGCTGGGGCTGGGGCAGGTGGTTCTGTTCCATGTCACGGCTGATGCGGAATGGTCCAGCCTGCCGCTGTCCGGGCTGTTTGTCGAAATGCTCGACCGGCTTGCCGTTGCCTCTGCTGCCAA
Source organism: Ruegeria sp. C5 (assembly GCF_056537605.1). Classification (NCBI taxonomy): domain Bacteria; kingdom Pseudomonadati; phylum Pseudomonadota; class Alphaproteobacteria; order Rhodobacterales; family Roseobacteraceae; genus Ruegeria; species Ruegeria sp. C5. Next base: position 767,780 of record NZ_JBQFRX010000002.1, on the reverse strand, counting down.
ATCGCGTCAAGAGGCTCAGATGCAGGGCACCGTATGGGAGCCGATTCAAATAATGGATGGCTTCGGTGTTTTGACTGACGCAGGAACGCTGCCCGGTGTCGATGGAGTCGAACTGGTTTCTGGGCAAATCGGGCCGGACCTGCGCCCGGGGCTTTATGAAAACGGCAAGCAGAAACTGGCGCGGAATGTTCTTGCCGAGGATGCTGTACTATCCCCGGTGGTCTGGCCGTCTGACGTCCCAATCCGGGGTCAGGAGATCAGCAATGAGACTCCGTTGGAAGGGCTGTTGCTTGGCCTTGCACTGTTGTTGCTGACAATCGATGTGATTGCGTCTTTGGCGTTGTCGGGGCGCTTGGCCAAGGCAACCCCTGTTGCATTTGCGCTTACTGCCGTGTTCCTTGCCCCCGAGGCGCGGGCGCAGACCCCTGAAGACACCGATTTTGCATTGAACGCGACGCATGAGCTTGTGTTGGCCCATGTACTTACCGGGAATGCTCAGGTCGACGATATCGCGCTGGCCGGGCTGCGTGGGTTGGTGCAGACGCTGCATTTTCGCACTTCGGTCGAACCCGCCGACCCGATTGGCATCGACCTCGAACGTGATGAGCTTGCATTCTTTCCGCTGCTCTATTGGCCTGTCACTCCGGACCAGCCGCAGCCCTCGGTTGAAGCTTATGCAAAGCTGAACGCCTATCTGCGGTCGGGTGGGATGATCCTGTTTGACACGCGCGATGCCGATATCGCCGGTTTCGGGGCCTCCAGTCCCAATGGGCGCAAGCTACAACAGCTGGCGGCACCGCTGAATATCCCCTCGTTAGAGCCTGTTCCGCGTGACCACGTGCTGACTCGCGCCTTCTACCTGTTGCAGGATTTTCCCGGACGATATTCTGGCACCGAGGTCTGGGTCGAAGCCGCGCCACCCGATGCCGAGCAGATCGAAGGAATGCCCTTCCGAAACCTCAACGATAACGTGACCCCGGTGGTGATCGGCGGTAATGACTGGGCCGGGGCCTGGGCGGTGGATCGCAACGGTCAGTCCCTGTTGCCCGTGGGTCGCGGTTATGCCGGAGAACGACAGCGCGAGTTGGCCAATCGGTTTGGGGTTAATCTGGTAATGCATGTGCTGACCGGGAATTACAAATCCGATCAGGTTCACGTGCCCGCGCTTTTGGACAGGTTGGGACAATGACCGGAACCGTCATCTTTGACCCGCTAATCCCGTGGCCGTTTCTGGCAGCCGTGGCATTGATTGCCATGTCAGGTGTGGTTCTGGCGCTTTGGCGCGGTCTGTCGGGCTGGGCCCTGCGCGGCTTGGCGGCCTTGGTCATCCTCGGGGCGCTTAGCGGTCCTGTCTATCAGGTCGAAGATCGCGCGCCGCTTACCGACATCGTGTTGATGATCGAAGATGAAAGCGCCAGTCAAACCCTATCGGATCGTGCCGAACAGACTGCTCAGGCTGCCAACGACCTCGCGACCGAGATCGAAGCCCGAGACAATACCGAGCTGCGCCGCATCCAGGTTGGTGACGGCGATGGTGACGAGGGCACGCAGGTCATGGCTGCGCTGAACGCGGCACTGGCCGAAGAACCCCGTGCGCGGATTGCGGGCATTATCGTGGTGTCAGACGGCATCGTTCATGATGCAGACCTGGCACCCGACCTGCCTGCTCCAATGCATCTGTTGCAGACCGGGCGCGAAGGCGATTGGGATCGGCGCCTGATCGTGCGTAACGCCCCAGCCTTCGCCATTATCGGTGAGCCCGTGACCCTGACCCTGCGCGTCGAAGATACTGGCGCTGCGCCTGCTGGAGTTACTAACGCTCCGCTTGAGATTTCCGTCGACGGAGGTGAACCCGAGCAGTTCACCATTCCAATCGGTCTGGACGTCGAGCTCCCGATCACGCTGCCGCATGGTGGTCGGAACGTCATCCAGTTCACGGTCCCGCAGGCCGAGGGCGAACTGACCGACCGCAACAACACGGCTCTGATCCAGATGAACGGTGTGCGGGATCGCCTGCGTGTTCTGCTGGTATCGGGCGAGCCGCATCCGGGCGGGCGTACTTGGCGCAACCTGCTGAAATCTGACAGCTCGGTTGATTTGGTCCATTTCACCATCCTCCGGCCGCCGGAAAAACAGGATGGCGTACCGGTGGATGAGCTCTCACTGATTGCCTTCCCAACGCGAGAGTTGTTTCTAGAGAAGATCAATGATTTCGACCTGATCATCTTTGACCGCTACAAACGGCGCGGCATCCTTCCTGCGATCTATCTGGATAATGTTGGCGACTATATCGTCAATGGTGGCGCGGTGCTGGTCGCTGCTGGCCCTGATTTTGCCACGGCTGACAGCCTGTACCGATCCCCGCTTGGGCCGGTCCTGCCCGCAAAACCCAGTGCGCGGGTTTACGAGGAACGGTACGTGCCCATGGTCACCGATCTGGGCCAGCGTCATCCGGTTACCGCTGATCTGGGCGATGCTGAGACTTGGGGCGCTTGGCTGCGCCAGATCGATGTCAGCCAGCTGTCCGGCAATATGCTCATGACCGGCGTGGATGATCGTCCGTTGCTGCTGTTGGATCGCGTGGGTGAAGGCCGTGTGGCGCTGATGGCATCAGACCACGCCTGGCTATGGAGCCGCGGCTTTGAGGGCGGTGGCCCGCAGCTGGAACTACTCCGCAGGCTGGCGCATTGGATGATGAAAGAACCCGAGCTTGAGGAAGAGGCGCTGTGGGCCGAAGCGAACGGCCAGTCCATGCGCATTATCCGTCAAACGCTGGAGGATGAGGTTGGCCCAGTCACCGTCACCCCCCCCAATGGCGACACCTTGGAGATTACGCTAAACGAAGTCTCGCCCGGTCGGTTCGAGGCGCAGTACTTCGGCCCTGAAATTGGCCTGTACCGTCTGGAAGAGGGTGCGCATTCTGCCGTGATCGGTCTTGGCCCTGCTGCACCAAAGGAATTCGAGCGCACGATCGCGACCGATGAGATTCTAAGCCCCGTTCTGGCCAGCCTGCGCGGAGGAACGATCCGGTTGGAAGAGGGTCTGCCCTCAATCCGGAATGTCCGTGCGGGCCGACCGGCAGCAGGTCGGGGCTGGATTGGTCTGACCCCGCGCGACGCCTATGAAACCCGCGATGTTACACAGGCCGGGTTGCTTCCACCCTGGCTGGTGCTGTTGCTGGCCGGCGGGTTCCTCTTGGTCGGTTGGTTGCGTGAGGGACGTCGCTAACGCTGCTTAAGCACTTTTTCATGCTCTACCGCGATGCTCTGAGCAGATTATCGCGGGAAAACTTTACATGAGTCTTGCTGAGAAACTGGCGCAGGAACGGCGCGCACGACTGGCGGCCGAGCGGTTGTTGCATCTGAAACAGGCCGAGTTGTCTGCTGCCAACCGCAAATTGGGACGTCATGCTATCGCATTGACACGTCAGATCGATGAGACTCAGGCCGAGGTTGCGACGGTTCGCGATGAAAACGAAAAGGTCAAATCCGATCTGACCGTAGCCAATGCCAAGATCGAAGTGGCTGAACGCCGCCTGTGGCATTCGATCCAGACCATCCCTGACGGGTTTGCTTTTTTCGACGGCAACAACACACTGATCGGTGCCAACGCCGCTTACCTAAGCGTTTTCGATGGGCTGGAAGAGGTCGCGCCGGGGATCAGCTACACGCGTATTCTCGAAATTCTGACCCATGAAGGTATCGTGGACATCGGCGCGGAGAATATCGCGGACTGGCAGGCGCGTATGCTTGCACGCTGGGCGCAACCGCACCCCGAACCCGAGGTGATCCAGTTGTGGAACGGCCAGTATATCCGGCTGATTGATCAGCGGGGCCACGGCGGTGACGTGCTGAGCCTGGCGTTGAACATCACAGCCTCGGTCCGGCATGAGGCCGAGCTAAACGCTGCACGTGAACGGGCCGAGGCCGCAAACCGCGCCAAATCCGCCTTTCTGGCCAATATGAGCCATGAGATTCGCACGCCGATGAACGGGATCGTCGGTATGACCGAACTGCTGACCGAAACCCCGATGAACGAAGAACAAAGGCTCTATGTAAGCACAATTCGCAATTCGGGCGAGGCTTTGCTGGTCATCATCAACGATGTTCTCGACTATTCCAAGATCGAGGCCGACAAGTTGACGCTGCACCCCGAACAGTTCGATTTGGAGCGCTGTATCCTTGAGGTTGCGATGCTGTTGCAACCCAGCGTACGCGACAAGGGCCTGACCTTGCTGGTGGACTATGACCTGTTCCTGCCGACGCTTTTTGTGGGTGATCCGGGGCGGATTCGGCAGATTCTGACCAACCTTGTCGGCAATGCAGTGAAGTTTACCGCGCAGGGCCATGTCCTTATCCGGGTGACCGGTGTTCCTGACGCGACAACTGAAACCTGCGACATCCACGTGGCCATCGAGGATACGGGTATCGGAATCAAAGCCGACAAGGTCCCGCACATCTTTGGTGAATTCAATCAGGTTGAGGATGCTCAGAACCGCCAATTCGAAGGCACGGGTTTGGGGCTGGCAATCACCAAGCGGCTGATCTCGATGATGGGCGGTGCCGTCTGGGTCGAAAGTGACGCGGGCAAAGGATCTTGCTTTGGTTTTCGTATCACGCTGCCCACGGCCGAAGGTCCGCAGCCCGTTCCGCCCGATCTGGCGGGGCAGTTGGGCCAGGTTCTGGTGGTCGAGGATATGGCCGTCAACCGCGCCATTTTGACCAAGCAACTGAGCCGCCTTGGGTCTCAGGCGCTCACCTGTTCAACAGGGGCTGAAGCGCTTTCTGCAATGGACAAAACTATTGATCTGGTGCTGTGCGATCACGATCTGCCGGACATGGACGGTCTGGAACTCGCCACAACACTGCGCGACAAAGGATGGGGTGATCTGCCAATTGTGGTGATGTCGGCCAATCCGGGTGTGATTCATGCCGACCCGGCCCATCGCTTGATTGACGGCGTGTTGCAAAAGCCCATTCCTCGCGCCGAGCTGTATTCACGGCTGATGGCGCTGGGTGCTCCTGTATTCAAGTCGGATCGCAGTGACGACTGCGTCGCTGATCCCGAGACTCATGCGCAAGTTCCGCAGAATCAGAGGCTGATGCGGGTTCTGGCAGCCGAGGACAATCGAACCAATCAACTGATCCTTCAAAAGATGACCAAAGATCTGAATATCGATTTGAGATTCGTCTCCAATGGGTTGGAGGCGATCGAAACCTTCGCCAGTTTCGACCCGGACCTGATTTTCATGGATATCTCGATGCCCAAGATGGATGGGAAAGAGGCGACGGGTGAAATCCGGCGGCGCGAGATCGGAACGGATCGACATGTTCCCATAGTGGCCCTGACGGCCCATGCCATGACAGGGGATGATCAGGGCATACTGGCAGCCGGGCTTGATCATTACATGACCAAACCGTTGCACAAGAAACTGATCCACAAGATGATACTGGAACATCGTCCAGCCGATGCCCAATTGGTCGGTGCAGAAGGTGAAAGTACGGAATAGGATCGATTTATGTCAGATGAGCGCGGTTTTCGCCCCCGGGGATTGGGTGAGATTGCAATTCGCTGCGCCGATATGGCGGCAATGGTGTATTTCTATGAGAAGGTGATCGGGTTGCAGCGATTGCAAGGCGACCATAACAGCGCCATCACCTTTTTTCGGATTGCCGAAGGGTTTGGTGGACATACACAGGTGCTGGCCCTGTTTCACCAATCTGTTGGCTCTGAGCGTGGATCGGGCCAGACTGGCGCGGCAGTGCCAGTAACAGGGGGCGCCTCGGCCCTGCACCATATCGCGCTGTCGCTGCCCTTTGTCGAACAGGATGCTGTCATGCGCTGGTACGACCAGATCGACCAGCCTTATCGGGTCGAGCATTTCGGCTGGATCGGCTGGCGCGGTATCTTCACCCAAGACCCCGAAGGGAACACCGTTGAGCTTGTAGCCTACGACCCTTCACTGCTCGATCAGGCCTGATAGGGGCGAACAAACACAGGTTTGTAGTCGTCAGACAGATCTGCCCTGTATTCATAACCACCGCTGTCGAAATCCAACAGGCCAATGGGATCGGTCAGGCGGTGCTGGATGATGTAGCGTGCCATCGCACCGCGCGCTTTCTTGGCGAAGAAGCTGACGATCTTGGGGGTGCCGCCCTTGTCCTCCATGAAGACCGGGGTCACAACGGGCAGCTTCAGTGCCTTCAGGTCGACCGCGCCGAAGTATTCCTGACTGGCGCAGTTCACCAGAACCTTGCTGTCAGTTTCGGCGGCCTGCGCGTTCAGCACCTTGCTTAGCTGATCGCGCCAATATTCGTACAGGTTTTTCCCGCGTCTGGTTTTCAGTTTACTACCCATCTCAAGCCGGTAGGCCTGTATGGCATCCAGCGGGCGCAATACGCCATAAAGCCCGGACAGAATGCGCAGGTGATCCTGTGCCCAGGCCATTTCGTCGGCATCCAGCGATGCGGCTTCAAGCCCTTGATAGGTATCGCCCGCAAAAGCCAGTGCGGCAGGGCGCGTCGTCTCCGCATCGGGCGCGTCCGAGAACATACGATACCGGTCGCGGTTCAGGCGAGCCAGATCATCGCTCAGATCCATCAATTTTTTCAGATCGCCCAATGTCAGATTGCGTGCGGTCTTCGACAAGCGGATCGCGTCATCCTGAAAATCGGGTTGTGTCACTTCGACGTTTCGTTCAGCCCAATCCAGCCGCTTGGCCGGGGAAATCACTACCAGCATATCCGCCCTCGTTTCTCGCCTGCTCAGGCGTATCTAGCCCGCCTGTTGCAGCACGTCCAGAAACGCCGCGCCAAACCTTTCGTGACGACGGTCACCCAGAACCTGCTCCATCGCTCGTGGATCATCCGGGTGCAGTTGTGCCACTTTCGCCAATTGCGAGGCCGTGCAGCTTAGCGGTTTGTCGATCCCGTCGGGGCCACGCGACAATTGTGATTGAACCTCAAGCAACTGATCGTAAATGTCGCCCTGATTGCGGCCGGCAAGCTTGCGCCGCGCCGGGTGCAATTCTTCTACCGCGCCGGTCAGCACCTCAAGGAAAGTGGATCCATAGCGCTCCAGTTTCTTTGACCCGATACCGCTGATCCGCGCCATGTCATCCAGATTTGCAGGTCGGGTTTCTGCCATCTCGATTAGGGTGCGATCAGGAAAAATGACATAAGCCGGGACCCGAGCGGCCTCGGCCAGTGCGCGCCGCTTGGCCTTGAGCGCCGAGAGCAGCGGCGCGTCTTCCTCGGACACCATCGATTTGACAGCGGGTCGTCGGGTGGCTTTGCGGATGGTATCCTTGCGCAGATCGATCTGCGCCTCACCTTTCAGGATGGGTTTGGCGGTTTCTGTCATACGCAGCGCGCCGTGGCGTTCAGGGTCGGGGCGCACCAAATCATGGCCCATCATCTGCCGGAAGATCGCTTGCCATTGTGGGCGCGACCAGTCCTTGCCGATGCCGTAGGTGGACAGATTGTCGTGTCGCCGTGCGCGAATTTTATCGGTCTCGTTGGCAAGCAGAATGTCGATCAGATGACCTGCGCCGAACCATTCCTCGGTGCGTAGAATGGCGGACAGAGCCATGCGGACGGGCGTTGTGCCGTCGAAGACTTCAGGCGGGTTGTCGCAGAGATCGCACTTGCCGCAGGGTTCAGTCTGTTCCCCAAAATACCCCAGCAAGCTCTGGCGGCGGCATTTCAGTGCTTCGGCCAATCCCAGCAGCGCGTTAAGACGCGCATGATCCGCCATGCGCCGTTCAGGTGGGGCCAGCCCTTCGTCGATCTGTGAGCGTCGTAGTCGGATATCGTCAGGCCCGAACAAGGTCAGGGTCTCGGCTGGTCCACCATCGCGCCCGGCGCGACCGATTTCTTGATAATAGGCCTCGATCGATTTCGGCAAATCCGCATGGGCGACCCAGCGGATGTCCGGCTTGTCGATACCCATGCCAAAGGCGACCGTAGCGACGACAATCAGCCCGTCCTCGCGCGCAAACCGAGCTTCCACGATGCGGCGATCCTCGGCGTCCATCCCGCCGTGATAGTGGCAGGCCGTGTGACCTTCGGCGCGCAGGGCTTGCGCCAGCACCTCGGTCTTGTTGCGGGTCCCGCAATAGACGATGCCGGATTGGGTTTTGCGCGCGGCAGCGAAATCGAGGATCTGTTTGCGCGGTCCATCCTTGGCGGCAAAAGCCAGATGGATATTGGGCCTGTCGAACCCCCGCAGGAACTTGCGCGGCTCAACACCGTCGAACAGTTTTTCGACGATCTCGTCCTGCGTTTCCGCATCCGCTGTCGCGGTGAACGCGGCGAGGGGCACATTCAAAGCGCGCCGCAGCTCTCCGATCCGCAGATAATCAGGGCGGAAATCGTGGCCCCATTGGCTGACACAATGGGCCTCATCCACCGCGATCAGATTGACGTTAATCCTGCGCAGCATCCCCAGCGCCGACCCGGCGGCCAGACGCTCGGGCGCCATATACAGAAGCTTGAGCCGCCCAGCCTCTAATGCGTCCCATACCGCATCAGTTTCTTCGGGGGTGTTGCCCGAGGTGAGCGCGCCCGCCTCGACACCGGCTTCCTGCAGCCCACGCACCTGATCGCGCATCAAGGCGATCAGCGGAGAGATCACAACAGTCACGCCGTCTCGCAGCAACGCAGGTAACTGAAAACATAAGGACTTGCCCCCACCAGTGGGCATGATCGCCAGCACGTTTTCACCTGCGGTCACGGCGTCGACGATCTCTTCCTGACCGGGGCGGAAGTCGTCGAATCCGAAAACGTCTCGCAACAAGGGTGCGGAGTCGAACATGCGACGGAGGGTCCTGTTTTATGGTTTATCTGCTCTTAAGACAGGACCATCACATACTAAGATTCGGTGAACAAGAGGTCAGTAGAAATAGACCGCGTTGTTGATCAGAATGATCCGCAACGCATAGACCCCGATCAGCACCACCAGAGGGGTCAGATCCAGACCGCCCATGGCGGGTAGAATGCGGCGAATGGGGCCGTAGATCGGCTCTAACAAACGGTTCAGTCCGTACCAGATTTGCGCCACCAGTTGCTGGTGCAGGTTCAGCACCTGGAAGTTGATCAGCCAGCTCATGATCACATGGGCAAGGATGATGAACCAGACAATGTCCAGGATCAGCAGAAGGATTTGGATCAGCGACAGCATGGGCACTCCGTTCGTCAATTGTCCTGAGACCTAAGCGTCACAGCCGCAAAGAGCAAGTGCGCCCCAACAGAACGCTTGCGAATTGACCCAAAGCCCCGTCTTATGATCGCAACAATAATAATATGGGGCAGAGATGGCGGAGATTTCCAAGCGTAAGCGCATCTGGGGCTGGTGGTTTTTCGACTGGGCCAGCCAGCCGTTCCATACATTGCTGGTGACCTTTGTCTTTGGCCCCTATTTCGCCGGGGTGGCGGCTCAATACTATGCGAATACCGGATTAGACACCGATGCTGCGGCGGCGCAGGCGCAGACCGTCTGGGCGAATTGCCTGACCATAACTGGGCTGATCATCGCGTTCGGAGCGCCCCTGTTGGGCGCGATGGCGGATGTTTCGGGTCGGCGCATCCCGTGGATTCTCGGGTTTTCGGTGATGTACGCGGTGGGGTCTGCCGCGTTGTGGTATACGATGCCCGATGGCTCGAACATGTGGTTGATGCTATCGGCTTTTGGTCTGGGCTTTGTGGGCGCAGAATATGCACTGATCTTCATCAACTCTCAGCTGCCCGATCTGGGTGACGATAGAGAAGTGGGCGAGATTTCAGGTTCGGGCTTCGCCTTCGGCTATTTCGGAGGCCTGCTGTCGCTGGCCATCATGCTGGCGCTGTTTGTTGAACAGCCCAACGGCAAGACCTTGATTGGTGTGGATCCGTTGTTCGGGCTGGATGCGGCAACGCGTGAAGGGACGCGGTTTGTCGGCCCCTTCACCGCTGGATGGTTCGTGTTGTTCATGGTGCCGTATTTCCTGTGGGTTCGGGATGATCCTGAGACCAACAAACAGGGTAGCGTGGGTGAGGCGCTGCGCTTGCTGGGCAAGTCCGTGGCGGCTTTGCGTCACCGGGTCAGTCTGGCGACCTATCTGGGGTCGTCGATGTTCTATCGCGACGCGTTGAACGGGCTATACAGTTTCGGAGGCGTCTACGCGCGGTTGGTGCTTGAATGGGACCTGATAAAAATCGGCGTATTTGGAATCGTCAGCGTTCTGGCCTCGGCCATCTTTGCGTGGATCGGGGGCAAGATGGATCGCAAGTACGGCCCTAAACCGGTGATATTGGTTGCGATTTGGGTTCTGATCTTTGTCTGCGTAACGGTTGTGTCGATGGATCGAACACAGATCTACGGAATTTCATTACCCGTAGGCTCGGGCCTGCCGGACATGGCGTTCTTCGGGTGCGGAGTTCTGATCGGCGGCATGGGAGGTATTCTGCAATCCGCCAGCCGTTCAATGATGGTACGCCATACTGATCCCGCCACCCCGGTCGAGAGTTTTGGGCTGTACGGGCTTTCGGGTCGGGCGACCGCCTTTGCAGCGCCGCTATTGATCGGAATAGCAACAGCAGCAACCGGTAGTGCAAGACTGGGGGTGTCACCGATCATTCTGTTGTTTATTCTGGGCCTAGTCCTGATGCGCTGGGTGAAACCGGAAGGGGATCAGAGCAGATGATTTTACTACGTTTTTTGGCCGTTCTGGCCGCAATAGAACTGGCAGGCACGGCCACGGCACAGCCCTTGGCCAAACAGTTATTCGGAGCCCAGAAGGTTGGGTCGCAGCAAAAATCTGCCGCATTCGGCAGTTATTCGCGCGGGTGCGCCGCCGGGGCGGTGCAACTCCCTGAAACCGGGCCAACTTGGCAAGCCATGCGCCTGTCGCGCAATCGCAATTGGGGGCATCCTCAGGCGATCGACTATGTGCAGGATCTCAGCCGGTTTGCCGCGAAACAACCGGGGTGGAATGGTCTCTATATCGGGGATATCAGCCAACCGCGGGGGGGGCCGATGACCTCGGGCCATCGTTCGCATCAGTTGGGTTTGGATATCGATATCTGGATGCTGCCGGGCGATAACATGCGCCTAAGCCGCAAAGCACGCGAGAATATCTCGTCTATATCCTTGCGCCGCGCGAACGGCGCGTATGTAAACGGCAACTGGACCAAGCAGCACCATGCGGTATTGCGCGAAGCCGCTAAGGACAAGCGCGTTGCCCGGATCTTCGTATTCCCGGGTGCAAAGGTGCAGATGTGCAATAACGAGAAGGGCAACAAAGCATATCTGCGCAAGATCCGGCCATGGTGGGGACATCACTATCATTTCCACGTGCGGTTGAAATGCCCGAAAGGATCGAAAGGCTGTGTAAATCAGGACCCGCCACCCAAGGGTGATGGTTGCGCCGAGGCGCAGCAATGGGTGCGCAATATTCTGAACCCACCGCCACCTGATCCAAATGCGCCAGCACCGAAAAAGCGTCGTGAGTTTCGCCTGGCTGATCTACCCCAGCAATGTACCGCCGTTCTGCAATCCAACTGATCACGGCGCTTCTGCTGGCAGGGACTGTTCAGGCGATGGAGCTTAAGCAGGCTTCGCTGCTGGACAGCTATGTCTGGCGCGACACCGCCAACTGGTTCGGTGGATTTTCGGCGATTCATATCTCCGAAAACGGGCGGAACATGGTCGCTATCAGTGACCGGTCAACACTGATCACCGCGCGGATTGAACGAGATCAAGATACGATCAGAAACATCCAAATCCTTGACCAGTGGCCGATTCTGTCCAGCAAAGGCCGTATCTTGAAGGGGAGGGCAGGGGATTCCGAAGGGCTCGCCGTTGCTGCAGATGGCAGCGTTTACGTCTCGTTCGAAGGCGTTCACCGAGTCGTGCATTACACTGCCCCCGACGCCAATGGACGGGTTCTGCCGCGCCCGCGAGAGTTCCTGAATATGGACCTCAACGGCTCATTTGAAGCGCTGGCGATAGATGGTCGCGGGCGGTTGTATACGCTGACCGAAAAGACCCGCACTGTTCGAGGCGATATACCGGTCTATCGCTGGGATGGCGCACGCTGGTCAGCGCCTTTTGTGTTGCCGCCCCGTGGAAAGTTCCTACCGGTTGCAGCGGATTTCGGGCCCGACGGGAGGCTCTATGTGTTAGAGCGTGCGGTGGCTTTCATCGGCTTCCGCTCACGCCTGCGACGCTGGGTGATCTCTGGCGACGTGCCCAAGGCCGAAGAAACGCTGTTTGAAACCGCTACCGGGGCCCATGACAATCTGGAGGGTCTTTCGGTCTGGCGCGATCAGAACGGGCGGTTGCGCGCAACCATGGTTTCGGACGACAATTTTCGTTCCTTGCAACGTACCGAGTTGGTGGAATACTTGCTGCCTGATTGACAGGCCGCATACAAAGGTCTAAACGCACGGCCTGCCTCGGGATGAGCCTGGGGCCAAGTCGCCGCTACCTTGTCAAAACGGGCATCTGAAAATGCAACGCTCTTATATTCCCGGCATCCTTGCCATGGCCTCGATCGTCGTGGCCTCAAACATCCTGGTCCAGTTCCTGATCCTTGATGGCCTATTGACCTGGGGTGCCTTCACCTATCCGTTGGCCTTTCTGGTCACCGACATCATGAACCGCGTCTATGGCGTGGGTCCGGCCCGCAAGGTCGTATTCGCCGGTTTTGTCACCGGTATCATCTGCTCGCTGATCGGCAGCCAGATCATGCTGCAGGGTGACGGGTTTATCTATGCAGCCGTACCGCTGCGCATTGCTGTGGCTTCGGGCACCGCCTTCCTGATTGCGCAATTGACCGACGTCACTGTGTTCAACTCACTGCGTGGTGGCCGCTGGTGGCGCGCGCCGCTGGTGTCGACACTGGTTGGCTCGGCGCTGGACACCGCGATCTTCTTTACCCTGGCGTTCTCGGCCTCGGTTACCGTCTTTGGTGCCAATGCAGATGCAGCGATCAACTGGGCGTGGGAGCCTGTGCCCTTCATGCTGTCCGGCCCGATGGCCCCACTCTGGGTAACGCTGGCCTTCGCCGACTGGCTGGTGAAACTGTCGCTGGCGCTAATCGCCCTGATTCCGTTCAAGGTGATTGTTGCCCGTTTGACCGCCGCGCAGCCTGCATAAAAAAGTGCTTTGAGATTGGCGCATCTTGTGTCAGGCTCAAAGTTAACCGCAACAGATAGAAAAGGAGGTGATCCAGTGTCGAGAAAGAGATTGGAGAGAGGTGTTGGAACAACCGGGGGGATCGCCTGTTAAGGCAGCCCTTGGCGGAGCGCTCGCTCCGGCTGGTCGATTGATCTAACCGACCCAACCTCCTGAGCTTTCGAAGGGCCGTCCCGCCGGGGCGGCCCTTTTTGTTTTCAACTGCGCCCTGTAAGGTCCGATCCATGTTGCGCATCACCGACGATATCGCCCTGCAAGACTGGGAAATGACCGAAAGCTTCGTGCGGTCCTCTGGTCCGGGTGGGCAGAACGTCAACAAGGTCTCCACCGCCGTTGAGCTGCGGTTCGAGGCCGCGCGCTCACCTTCCTTGCCTGATCCGGTCAAGACACGTCTGAAACGGCTGGCCGGACGTCGCTGGACCAAGGACGGCGCCATCATCATTCAATGTGAAGAAACACGCTCTCAGGCCCGCAACCGCGACATCGCGCGCGCCCGGTTGGCTGAACTGATCACGCGGGCTTTGGTCAATCCCAAGCGCAGGATCGCGACCAAACCCACTTATGGTTCGGTCAAGCGAAGGCTTGCTGCTAAGAAAGCCCGCGCGGATGTCAAAGCCCTGCGAGGCAAAGTGTCCGAAGATTGATCTGGCAGTTTCGCTGCACGTTGCTACTCTGCCGGTGCAAGACGCAGGGGAGGTAAAGCCATGAGGCTTGAGGGAAAAACCGCCATCGTAACCGGCGGCGCATCCGGGTTCGGCGCTGGGATTGCGCAAAAATTCCTGACCGAAGGCGCCCGCGTGATGATCGCAGATATCAATGGCGAAGCGGCTTCCGACATGGCGTCTGCGGTCGGCACGAATGCCATCGCACAGCACGTTGACGTCTCGGATGCGGCATCGGTTCAGGCAATGGCAAATGCGGTGTCGGAAGAATTCGGAAAGCTTGATATTCTGGTGAATAATGCGGGCGTGACGCACCTGCCGGCCCCACTTGAGGACGTCGATGACGATGAATTCGACCGCGTCTTCGCCGTGAACATGAAATCCGTTTACCTGACCGCGCGCGCCTTTGTTCCGCAGATGAAGACACGTGGCGCGGGGGCGATCCTGAACGTGGCCTCAACAGCAGGCCTGTCGCCGCGGCCCAATCTGAACTGGTACAACGCCTCCAAAGGCTGGATGATCACCGCGACCAAGACGATGGCCGTCGAACTTGCCCCCTCGGGCCTGCGCGTCAACGCGATCTGCCCGGTGGCGGGTGAAACCCCGCTGCTGAAATCCTTCATGGGTGAAGACACCCCGGAAATCCGCGCCAAATTCCTGTCGACGATCCCGCTTGGTCGCTTCTCAACCCCCGAAGATATGGCAAACGCCGCCTGTTTCCTCTGCTCGGACGAGGCCAGCATGATCACCGGCACAGCCCTGGAAGTGGACGGAGGCCGATGCATCTGATCCGCCCTTCATCTGGCCATAAATATCTCCGCCGGAGGCAGCGCGCGCCAGCGCGATTTCCGGCCCAGTGTGCGAGACGAAAATGAACCCCGGACCCAGAAACCTGATCACTGATGTCGCTGGCCTCAAGGTTGGCAATGCGCACGATGATACGCTTAAATCAGGCACAACTGTCCTGACGGCGGACAACCCGTTCACAGCTTCGGTTCATGTGATGGGCGGCGCCCCCGGCACGCGTGAGACCGACCTTCTGGCGGTCGACAAAACTGTTGATCGGGTCGACGCGATTGCTTTGTCCGGCGGCTCGGCCTTTGGACTGGATGCGTGCTCGGGCGTTTCAGACGCATTGCGCGCTCAGGGGCGCGGATTTCAGGTCGGTTCGGCCGTCGTGCCCATCGTGCCGGGCGCGATTCTGTTCGATCTACTCAATGGTGGAGATAAGAACTGGACCGAAAATCCTTATCGCGATCTAGGGAAGTCTGCGTATCTGACCGCCTCACCAGAATTTGAACTGGGCTCGGTGGGGGCTGGTACCGGCGCATTGGCCGCGATGCACAAGGGTGGCTTAGGCTCGGCTTCGTTAAAGCTTGAGGGTGGCGTAACCGTCGGCGCGCTGGTTGCGGCCAATCCGCTTGGCAGCGTAACCACACCGGGTGATCGGCATTTTTGGGCTGCGCCGTTTGAGATCGATGACGAGTTCGGTGGATTGGGGCCAGATCCGACCTCGGGCCTCGGTTCTTCTCTTGTCAGCCGTAAGGCGCAGATGATGCATTCTGCTCCGCCAGATCGCGCAAACACCACGATTGCTATAGTTGCAACTGATGCAGCGCTGACCAAACCGCAATGCCAGCGTCTGGCGGTAGCAGCCCATGACGGCATCGCCCGCGCCATCGTGCCTGCGCACACGCCTGGCGATGGGGATCTGGTATTCGGTCTCAGCACCTGCGCGCGCACGGTTGGCCCCGAGGCGATGGCGATGATCGGCCATGCGGCCTCGATCTGTCTTGCGCGCGCGATTGCACGGGCTATCTATCTGGCTTCCCCCCGCGCTGGCGACCTGCTGCCCTGCTGGTCGCAGTTACATGACTTCGGTTAAGTACGACACCGATCGCCTGTGACACAGTGCCGTCGCGCGGCAATCTGCGCGTTGACTCTCTGCTGTGCCAGCGATCCATTCGGTGCAGCCAATTCATATCGGAGCAAAAGCTATGAATCGTATCCTTGCCACCGCAATTGCCGGTCTGCTGGCCCTTCCTGTCTATGCAGAAGGTGATGCCGAAGCGGGTAAGAAGACCTTCAATAAATGTAAATCCTGTCACATGATTGCTGACCCTGCGGGTGAAGTTATCGTTAAGGGCGGTAAGACGGGTCCGAACCTGTACGGAATCGCAGGCCGCACCGCCGGCACTGAAGAAGGCTTCAGATACGGCGATAGCATCGTGGCCGCGGGCGAAAATGGTCTGGTCTGGGATGAAGAGACTTTCGTGGCCTACGCCCAAGACCCCAAAGCATTCTTGAAAGACTATTTGGGGGAAACCTCGGCCAAGTCGAAAATGACCTTCAAGCTGAAGAAGGGCGCCGAAGACGTTTACGCCTATATCGTGAGCGTTTCGGGAGAGTAACTCCGCCAACAGGTTTACAGACGAACTTCGAAATGCCGCAGCCCCTGCGGCCTTTCGTGCGATTGATTGACATTGTAATCAGCGCCACTTTGGGGAAAACCGGTAAGGCCATGTGCACCGGAGATCGCCAACAGGAGACGACAGATGGGAATCTTGATCCCGGCTTGGGTTGAGGGCGAACTGACACCCGTCGACAAGCTGGAGGCGCATGAAAAGGGGCTGCGACACAAGGCTGTGTCCGTGTTTGCCGTGCGCGGGACCGAGATATTGCTGCAACGCCGGGCGATGGGCAAATACCACACGCCGGGTCTATGGGCGAATACCTGTTGTACGCATCCGGATTGGGACGAAAGCGCTTCGCATTGTGCCGTCCGGCGCCTGCGCGAGGAATTGGGCATCACCGGACTTTACCCCGAATACCGGCATCGATTGGAGTATCACGCCGATGTCGGCAACGGAATGGTCGAGAACGAGGTGGTCGATGTCTTTCTGGCCCATGTGCGTGGGGCCCTAAAAATCGAGCCTAACCCGGAAGAAGTGATGGATATCCGCTGGGTCGATTACCACGATCTGCTGGCCGAGGTGAAACGGCATCCCGACCGTTTTACCCCGTGGCTCAAGATTTATCTGCACAATCACGCTGACACGATATTTGGACCTGACCTGATAATCTCGGCCAATTCGTAACCCTGCCTTGCAAGGCGGACGCAAGCGGCCTAAATCAACGCGTCATGGCCAAGCAGAAGCAGAATACTGACCCGAATTACAAAGTGATCGCCGAAAACCGGCGTGCGCGCTTCGATTATGCGATCGAAGACGATCTCGAATGCGGTATTGTCCTGGAAGGGTCCGAGGTCAAATCCCTGCGTGCCGGTGGGTCGAACATTGCTGAAAGCTATGCGTCCGTCGATGATGGAGAGCTATGGCTGATCAACAGCTATATCGCGCCCTATGAGCAGGCCAAGGTCTTCAAACATGAAGAACGCCGCCGCCGTAAACTGCTGGTGTCACGCAAGGAACTGTCGAACCTGTGGAACGCGACCCAACGCAAAGGCATGACGCTGGTGCCGCTGGTACTTTACTTTAATCACAAGGGTCGGGCGAAGCTGAAGATCGGCATCGCCAAAGGTAAAAAGCTGCACGACAAGCGCGAAACGCAGGCCAAGCGCGACTGGTCACGGCAGAAACAGCGCTTGATGAAGGACCACAGTTAGAACGCCATGGCCGCCTGAACCGCGCGTTGCCAGCGTGCATAGGCCGCGTCTCGGTCAGCTACGGGTTTTGCAGGCTCAAACCGCCGATCCAGATCCCAGGTTTCGGCGAATCCGGCCTGATCCGGGTAGACACCCGCTTTCATGCCCGCCAGCCATGCGGCACCAAGCGCGGTGGTTTCCTGCATCACCGGGCGGTCGACCGGGGCGCCCAGAATGTCGGAAAGCCCCTGCATGGCCCAGTCCGAGGCGCTCATTCCGCCGTCGACGCGCAGGATCACGTCAGTCTCTGCGCCCCAATCGCCCTGCATGGCGTGCCACAGGTCGCGGGTCTGGAACGCGATGCTTTCCAGCGTGGCGCGCGTGATTTCGGCGCGGCCTGAATTGCGAGTCAGGCCAAAGATTGCGCCCCGGCAATCGGGTTTCCAATAAGGCGCGCCCAGCCCAGTAAAGGCAGGGACGAGAACAACGTGCTGGTTTGGATCAGCTTTGGCGGCCAGTTCACCGCTTTGCGGTGCGGTTTCGATGATTTGCAACGCATCGCGCAGCCATTGCACCGCCGCACCGGCAATGAAAATCGAGCCTTCAAGCGCATAGGTTTTCTGCCCGTCCAACTGATAGGCAATTGTCGTTAGCAGCCGGTTTTTCGATTCAACTGGCTGCGTACCGGTGTTGAGTAGTGCGAAACAGCCCGTGCCATAGGTGGATTTCATCATGCCCGGCTGGAAACAGGCCTGTCCGATGGTGGCAGCTTGCTGATCCCCCGCCACGCCGAGAATTGGAATATTACCGTTAAACAGGGAGGTCGATCCGAAGTCTGCGGCGCAATCGCGCACGTCGGGCAACAAAGCTTGGGGGATGTCCAGCAAGTCGCAGATCTCGGTACTCCATTCCCCTTTGTGAATATCGAATAGCAATGTGCGGGCCGCATTGGTGGCGTCGGTGGCGTGCACGCGCCCTTCTGTCAGTCGCCAGATCAGGAAGGTATCGATTGTGCCGAACAGCAGCTCTCCGGCGGCAGCACGGTCGCGTGCGCCGGGGACGGTATCAAGCAACCATTTGACCTTGGTGCCTGAAAAATAAGGATCTAGCAGCAGACCGGTCTGGGCAGTTACGTCATCCTCGCATCCCGCTTTGCGAAGACGCTCGCAAATCTCAGCGGTGCGACGGTCCTGCCAGACGATTGCGTTGTGAATGGGGGCCCCGGTGGCGCGATCCCAGATGACAGTGGTTTCGCGTTGGTTGGTAATCCCGATGCCAGCGATCTGTGCCGCGGATACACCTGTCCTTTGCATCACTTCACGGCAAACCGTCAGAACGCTGTCCCATATCTCCTCGGCATCATGCTCAACCCAGCCTTCCTGTGGGAAATGCTGTGTAAACTCGTGCTGCGCAGTGCCGACGCGCTGCATTTGCGCGTCGAACAGGATTGCACGAGACGATGTGGTGCCCTGATCGATTGCCAGTATATAGGTCATTCCTGCGCCCCTCCCGCTTTGGTTTTGCAGGACTTTAGCGCAAACACAACCAAACGTACCAGAGGGGAAATCAGACCGGAGACACCGGTAGATTGTCGATCAGCCGCACGCCGTCGACCAAGGCTGCCGCAAACAGTCGTGCGGGTCGTTTGGCATGGGTCATAGGCTCCAGCGTTTCAGCGCAGCGTAGTTGCAGATACTCCACTTCGTTGAAGCCGGCGGCCAAAAGATCGGCCTGTGCCTGAGAAGCCAAAGCTTCGAATTCTTCGCCGTTTTCCAGCGCCTGAACAACTGCACGCATGATACGATGTTTTTCGGCTGCGATGGCCAGACCATCCTCGGATAGCCTTTGATTGCGCGAAGACATTGCGAGGCCCGAAGGTTCACGCACCGTGGGGCAACCAATCACCTCGATAGGGATATCGAGGTCGCGGGCCATCCGGCGGACGATCATAAGCTGCTGATAGTCTTTTTCCCCGAAATAGGCTCGATCCGCTTGCGTTTGCAGGAACAGCTTGGCGACAACGGTTGCCACACCATCGAAATGACCCGGGCGGAATTCTCCCTCCATCGCGTCGGTCAGACCCGAGACCGAGACTGTGGTGGCGAAGCCATCTGGGTAAATCTCATCCGGGTCGGGCACGTATATCGCATCGACGTTGTAAGGCGCGAGCTTTTTCGCGTCTTCTTGTTCGGTGCGCGGATAGTTGGCGAGGTCTTCGGGGTTGTTGAACTGCTTGGGGTTTACAAAGATCGTCACGATAACCCGGTCGCAAGCCGTCTTCGCGGCTTCGGCCAGCGACAGATGCCCCTGGTGCAGCGCACCCATGGTGGGGACAACTCCGATCACCTCACCATTCAGATGCCAATCACGAGTCAGCGCACGCAAGTCTGCCAGTCGACGCAGAATAGGCGCGGTCATGACTTGGGTCCTTTGTCGGGTACGGCATCGGCAAAGACATGTTCGTCTGCCGGGAAGCTTCGCGCACGAACCTCGGCTGCGTATTCAGCAATGGCGGCTTCGGCCAGCGGGCCAAGATCAGCATAGCGTTTGACGAATTTCGGTTTGAAGGCGGTGAAAAAGCCAAGCATATCGTCCACCACCAGAATTTGCCCGTCGCACCCGGCCGAGGCACCAATGCCGATTGTGGGGATCGCAATCTCAGCGGTAATCCGGTTGGCCAAACCCTGCGGAACTTTCTCTAACACGACCGAAAACGCGCCTGCTTCGGCGACGGCCCGGGCGTCGGCCAATACGGCATCGGCCTGTTCGTCGCGCCCTTGTACCTTATAGCCACCCAAAGTGTTTATCGACTGCGGTGTCAGGCCAATGTGTGCCATCACCGGGATCCCGCGTTTGACCAGAAACCGGATGGTTTCAGCCATCTCGACGCCACCTTCCAGCTTAACCGCCCCAGCTCCTGTTTCCGACATCAGCCGGGCTGCGTTGCGGAATGCCTGAGCCGGGTCATGCTCGTAGCTGGCGAAAGGCATGTCGATCACCATCATTGCCTTGTCCAGACCACGGGCAACGGCCTGACCGTGCATGATCATCATCTCCATCGTCACACCAAGAGTCGACGTCAACCCGTGCAACACCATGCCGACGCTGTCACCGACCAGAACGAAGTCACAATGCGCATCCATCAACTGCGCCATCGGTGTTGTGTAGGCGGTCAACGAGACCAGAGGATCAGTACCTTTCCGGGCGCGGATATCCTCGGCGTTCGGGGCTTTCTTGCGGGCGGTGGCGCTCATGCTCGCTCCTCGCAGGGTTCATGTTGCAGCGCGGCATAGCAGATGCGGCAGGCGCAAAGAAACCCCGGTTGCGCCAACAATTCCTTGATTGACCTCGGGTTTGCGAGGACATTGGTCGCAGATCGGCCCGAAAAAAGCAGGGCTAGCCAATTTCAGTGGGGAGAGATTTTCATGACAAAGCAGCGCTTTCGCTCGTTCGCGTCGGCCCTGGTCCTTGGCGCGGGCCTGTTTGCCACGCAGGCCATGGCCAAATCTGACATCACCATCGCCATGCAGCTTGAGCCACCGCATCTGGACCCGACCAGCGCTGCGGCGCAGGCTATCGATTCGGTTGTCTACACCAATATCTTCGAAGGCCTGACCCGGTTCATGGGGGATGGCTCGGTGGTGCCGGGGCTGGCCGAAAGCTGGGAAATCTCGGATGACGGTACCGTTTACACATTCAAGCTGCGCGACGGTGTGACATTTCACGATGGCACAACGATGGATGCCGAGGACGTCAAGTTTACCCTTGATCGCGCCACGGCAGAAGACAGCGCCAATGCGCAGAAGGCTTTGTTTGCGGGCATTAAAAGTGTCGAGGTAGTGGACCCCCTGACCGTTCAGGTGACGTTGAATGAGCCGAACGGGAACTTCCTTTTCAATCTCGCCTGGGGTGACGCGGTGATCGTTGCGCCCGAAAGCATCGAGAATATCAAGACCAATCCGGTTGGCACGGGGGCCTTCACCTTCTCTGACTGGCTGCAGGGTGACAGCATCATCCTGAATCGCAACCCCGACTATTGGGGCGAACAGCCCGCGTTAGAGACCGCAACGTTTAAGTTTATCTCGGATCCGACCGCCGCCTTTGCCGCTATGATGGCCGAGGATGTAGACGTGTTCGACAACTTCCCCGCACCCGAGAATCTGCCGCAATTCGAGGCTGATCCGCGCTTTCAGGTTCTTGTCGGCTCGACCGAGGGGGAAACCATTCTGTCGACCAACAACAAACAAGCCCCGTTTGATGACATATTGGTCCGACAGGCATTGGCCCACGCGATTGACAGGCAGGCCATCATTGATGGGGCTATGTTCGGCTATGGCACACCCATCGGTACGCATTTTGCTCCGCATAACCCGGCTTACGTCGATCTGACCGGCAATTCGGCCTATGACCCGGAAAAAGCCAAGGCGCTGCTGGCCGAGGCCGGGTATCCCGATGGGTTCGAGACCACGCTGCACTTGCCGCCGCCTTCCTACGCCCGACGCGGGGGTGAAATCATCGCTGCGCAACTGGCCGATATTGGCATCACCGCCGAGATCATCAATGTGGAATGGGCGCAGTGGCTGGAAAGCGTGTTCAAGGGCAAGGAGTTTGGCCTGACCATCGTCAGCCATACCGAGCCGATGGATATCGGTATTTATGCACGGCCCGACTATTACTTCCAATATGACAGCACCGACTTTCAGGCATTGATGGACACGCTGAATTCGACCACGGACCCTGATGAGCGCACACGTTTGCTGGGTGAGGCACAGCGCTTGATTTCGACCGATTACGTCAACGGGTACCTGTTTCAACTTGCCAAACTTGGCGTGGCCAAGGCCGGTGTTGAGGGGCTATGGGAAAATGCACCCACGGCAGCGATCGATCTGACCGGGATCAGTTGGTCCGAATAGAAGAGCAGAGTTGGACCGGGGCGATGGCCAGCGCCCCGGCGCGAACTGTTGCACCATGAAACCCACAAGGATTCTGGTTTGGCGGGTTTCTTTTTGTCTATCTTCTCGTGCCTTAGGCGCTGGACCCACACGGGATGTGACCCTAACGTTTTCAAATGCTCCGCTACGCCCTCAAACGTCTGCTGTCGCTGATCCTGAGCCTGGCTGTCGCCTCGGTTGTCATCTTTGCAGTGATCGAGGTCGCGCCCGGTGATCCGGCGTCGTTCATGCTGGGCGTGAACGCGCAGGCCGATACATTGACTGCGCTGAGAGCTGAACTGGGCCTCGATGTCTCGAAGATCGAGCGGTACTTTAACTGGGTCGGCGGGATGCTGGTTGGGGATTTTGGTACGTCCTACACCTATCGCACACCCGTGTCGCAGATGATCGCAGATCGATTGTGGGTGTCATTGCCGCTGGCTTTATACGCGCTAACCCTGTCCACGCTGATTGCTTTCCCCGCCGGTATCTACGCAGCCTCACGGCGCGGCAAACCGGGTGATCTGACCGTGATGGGTGCGACTCAGCTTGGTATCGCGGTGCCGAATTTCTGGTTCGCGATGATGCTGGTGCTGGTCTTTGCCATCAATTTGCGCTGGTTCAATGCCGGCGGTTTCGCGGGTTGGGAGAACGGCATTTGGACCGGTCTACATTCGCTGACCCTTCCAGCCATTGCATTGGCCCTGCCGCAAGCGGCGATCCTTGCGCGGGTTATGCGCTCGGCTCTGTTGGATATTCTGGCCGAGGATTTTATGCGCACCGCACGCGCCAAGGGCCTTTCGCGTCGGCAGGCGCTTTGGCGACACGGAGTGCGGAATGCTCTGATCCCGGTACTGACGATCATTGGACTCCAATTTTCCTTCCTGCTGGCGGGTTCGATCATCATCGAACAGGTGTTTTATCTACCTGGCCTCGGGCGGCTGGTTTTTCAGGCCATATCGGCGCGCGATCTGATCGTCGTGGAATCGGTCGTTATGCTGCTGGTCTTTGCCGTCATCATGGTGAACTTTTTTGTCGATCTGGCCTATGCCGCAGTCGATCCAAGGCTGAGGAGCAGGACATGAGCCGCAACCTGATCCTTGGCGCAACGCTGTCCTCACTGGTGGTGCTGGCAGCGCTGGTGTCCTTTGTCTGGACCCCATACGACCACGCCGCGCTGAGCATTCCGGCCAAGCTGCAGCCACCCAGCGCACAGCACTGGTTCGGTA
Organism: Ruegeria sp. C5; assembly: GCF_056537605.1. Taxonomy (NCBI): domain Bacteria; kingdom Pseudomonadati; phylum Pseudomonadota; class Alphaproteobacteria; order Rhodobacterales; family Roseobacteraceae; genus Ruegeria; species Ruegeria sp. C5. The sequence continues at coordinate 744,178 of NZ_JBQFRX010000002.1, read as the reverse complement.
CCGATCATTTCGGACGCGACATGTTCTCGATGATCATGGTTGGTGCGCGCACCTCGATAGCGGTGGCGCTGGTCGCGGTCGGGATTGGCATGGCGCTGGGAGTTCCCTTGGGTCTGGCTGCCGCTGCGCGCAGTGGATCGTGGCTAGATGAATTCATCATGCGCGGCAATGATCTGGTCTTTGCATTCCCCTCTCTCGTCATCGCCATTCTGATCACCGCCGTCTTTGGTGCCGGGGCCATAAACGCGATCATCGCCATCGGTATCTTCAACATCCCCGTTTTTGCCCGCATCACCCGAGGCGCAGCTTTGTCTCTTTGGGAGCGCGAGTTTATCCTTGCCGCCCGCGTGTCAGGCAAAGGCGCGGCACGGATATCGGCTGAACATATCCTGCCCAATGTCGCCAATCTGCTGATTGTTCAGGGAACAATCCAGTTCTCACTTGGCATTCTGGCCGAGGCTGGGCTGTCCTATGTCGGTCTTGGTGCGCAACCCCCTACGCCAAGCTGGGGCAGAATGCTGGCCGATGCGCAGACGATGGTTAGTTTTGCCCCGCATTTGGCTCTGATTCCGGGTCTTGCCATCATCGTGACGGTTCTTGGCCTGAACCTTCTGGGTGATGGCTTGCGCGATTGGTTGGACCCTCGGATACGGGTGGCCCGCGCATGAGTCTTTTGCAGATCAAGGACCTCTCGTTGGCTATCCACGGCACGCCGATTTTAAAGAAGATTAACCTGTCGATTGCCCCTGGGCAGATCGTGGCTGTGACCGGAGAAAGCGGTTCGGGCAAATCAATGACAGCCTTTGCCGTGATGCAGTTGCTGCCAAACGATGCCGAAGTAGATGGGGTGCTAGAGTTAGAGGGCCAGAACCTGCTGAACCGGTCTGAGGCCGAGATTTGTGCGCTGCGGGGCGCTGCGATCGGAATGGTTTTCCAAGAGCCGATGACTGCCCTGAACCCGGTGAAGACCATCGGCGATCAAGTTATGGAGACTATCCTGATCCACAAGGCCATGCCCCCGGCCAAAGCGCGCGCTCGGGCCGAAGAGGTTCTGGCTCGGGTTGGATTGCCAACCGACAGGTTTCCGTTGAAGCGTTATCCTCACGAACTGTCAGGCGGTCAGCGCCAGCGAGTGGTGATCGCCATGGCGATTGCACTGCGCCCCCGACTGTTGATCGCGGATGAGCCGACAACGGCGCTTGATGTGACCACGCAGGCGCAAATCCTTGATCTGCTAAAAGGGCTCGTGTCGGAGTATGGCATGGGTCTGCTGATGATCACGCATGATTTGGCGGTGGTTGCAGACATGGCGGATCAGATTGTGGTCATGCGGCATGGGGAGGTTGTTGAAACGGGCGCAACAGATCATCTCCTGCGCCATATGCAGCACCCTTACACCCGTATGCTGTTCGAAGCTTCGGGGCATCAAGTCAACCTGCCGACCTCTCCTGCACCGCGAGCGTTGCTTGAGGTCGAGAACGTGGTGCGGGACTACCGTCTGCCCCGAACGCGCCTGTTTGCCACGCCCGGTCATCATCGGGCCGTCGATCATGTCAGCTTTACCCTGAATCGGGGGGAGCGTTTAGGGCTGGTAGGAGAGTCCGGTTGTGGAAAATCGACCCTAACACGAGCTATTTTGGGCTTGGAGGAGGTGCAGCAAGGCCGCATTTCCCTTGATGGTCAGCCTGTTTTCACCGGCCACAAACCCAATCTGGCAGTGCGACGCAAGATGCAGGTGGTGTTTCAGGACCCTTATGGCAGCTTCAATCCTCGCCACCGGGTCGCGCGCCTGATCACCGAGCCATTTCATTTGCTGGACACCCCGCCAACCGGTTCTGAACGGCAGGATCGCGTCGCTGAGATGCTTACCGCCGTTGGCCTAAGCCCCGATGATGCGGGCCGCTACATTCACGAATTCTCGGGTGGGCAGCGGCAACGTATCGCTATTGCGCGCGCTCTGATTATTCGATCCGAGTTGATCCTGTTTGATGAGGCTGTCTCGGCGCTGGATGTCTCGGTCCGCGCCCAAATTCTCGACCTGCTGGCCGAGCTTTGTGCGGCTTACGATCTGACTTACCTGTTCATCAGCCATGACCTGAGCGTGGTTCGAACCATCACCGACCGTGTGTTGGTGATGCAGGCCGGCAAGATTGTGGAACAGGGTGAAACCGAGCAAGTCTTCACAGAGCCTCAGCATCCTTACACAAGAACTCTGATCAATGCGGCACCGAAATTGCCGGAGACTGGACGAGGCGCTGCATGAAAAACCCTTGTATAGATCCTGATATTGGAGCTTCCGATGACTAACCCCCTCTGGTTCGATCCCAACCTTTGCCTGATCGGCGGAGAATGGAAAATGCCCGCGTCAGGTCAAACCTTGCCGCTGGTGAATCCCTCGGACGGTTCCGAAATTTGCCAGATCGCTCGAGGTGGCGAAACCGATATCGACGCTGCAGTGCGGGCCGCCCGATCCGCGTGCGATGGCGATTGGGGTCGCATGACGGCCCTGGAGCGAGGGCGTATTCTCACCCGACTGGGGCAACTGGTTCTGGACCGAGTGGATGAACTGGCACAGCTAGAGGCGATGGATGTCGGCAAACCGCTGACCCAAGCGCGGGCAGATGCGGTAGCATTGGCGCGGTATTGCGAATTTTATGGTGGTGCTGCGGATAAAGTGATGGGCGAGACCATTCCCTATCTGGATGGCTATACCGTCTACACGTTGCGCGAGCCCCACGGTGTGACCGGCCACATCGTGCCGTGGAATTATCCGATGCAGATCATTGGCCGTTCTGTCGGGGCGGCGCTGGCAATGGGTAACGCCTGTGTTCTGAAACCGGCGGAAGAGGCCTGCCTGACCGCACTGGCCTTCGCGCATCTGGCGATACAGGCGGGCCTTCCGCTTGGTGCCCTGAATGTGGTGCCCGGCCTGGGGGCTGAGGCGGGCGCGGCCCTGTCGGCACACCCGGGTGTGGATCACATCTCATTCACCGGTTCGGTCGCGACTGGCGCGTTGGTTCAGCAGGCGGCGGGTCGAAACGTTGTTCCGGTGACACTGGAACTGGGCGGCAAGTCGCCGCAACTGGTTTTCGATGACGCCGATCTGGATGCCGCGCTGCCGTATCTGGTGAATGCGGGTATACAGAATGCGGGCCAGACCTGCTCGGCCTCTTCGCGCATTCTGGTGCAGCGCGGTGTTTATGATGCGGTGAAATCCCGTATGGCGACTGCCTATCAAGAACTCACCGTTGGTCCGGCGATCCGGGATTTGCGCGTCGGTCCGCTGATCTCAACACGGCAAAAAGAAATCGTGACCGGTTTCCTTCACCAAGGCTCGGACTTGGCGATTGCCGCCGAGGGCCAGATTGCGGCTGGCGCACCCGAATCCGGCGCATATGTCAGGCCCACACTGTTCTCGGATGTGCCGCCCGATCATGCCTTGGCGCGGGATGAGATCTTTGGCCCCGTACAGGTTCTGATCCCGTTTGACACCGAAGAACAGGCTCTAACCATAGCAAATAGCACCGAATATGGCCTTGTTGCTAGCGTCTGGACCCGAGATGGTGGGCGTCAGATGCGGCTGGCTAAGGGTTTGCGTTCGGGGCAGGTGTTCATTAACAACTACGGCGCGGGCGGAGGTGTCGAGCTGCCTTTTGGCGGCGTTGGAAAATCCGGCCATGGCCGCGAAAAAGGGTTCGAGGCGCTTTATGGGTTCTCGCAGCTCAAGACGGTTGCGGCCTACCACGGCTAAACGATCACTTCGATCGGCTCCTGCGCTCCAACGCCAAAGACGCGCTTGTACCGCTCAATCTGCTCGGCGGGTCCCATCGCCTTTTCCGGGTTGTCAGATAGTTTGACCGTCGGGTAGCCATTGGCCGAGACCGCCTTGCAGACTAGCGAAAAGGGAGCCAATGCGTCATTCGGTACAAGTTCGCGGAAGTCATTGGTCAGCAACGTACCCCAGCCGAACGAGACATTGGTTTGATCCGCGAACTGAGCGTGCAATTCGCGTATCTTGTCCACATCTAACCCGTCCGAGAAAATAACCCGCTTCTGCGTCGGGTCTTCGCCGCGTGATTTCCACCAGTCTATTGCGATTTTTGCGCCGGTTGCGGGGTCGCCGCTGTCAACGCGAATGCCGGTCCAGCCTGCCAGCCAGTCAGGCGCGCGGTCCAGAAACCCTTTGGTGCCATACGTGTCGGGCAGAATGATGCGCAGATTTCCATCATGTTCCTCGTGCCAGTCGCTAAGGACGTCATAGGGCGCCTGCGCAAGCGCGGCGTCGTCTTCGGCGAGCGCAGAATACACCATAGGTAGTTCATGTGCGTTGGTGCCAATAGCCTCAACTTCGCGTCGCATTGCGATCAGACAGTTGGACGTTCCGGTAAAGGACGAGCCCAAACCTTCAATCATGGCCTGCACACACCAGTCCTGCCAAAGGAAGGAATGCCGCCGCCGCGTGCCGAAATCCGCGATCCCAAGCCCCTCAATAGTGCGAAGCTGGGCTATCTTTTCCCATACGCGTGTCATTGCACGGGCATAGAGCACCTGTAGTTCGAACCGGCGCATATCGTTCAGAACCGCGCGTGAGCGTAATTCCATCAGTACGGCCAGCGCCGGGATCTCCCATAGCATGACCTCGTGCCACTTACCCTCAAAGGTCAGCTCATACTGATCACCCTTATGCTCCAGGTGGTAAGGGGGCAGGCGCAGGTTCTCGAACCATTCCATGAAATCCGGGCGGAACATCTGACGCTTGCCGTAGAATGTATTGCCCCGCAACCACGTGCTTTCCCCACGACTCAGACTTAGCGAGCGGATGTGATCCAACTGCTCGCGCAGCTCGCCTTCATCGATCAAACGGGCCAATGGCACGTGATTCGACCGGTTGATCAGCGAAAACACCACATCGGTTTGGGGCTTATTTCGAAACACTGACTGGCACATCAGCAGTTTGTAGAAATCTGTGTCGATCAATGACCGGATAATCGGGTCAATCTTCCATTTATGATTGTAGACCCGCGTCGCGATATCGACCATGGGGACCTCCTGCAATTTCCGTTGTTAGATCAATCGGAGCACGAAATGGCAAGAGTCGCGGAATTGGGAACAATGCCCACGACAGAACACATTACGGGCTTATTGTGGGTTTCCTTCACGCTTTAGTGAGGGGTGGGGATGGAACTGAAGGTTGAAGTTAGTGAATGAGTCTCGAGTACGATTTTGACATTGTTGCAATAGCTCCGGATGAGGTTGATCCTGAGCATGGGCAAACATCGATAACTGGGCGGCCCCCGGTGCGGGCGCGGTTCAGGGATATCAAGACGGCAGACGCTTTGCGCGCTGCATCGCCCAAGATTCGCAGAATATTTCTGGAATCAGGATTTAGCCTGGACGAGTCGGATGGGCATCTTGCCCGAGGTTATTTTCGGCCAGAAGACGCTGAAGATCGCCTCCTGATCCTAAAGCGGCTTTTTGCGAATATCCGGAATATGGGTGTCCAGGGAGAGTATAGTGGTGAGTTCGATTTCCATCACTTCTTGGGCCATATCAGGACCGCAAAGCCCGGGACCGTGAACCGGAAAATGCCCGAGCGACCATTGCAAGCGCCACGCCCAAGACCAGTGCGTCCAAAGCGTCGCACGGTTTCTGGGCGTATCGGTTTCGCGTTAGGTCTTGCCGTGATCCTGTTCGTGTTTCTGAAACTGCTGGCCGAGCATGGTGCCGCGCTTTGATCCTCAGGCCAGTGTCACACCCGCTGCGCGCATGGCCTGTTCTGCGACAGCCAAAGATCCGTCCATATCAATGGCGCGGCACAAGTTGCTTAAGACAGTGACATCAAACCCCAGCTGTGCCGCATCTACCGCCGAATAATGCACGCAGAAATCTGTTGCCAAACCGACCATGGTCAGCTGCGTGATCCCGCGCGTCTCAAGATAGCCTTTTAGACCAGTGGGCGTGGAATGGTCGTTTTCGAAAAACGCGCTATAGCTATCGATAGCGCTGCGAAATCCCTTGCGGATGATCAGATCGCCATCTGTTCGCAAATCCGGATGGAAGTTCGCGCCTGCGCTGCTCTGAACACAGTGATCGGGCCACAAGACCTGAGGGCCATAAGGCATGTCGATCATCTCGAACGGCGCTTTGCCAGTATGAGAACTGGCGAATGAAGAATGCCCCGCCGGGTGCCAATCCTGTGTCAGGATCACCGTATCGAACCTATCCATGATCGCATTGATCGGTGCGACGATCTCGTCCCCTCCGGCAACGGCAAGCGCGCCGCCGGGGCAGAAGTCATTTTGAACATCGATAACGAGCAGGGCGTGGGACATGCTGGCCTCCTAAAGTCGCGTTATCGGTATGGTGCGCAGCGGGTATCGTCAATGCGGTCTCTTGTGTGTTTTTGCCAAGGGCATTAGATCGCCCACATGTACACAATCGCTGCCCTCTATCATTTCACGCGTTTTACCGACCCCGATGCGCTGCGCCCGGCTTTGCACGAGCTTTGCCGCGCGCAGTCGGTGAAAGGCACCCTGCTGCTGGCGCAGGAAGGGATCAATGGCACCATCGCCGGTCCTCGTGCCGGGATTGACGCGGTTCTGGCGCATATCCGTGCGTTGCCAGGATGCACTGATCTTGAGTGGAAAGAGGCGACCTCGGACCATCCGCCCTTCGGCAAGATGAAGGTGCGGTTGAAGAAAGAGATCGTGACTATGGGGCAACCCGATGTCGATCCCCGCGCAAATGTCGGCAATTACGTCGAGCCTGAGGACTGGAACGCGCTGATCCGATCAGATGATGTGGTGGTGATCGACACCCGCAACGATTACGAGGTGGCGATTGGCACGTTTGAGGGTGCAATAGACCCTAACACAGCCAGTTTCCGCGATTTCCCGGCGTGGTGGGAACAGAACAAGGAGCGCTTTCACAACAAACGCGTTGCGATGTTCTGCACCGGTGGCATCCGGTGCGAAAAATCCACCAACTACCTGCTGGGGCAAGGGGTCGAAGATGTCTATCACCTGAAAGGTGGCATCCTGCGGTATCTGGAAGAAACGCCACCCGAAGACAGCACTTGGCAGGGTGAGTGTTTTGTCTTCGACAACCGCGTCTCAGTTGGTCATGGTCTGGTCGAAGGCCCACACAAGCTGTGCCATGGTTGCCGTCGCCCGATCCTGCCCGAAGATGTGAAACGCCCTGCATACGAGCATGGCGTATCCTGCCATCGGTGTATCAATGAGACTTCAGAACAGGACAAGGCGCGGTTTCGCGAGCGGCAAAAGCAGATACAGCTGGCCCGCGCGCGGGGCGAGGAACATCTGGGTTCTGACTGAAATCAGCTTGCAGGCCACGTTTGAAATCGGATGATTGTGCGCAAGCCCAACCGACGGAGCGCTCATGACCCACGAACCCAGAACCCTGGAAGAATGGAAATCAACTTTTCTGGCGGCGCTTGGACTGGTCTTGGCAAGCTTTCTTGCGTGGTACGGTCTGTCGCGCCTGAACGAAGCCACTGCAGGCGACACCATTGGCACGCTTTCCTCGGTAGGCCTTCTAATCTGGATCGCCTCGCAGTCCTGGTACTACATGACCCAGGTGAAATCCCCCCGGAGGTTGTTGTTCCTGATGGGGGTGTCCTTCATCCAGGTCGTGCCATTCCTGTTCGCAGCCGTCTACGGCGCGTTTGGATATAACGACCATTGTGTGATCGGCGCTGAAGGGCCAGCCGATATTCTGTATTTCTCATACGTCACCTTCACAACGGTCGGATATGGGGACATGTCCCCAACTGGCTTTTGCCGTGGGCTGGCTGTGGCCGAGGCTGTGACGGGTTACATCCTGTTGGGCATGTTTGTGGCCGCCGCCGTCGCGCTATACGCGCGCAACCACGGCAAATAGAGCGATCTATTTATTATGATCGATCCAGCGCGACATCATTTGTTTGTCGCGGAAACACTCGGACGGGATCGGGCGGCGCTTGCTGCGCGAGATACGTTCGGCAAAAGCAACCTGCTTACCTGTTGGGTAGTTTGTAAAGGGCGACGGATCATGCGGCTTATGAGCTGAAATCCAGTCCGACAGGGATTTGCGGTCACGCTGCGCCTCGACCGGAATCTCAAGCGCTGATTGTTGCGCGATGGCGCGGGCAAAGCGCATCTGCCGATCTGTAACTGGCAGCAGGTGATAGTCGTTTGTCGGGCCGCTCAGGGCGGAATTTCGCATGTTCTGGGCCATCGGGTAATCCTCTGACTATGTAGAACATAAATAGAACATTAACCTTTCGTTTCAAGGGAAGACCCTTTGGGTTAGGCGAGAACCTGCCAATTTGCGGCTTGATTGACTGATCAGTCAATAATCGATAATTCGATCCTCAACGCACGCGATCTCTTTGCCTAAAGAGATTTCTGAACACAGAGGGAACCGGCATGAAGTTTCAACCTAAGGCCAGCCATTTCATCGATGGCGAGTATGTCGAGGACACCAATGGCGCGCCCATCGACGTTATCTACCCCGCCACCGGAGAGGTCATCGCACGGCTGCATTCCGCCACGCCTGAGATTGTTGAAAAGGCTCTAAACAGCGCAAAATCGGCCCAAGCGGCCTGGGCTGCCCTATCGGGCACCGAGCGAGGCCGTGTGCTGCGACGCGCGGCCGACATCATGCGGGATCGCAATCGTGACTTATCGATTATCGAAACCCATGATACCGGCAAACCTCTGCAGGAAACGCTGGTGGCCGACGCTACCAGCGGCGCGGATGCGCTGGAGTATTTTGGCGGTCTGGCGGCCTCGCTGACCGGCGACCATATCCCTCTGGCAGACGGGGATTTTGTCTATACCGTCCGCGAGGCGCTGGGCGTTTGTGTGGGCATTGGGGCATGGAACTACCCGACGCAGATCGCTTGCTGGAAGGGTGCCCCGGCGTTGGCGTGCGGAAACACAATGATCTTCAAGCCTTCCGAGACTACTCCGCTGTCGGCATTGCAAGTAGCCGAGATTTTGATCGAGGCAGGTGCACCCAAAGGCGTCTATAACGTTGTTCAGGGCTACGGTGATGTAGGCGCCAGCCTGGTGACCGACCCCCGAGTGGCCAAGGTCTCGCTAACAGGGTCGGTTCCAACGGGTCGCAAGGTGTACGCTGCTGCCGCCGATGGCATGAAACATGTCACCATGGAATTGGGTGGCAAGTCCCCGATGATCGTGTTCGACGACGCCGACATCGAAAATGCCGTGTCAGGCGCCATTCTGGGAAATTTCTATTCCTCGGGACAGGTCTGTTCCAACGGCACTCGAGTTTTTGTGCAAAAGGGAATCAAGGAAGCGTTCCTTAAGCGCCTGTCTGAACGCCTTGCTACGGCGAAAATCGGCGACCCGATGGATGAAGAGGTCAACTTTGGCCCGATGGTCAGCGAAAACCAGATGAATATCGCGCTTGGCTATGTCGAAAAGGGTAAGGCTGAAGGCGCGCGGCTGATCTATGGCGGCGAACGGGTCCAAGGCGATGGTTTCTACATGCAGCCCACGGTTTTTGCCGATGTTAAGGACGATATGACAATCGCGCGCGAAGAGATTTTCGGCCCGGTGATGTCGGTGCTGGACTTCGACACCGAAGAAGAGGTTTTGGCCCGTGCCAATGACACTGAATTCGGTCTGGCCGCCGGCGTCTTCACCAACGACCTAACCCGCGCCCACCGCATCGTGGCAGGTTTTGAGGCGGGGACTTGTTACATCAACACTTATAACCTGGCCCCGGTTGAGGCACCGTTCGGCGGATCTAAGATGTCGGGCGTCGGTCGCGAGAACTCGAAACTGGCAATCAACCACTTCAGCGAGATGAAGACAGTCTACGTCTCGATGAATGATGTGGAGGCCCCATACTGAATAAATCCGGTTGAATAGTCTCTGTTCTTGATGGTTCACGTCGGGGGCAGAGCACATGCCGGCTCGTACATATGACTAAATTCCTCAAGACGCCTCCTCCGCAAACCGGAGATCAGCCTGTGAAAACACACGCCCAAGCTTATGTGATCGGTGCAGTTTGATCCTTTATCAACTGGCCAAGTTTGGTTGGATTGACGTGGCGATGCTGGAAAGGGCGAGCTAACTTGGGGCCAACCCCAGACCATGTCCCCGGCACAATACGCAATGCCAATTGTAGCGGCTGTTTTGGCGGTGCATGTTCACATCTGGGCTGAACAAATCTCTGGGGCGGGTCTGCCGGATCCCGATGTGGCAACCGTAATGCCCTTGAATACGGTTTCAGAAAGTCTGAGTCACTCGGCCTGGATTACCAAGGGCAGATGTGGTGATCGTAATTTCAGATAGAGTTGTCCAAGAACCAGCACACTTGAACGCGTGCGGTGGTCCTGAATGATCATTGAGCCAGCTGTAGATCTTCGACACGTTCACTGAGTTTACCGCCACTGTCCCATGGGCATCATGGATTAACGCATAGGAAGTCCAAATGAATTCAATACCTTTGTTAGAGGCTGATTTTGGCGTCTATCAGCCTACAGGCCAAATCAGTTACACCTGTCCCTGCAAGAACAGACTTCCAAGGTTCAGTTCGGGTCAATTGCGCGCACTGTCTCAAGCATTTCAATGATCTGCGCGCGTGCGATGGTGCTGTCCTGTATTAGCATTGCGGCGTCCGACAACGGCTTGTCCGGCTGCCGCGCAACGGGCTTGATCAGGGACGTTCGGATGCGGGACAAATCGGTGAAGGTGTTTGACCTCTCTTCATCCGCACCGCCGGAGCCCGCCAACCAGTTGTATCGATCGGCCATCTCGTGCTTCCCGCCTGCCTGCAATGCGCGCGCGGCGGCATCGAAATCCTGTGTTTGCATCATGGCCTGGGCGCGCAACTCTTGCGCGGTGTCCGAGGAATCGTCCGCGATTTCCAGCAGCGCCTGACGGGGACGGTTGCCCAACAGAGCCGCCTTTGCCCGAAGCCGAGCACGATCACGGCTGCGTTCCCGATCTTGCGGTCGGTTTGCCAGCGCGTAAGCCTGCGCTGAAAACCCAAGGTCAGCCAATCGCTCTGCCATGGACACGGCAGTTTCGACCGCCAGCGCGTTGCGTCGCTTGTCCTTCAATTCCATCACATGGCGCAGGAAAGTAATGTCGTCCGCCCGCTCCGCCAGCAATTGGAATACCTGATCTCGTGTCCTCTGCCATTCGTCGGAATCCGAGACATCCTCAAAACTGGCAAGAGCTCCGGTAAAATCCTGCGACAAAGCCATCGCCAAAGCGTGTGCACGCGCCAACATCGGGCCAAGATCGGACTTCCGAAGCTCGCGCGCATAACTTGCAGCTAAATCGAGGTCGCGGGGCGAGACCGTACCCCGGTCCGACCACCGCTTTTCGATCAACCGCGCAAGTGCCAACGGCGCATCGGTCGCGGCATCGGGCGCCGATATGACCTCGGTCAACAGCGTTTCTGCGGTATCGGTATCCCCTGCAGCATCCGCGATTTTGGCTTGGGCAAAGGTTACATCAGCGGGTTCGTCCTCTAAGACCCGTTCGACCGCACGCAAGATCCGGCGCGATACTTCAAGTCGGCCTGCCGAGACAAACATCTCGGCGATATCCGGGCCGAGATGTTGCCTGAGATGCCACGGCAGCCGACCAAAACTGCGTTCGATCGCCTTCACATGCGCATCGGATTGAAGTTTACCCTTACTCAAAAGCGCCCAGAGTGCGGCGGCACCATCACATCTTTGCTGTCCTTCCAAAGGGTTCGGCGTCGGCGCAGGCAACCCGTCCATCACTGATGCGATGGCCGCTACTCTGCGCTGCTCAACCGAGGTCTCCGACAACAAAGACAGGGCTTGGTGCGCTTCTACACCGAACCCGAAATACGTATAGAGCTTCGCCAAATCCATTGCATGCGCCTGGTCGACACGATCGAATTCCTGAAATAGCCCGACCCGCAATTCGGCCACATCCTCGGAAAATGATCGAGCGCCCGACCATGTCCCAAAACCCAGTTCGCTGTCCGTGATACATTCCGGTTTGCTATCAATCTGAGGAACTGCCAGATTGCCTAGCCCCGAAACCTCATCGAGCACCGAAGACAGTCGCAGATTTGGTACCAGCTTTTCCGAAGATCGCAGCGACCCAAAACTGGACGATTCCCTGCTTCCGACACCTGCCAGTTCAAGATCAACAACCTCTCGATCAGCGCTTTGCAATATACGTGATGCCAACTGCTCCTCAAAATTTCGTTGATTTAATTGCAGCAAAGGCAAGGCCAGTTCGGTGGCTGGAATATCAGTAGGTAAGGGTTTTGGGGCCGGGATACTTGCAGTCCTGGGAAGCGCCTCTGGCTCTACCGGGTCATTTGCAGGTGTACCCTGGCCGGGTGCGATATCTATGACAACCATAGTTTGGCGATGCAGAAATGCCGTTGCCACGCAGTCGCACCCAAATGTCATCTCCAACGCTGCACCTGGCCCGGCCTGTTGAAGCGATTGCAGACGGTTCCCCGACAGGCGGTCGAAGACAGCTGCAGTGTTGAATGTCGCATTATCGATGCCAATGCTCAGCCGCGCGCCGTTCTCGACCGGATCCAACATCCAACCGGTGCCAGAGGGGACCTGTACCACCAGACGCGTGTATCCCTCATGCTCGCCCGATCGCACGGTCAAAGCCTGTGCTGACGCGCTTGTGCCCCATGCGAGCAAGACCAAAGACAATGCGCGGATCATGCTGCAGCCTGCTTGAGTTCCTTAAGCGCGTCTTCAAGTTCTGAGAAACCGGGCCGGTTGTGGGTCGGTGTGTTCTGGCGGCCGACCTCAATACACATGGCCGCGTTGTGGTTGTGAAGATTAGCCACCAGAACCTCTTTGATGAGTTGGTAAAAGTGGTTGTCTTCTTCGACAACAGATTTCAGCTTGCCCGCAAAAGGGCCCACCAATCCATAAGCCAGAAAAACCCCCAGAAACGTCCCAACCAACGCGCCGCCGATCAGCTTACCCAGAACTTCCGGTGGTTGGTCGATTGCTCCCATCGTCTTGATCACACCCAGAACGGCGGCCACGATCCCCAGAGCGGGCAACCCGTCAGCAACGGTTTGCAGCGCGTGGCTTGAATGCATGGCATGGTGGAAGTTCGCCTCCATCCGCTTCTCCAGCACCTCCTCAACCTGGTGCGGGTCGTCATAGTTCATCGCCGCCGAGCGCATGGTGTCACAGATCAGGTCCACCGCTTCTTTGTCGGCTTGAATCTTGGGATATGCGGAAAATAGCGATGAGCTTCCTGGCTCTTCAATGTGCTGCTCTACCTCGACCGGGTTCGCGCGTGAGATCCGGATCAGAGAGAATAACAAGCATAACAGATCGCAATAATCCTCGGGCTTCCATTTGGGTCCTTTGAAAACTTTCGCGATATCCTTGGCGGTGTGTTTTACGCCGCCGATATCATTGCTGATCAGAAATGCGCCGACTGCGGCCCCTCCGATCATCATCATCTCGAAGGGCAGTGATTTCATAATGATGGCCATCTTGCCGCCTGCGGCAAGGTAGCCGCCGAATACCATGACAAAGATGACGGCAATTCCGATGAGCCCGATCATGAAAGGTCTCCAGCGTTGAGGGTGCAGATAGATATGGCCATGAGGGTCATTCCTGTGGGGCACGTGCATTGCGCCCGGCCATGATCACGCTGATGGTGTAAGCAGCCTCGGGGCTGAGACCGGCCATAACTTCAGCGGCAGCTTCCGGTGGCATGCGAGACAGGAAGCCAGCGGCGAATACCGCGTCCATCGTTTCGAACAACGCGGCGGCATCTTTGGGCTTCATGCTCTGATACACGTCAGTCAGTTGTGTCAGATCGTTTTCGGCGGCCTTTTCGGCAATCGCCACCGTTTCACGCAGAGCGTTCTCGGCGTCCTCCAGCATGGTGAGCCGGGTTTCGATGGCCTGATCGGCAATGTCGAGCGCCCGTTCCCGGTCCAAAATCGTGCTTTCACGCTGGTTTAGAGTCTTTTCACGGCGCAATAGTTCCGTAAGCAGCAATTGTAGATCTGCCGCATTCGCCTCTTTGCGTTCACCACCGACCGGCGAGGCCATGTTTGGTTCCGCGCCGCGGGCAAGTGCAGGCCCGGCCTCAAGCCCGATGCGAATAATCGCAGAGCCGACCATCAGCAAGGAAATGATGGTCAGAACACCGCCCCGCGCTCGGCGATCAGGCGCTTTTGCCCGGTTGCGACTCATTTCGCTGCTCCGCCAGATGGTGCGGCGTGCCGAAAGAACATCAGGCCTTCTGGTTTCTTTGCGGGCGGCTCTGGTGGAGCTTCCGATGGCTCAGTCGAGACCTCAGTTGGTTCACCAGACGAATCGGATGCAGTTTCTTGTGCTTCGCCGGGCTGCTCAGACCTGTCCTCAGCAGGTGCGTCATCTGGCTGATCCTTGGGAGCGTCTGGCTCAGAGGGCTCTTCCTGAACAACATCGTGCATCGAGGCCATCATAAGCTCCAACCGTTGTGCGACGGTTTCCGCCCGTTCGGTCAACGTCTGCAACGCGGTGCCGGAATCATCCGAAGCCTGGCGTGCGCTATCCAGCGATTTTCGCAACTCTTCTGCTTGCGAGGACAGCACGGAAACGGCGCCACCCACACCCTTCTCAAGATCGGTAAACCGCTTCAGGCGTCGCGACAGAACGAAACAATACAGACCAGCCCCAAGAGCGCCCGCAACCAGCAGAATATCGGCAATCAACTCCACCATCGCCTCCTAATTCAGTACAAATTCCATGACCAGAACGTCACGCACGCGGCCTTCGCCCACGACGATCCCAATGCGTCGTAGCAGGTGTCCGCGGATCCTCATCAAAGCCAGAGAATCTTCCAGATCGGTTAACTCAAGGGCGCGCAAATAGCTGTTCAGAACGTCCATGATTCGCGGCTGCATCTTTTCAACCTCGGCGGCGTAGCCCGCGTTCACTTCAAGCTGCGCGTGAAATTTCAAATGTCGCGAATCATCTGACTTGACCGAGATGATCACCGGCGGAAGATCGACAAATTTCACATCGGGAAGTGCCTTTACGGAAGCGTCTTCGCCTTTCTTTTTGGCCTCTTTCACCATCTCGGACCCACCTATGGGAAGCAGGCCGGATGCAGTTATGAAATAGCCACCAACACCGCCCGCGATAGCCAGAATCAGTCCAAGCAGAAGGCCTTTTTTCCCTGATTTTTTAGTGGCTTCCGCCTCATCTGCAGTTGCGTCGGTCATGCCGTCCTCATGAATCTGTTCGGCAACCGTCATAACCCCTCAGGGACTAACCGATTGTTAAGGGCAATCGTCCAAACAAGGGCAGAGCCGCACAGAATGTCGGTGAGTCGGAGGTAAGCGTGCAGCAGATCGGAACTGTCTGGGCAAGTTTGGACAGGCGCAAACAAATTATCGTGGCCGGTGCCGTGGCACTGGTGTTTCTGGGTGTGCTTGCGATGTCACGGATTGTGACAGCGCCGTCGATGACGCTGCTTTATGCGGGGCTCGAAAGCGGTGCGGCAGGGGATATCGTGCGGGCGCTGGACCAGCGTGGTGTGACCTATGAAATAAGGGGTGGCTCGATCTACGTCCCCGGCGTTCAGCGGGATGAGTTGCGGATGACTTTGGCCAGCGAGGGCCTGCCTGCGAACGGCAATCGCGGTTACGAACTGCTGGATTCGCTCAGCGGCTTTGGCACTACGTCGCAGATGTTTGATGCCGCCTATTGGCGCGCAAAAGAAGGAGAGCTGGCGCGCACGATCGTGGGCAGCCCGCATGTCAGCAAGGCCCGGGTGCACATCGCCAACAGCTCCTCCAACCCGTTTCAGCGCAGCATAGCACCAACCGCTTCGGTTTATCTGGTCCCGTCGGGTGCACCGATTAACGGAGATCAGGCAAAGGCGATCCGGTTTTTAGTGGCGTCGGCGGTTAGCGGGCTGGCACCGGAAAACGTCACTGTGATTGATTCAAACGGGGCCGTGATTGGCGCGCAGGACACGGCGGTGGCAGCCGATACTGCAGATGATAAGGCGCGCCAATTGCGTGAGAAAGTTCTACGTCTGATCGAAGCCCGGGTCGGGGCCGGCAACGCGGTGGTTGAGGTCAGCGTAGATACGGTGACCGAAACCGAGTCTATCCGGGAACGTCGCTTTGACCCCAAAGGCCGTGTTGCGATCAGCACGGATGTTGAAGAACGGTCGGACAGTGCGCGTAATCAGTCGGCGGATGTGACAGTGGCGTCGAATCTGCCGGATGGCGACGGGGCAGGAGGCGATGAATCCAATTCGAATGCCACTCAGACCCGCGAACGGGTGAATTATGAGGTGTCAGAGACCGAGTTGGAAGTTCATCGCGCGCCAGGTGCGATCAAACGTCTGACTGTCGCGGTGCTGGTCAATGGTGTTCGAGCGGCAGGTACAGATGGCGTCGAGATTTTTGAACCCATGCCGCAGCCCGAGCTTGATGCACTGCAAGAGCTTGTGGCTTCTGCGGTCGGGTTTGATGCTGAACGCGGCGACGTCATCACACTGAAATCGCTCGACTTGCCCATGGTTGAACCCCAGGGCGAGTTGGTGTCCGGGTCGATCTGGCAGAACATGCACATCGACGCTATGTCGCTAATCCAGATGGTGGTTTTGGCGCTGGTTTCCCTTGTTTTGGGTCTGTTTGTCATACGGCCAATTCTGACGAAATCTGCGGCATCGGCGCTGCTGCCAGCAGGTGCACCGGTCGAGGTCGCCCCAGCGCCTTCCCTGACCGGGGAAATTGCGACCGCAGATGCGCCGGACTTTGCACCGCTCGCGGATGCGGCGCAGCCGAATGTTCCGGCGATTGCCGCTGCGCGAGGGGAAGATTCTGTCGACCGTTTGCGCGCCATGATCGGCGACAAGCAGGAAGAGACGGTAGAGATCCTGCGCAGCTGGCTTGAAGAAGGCGAGGAGAAGGTGTGATGTCGATCGCTCATCTTCTTGAAGACTTCACCGCCCCTGCGGCTGGGGTGGCCGTACATCTACTGGATGAAGACGCACTGGAAGAACAGCGGCTTGCTGCATTTGAACAAGGCTATGGGGCGGGCTGGGAAGATGCGGTTCAGGCGCAGGAACAGACTGGTACACAGCTAAGCTCCGATCTGTCGGCGACGTTATCCGACCTGTCCTTTACCTATCAAGAAGCATTGACCCGCATGACCCTGTCGCTGGAACCGATGTTCCACAGCCTGGTTCAGACTATTCTGCCTGAGACGATCGAGCATGGCTTTGCGAAGCGATTGACCGAGCAGCTTTGCGACATGGCGCGAGAGCAGGTTGACCAGCCACTGCAGCTGACTGTTCCGGCGGGCACTTCGGATCAGGTCGAGGCGATGCTGCCGCAGGATATCTCGCCGCGTCCCCAAGTCATCGAGGATGTCTCGCTCCAGCCGGGACAGGCGCGATTGCAGGTGGGGATCGCCCAACGCGAGGTGGACTGCGCTGCCTTGCTCTCATCCATTGCTGCAACGTTCGACGCATATCTGTTTGAAGCAAAAGAGGCTTTGTCAAATGAGTGATCCTCAACCACCGAAACCCGAAAAACCCAACCCGTTCGAGACTGTTCCGATCGAAGTCACCGTCTCGGTCGGGCGTGCGCGGCCTTTGATCCGTGACCTGTTGAGCATGGGCGAAAATGCCGTACTGACACTGGACAAGCGGATCGAGGATCCGGTTGACCTCTATGTTGGGGACCAATTGGTAGCGCGCGGTCTGTTGGAAGAGATGGAGGGCGACCAGTCCGGGCAACTGGCTGTACGGCTGACCGAAATCTCGGATCTGCAGAACGGGATCGGATGATGCGCCACCTGTTTTGGCTGGCGCTTTTGCTGGTCATACCCTCCGGTGGCGCGGCGCAAGAACTGTCGCTGTCCCTGGGCGAGGGTGGGTCGATCTCGGCCCGGACCATCCAGTTGATTTTGCTGATCACGGTGCTCAGCCTGGCACCGGGACTGGCGATCATGATCACCTGTTTCCCGTTTTTGATCACGGTTTTGGCGATCCTGCGGCAAGGAATCGGCTTGCAGCAGTCACCGCCAAATATGTTGATCGTCAGTCTGGCGCTGTTTCTGACCTATTTCGTCATGGAGCCGGTTTTTACCGAGGCGTGGGAGACCGGGATTCAGCCGATGGTCGAGGAAACGCTTGACGTAGAGCCTGCGCTGGAACGCGCGCTGGTGCCGTTTCGCAGTTTTATGGCAGCGCGCATTGATGTCGACACGTTTCAAGCCATGGCAGACCTGCGCCCGGATGATGCTGCGATCCAACTATCGCCCGAGGCCCCGTTATCCGTGCTGATGCCGTCCTTCATGTTGTCGGAAATCGCGCGGGCCTTTCAGATCGGGTTCCTCATTTTCCTACCTTTCCTGATAATCGATCTCGTTGTCGCAGCGGTTTTGATGTCGATGGGAATGATGATGGTGCCCCCGGCTACAGTCTCGCTGCCGTTCAAATTGGCGTTTTTCGTCATCGCTGATGGCTGGGCCTTGATCGCCAGCGCCTTGGTGCGCAGCTATGCGCCATGACTATTGCCGTGTGATCTGTAGTCGGGCGCGCAGACCCTGATCTCCGGCCTCGAAACTCAGCGTTCCGCCATGTTGTTCGGCAACGGTGCTGACAATTGTCAGGCCCAATCCGAACCCGTCCGAAGATCCGATGTTTGATCCGCGCTGGAACGGTGCCAGTAGCGCCTCGATATCCGCGACCGATAGGTCGGCGCCCTTGTCCTCGACGACGATCGTGGCGGTCTGAGCATCGGTTTCCAGTTCAACCTCGGCGTGACGACCGTATTTCAGGGCATTATCGATCAGATTGGACAAAGCTCGTTTCAATGCGATGGGCTGACCCGTCACCAGGATGCGCCGCGTTTCCGGCAGCGACGCATGCCCACGGCGTGACATGAAAACAGACGACGCGCTTTCGACGACAACGGGATCAACGGCTTTCAACGACACAGGCCGGTCCATATCCTGATAATCGGCCACAAGCGACTCAACCAGCGAGGTCAGCGATATCTGGCGCGGTTCCTCGACGCTGAGTTCCGATCGCGTGTAAGTAAGCACGCTTTCTATCATGCCGGTCATCTGGTCCACGTCGGCCTCGAGCTTTTCGCGCAACTCGCCATCGGGAATCAGCGCCGCACGCAGCCGGACGCGGGTTGCAGGTGTCCCCAGATCGTGGCTGACACCCGACAGTACAATGGCGCGTTTCTCAAGCTGCGCACGTTCGGCATCCAGGTGATCATTCACCGCAGTCACGATATCGCGCAGCTCTTCGGGCCCGTCCGCGTCATAGTTTTGCGGCCCGCCGCGACGTCGGCGGTCACCAAGTGCCTGAGCAAAGCGTGCGAAACTGTCAGAAACATTCCCGACCGAGGTGAGAAGCACCGCCAAGGACACAATGCCCAGCAATATTGCGGGCAAACGCAGATCAACCGGCGCAGCCTTACAGCCCCAGATTGCGGTGCCGTCGACTTGCTGCCAGACCCCGCGCCCGAATTGCGCGATCAGGATAGGTTCGCTGCAATATGTGGCTAACAGGCGGGTCAGGTTCCCCATCTTCTCGGGGCCGGTCTGATCGCTGCCAGATACGATGTCTGAAACCGGATAGACCAGTCGATCCGATAACACCGCAAGCGTCAATTCGCGGCCACTCAGGGGGGCTGAACTGTCGGTCAGGATCGACAGATTGGTGACAAAGCGGCGATCCGCAAAGCCGGGCATTTGCTGGAACGCTCCACTATCAGCAAGCGCGGCTGCCTCGGTTGGCAATGGGTTGATCAATAGGCCGGGTGGCGGCGCCATCCCCGTTCGCAAGTCTTCGTATATGGTGAAACCAGCAACAAATGCTGCGGTCTGGTACCGGTTCCACGCCTGTGCCGAGGTGAACCACATCCCGGCAGCGACCAGCCCCGCGACAAAGGCGGACAGGGTCCAGAGCCAGCCAAAACTGCGCAGGCGCAGGGTCATGCGTCCTCATCCACCATAACGTCAGCGGTAAACAGATAGCCAACACCGCGCTCGGTGCGCAGCATCTGGGGGTCTTTTGGATTGGCCTCGATTTTCGACCGCAACCGCCCCACCAGCATATCTATGGCACGGCCTTGCGCCTCGGGCTTGTCGGCCTCACCGGTTACATCCAGTGCGGCGGCGATCTCATCACGGGTCAGCGGAATATGCGGGTTCGCCAGCAAAACCTTCAGCAGGGCGGTCTCCCGTTGGGACAGGGAAACCAGATAGCCTTCGGGCGAATGCACCTCGTCCCGTTTGCCGTCAAAGACCCAGCCGTCAAAGTGAAAGGTGCGCGTGCGGCGGCGGTATGCCAGCGAAGGCGTGCGTCGGGCGCGTTGCATCACCGCACGGACGCGGGCCAGCAACAGTTGCGGGTTGAATGGTTTGGCGATGTAATCGTCTGCTCCAACCTCATATCCTGCCATGCGCTGGTGATCCGCCGACAGGGCCGATACCAGAATGATCGGTACATCCTGTTCGGCCCGCAACCGGGCACAGATCTCGACGCCGTTTTCATCGCCCAGCATCACGTCCAACAGGATCAGGTCGATCCGCCCCGAGGTTAGATGCGTGCGTATTTCACTTTCGGAACTGGCAGGCAGAGCAATATACCCGTTCTGCTGAAAGAACTGGGTCATCATCGACCGCATCTCCGAATCGTCGTCCACCACCAGGAGCCGGGGAATGCCCACTCTGTTTCTCCTCCTCAGGGTTCTCCGTCGCCGCCAATTGTAACGAATGGAAACGGATTCAAGGCCAACGTAACACGGGGTAACAAAAGCGGTGAAAATTTCCACCTTGTCAGGATATTGCATCGCATTCTGCGTTGCCATGCGGCAATCCGTTAGCGCTATATCACCTATGGCCGCCCTTGGGGTGGCACCGAATTCTCAGGGAGGAGAACAAAAAATGAAGCGTTTTGCATTTGCCACCGTGTCGACCTTGGCCGTAGTGGCCGGGTCGGCTGTTGTGGCTGAACCAAAGGCCGAAGTTCTGCACTGGTGGACATCCGGTGGTGAGGCGAAATCGGTCGCGGTTCTGCAGGAAGAGTTCGCCTCGAACGGCGGCACATGGACCGATATGCCGGTCGCAGGTGGCGGCGGCGATGCGGCCATGACTGCGCTGCGGGCCCGGGTTCTTGCGGGTAACGCGCCGACTGCTGTTCAGCTGAAAGGACCTGCCATTCAGGAATGGTATGAAGAGGGCGTTTTGGCAGACATTTCATCCGTGGCAGAAGCCGAAGGCTGGGCCGATGTGCTGCCAGCATCGATTGCAGGCCACATGATGTGCGAAGGTACGTGGTGCGCAGCACCTGTGAACGTGCACCGCATCGACTGGATTTGGGCCAATGCTGACGTTCTGGCCGCCAACGACATTGAAATGCCCACAACATGGGAAGAGTTCAACGCCGCTGCCGAAAAACTGCAGGCTGCCGGAGTGATCCCTTTGGCCCATGGTGGCCAGGCATGGCAAGACGCCACAGTGTTCGAAGCGGTTGCGCTGGGTCTGGGTGGCCCCGAGTTCTATCAGAAAGCCTTTGTCGATCTCGACCCCGAGGCGCTGACCTCGGACACCATGGTGCAGGTCTTTGACCAGATGCGCACCCTGCGCGGTTATGTGGACGAAAACTTCTCAGGCCGCGACTGGAACCTTGCCACCGCCATGGTGATGAATGGCGAAGCAGCTTTCCAGATCATGGGTGACTGGGCCAAAGGCGAATTCCTGGCGGCTGGCAAGAAGCCCGGCGAAGACTTCCTGTGTGCCTCGACCCCCGGTGACGGATATCTGTACAACGTCGACAGCTTCGCCATGTTCGAAGTGGAAGGTGACGACAACCGCGCTGGTCAGGAATTGCTGGCCAAGCTGATCGTCGCGCCGAAATTCCAGGAAGTGTTCAACCTGAACAAGGGCTCGATCCCTGCGCGGACTGATGTGGCGCTGGATGCGTTCGACATCTGCGCGCAAATCTCGGCCGAAGACATGGGTTCGACCTCGGCAGGCGGTTCGCTGCTGCCGTCTTATGCCCATGGCATGGCGCTGCGCGGGTCGCAGGCCGGTGCGATTACGGATGTTGTGACCGCACATTTCAACTCGGATATGTCCTCGGCTGACGCGGTTCAGCAACTGGCGGACGCGGTAGCAAACAGCTACTGATCCAATACGCTCTGCCCCCTATAGTGAGGGGCAGAGCATCTTTCCCCGGAGGCTAAAATGTCCGAATGGCTGGAAAACCACCTGCCCAAGGTGGTGCTGGCACCGTCGTTCATCGCCGTATTGATCTTTGTCTACGGATTTATCGGATGGACCGCATGGGTGTCGCTAACCCGATCGAAACTACTGCCGAAATACGAGATCAAAGGCTTCATTCAGTATGAACGCCTGTTCGACTCTCCCCGCTGGGATACGGCGATCAACAACCTGTATATCTTTGGCGCGCTGTTCATCGTGATCGCGATGGTACTGGGCCTGTTGCTGGCCATCCTGCTGGATCAGAAGATCCGCGTCGAAGGCGCGATCCGGACGATCTACTTGTACCCGATGGCGCTGTCGATGATCGTGACAGGTACGGCGTGGAAGTGGATTTTGAACCCGGGCCTGGGCATCGAATCCATGGTGCAGGGCTGGGGCTTTCCGAATTTCGAATTCGACTGGCTGGTGAACCCCGACTACGCGATCTACACTATCGTGATCGCCGCGATCTGGCAGAGTTCCGGCTTCGTCATGGCGTTGTTTTTGGCCGGTTTGCGTTCGGTCGATGGCGAGATCATCAAGGCCGCACAGGTCGATGGCATCCCCACGTGGCGCATTTATACGGCGATCATCATCCCTTCGATGGCACCGATCTTCCTGTCTGCTTTCATCGTGCTGGCGCACCTCGCAATCAAAAGCTTCGACCTTGTCATCGCCCTGACTGGTGGCGGTCCGGGCTACGCAACCGATCTGCCCGCTACTTACATGTACGCCATGGCCTTTTCGCGCGGCGATATTGGTCAAGCAGCCTCGTCCGCGATGATCATGATGCTGGTCGTCTTTGCCATCGTGGTTCCCTATCTTTACTCAGAGCTGAGGGCGAAAAATGACTGATCTGTCGATGCCCCAAACACAAACCCGCACCCAAAGCGCTACGGGCAAGATTGCCCTGCGTTGGTTGCTTTATGTCCTGCTTGGCCTGTTTGCACTGTATTATCTGATGCCGCTCTTCGTGATGTTGACGACATCATTGAAAAGCCTTGAGGAAATCCGCACCGGCAGCCTGATTTCGCTGCCGCGAGAGGTCAGCTTTGACGCTTGGAAAACCGCATGGTCCGGCGCTTGTACCGGTATCCAGTGTGAAGGTTTGCGACCCTATTTCTGGAACTCGGTTCTGATCGCGGTGCCTGCGGTATTTTTGTCGACCCTGTTGGGTGCGCTGAACGGCTATGTCGTGGCGCAATGGCGGTTCAAAGGGGCCAATATCATCTTCTCGCTGATGCTGTTCGGTTGCTTCATCCCGTTCCAAGTTGTTCTGCTGCCAATGGCACGTCTGCTGGGTATGATGGGGATTGCCGGAACCATTCCGGGCCTGATCTTTGTCCATGTGATCTACGGGCTGGGCTTCACCACGCTGTTCTTCCGCAACTACTATGTCACCATTCCGGCCGAGCTGACCAAAGCGGCGCGGGTTGATGGGGCTGGGTTCATGCGGATTTTCTGGTCGATCTTTCTGCCGCTGTCGCTGCCCATCATCGTGGTGACTGTGATCTGGCAGTTCACGCAGATCTGGAACGACTTCCTGTTTGGCGTGTCGTTCAGCCAGGCGGGGACACAGCCCGTGACTGTTGCGCTCAACAACATCGTAAACTCCACCACCGGCGTCAAAGAATACAACGTCGACATGGCTGCCGCGATCATCGCGGGGCTGCCGACGCTGCTCGTCTATGTCGTTGCCGGTAAGTATTTCATCCGCGGCCTGACCGCTGGCTCTGTGAAGGGATAAGACCCATGGCTCCCATCCTTGATATCAACAAACTCTACAAGAATTACGGCGCGACCGAGATTCTGAAAGACATCAACATCTCGATTGAACCGGGCGACTTCCTGGTGCTTGTCGGCCCCTCGGGCTGCGGTAAGTCTACGCTGCTGAACTGCATTGCGGGACTGGAAGAGATCACCGGTGGCACATTGTCCATCGGCGGCAACGACATGACCCATGTCAGCCCCAAGGATCGCGACATCGCGATGGTGTTCCAGTCTTACGCTTTGTACCCGACCATGTCGGTGGCCAAGAACATCACCTTCGGCATGAAAGTGCGCGGGGTCGATCAGGCCACGCAGGAAGCCAAGCTGAAAGACGTCGCCTCCTTGCTGCAGATCGAGCCATTGCTGAACCGCCGCCCCAGCCAACTGTCGGGTGGTCAGCGTCAGCGGGTCGCGATGGGCCGGGCGTTGGTGCGCGACCCCAAGCTGTTCCTGTTCGATGAACCGCTGTCGAACCTTGACGCCAAGCTGCGGGTCGAGATGCGGACCGAGATCAAGAAGCTGCACCAGACACTGGACGCCTCCATTGTTTATGTTACCCACGACCAGATCGAAGCGATGACGCTGGCCACCAAGATCGTGGTCCTGAAAGGCGGGGTCGTGCAGCAGATCGGTACTCCGGCCGAGATCTACAACAACCCGGCCAATCTGTTTGTGGCGGATTTCATGGGCTCACCTGCGATGAACCTGATCCCGGCACAGGCATCGAACAATGGCTCGGGAACGCAAATCTCGATCGCGCGCGAATCCGGTGAAACGCTGGTTCTGAACGATGCACGTGACTTGTCTCTGCCGCAGGATGTCATCCTTGGTCTACGCCCTGAAGATATCGCCGAGGCGGGGTTCCGCGCTGGCGCAGGCGTGCAGGAAGCCGCCTGCATGGTCGATATGGTCGAACCCGCAGGGGCAGATACCTATGTGGTGTCGGAATTGGGTGGCAAGCAGGTCACGGCGCGGCTGCATGCTGAAACCAGCGCGCAGGCCGGTCAATTGCTGAACCTGGCGTTCGACATGAGCAAGGTGTCCTACTTTGCCAAGGAAACGGGTGAACGGCTGAACTAAGGGACCGTTGGCCCGCACCAACCCGGGGTGGGCCATACCAATCACAGTCGGTTTTGGCCGGTTAATTTGAAATATGCTATCTTGGGACGTAGCGAAGGGAGGCGCGCTATGTCCGATCCGTACTCCGATCTGGCCGGGCAGGATATCTCGGTCCAAGAGCGTATCGCCGAAGCTATGGAAGCGCGGTGTCTGGAGCCGGCGCAGAAAGAGATCAGGGATAGCTATCTAAGTGATCTGATTGTCCCTGAGGGCGGGTTCGCGGTTGAGCTGGGTTCAGGCACCGGGCACATCACGCAAGAGCTGCTGTCAGTTGGCGGGGTGGAGCGCGCGCTCGGCATTGAGCCCTCACCGGTTATGGTCGAACGTGCGAGAAACAGCTTCGCCAGCGAGAGCAATCTTGTTTTTGAAACCGGCGATGCAAAGGCAACCAGGCTTGAAGATAGCTCAGCAGACCTTGTTCTGGCGCATACACTGTTGTGCCATGTACCCGGCCCCGAGGATGTGGTTTCCGAGGCCTTTCGGATACTGAAACCGGGCGGGATATTCGCGATTTGCGATGGGGACTACGATACCGCCACAGCGCAGATTGCCGATTTTGATCCTCTGGATCAACTCATTCGGTTCATGATCAATCAGAACGTCACAAACCTCTGGATCATGCGCCAGATTGGCGGTGCACTCTCTCAAGCAGGTTTTGAGTTGGGCCGTCGCCGGGGACACGGTTATGTAGCCGAAGGAGAGGCGACTTACTTTCTGACCGTTATCGACCGTGGTGCGGATCGAATGGCCGAGACCGGGTTGTTGGCGCCTGAAACGGCACAGGCGCTGAAATCCGAGGCCCGGGCGCGTGTGTCTGCAAACACGTTTTTTGGCTACATGTCTTATGTCAGCCAGATCGCGCGCAAGCCTGCAACCTGAACAAAAAAGCCACCGCGCGAACGGGTCGAGCGGTGGCCGGCGTAGGATAATACCTCTGATCAGCCAGTCTTTTTCAGATCCTTGATCAGGCGATTCAGGTCGCCGCCGCGCGCATCCAGCATTGCGCCAATCTCTGTGCGCTCGGTCAGCAACAAATTCACACCTTCGATGAACATGTTGTAGAACTTTCCACGACCCGATTTGTCGGACACCAGGAATGTCACTTCGAACGGGGATGAGCCGCGCAATTTGACCGAGGTTCTGACCTCGTATCCGGTCTTGATCTTGCGCGCGTTACGCACGGTGACCTCACCGCCGATGAACTCGCGGAACCGGCGACCATATTTGCGCGAAATATAGCCTTCGAACGCTTTGGTGAACTGACGCAGCTGTGCGGATGAGGCTGTGCGTGCATCCGCCCCCAGCGCATAGCGGGCCATGATCGGCACATCACCGTATTGCACAAAGATCTTTTGAAAATCACGCAGCATGGCATTTTCGGATTTACCCGAGTCAATGATACGCGTGATATCGGCCACAACGCTGTTGACCAGCTGTTTGGCCTGCGCTTCGGTCAGCGCGAACGCGGGCAGAGGCAATGCGGCAACTGTCATCCCGGTCAGGGCGGTGGCCACAAAACGGCGTCGGTTCAACAGGTTATTCGGCATAGGGGTCCTCGTACGGGTCAAGATAGGGGTCTCTGACAGGGTCGGTCCCGGTGGTGGCGTAGGGATCGTCATACAGACCCAGATAGGCGTCTTCATCATCCCTTGCCAGTTCAAAGCGGCGATTTTGCAGGTAGATCGTGCGCGCTTGCGCGTAACTGTCTGCACTTTCGTACAGAATCGAATCAACTGTATCCGAGAACCGACCGCGATCTCCCATCCGCCGCACGACCTCGGCATAGACACCAATATTGTCGACCGGGCGGGTCGGGCTAAAGTTGATCGGATTCGAGAACAGGTTGACCACAACGCCGACCGCATCGCGCGCGGTGGACGGGCCGTAGAAGGGCAGTTCCACATAAGCACCTTCGCCCACGCCCCAGACATGCAGGGTTTCGCCGAAATCAGTATCAACAGGCGGCAGGTTCAGCTCATCCGCCGGGGCTGACAGGCCAAAGCCGCCCACGGTCGAGTTGATCAGAAAGCGCAGCAGCGCATTGCCGGACTGTTTCAGATTGCCTTGCAGCAGATAGTCCAGCGCCTGCCCGGGCATCGTCAGGTTTTCGGCAAAGTGATTGAAACTGGTAACCATCGGATCTGGTACGATCTTCACATAGCCTTTCGAGGCCGGTCGGAACAGGAATCGGTCCACACCCAGATTGAACTTGTGAATGCCCCGGTTGGTCCCTTCATAGGGGTCAAAAATCTCACCCCGCGCCGCTGCGTCCTGAGGCTGCGTCGCGCATGCCGATAGGACCGTCAGGATGCCGAATATGATCAGGTGCTTCAGACGAATGTAACTTGGCACTGTCTTCGTTACTCCGAAAATTGCCCAGCGGTATCCGGGCCTTCAATCAATACAGCCTTTGCACCCTTGGTGGCGCAATTGGTCTCACATAGAGGTTTCGCGCAGGATTTGAAACAACAACTCGCGTTTACCTCAGCCGATGGGGCGACGTAAAGTGACACGAATTCAACACTTCCTGAATAAGAGAAGACCTGCCCAGTTTGCAGGCAATGGGAAAAATCCCGCTTTCCCGCTTTCGGAAACAGGTTTTCCCGGGTAGCGTCCGCGCTGAATCACTACGAGATGAGGATCAATCATATGAGCATCGCAGCAAAACTGGACAGCCTGGGTGTCAGCCTGTCGGACGCACCTGCTCCGGCAGCGAACTACGTTCCTTTCGTGCGCATCGGCAACATTGTCTACGTGTCGGGCCAGATCTCCAAGGCGGATGATCTGATCACTGGTAAGCTCGGTGATGATATGGATGTTGAGGCAGGCGCCGCTGCAGCCAAAGTCTGCGCCATCAACCTGTTGGCTCAGGTCAAAGCGGCTTGTGGTGGCGATATCGACAAGCTGGTGCGCGTGATCAAGCTGACCGGTTTTGTAAACTCGACCGCTGATTTCACAGAACAGCCGAAGGTGATCAACGGGGCCTCTGACTTCCTGGTCGAAGCGCTGGGCGACGCCGGTCGTCATTCGCGCTCGGCCGTCAGCGCAGCCTCATTGCCTTTGGGTGTTGCCGTTGAAATCGAGGGTATTTTCGAGGTTCAATGAAACCGTCCCTTCCGTCTGAGTTCCTGCAGCGCCCGATAGCACATCGCGCGCTGCATGACATTTCTGATCAGCGGCCCGAGAATAGCCGGGCCGCCATTCGTGCCGCAATAGACGCCGGTTATGGGGTCGAGATTGATCTGCAACGCACCCGTGACAATCGGGCCATGGTGTTTCACGACTATGACATGACACGTCTGACCGGGCAGCCCGGACCGATCCAACAGATCACCGAAACACAAGCGCGGGCCCAGACGCTTCTGCATTCTGACGGTGAAGGTATCCCCTCGCTGGAAGAGGTGCTGGCCATTGTTGCAGGACGGGTGCCCTTGCTCATCGAGCTGAAGGATCAAGATGGTGCAATGGGCCCCGATATCGGCGCTTTGGAAGCAGATGTTGTAAGCGCACTGAAAGACTATGAAGGCCCGGTCGCGCTGATGTCGTTCAACCCGCATTCTGTCGCAGAGATTGCACGCCTTACGCCACATTTGCCGCGCGGTCTCGTTACCAGTTCTTACGAGCCCAAAGTCGAGCTTCTGCCGCAAGCCGTCTGCGATCATCTGCGCAACATCCCGGATTTCGACCGCGTTGGAGCCAGCTTTATCAGCCATGAAGTCATCGATCTTGACCGCCCCCGGGTCGCTGAGTTGAAGGCACAGGGTGTGCCGATCCTGTGCTGGACCGTGCGCTCGCTTGAACAAGAAGCAGAGGCACGCAAGGTTGCCGATAATGTTACGTTCGAAGGCTATCTGGCCGAACATCCCGCTTGATCCCGGCGCGCGCGATCACAGATAAAGGTGCAGCGCGGAGGGGATATGGATCAGGCACAGATTGAGGTTCGGGTTCTGACATCGGTCTCGCAGATTTCCGCGAGCGACTGGGACAGTTGCGCCTGCCCCGAGGTTGCCGATGGCGGGCGACCGTTTGATCCGTTCACGACACATCGGTTTTTGCTTGCCCTGGAAGAAAGCGGCTCGGTCGGGCGCGGTACTGGCTGGCAGCCGCAATACCTGACAGCCTATCTGGACGGGATGCTGATTGCGGCAGCCCCGATGTTTGCCAAGTCGCACTCCCAAGGTGAATACATCTTCGACCATAGCTGGGCTCATGCCTATGAAAGCGCGGGCGGGCGATATTATCCCAAGCTGCAGATCGCGGTGCCCTTCACACCCGCGACTGGCAGGCGTTTTTTGGTGCGACCCGGCTACGATGCTGTCGGGATCTCGGCGCTGGTGCAAGGAGCGGTGCAACTGGCCGCCGAGAATCGAATTTCATCGCTGCACGCTACTTTCTGCACCGAGGCCGAAGCGCTGGCAGGTGAGCAGATGGGCCTGATGGTCCGCCACTCGCAGCAGTTTCACTGGCTCAATGATGATTACGCCGATTTTGACGAGTTTCTGGCTGCGCTGTCCTCGCGCAAACGCAAGAATATCAAGAAGGAACGCACGCAGGCCTGTGATTTCGGTGGGCAGATTCGAACAATCACCGGCGATGATCTGCGACCCGAGCATTGGGACGCGTTCTGGCGGTTCTATCAGGATACCGGCGCGCGAAAATGGGGCTCGCCCTACCTGACGCGACAATTCTTTGATATCGCTCAGGAAACCATGACGGATGACATCGCCTTGGTGCTGGCCGAACGCAATGGATACCCCGTCGCCGGTGCGTTAAATTTTGTCGGGCGGGAAACGCTGTATGGCCGGTATTGGGGCTGTGTCGAACATCACCCCTGCCTGCATTTCGAACTGTGCTATTATAGGGCGATCGACTTTGCCATTGCGGAAGGTCTGGCGCGGGTTGAGGCCGGTGCGCAGGGCGAGCACAAGCTGGCGCGCGGCTATCTGCCAACCCGCACGCATAGCTTGCATTGGGTTGGCGATCCGGGTTTTGCTGATGCGGTTCAGAAATATCTGGACGCCGAGTCCCACGCAGTGGGAGAAGAGATCGAGATTCTGACGGATTATGGCCCGTTCAGGAAATCGAACCCGGAGGAACAGCAATGACCGAACTTCTGTCAACCGAGACCCGCGGCCCGCTGCTGGACCCGCTGTTCAGAAATGGCTGGACCATGGTCGAAGACCGCGACGCGATCACCAAGACCTTCATCTTCGATAATTTTGTCGCCGCCTTTGGCTGGATGACGCAGGTGGCGATCTGGGCCGAGAAATGGAACCACCACCCCGAATGGTCGAATGTCTACCGCACGGTAGAGGTGGTCCTGTCGACCCATGATGTTGGCGGTCTGTCTGCACAAGACGCCAAGCTGGCGCGTAAGATGGACAGCCTGCTAACGGTCTCCGCGTGAACCCGTCCCACCGGCCAGCAATGTTGCCGTTCCCAGCTGCTTGAATTCTGCCGGAGTGATCGTGCCGTCGCTGACATTGATATTGCCCGGAATTCTGATCGTACGGGTGCCGACGGACCGCACGCTGCGGGCCGCCGGATTGATGTCGAGACACCGATTTTCATAACAGGTCAGACCGCTGGTATTGATCTGAATCTGCACCTGACCATCAGGGCCGCTGACCACCGGGGATTGCTGTACGTCACATGCGGCCAAAGCCACCAGGCTACCGAGGCAGATCCATTTATTCATGACACGCTCCTGCCAACCAAGTTGGCGTTTAATCTAAGAGACCGTTGCCATCCTTATCCGCAGCGTCAAAATCGTTCTGCATCTGGCTGACATACTCTGCCTTTGAGATAAGACTGTCGCCATCCCGGTCAACGGCTTCGAACTGTTTGATATCCAAGAACGGTTTTGCTTCGCTCAGGCCCAGAGTGCCGTTCTTGTCTTCGTCCATTGCCTGAAATGCATAGTCCGAGAAGGCGTTGAATTCGTCCTTGGACAGGAAGCCGTCATTGTTGGTGTCGATGTTATTCAACTCGGCCTCGTGCAGTTCTGCGACAGTCTCTGCGTTTGCAGCAGCAGCCATCACGAATACGGTGGTGATAATCAATACTCGTTTCATCTCAAATCTCCTCAGCACGCGTAACGTTCGCCAGACACGCCACCCGCAGCGGCGCCCGCCGCCGTCAGGATGGTCTTGCCTGAACCACCGCCAAATTGATTGCCGATCACTCCACCGATCAGGGCGCCGCCTATGGTACCACTCAGGCAGGCGATCTCGTGCTGTCGGGCAGCCTGTTGTTGGGGTGTGGGTGCAGGTCCGCACGCCGCCAGGGCCCCGGCGGTGCCAAGAAACAATGTAAGCAATTTCAGTCGCATCAATGAACTCCCGAGTTGTATGCGCCAAGTATTGGCGCATCGGGGCGTTGCATCAAGTTAAATGCGTTTCACGTGGCCCCGGTCAAACCGGGGCCGACAGGGATCAGATACTATCAAGCAGGCCTTCACCAGCCGAGACCTCACAGACACCGGGGTTTTCTTCCAGATTCATCGCCACAACCTTGCCGTCTTCAACCAGCATTGCATAGCGTTTGGAGCGTGCAATCAGGCCTACGGGCGGGGCGTCGAAATCCATGCCGATGGCCTTGGTAAACTCGGACGCTGCATCGGCCAGCATGGTCAGCCCGGCCGCTGTTGCACCGGTGCTTTCTCCCCAGGCGCCCATCACGAAAGGGTCGTTGACCGAGATACAGATGATTTCTTCTACACCCTTGGCATCGAACTGGTCCTTGGTCCGCATGAAGCTTGGTACATGAGCGGTTGTGCAGGTTCCGGTGAACGCACCGGGTACAGCGAAGATCACAACCTTGCGCCCTTTGGTCTTGTCTGAAATCCGAACCTCCTCGGGGCCTTCGGCACCCATCTGGATCAGCGTGGCCTCGGGCAGCATGTCACCTGTTGCAATCATTTTTACGCTCCTGTCATTTGGATTTGCAGAGTCGGGCTTTGCCGCAATATAGGTGGTCGAAACAAAGTAACCACGTGAATTCTGCAGGGTGAGCGAAACATGAGCCATATTGTCGTGATCGGGGCAGGGCAGGCCGGTGCTTCTTTGGTAGCACGGCTGCGCAAGGACGGGTTCGAAGGTGACATCACCCTGATCGGAGCCGAGCCGCATTTGCCCTACCAACGCCCGCCCTTGTCCAAGGCCTATCTGCTGGGCGAGATGGAGCTGGAGCGCCTGTTCCTGCGGCCCGAGAGCTTCTATGCCGAAAACAACATCACCCTACGGTTGGGTCAACGTGTGACGGCGATTGATCCAAAGGCCAAGACGGTGATCCTCGGCGATGAGGTGATCACCTATGATGAACTGGCGCTGACCACTGGGTCCGACCCACGCCGCCTGCCCGCAGCGATCGGGGGCGATCTTGAGGGTGTCCATGTGGTGCGAGATCTCGCCCATATCGACGAGATGGAACCTCGGGTATCGGATGGCGCCCGCGCGCTGATCGTTGGTGGCGGCTATATCGGGCTTGAAGCCGCCGCCGTTTGTGCCAAGCGCGGGGTCAGGGTGACCTTGGTCGAGATGGCCGACCGCATCCTTCAGCGTGTCGCGGCCAAAGAGACAAGCGACTACTTTCGCACGCTGCACACCGAATACGGGGCCGACATTCGTGAGGGCGTCGGGTTGGATCGTCTGGTTGGTGAAAGTGGCAAGGTGACGGGCGCCGTCCTGACCGATGGCACCCAACTTGAGTTGGATTTTGTTGTCGTCGGCGTCGGCATCGCGCCGTCGACTCAACTGGCTGAACTGGCCGGGTTAGAGCTGGATAACGGCATCAAGACCGACGCCCATGGCCGCACCTCAGATCCGTCGATCTGGGCGGCGGGCGATTGCGCGTCGTTCCCGCATGGCGAAGGCCGTATCCGCCTGGAAAGCGTGCCGAACGCCATTGATCAGGCCGAGATCGTGGCCCAGAACATGTTGGGCGCGGCTAAGGATTACACTGCAACGCCATGGTTCTGGTCCGATCAGTATGACGTCAAGCTGCAGATCGCCGGGCTGAATACCGGCTATGACCGTGTGGTGACTCGCAAGGGTGAGGGCGCGACGGTGTCCTTCTGGTACTACAAGGGCGATCAGCTGATCGCGGTCGACGCGATGAATGACCCGCGCGCCTATATGGTTGGCAAACGCCTGATTGATGCCGGCAAGACCGCTGATCCGGCTGTTGTTGCCGACCCAGAAGCGGACCTGAAACCGCTGCTCAAAGCGTGAGGATCATCGCCGGAGACTTCCGGGGCCGGGCTCTGACTTCGGTTGGCAAAGGCGATGCCGGTGCGCATCTTCGCCCAACCACTGACCGGGTAAGGGAAAGCCTGTTCAACGTTTTGAATCATCAGATCGACTTCAACGGCTTGCAGGTTCTCGACCTTTTTGCGGGCACCGGTGCATTGGGACTAGAAGCGCTGTCTCGCGGCGCGTCCCACGTCACGTTTGTCGATGATGGGAGGGTCGCGCAGGGTCTGATCCGCAAGAATATCGGCCTGACCGGAAGCGCTAGCCAGGCCACTTTGATCCGGCGGGACGCGACCCGTTTGGGCGAAAACCCGGGCACTGTTTGTGATCTGGTTTTTCTGGATCCGCCTTACGGAAAAGCTCTGGGTCAAAGGGCACTGGCCGCGGCTACCCAAGGTGGTTGGCTGTCTGATGACGCTCTGATCGTCTGGGAAGAAAGCACCCCCATGCTCGCGCCCGAGGGCTTTACGCTGCACGACACGCGGAAATATGGCGACACGCATATCTCGCTAATGTGGCGCACAGGGGGCTGAGATGCACGATCTGGTTATCTTTGATTGCGACGGCGTTCTGGTCGATAGCGAGGTTTTGTCCAATCAGGTCATGGTCGACAATCTCGCTGGCCATGGTCTGCACTTGTCCTTAGCCGAATGCATGTCCCTGTTTGTCGGCGGCACCATGACCGGTGTGCGCGACAAGGCGCGCGAGCTGGGGGCTGATCTGCCGGATGACTGGACTGATCAAATCTATGCGGAAATCTACGAGACGCTGAAAGCAGGCACGCCTCTGGTCGCGGGTATCCGTGAATTGCTGGCGCAACTGGATGCAAGCGACATTCCCTACTGTGTCGCCTCAAATGGGCGGCCTGAGAAAATGAAGATCACTTTGGGCCAGAATGGTCTTTGGGAGCGTTTTCAAGATGTGATGTTTTCGGCTCAGGTGCTTGGAACGGGCAAGCCCGACCCGACCCTGTTCCTGACCGCTGCACAGCATTTCGGCGCAACGGTGCCGGTTGTGATCGAAGACAGCGAAAACGGTGTCACCGCAGCAATCCGCGCCAATATGCGCTGCCTGGGCTACGCGGCCCATGATGATGGTGCGCGATTGGAAGAACTAGGGGCCGAAGTGTTCCCCGACATGTTACATGCGCCCAAGCTTTTGGGACTTTGAGCCATAAACGTGTTATGCTTGGTCCATGGACCGCGCTATCACACCTCCGCTCTGGGCTTTTTCGAAAGACGCCGACACCACAACTGGGCCTCCGCCCAAACCGATGCGCGCGCCGGTGTTCATTCACGACGCGGTCATCCCGTGGCGGGATGAAACCTTGCTGCTGAAGCTATTACGCGATCAGGCGACCGATCAGGACGAATAGGTCGGGTGATATTTGCCGCCCGGTGACAAGGTGAAAATCTCAACCCCATCTGCGGTCACACCGACCGAATGCTCGAACTGCGCCGACAGCGATTTGTCGCGGGTCACGGCAGTCCAGTCATCGGACAGTGTCTTGGTTTCAGGACGCCCCAGATTGACCATCGGCTCGATGGTAAAGAACATGCCCTCTTCCAACACAGCTCCGGTACCCGGACGACCATAGTGCAGGACATTTGGTGGCGCGTGGAACACCCTGCCCAGACCGTGGCCGCAGAAATCGCGTACAACGCTCATCCGATGCGCCTCGACATAGGCCTGAATGGCGTGGCCGATATCGCCGAAGGTATTGCCCGGCTTGACCATCTCGATACCCTTGAACAGCGCGTCGTGGGTCACCTGAATCAGCCGTTCGGCCTTGCGCGGCAATTTACCCGCCACATACATGCGCGACGTATCACCGAACCAGCCATCAACGATGACGGTCACGTCGATATTCAGAATGTCGCCATCCTTCAGCTTTTTGTCACCCGGAATGCCGTGACACACCACGTGGTTCACGCTGATGCAGCTGGCGTGCTGATAACCCTTGTAGCCAATGGTTGCCGATTCCGCACCTGCATCCTCGACCATCTGAGTGATCAGCCCGTCAATCGCACCGGTGGTCTGGCCGACAAAAACATGTTCAGCAATGTCATCCAATATCCGCGCAGCCAGCGCCCCTGCCGCATGCATGCCGGCAAAGTCACTCTGTTCATAGATGCGGATACCGTCTTTGGTCAGACGGCCACGATGTTCTTTCATCGGTGCGGGACTCCAAATATTTCACGCAGCACTTCTTTTACGCTGCTTGTGCAGAAAGTACCAGAGGGTGCGCGGTGGTGAATGTTTCTCAGTTGATTTGGTTTAACACGTAGACTGATAAGGGCTCTTGGTGATCAAGGCAGACGAAAGTGAGTTGGGAATACGCCGACACCGCTTCCTAGGCCAACAAGAATAATCTGTCTTCCGGTTCGCAGACGTCTGCGAATACTGTTCGGGACATCACAAACGACGTTAACAGCGCGCGCCGTGTCTTTAAGAGCGATTGGCCTAGGGCACTTCCGATAATCTCCCATATTGGGATCACTAACAACAAATGTTATTTCTACCGTGCGAAAAGAGGGAAGAAAAACAACCATCGGGATCGTCGCCGCCACTATAAGAAAGCCCGCAAGCGCACTTACCAAAGGCATGAACAATATAGACAATGTTGTTTTTATTGGCTCTGAGAATTGGATGCCTTCGGATAAGCTAAGGTGAACCGCCCAAAGTGCTGTCGCTCCCGAAATTGCTCCCACTACGCATGCAGGCCAAAAAGCCCAGGAAACCCAAATCGGAGAGGGAACAAACGCTACGCCAAAAAATCTAGCCAATACAGGTATCCCTCCCAAAATCATTAGGGTCACTGAGATTGTTCGAATACGCTTTTCTAAACGGGTGTTCTCGGTCTTCGGTAGTGCCGTCATTAAGTTGTCCTTTGAGAATCTCTAAGCAAATTCGATAGAAATAGTCGGGTTCATCTGAATTTTTTCTCAACAATTGATTGACGAGTTGACCAAAACACCTATTGGCGAAATCTGCGTCCCGTAAACCAGCTTCTCCACCCCCTGCGCTTGCGCCACCTCAAACGCCGCCGCATAAGCCGGATCAATATTGGTAGCCAGCGCAAACCGGTCGCAATCGGTCCGTTGAACCAGATACAGCATCACCGCCCGATGCCCTTGTGCCGCCATAGCCGCCAGTTCGCCGAGATGTTTGTTACCGCGGGCGGTCACACTGTCGGGGAATTCAGCAAGGCCGGGTTGGCGTGAGAGGGTGACGCTTTTGACCTCGACATAAGCATCGGGTAGGCCCGGCCCGGTCAGCAGGAAATCGATACGGCTGTTTTCACCGTATTTGACCTCGGGGCGCACGGTTTCATAGGCGGCCAGCTCGGGGATTTCACGCGCCTCGAGCGCCAACCGAAGCGCCTTGTTGGGGACTGATGTGTCGACCCCTGTGAAATGCCCGTTCTCATGATCGACCAGCCGCCAGCCGTATTTCAGCTTTTTCTTCGGATCGTCGTTGGGCTCCAGCCAGATTTTCTCACCCGGTTCTGCGAGCCCCATCATTGAGCCCGGATTGGCGCAATGGGCTGTCACCTCGCGCCCGTCTTCCAGCCTGCAGTCTGCCAGAAAGCGTTTGTAGCGGCGGATCAGTCGAGCGGGGACAAGGGGGGTTTCAAATCGCATGGCCAAGGGCCTATACCTGCCCTAACGGTCGATCAAGAGGGAGGGCGCGTCATGGCCAATCCAACCGCTGCAATGTTGGTGATCGGGGATGAGATCCTCTCGGGCCGCACCCGCGATGCCAATATGCATTATCTGGCTGGAGAGCTGACCAAACACGGCATTGACCTGAAAGAGGTGCGCATTGTCAGCGATGATGCACCCGCGATTGAGGCAGCCGTAAGGGCGCTATCAGAGGCCCATGACCATGTGTTTACCAGTGGTGGTATTGGTCCGACCCATGACGACATCACCGCTGACTGCATCGCCCGTGCCTTTGGCGTGCATATCGATGTTCGCGACGACGCGCGTGCATTGCTTGAGGCGCATTACGAGAAATCCGGGCTGGAGCTGAACGACGCTCGCCTGCGCATGGCGCGTATTCCGGAAGGGGCCGAATTGATCGACAACCCGGTCTCGACCGCGCCCGGCTTTACCATCAACAACGTCCATGTCATGGCCGGGGTGCCTTTGGTTTTTCAGGCCATGGTTGCGAGTGTTCTGCCTTCGCTCATCGGAGGTAGCCCGCTTTTGTCGCAGACGCTGCGTGTGGATCGGGGTGAAGGCGATATTGCAGCAACTTTGGCCGCACTGGCCAAAGACTTCGGCGATCTTTCGATCGGCTGTTATCCGTTTCAGACGAATGGCGTCTTCGGAGCCAACGTCGTCGTGCGCGGCACCGAGGGTGGACGGATCGATGCCGCCATGACCCGCCTTGCGAAAGAGATCGAGCTTTGAATCCCGATTGGGCCGCTGTTGTCGATGGCACATGGCCTGCCGCCGGCTATCAAACGCAAGGCCCATTTCGACTGCGGCAAGGACAGGGCGGAGGTTCACGCGTCTCTGCCGCCAATCGCACCGGGGACGTCACCAGCGCCGATATCGATGCGGCCGAAAGCGCCATGCAGGCGATGGGTCAAAAACGCATCTTCTGCCTGCGGCCCGGAGATGAGGCGCTGGATGCAATGCTTGCGCAACGCGGCTACGACATCCTTGATCCGGTTAATATCTATTCCTGCCCGGCGCAGCAGTTGACCGATATCCCGATCCCGCGCGTGACTGTTTTCAACATCTGGGAACCGCTGGCCATCATGCGTGAGATCTGGGCGCAGGGCGGTATCGGCCCCGAACGGATTGCGATCATGTACCGGGCACCGGGCCCAAAGACCGGCCTTTTGTTGCGCCACAGCGATCAGCCCGCAGGAACAGGCTTCGTGGCGATCCATGAAGGTATCGCAATGGTTCACGCGCTGGAAATCCTACCGGATCACCGCCGCAAGGGGTTGGGCCAGTGGGCCATGCGCGCCGCGGCCTTTTGGGCGCTGGACAATGGCGCGCAGACGCTTAGCGTGATCTGTACCAAGGCGAACGCGGGGGCCAATGGCCTCTATCACTCGCTTGGGATGAAGATCGTCGGAGAATACCACTATCGCCAGCGCGTCTGAGGAGGACGAATTGACAAAACAGGACATGCCCACTGCCCTGGATCTGCCAATGGTGGACCCACTACCGTCAGAGACGCAGAAATACTTTGATATCTGTGTTGAGAAACTGGGAATGGTGCCGAATGTCCTGCGCGCCTATGCCTTCGATATCGACAAGCTGAATGCCTTCACTTCGATGTATAATGATCTGATGCTGGCCGATAGCGGGCTGACCAAGCTGGAACGCGAGATGATTGCGGTCGTGGTGTCCTCGATCAACAAATGCTTCTACTGCCTCGTGGCTCATGGCGCAGCGGTGCGGCAGCTTTCGGGCGATCCGCAGCTGGGTGAGATGCTGGTCATGAACTACCGCGTCGCCAAATTGGACGCGCGCCAACGTGCAATGCTGGATTTCGCAGCCAAGATGACCACCGCCAGCACCACAATCGAAGAGCCCGATCGCCAGCTTTTAAGTGATGTCGGGTTTTCGGATCGCGATATCTGGGACATTGCCAATGTCACCGGTTTCTTCAATATGACCAACCGCGTGGCCAGTGCCACTGCCATGGTCCCGAACCCCGAGTATCACGCACAGTTCCGATGATCCGTTTCCTGTTCCTTAGCCTCCTTTTGGCCGTGCCTGTGCAGGCGCAGGAACTGACGTTGCCCGCCAGCGCCCGGCAGATTTCGGATCGCACCAGTGCATTGGACAGCTACGACCTGCCAACCGGCGTGTTTGCCGACGGCACAGTTCCATCCCGCACTGTCGAAGGGCGTGTCGAGCGGCTAACATGGCGTCTTCAGGCCGGCTCCAGCACGACGCTGCAAATTCTTGCTCCGCTTCGGGATCAGCTTCAGGCGCAAGGTTTCGAGATCGCGTTTGAATGCGAGGCACGCAATTGTAGCGGGTTCGATTTCCGCTTTGGCACCGAAGTGGTGCCGACGCCTGACATGTATGTGGCGATCCACGATTACCGTTTTCTATCCGCCTCCCGCGGTGACGAAGTGCTGAGCCTGCTGGTCAGCCGCAACCCGCCGGATGGCTATGTGCAGATGATCCGGGTGACCCCGCAAGGTACGCAGCCTGCGCAGCCACTTGTGATCGAGGAAACCGTTGAGGGCCCTGCCGGGTTGCTAAACGATCTCAGCAGTACCGGGCATGTCATCCTTGATGACCTGCACTTTCGCACCGGCGAAGTCGCGCTGGGCGAAGGGCCGTTTGCCTCGCTGGCGCTGCTTGCGGGCTATTTGGCCGACAATCCTTCGACCCGTTTGGCGCTGGTAGGACACACGGATGATACGGGCGCATTGCAGGCCAATATTGCGGTCAGCACCAAACGGGCGGAAGCCGTGCGTGCGCGGCTGATCGAAGCGCACGGTGTTGCCGCCGACCGGATCGAGGCGCAGGGCGTAGGCTATCTTGCGCCCATTACTTCTAACGCTACGCCCGAGGGCCGCGATCTCAATCGCCGGGTCGAGGCGGTGTTGCTGGTCAACTAACAGGCGCGAACACCGCGGACGCCCTGTGTCCCCCTTGCCCTGATGGCGCGGCCTGATGCACACTTGCAGCTAATCGGTGCGTCTGTCTTGCCATCAGGCCTGTTGGCAGGCAGTCCCACCAGTCACCATGCTTTGGGAGGAATGCGTCATGGCATCCAAAACCGAAGATACCACTCCGCCGGATAACACGGTCCCACAGCAATCCATGCCCGAGGTTAACAGGCTGACGGCCGAGGATATTACCGCATCGCTGAAGGCCGGGTTTTCCGACTTCCTCGCACACCCGGTCATGAGCGGCTTTTTCGGCCTGTTCTACGCGGTTTTCGGCATCCTGTTCGTTTGGTGCCTGGTCGGGCTTGGCAAGATCTGGATGATCATTCCTGCCGCCGTAGGCTTTCCGCTGGTTGCCCCATTCGCGGCCGCCGGGCTTTATGAAATGTCCCGTAGGATGCAGAAAGGGGAAAGCTTCGGTTGGTCCGAAATCCTCAGCGTCATGGCCCATCAACGCAAGCGCGAGATGGGTTGGATGGCCTTTGTCACCCTGTTCATTTTCTGGGTATGGACCTACCAAATCCGCCTTTGGCTGGCGATCATCCTGCAAAAGGCGTCCTTCTCGGATTTCGAAGGGTTCATGAACACCATCTTCTTCACACCGCAAGGCTGGACCTTTCTGGCGGTCGGCACCTGTATCGGCGCTTTTTTGTCGGCGGTCCTGTTCTCGGTGACTGTGGTGGCCATGCCCATGCTTCTGGATCGGGAAACCAACTTTGTTTCCGCCATGCTCACTTCCATTCGCGTGGTCGCTGAAAGCCCGGTGGTAATGCTCAGTTGGGCGGCGATCATCTCGGTTACCATGCTGTTGTCGCTGGTTCCGGCGTTTCTGGGGCTGATTTTCACGCTGCCGATCCTGGGCCATACCACGTGGCACCTGTATCAGCGGGCCGTATCACCAGAGACTAACTGATGCATCGCTAGACAAAAAAAGACCCGTGCCATTCAGCACGGGCCGTTTAGGTGCCACAGGGAGAATTCTACCAATCCATCGGACCCTTTTCAGCAAAGGACTCGACAAGAAAATCAATGAACGCCCGCACCTTGGGCTGGGTGAACCGGCCCGGCGGGTAGACCGCATAGACGCCCTGAACCTCATCCGGTAGCGATGGCATGGCGTCTACCACCTCGCCCGATTTCAGTGCTTCGGCATATAGATAGCTGGGCAGATGCGCGATCCCAAGCCCCGAGATCGCGGCGTTCAGCAGCGACTGCCCATCATTTACGCTCAGCCAGCCAGCAGTGCGGACCTGACGCTTCTCGCCCGAAGGCGCCGTCAGCTTCCACACGCTGCCCGAGGATTGGCTGGAGTAATGCAGCAGTTTGTGCTCGTTCAAATCGTCGATCTTCTGCGGGCGTCCGAACTGCTCGATATATCTCGGCGACGCGACCATGCGTTTCACTGTTTCGGTCAGCTTACGGGCGCGCAGCGTGCTGTCTTCCAGCTCGCCAATGCGCACGGCCACGTCAAAGCCTTCGGAAATCAGCTCAACATAGCGGTTGTTCAGAACCATGTTCACGGTGATG
Source organism: Ruegeria sp. C5 (assembly GCF_056537605.1). Taxonomy (NCBI): domain Bacteria; kingdom Pseudomonadati; phylum Pseudomonadota; class Alphaproteobacteria; order Rhodobacterales; family Roseobacteraceae; genus Ruegeria; species Ruegeria sp. C5. The sequence goes on along the minus strand of NZ_JBQFRX010000002.1, from coordinate 702,600 downwards.
TCCGGATAGGCCGACAGGAAGTCCGACAGGACCGGCGACAGGTGATTGACGCCAAAATCTGTTGCCACAGAGATCCGCAGCAGACCAGAAGGCGCAGATTGCATCGAAGTCACCAGCGCATCCGCTTCGCCTGCGTCGTTCAGCACGCGACGGGCGCGATCATAATAGGCCAACCCGATCTCGGTTGGCGAAACCCGGCGCGTTGTCCGGTTCAAAAGCCTTGCCCCCAACCGCGCCTCGAGGCTCGAGACGTGTTTAGACACGGCTGATTTGGAGATGCCCATTTTCTTGGCCGCGTCGGTGAAACCACCCTGGTCCACCACGTTGGAAAAGGCCTCCATTTCAGTTAGTCGATCCATTCTCGTTCCCCAGGTCTTCCGTTCGTTGTCTCTTTATCGCGATCAATCTGGGCAAGAACTGGGCAGACATGGGATAATATCAGGGTTTTGAATCGGATCGTTTGCAACTAGGAAACGCCCGGGCCTATATGCCGCGGACCATGCCTTTCGATACAAAACCCCGTTTTCTGGACTTTTTTCCAATCGTGCTATGATGAGAATGGCATTTTTGTGACCACGGAGGAGACTATGAAAGCCCTATTTGCTGTCATTACCCTGTGTCTGACCGCCAGCCTTGCGTGGGCCGGAGGGGAAACACCATCGAATCCAGATGCGAAGGTCTATTTCGTCAACCTGTCTGACGGTGACACCGTGCAATCACCTGTGACCGTAGTCTTTGGCCTCAGCGGCATGGGCGTTGCCCCCGCTGGAACCGAGAAGGAAAATACAGGGCACCATCACCTCCTGATTGATCGCCCACCACTTGGGCAGGGAGAAGACGGTGCGGACGAACTGTCATACGGTCTGCCCGCAGACGACAATCACATTCATTTCGGTGGCGGTCAGACCGAGGTGACTTTGGAATTTGCTCCGGGTGAGCATACTTTGCAGCTGGTGCTTGGGGATGCAGGCCACGTCCCTCATGCGACGCCCATTGTGTCCGAGGTGATTACGATCACTGTAGAGTAACAATTCACCTTCGCCGCAAAACACGATTATGCGTCGGCAGGCAGCAGGAATATATCGCGCGCAAGCTGCATGTTGAGACGTTCCGCAGAATACCATTGGTTGAGTACTGACTTGGCCATCAGGTCGGAATTTTCCTGTGCGAAACTCTTAAAGTCAGTAGCTTGCGTGTTGGCCAGCCGCTCTGCGATCAGGCTCATGAATGCGTAGGTGATTGTCAGATTGAACTTGTCCGGTGCGCCTGCGTTCGCTGCTAACGTGCGAATTCCCTTGGCGTAGATCGCTGCGGCATCGATGAAATCATACTTGCGTAGCAGGTCATAAGCGACTTGCACATGCTCGGCGTGTCCGAACCTTGCGTTGTCGATTGCGTGTGCTTCAAATGCGATGGTGACGTCGGCGTATCGCGATGCGCTCATTCTTCATCCTCCTTGAAACGGTGGCTGTCTTCAGCTGTCCAATCGAAGTCGTAGACACTTTTGAGTTGTTTGATCTTCTTCAGCGTCTCTTCAGAGAAGGCTGGCTTGTTCTCAAAGCTGTGCAGCGCGATGCCCTCAATCAGGTCGCCAAGGGTCATGTCCAGCGATTCTGCCAGCCCTTTGAGAACTTTCAGAAGCCGCTTCTCGATTCGAATTCCTGTTTGGGTGCGTTCTATTTTCTGATTCATTTGGTACATATGTATATTGATAACAACTGAGTCAAGGAAAACGAAAAAAGCCGCCTCTTCCGGGGCGGCTTTCTCCAGCGCACTGGCATTACAACGTCAGAACGCTGCCGCCAGACGTGTGCCCTGATTGATCGCACGTTTGGCGTCCAGCTCAGCTGCCACATCTGCGCCACCAATCACATGGCAGGCGATTCCACGTTCGATCAGCTCATCCGCCAGCGACCGGTCCGAGACCTGCCCGGCACATAGGACGATCGACTCGGCTGCGATCACGGTTGGATCATCGCGGGTTTCGCCAAAGCTGACATGCAGGCCGTCCTCGTCGATGCGCTCATAATTCACACCACCAACGAAACTGACGTCCTTCATCTTTAGCGTCGCGCGGTGGATCCAGCCCGTTGTCTTTCCTAGCCCCTTGCCGTGACGCTGCGCCTTGCGCTGCAGCAACGTGACCTGCCGTGCTGGTGCTTCGGGCTGCGGGCCCTCGGGGGCCAGGCCCGAGCGGTGTTCTGCGGGGTCGGTCACGCCCCATTCCTTCATCCACAATGGAAGGTCCGTGGTTGGGCTGTGACCGTCTTCCAGCAGGAATTCGGAGACATCGAACCCGATGCCTCCGGCCCCGATTACGGCGACGGTGCTGCCGACCTCGGCCTTGTCGCGCAGCACGTCGATGTAGCTGAGCACATTGTCCCGATCCTGGCCGGGAATCTGCGGATCACGAGGAGTGACACCGGTGGCGATGACCACCTCATCATAACCGGTCAGATCATCCGCGCTGACCTCGCGGTTCAGTTCGACCGTCACGCCTAGGTCGTTCATCATGGTGCGATACCAGTCGACCAGTCCCCAGAACTCTTCTTTCCCTGGCACCTGTTTGGCCATGTTCAACTGCCCGCCTATCTCGGCGGCGCGATCAAACAGGGTTACATCATGGCCGCGCTGGGCAGCTGTCATCGCAGTGGACAAACCTGCAGGGCCAGCGCCGACAACGGCCACTGTCTTGCGTGTCTCGGCCTTGCCGATCACCAATTCAGTCTCATGACAGGCGCGCGGATTGACCAGGCATGAGGTCAGCTTGCCGCTGAAAGTGTGGTCCAGACAGGCCTGATTGCATGCGATGCACGGGGCGATCTTCGCGGCCTCATCCGCAATCGCCTTGTTCACGAAATCCGCATCGGCCAGCATCGGCCGCGCCAGAGACACCATATCGGCGCAACCGGTCGATAGAACTTCTTCGGCAACCTCAGGCGTGTTGATCCGGTTCGAGGTGATCACCGGAATCCCGACTTTACCCATCAGCTTCTTGGTAACCCACGCAAATGCAGCACGGGGAACGCTGGTAGCAATCGTCGGAATCCGCGCCTCATGCCAACCGATACCGGTGTTGATGATCGTTGCCCCGGCCTGCTCAATCCGCTGCGCAAGTTCAACGACTTCGTCATGGGTCGACCCATTGGGCACAAGATCAATCATCGAAAGGCGATAGATGATGATGAAATCGCTCCCCACGGCTTCCCGCGTGCGGCGCACCACCTCAATGGGCAGACGCATCCTGTTCTCGTATGACCCACCCCAGCGATCCTCGCGCTTGTTGGTGTGGGTCACGAGGAACTGGTTCAGGAAATACCCCTCGGAGCCCATGATCTCGACCCCGTCATAGCCCGCCTTCTGGGCCAGAACAGCCGCGTTGACGATGTCGCTGATTTGCTTCTCGATACCCTCTTCGTCCAACTCATGCGGCGGAAACGGAGAAATTGGGGATTTCACCGGGCTGGGGGCCACGCATTTCGGACCATAGGCATAGCGCCCCGCATGCAGGATCTGCATCGCGATCTTGCCGCCTGCCTCATGCACACGTTTGGTCACAATGGAATGGTTCGCCACCTCTTCATCATTGGTCATCATCGAGGCCCCGGGCAGCACCGAGCCCTCAAGGTTCGGGCCAATCCCACCCGTCACCATCAAAGCAACACCACCGCGCGCGCGATCCGCGTAGAACTCGGCGACACGGATCCAGTCGCCGGTCTCTTCCAGACCGGTATGCATCGAGCCCATCAGCACGCGGTTCTTCAACGTGGTAAAACCCAGATCCAGCGGGGCCAACATGTTTGGGTACGCAGTCATGGCAAACTCTCCCTCCCGACTTTGACCGTCAGATTGACCTTCGCGTCACCTTTGTCACGCGAAACCTAACGTCATTCCCTTTGCCTTTACTGCGGCGCTTGCTAGAGACGCAGCAAAGCTTAATCACGAGGCCGCGCATGACCCCTGATGAAATCGCCAAACTGCCCTATCGCCCCTGCGTGGGACTGATGTTGATGAATGCCGAGGGGAAAATCTTTGTCGGTCAGCGCAATGATCGTCACAAGGACGCCTGGCAGATGCCGCAGGGCGGCGTGGACAAGGGCGAAGACCCGCGCGATGCGGCCCTGCGCGAGCTTTGGGAAGAAACTGGTGTAACCAGCGATCTGGTCGACATCATCGCCGAGACCGACGGCTGGCTGCCCTATGACCTACCGCATGACATTGTGCCGAAAATCTGGAAGGGCCGGTATCGCGGACAGGAGCAGAAGTGGTACCTGATGCGGTTCTTAGGCCGGGATGATCAGATCGATATCGCAACCGAGCACCCCGAGTTCACCCACTGGAAATGGCAGACCATGACGCGGCTGGTCGATGAGATCGTGCCGTTCAAAAAGGACGTCTACCAGCAGGTGCTTTCTGCGTTTCAGCCGCATCTCGGGTAGTTCGGGTTAGGAACCAAGCGCCGTAATCACCGCTTTGGCCAGCGGCAGCGGGGAATAACCGGTATCGGACGGTGTAAGCCCCAATCGCACGATCACCAAATCACGCGAAGGGAATATCCCGACCGATTGCCCATCATGTCCGGCCATCCAGACCGCATCTTCGAACGGGGGTTCTCCACCCGGCACGTCGCGCCACAAGTGACCTTTGGCATATGCCCCGCCCGAGACAGCAACCGGTTCGAACATCCAGTCAGTGAACCCTTCGGGCAGAATTTGCTGCCCGTCCCATGTGCCGCCCTGCAGCAGGAATTGCCCATATCGTGCCCAATCCCGCGCTGTGGCGTACATATAGCTTGAGCCGACAAAGGTGTCAGAAACATCAGTTTCAAGTATGGCCGAGGTCATGCCCAGTGGCAGCAGGAGTGCGCGCTGCGGATAGGACAAGCTGTCATCTTTGACCTGATCCTGCCAGACCCGCGCCAAGACGGTGGATGTGCCCGACGAATAGTTGAATTCAGTATTTGGCTCAGCCTCGGCCTCAAGCGAAGTGACAAACCCCGCCATGTCGTCGCTCAGATATAACATCCGAGTCACGTCCGAGACGTCACCATAGCCTTCGTTCCATCGCAGGCCGCTTGACATGGTCAACATATCCTCGACGGTAATGTGCTGCCGGTTGTCCTCTGCCCAATTGGGAAATGAATCGACCAGTGTATCCGTCAACTTCATCTGACCGGATTTTATCAGCGTTCCAATCAATCCAGAGGTTATGGTTTTGGTCATTGACCAGCCCAGAAGAGGGGTATTTTCGTCGAATCCATCCGCATAAGCCTCACCAATGATCCGGCCATCATGCACCACAACTACGGCGCGGAAGCCCTTTCCCAGAATGGTCGGGTCCGACAGAACCATTGCCAATTTGGAGTTCTGCGCTGGGGCCACGGTGGTGCCTTCCGGCCAAAGTGCATCAGACAGCGCGGGCAGAGTGTTTAGCTGGGCGTTGACCGGTTGGGCCTCATGCGTATTCGCACATCCAAGCCCCTCGCGATATTGGCTGGTCGCAGGGGCGAAGATCCCGAGTAGCTTTGCGGATACTGATTGCGCCTCGGGGTCTACCGAGACCGAGACGTGTTTCAGCAACGGATGCCCGGGCGCCTGCACATCAACCTCCAGTACCTCCTGCGCATCCCGCCTGGCGATGAACACGTTAGAACAGACGATCTTGGCAGAATAGTTGGTCCCGACTCGCAACAGGTCGGGCGGAGAGATCAGCAGGTACCCAACGCCGGCCACAAGCCCCAACGCCAATGTTCCTGCGGTGATCCTGAGTGCTCTGCCCAACATGAATTGGCTCCCCCCTTACATCCAAAAAAAGGGTAGCCATTCCGAAATGTGACGCACCAGCGTTACGTTGCGTTTCGCGGGATCAGAGCAATCCCTCAGCCTGCAGCAACTCCTGCATGTTCGCCTCAGGGCGCGGGCCGATATGGCTGATCACCTCGCGGGCACAGACATTGCCGATCCGCGCACAGGTCTCGTAATCGCGGCCTGTTGCCATGCCATAAAGGAACCCGGCGGCGAATTGATCGCCCGCGCCGGTCGCGTCCACGGGGACGATCTTTTCAACTGGTACGTCGATGCGCGCGTCGCCGTTCAGAACGGTCACCCCGTCGCCAGACCGGGTGCAGACGACCAGAGGGCAAATCTCGGCCGTTTTCGCCAGCGCCTCTTCAAGATCGTCGGTTTCGAACAGCGATTTGATTTCGGCCTCGTTGCCGATTACAAAATCCAGCTCATTCTCGATCAGCAGCAGGAAATCGACCCGGTGCCGTTCTACACAGAACGGGTCAGAAATGGCGATGCCCGCCTTGCCGCCACCCTTGTGGCAGTTGCGCGCGGCCTCCAGGAATGCCGCCTTGCCCTTTTCCTTGTCGAACAGATAGCCCTCGAGGAACATGATCTGGCTGTTGCCCGCGACGTCTTCCGAGACATCCCGAGAAGACAGCTCGGACGAAATACCCAGATAGGTGTTCATCGACCGCTCGCCATCCGGTGAGACAAAGATCATTGAACGCGAGGTTGGCAGCTCGCCCCCCGGCACCGGCGGGTTCACGAAATCCACCCCATCCTCGTTCATCGCATCCGCATAGAACCGCCCCAGCGCATCATCATGCACCCGCCCGATAAACGCCGAATCCAGACCCAGTGCACCCGCACCCGCAATGGTATTGGCAACCGAGCCGCCCGGCGTCTGCACCCGGCCTTCCATCGAGGCATACAGTACCTCGCCGCGCTCCTGTTCGATCAGCTGCATGATGCCCTTTTCGATGCCCATCAGCTCAAGGAAACTGTCATCGGCTTGGGAAATCACGTCCACAACGGCGTTTCCGATGCCGGTCAGTTGGTAGGTTTTCATTCGGTTTTGTCCTCAAATTCGCAGAGATCGCGGATGATACAGGTAGGGCACTGTGGTTTGCGTGCCTTGCAGTGATAGCGGCCATGCAGGATCAGCCAGTGATGCGCATGCAGCTGAAAGTCGGTCGGTATGTTGTCTTCGATGGCGCGTTCGACGGCGTCTACATTCTTGCCCGGACAAATGCCGGTGCGGTTACCGACGCGGAAGATATGCGTGTCCACCGCCTGCGCCGGATATCGCCACCACATGTTCAAGACAACATTGGCTGTCTTGCGCCCCACACCCGGTAGCGATTGAAGCGCCGCGCGGGAGTTGGGCACCTCACCGCCATAGTCTTCGACCAGAATGCGACTCAGCTTGATTACGTTCTTGGCCTTCTGGCGGAACAGGCCGATGGTCTTGATATGTTCGATCAGACCTTCTTCGCCCAGATCCAGCATCTTCTGCGGCGTGTCAGCGATCTTGAATAGCGCGCGCGTAGCCTTGTTGACGCCGGCATCGGTCGCCTGCGCTGACAGTGCGACGGCAACGACCAGAGTATAGACGTTTACATGCTCCAACTCGCCCTTGGGTTCAGGGTCGGCGTCGTGAAAACGCGTAAAGATCTCGCGGATCTTGTGGTATCCGAGTTGATTGGCCATCCGAGCCTTAATGCCCTGCCAGACAAGCGGTCGCAATTGAAAAGGTGCGTTTTGGTTTTGCCTAGGCGCGGGTCTTGGTCGATTTATCCCTATGCCTCACTTTTGCAGTCGGAAATCCACCCCCGCCGTTGCAAGTTGATCCCTGATCCCCTGCCACCGGTTCGGATCAGCTGCCAGTACAGCCGCCGGATCGATCTGAACCCGATATCCTCGATTGAGCGCGCCCTGCGCGGTCTTATTCACGCAATGACACCCGTCCAACCCTGTCAGAACCAGCGTTCCGATCCGTTTGTCTTGCAGGAACCGTTCAAAGCCCGGCGAAGAAAAGGCGTCACCTACGGATTTTACAAACTCGGCATCGGGATTCAGCGCAAGACGCGGATCCAACCCAACTCCGTCGGAACCTGCGTTGCCGCGCCCCTGATTGAACCACCCGTTCAGCAAGTTCGCCAGCCGTCCCTTGAATTCATGACGGATGGCAATCACGGACCAGTCAGACTGGCGGGCGCTGTCCGTCGTTGACCGGATCGTCGACAAGGCACCCTCAATTTGTGCGTCATCCCAGGTGGGTATCGAGGTAAAATCTGTTTGCATATCGATCACCAGCAGCGCCGTTTCAGGCCGCGATGCCAGGTCTATTTTGGCTCCGGTTGTCGGAGTGCCAATCTTTCGGATTTGCAAGAGGATGTACAACACGGCGATCATGATGCTTGCCGCCATTATCCAAAGGACGGTCATGTCAGGCCTCCTTGGCGAGTTCTGCGAAATAGCGGGTCAGGGCCAGCTGAACCTTGTGATAGGCGGCAAGCTCTGACGCAGAAAAATCCTGTGCAAAGCGTGTCAGCTTGGCCATCTCATCCGCTCTGATTGCCGTGATCGTCTCTTCGCCCGCAAGGCTCAGCCGGTAGCAGTAGGTGCCTGCACGTTTGGGATTGGGCTGGCTTTCGATCAGCTGTGCGCCCATCAGCTCTTTTAAGATGCGCGAGACATATTGTCGTTTCAGCTGCAACTCGGCGCATAGCACCGGGGCTGTCGCGCCGGGAGATAGCGACAGACCTTCCAAAAGGGCACGTTGCCCGACGGTCACGCCTTTGCGCTGGCTGCCCTGCTCAACTGCTGCCGTGATGTTCCGCAGCAAAGGCCGGGTGGCCTGAACTGCCTGATAAAGCTGATCCAACCTGTGTCCCATACCTGAATGGTAGGAGAAATCGATTTGATTCGTCAACTCAGTTGACAAGATAAAGCGCAGGTTCCGGGTCGCAAGATCGACAGGGGCAAGTTACTGTTTCTGTAACTGATGAGGTGACCGATGAACGTCCAGACAGCAGAAAGCGGATATCATTATAACGTCATGCGGCGCGCGATCGATTTGATCGATCAAGGCGGAGAGAGTCTCAGTCTTGATGAGTTGGCTCGCCAGATGGATATGAGCCCTGCCCACTTTCAGCGTCTGTTCTCACGCTGGACCGGGGTCTCGCCGAAGCGATACCAGCAATACCTGACCCTTGGCCATGCCAAAGCCCTGTTGCACGAGCGTTTCACCACGCTGGAAACCGCTCATAATGTGGGGCTGTCCGGCAGTGGGCGGCTGCATGACCTGTTCCTGAAATGGGAATCCATGAGCCCCGGTGAATATGCCCGCAAAGGCGCAGGTCTCACGATCTACTGGGGCTGGTTCGAATGCCCCTTTGGCCCTGCGCTGGTTATGGGAACTGACAAGGGAATCTGTGGAATCGCCTTTGGGGCCGAGACAGGCGAGGAGGCGGCGATGGAAGACATGATCTCTCGTTGGCCCAATGCTGATTTTGTCGAGGACCCGATGCGCCTGCGGCCTTGGGTGCTCAGCGCCTTCGGTGCGGCCAGCGACCGGTTGGAGCCGACCCCGCTCTACCTGATCGGCTCACCACTGCAGATCAAGGTATGGGAAGCGCTGATGCACATCCCCTCGGGGCAGGTCACCACCTATTCCGAGATCGCGCAGCGGGTCGGCTCACCCCAAGCGGTGCGCGCCGTGGGCACCGCAGTTGGGCGGAACCCGGTCAGTTGGCTGATCCCCTGCCACCGTGCCTTGCGCAAATCGGGCGGCTTGGGCGGCTACCACTGGGGACTGCCCGTCAAACGCGCCATGCTGGCCTATGAGGCGGCGCAGGCCGACGCCTGATTGACATTCTGGCGCGTCGTTGCCATATGCACGGCAGGTTCGGGTCCCCTGCCGTTCGCGGCCTTAGGCTTTGGTGAAACCCGATTGAATCACATCTGTTGCCCTTTCCAGGCGCGCGGATGGCAATGCGAACCCCGTCCAGATTTCGCGCCCGTTTCAGGAAACGAGGCACACCATGACACATATTCAGAACATCGCTCCGGTTGCGGAGCTGAAAGAGCAGGCAAAACGCCTGCGCAAACGCCTGCAGGACGCCGGAGTGAAGCTATCACATAGCGAGGCGCTGGAACTGTTGGCGCATCAACTCGGTGCGCGGGATTGGAACACGTTGCACGCGATGGCAGGAAATCGAGTGCAGTTGCGCGTTGGTGACCGGGTTGAGGGCCGATATCTGGGTCAGCCCTTCACCGCCGAAATCCGCGGTCTGACCATGATTGGGGATGGCGGACATCGCCGGGTGACCCTTCAGTTCGACGTGCCCGTAGATGTGGTCCGGTTCGACAGTTTTTCGTCCCTTCGCCAGCGGGTGACAGGTGAGATTGGCTGGGATGGTCGATCCACCCGTCACACGTCGGACGGAGAGCCGCAGCTTATCGTCCGACCTGCCTAAGAAACAAAGCGAGGCACCCTTAGGGTGCCTCACATTTTGATAGCACCAAGATTGACTATTCGGCGGCCCAACCGCCAACGGCTTTGACTTCAAGGAAGTCCTCCAAGCCCCAAACCCCGCCTTCGCGGCCATTGCCGGACTGTTTCATCCCACCAAACGGGGACCCAGCGCTGCGCGACTGGCCGTTCATCTCAACCATGCCCGACCGCAAGACGCGAGCCATTCGGTTGGCGCGTGCACCGTCTTGGGTCTGAACATAATTGGTCAGCCCGTAAGGTGTGTCATTGGCAATCTCGATGGCTTCTTCTTCGGTATCGAAGGGGATCATGGTCAGAACCGGGCCAAAAATCTCCTCGCGCGCGATGGTCATCTGGTTGTTGGCATCTGCAAAGACCGTAGGACGCACATAGTAGCCCTTGTTCAGTCCTTCAGGGCGACCGGTACCGCCTGCCACCAGACGCGCGCCCTCATCAATTCCTTTCTGGATCAGGTCCTGAATTTTGGTCCACTGCACTTCGTTCACCACCGGTCCGATATGTCGGCCTTCTTCGGCGGCACTGCCGACGGTGACCTTGTTTGCCACTTCGGCGGCTGTCTCAACCGCCTGATCATAGATCGGACGCTGCACCAGCATCCGGCTGGGCGCGTTACAGCTTTGACCGGTGTTGTTCATCATGTGCAGGACGCCGCGTTTTACCGCCTTTTCGTCGGCATCGGCGAAGACCACATTGGCCCCTTTGCCGCCCAGTTCCAGATGCACTTTCTTCAGTGTATCCGCCGCATTCTTGGAAATCGCAGTGCCCGCGCGGGTCGAACCGGTGAAGCTGACCATATCAACATCTGCGTGCCCCGAGAGCTGAGAGCCCACGCCCACGCCATCGCCATTCACCAGGTTGAAAACACCAGCCGGGAAGCCAGCCTCATCCATCATCTCAGCAAAGATCATCGCGTTCAGCGGGCTTTGCTCGGACGGTTTCAGCACCATCGTGCAGCCCGCAATCGCCGCCGCGCCGACCTTGAGCGTGACCTGATTCATCGGCCAATTCCATGGGGTGATCAGGGCTGCCACACCCACCGCTTCATAGATGATCCGGTCATTCGGCGCATGATCGCCCAGTGGGCGTTCGAATTGGAACGCCTTGGCGGCACGGATGAAGTTTTTCAGGTGATAGATCCCCGCGCCCGATTGCTGGCTGCGCGCCATTTCGATCGGTGCACCCATCTCCATCGACATCGCCTGGGCCAGATCCTCTGAGCGGGTGGCGTAAATATCGACCAGTTTCTCTACCAAAGCGATGCGCTCGTCCACCGGGGTTGCCATCCAACCAGGAAGAGCAGCTTTGGCCGCGGCGACCGCTGCGTTAGTGTCAGCCTCTGACCCCAATGAGATCACCGCGCATGGTTCTTCGGTCGACGGGTCGATCACTTCGAAATCATTCGGCTCTGATGGGGCGACCCATTTGCCGTTGATATAGAAATCGCGTTTTTCGATCATGGCTCATCCTCCGGATCAGGAATCAATCGACCGAACGGTCGGTTTTCATTCGCACTCTGTCACCCACCCGGGTGTCGGGCAAGGGTAAAACATAATTTGATCAAATTATCTACCTACTGAATCTTCTGACAGCGCAACATGAATGGTTTAACCTCTGCGCAAAGTGATTAGGTTGGCAGCAATCGACTCGCGATTTTTCACAGGAAAGGAGTTTCCCAATGGGTTTGCGCATCAATGATACGGTCCCGAATTTCACCGCAGAGACAGATCAGGGCACCGTCCAGTTTCATGACTGGATTGGCGATAGCTGGGCCATCCTGTTCTCACACCCCAAGGACTTCACTCCTGTTTGCACGACCGAGTTTTCGGCAGTTGCGCAGCTGAACGATGAATGGGCGGCGCGGAACACCAAAGTGATCGGCGTGTCGGTCGATGGTGTCGAAGATCATAAGAAGTGGAAAAAAGATATCGAGGCCTATGGCAACGCCAACCCCGGCTTCCCGATCATCGCCGATGACGGTCTGGCTGTGTCCAAAGCCTTCGACATGCTGCCGGCCGAGGCCTATCTGCCCGACGGCCGCACGCCTGCCGACAGCGCAACTGTACGCTCTGTCTTTATCATCGGACCCGATAAGCAGTTGAAACTGTCCATGACCTACCCGATGACCGTGGGCCGCAACTTTGCCGAGATTCTGCGTGCGCTGGATGGCCTTCAGATGAGCGCCAAGGGCGTGGCAACCCCCGCAAATTGGGTGCCGGGTGAGGATGTGATCATTCCACCTGCGGTCTCCAACGATGAGGCAAAAGAGAAGTTCGGCGAGTTCGAGACGATCTTCCCCTATCTGCGCAAAACCAAAGCGCCGTCGTAATCGGATCAACGGGCAGGGGGCGAAAGCCCCCGCCTTCTTCTAATGCGCAAACGCCGAGGTTGCGCCGCAAGGGGCAGATAGCTCCGGGCGCAGCATCTGCACTTCGTACGGTTTCAGAACCGGCAGCACCGTATCACCATAGCCGCCTGTATCGGAATGAAGCTCAGGGAACAGCTCGAATAGTTCCTCCTTCACTGCACTGCTCATCGCGTCCAGCGTATATCCGCCGGGATAAAACGATTCCGACCACAATCCTTCGACATTCACCAGCTCATGCTGGTCGAATAGAATGTGAATGTACTCGACGCCCCCGCTTGGCGGAACTTGCGTGATAGACTTGCCGTTGAGCAGAGACTTGGCCGTCGCCAACATCATCGGGTGACTATGATGCAATTCCAATGCAGGTGAGGACACGACAACCCGATGCTGAGGTGACAGCAGCAGATCTCGCGATGGTGTCTGCGGCCCAAGACTGCCCGCACTGATCCGGATCGGGCAATGCTTAGGGGTCTGTCTCAGGTCCGCATCACTCAGCCGTCGCCGACCCACCCAGCGCACGGCCCGACCGGTGCCATCTGCGGTGATCACATGATCGCCTGCTTTGACTTCTTCGATCAGACGCTGGCCCGACGGTGTCAGAATATGTGACCCCGAAGTAAAGCAGACAAAGCTGGGAAGGTTATCATATTCGACCGCAGGTGCAGTACTCTGGGCCAGTGAGTTGCCTGTCAGTACATCGTTAACAGCAACGTTTCCCGAGGTCACAACGATGTATTGCGTACCCGAGAATTGCAGCAGTGTGTAGGTGACCGGTGCACCTCCGACCGTCGCGCTGTAGCCTTCAAATATTTGAAAGCTGCCGGAGTTGTTCAGCCCGGGGATTGGGAGGGTATCGAACTGTTGGCTGCCGTTGTTGTCCGGATTTTCGAGAAAATTATCATCATCAGTAATGGTGACCTGAAACCCCTGGGTCACCTTCACACTGGGGTTGCCAAACGGATCTCCGTCGATCTCAAAGATGGTGATAGAGGCCAAAGCGCGGCGACGTCCCAGATGATTTGGATTTCCTTAACTTTGAGCTAACTCAACTTAGAAGTGTTAACATATCGTTTACCGTGACGCGCAGGGCTCGAAAGCGGCACTGATCGAAAAAGGCAGATTGGCTATGGTTGGATCGACTGTGGGCACGCCTACCGAGGCGGTGGTAGGGATCGGATACGTCAGTTGAACGCGGTCTCGCTGCCAAAGGATTGTAGCTTCTGATGGAAACTGAAAGCCGCGCTGACTGCGTTGACCAGGCGAAACATTGCCATGATGTTCGATACCACAGAGGCTGCGTATCTCGAGGCGATTAACTGGGATCCGATTTTGGACGTCGAAAGGTTGCGTTGAAGGCAACCGTGACGCGGCTTTCTTTACTTTGGTTTGGGTGGACCCAATGGGTCAGATAGGATGGAAAAAGGATCATTTCGCCGGCTGCCGGGCGCAGCTTCTTTTTGTTCCGAAACGCACTCGCCTGAAGTATGCGCCAGTGAGGCAACTCGTTTCGGGGGTCGAGAAACTCAATCATTCCAGACGAACCTTCTTCGATCTCGGGTTGAGAAACATAGTACACTCCAGACCAATGCGCGCCGGGATGAGTATGCGGCGCATTGTACCCGCCGGAAGGATTGTCGTTTATCCACCCGAACAGTTTCAGGCGAAGTTTATCCAGTTCAACCTTGTCTGAGACCTTTCGCGTTATTTGAAACACCGCATCTTCGGCCGCGTCTCGCAAATTCTGAATAGCGGGCGTATCGCGATCAAAGAGGTTTCCGTTTGAGTGCCATCCGCCGCGATTGGATTTTGAGGCACCCTCGTCTTCCTCACGCATCTTTTCGGCCTCAAACAGAATCGCCGCATTAAGCGCTGCACTGTTAGGCACCACAAATCGCATCATTGGAGTAGAGAAGAGCTTTTCGAATTTCTTGGCTTCGGACATATCCTCGGTGTCACCTTCAAAAACTACATGGCTGTAAATTCAGATCGGTCCGAGATCAAATTCAGGAATTTGCTCCTGAAAAATTTTTCGGCGCTCTCCAAATCCACGTTCGCGCACATTGCGCGCATTACCCAGTACCGTTGAGGATATAGTTCTTTGGTTCAAGTCTGGCCTAACCAACCTAAGTTATATTCCCATCGCAAAGCGCCGATGTTTTAGTTCAATTGGCAATTCCTTTGAGGATGGGAACATGAACAAGAAAACTATCGGTCTGACATCAACTTTCGTTCTGATGGCCACCACGGCGCTTTCGCAAACCACCAAGCAAGACATCATCGACGAACTCACAGAACAAGGTTTCCAACGAATCGAAATAACCAACACGCTGTTTGGGAATCTTCGCTTTGAAGCAACTGGACCTGGAATCGAGAGAGAAGTGGTGCTGGGGAAAGACGGAACCATCGTTCGGGATCGTTCTGAGCGAGACGATGAGTTCGACGATGAGGAAGATGACGACGAAGATGACGACGAAGGATTTGATGACGAAGGTGACGATGACGAAGGTGACGATGACGAAGGCGATGGGGAAAACGATAGCGAAGGCGACGATGGTGAACGCGACAGCGAAGGCGACGATGGTGAACGCGACAGCGAAGGCGACGATGGTGAGCGCGACAGCGAAGGTGACGATGGCGAGCGCGATAGCGAAGGCGACGATGGCGAACGCGATAGCGAAGGCGATGACGGCGAACGCGATAGCGAAGGCGACGATGGCGAAGGGGATGACGAAGGCGACGATGATTAATTCAGCTTCCAACTTGAGCCCAAGCGAGATTGGGGTTTGAACAAATGGTTTAAAAAAGAAGCCATGTTCAAAGCGGGGATCGCTGTATATGCGATCTCTGCTTTGACGTTTGTGATCGAATTGATTGGCGAAATAACAGGGTACTACATTTTTTCCGCGAGTTGGGTGGTCCATGAAATCACGGCTCTCATCACCCTATTTGGGTTTATTCTTGGGGGGCTTTTGATTTGGCAAAGCCACAGGCTGTTTTTGCGACGTCACCAAGAAGTCAAACAGAACCTGCGGAAGGCTCAAGGCGAGTTTTTTCGAATGCTGGAACTACAGTTCGACCGTTGGGGCCTTAGTGCTGCGGAACGAGATGTTGCACTTCTCACCGTAAAGGGCCTGTCCCTCGCAGAAATAGCTAAACTGCGCGAGACCAGCGAGGGAACAATCAAGTCCCAGAACAATTCAATCTACAAAAAAGCCAAGGTCAAATCGAGGACGCAACTGTTAGGCGCGCTCATAGAAGAGCTTTTGATCGAAGAAAAGAAATAAACCAAGAAACGATCGGATATCGTCGTAAATTCATTCATTTATCGGCAATGAGTAGAAAAGAATGCCCAAGTAGATGCCCCGGGCCTGTAAAGCCAACGTTTTAAGTGGTTGCGAGGCTCTGTTTCAGGGCAATGCACTCAACAATCAGAATTGTAGCCTCATCAAAATTGAAGCCTACCCCAGCAAGCAGATGGTCGGCACATTCCACAGCATCGCTACGGCACTCGTCATTCGCCCAAAGAAAAAGGCCCCGGCGGATTACCGGGGCCTTCGTTCTTGCAAAAGAGGCAGATTACTCTGCGCTTTCCTCTTTCTTTTCTTTCTTCTCGGGAACGATCTCTTCGCCGGTTTCCTGATCGACAACTTTCATCGACAGGCGCACCTTGCCGCGATCGTCAAAGCCCAGCAGCTTGACCTTTACTTCCTGACCTTCTTTCAGAACATCCGACGGATGGTTCAGGCGTCGGTTTTCGATCTGGGACACGTGCACCAGACCGTCGCGCTTGCCAAAGAAGTTCACGAAGGCACCGAAGTCGACGATCTTGACCACTTTACCGGTGTAGATCTGGCCTTCTTCCGGCTCAGCAACGATCGAGTGGATCATCTCATAGGCCTTCTTGATCGATTCACCGTCGGGCGACGCGATCTTGATGACGCCGTCGTCATTGATGTCGACCTTGGCACCCGAAACCTCGACGATCTCGCGGATGACCTTACCGCCCGAGCCGATCACTTCGCGGATCTTGTCGGTTGGGATGTTCATGGTCTCGATGCGCGGGGCGTGGACCGAGAATTCGTTGGTCTCGGACAGGGCTTTGCCCATCTCACCCAGAATGTGCATCCGGCCGTCCTTGGCTTGCGCCAGGGCTTTCTCCATGATCTCAGGCGTGATGCCCGCAACCTTGATATCCATCTGCAGCGAGGTGATGCCGTTTTCGGTGCCAGCCACTTTGAAGTCCATGTCGCCAAGGTGGTCTTCGTCACCCAGAATGTCCGAAAGGATGGCATAGTTGCCGTCATCTTCCAGGATCAGGCCCATGGCCACACCGGCAACCGGTGCTTTGAGCGGAACGCCCGCATCCATCATCGAAAGCGAACCACCGCAAACCGACGCCATCGAGGACGAGCCGTTGGATTCGGTGATCTCCGACACGATGCGGATCGTGTAGGGGAAGTCGGTCGCCGCAGGCAGAACCGCCTGCAGGGCACGCCATGCCAGCTTGCCGTGGCCGATCTCACGACGGCCCGGACCACCCACGCGGCCAACTTCGCCAACCGAGTAGGGAGGGAAGTTGTAGTGCAGCAGGAAGTTCGATTTGAAGTTGCCGTGTAGCGCGTCGATGAACTGTTCGTCGTCACCGGTGCCCAGCGTGGTCACGGCCAATGCCTGAGTCTCACCACGGGTGAACAGGGCAGAACCGTGGGTCCGCGGCAGCATCGAGGTTTCTGCGACGATCGAACGGATATCGGTGGTCGAACGACCGTCGATACGCTTGCCGCCTTTGACGACGTCACCGCGCAGAATGCCAGCTTCCAGCTTCTTCATAGCGGAACCGAGGTTGCCGTCTTCTAGTTGCTCTTCGGTCAGCGCTTCCTTGATCGCTTCACGGGCCGCGGCAACAGCGGCGGTGCGCTCTTGCTTGTCGGTGATCGCGAACGCGGCGCGCATCTTCTCTTCACCGGCAGCCGAAACAGCGGCGGACAGCTCCGAGTAATCGGGGGCGACAAATTCGAACGGCTCTTTCGCGGCTTCTTCGGCCAGCGAGATGATCAGGTCGATCACGGGCTGAATTTGCTCATGCGCGAAGTTTACCGCGCCCAGCATTTCCGCCTCGGACAGTTCGTACGCTTCCGATTCCACCATCATCACGGCGTCTTTGGTACCGGCGACAACCAGGTCCAGACGCTGTTCAGGGTTCAGGCGCAGGTCCTGCATGTCGTCGACGGTCGGGTTCAGAACGTATTCGCCATCCTCGAAACCAACGCGGGCACCGGCGATCGGACCCATGAACGGCGCGCCGGAAATGGTCAGTGCGGCAGAGGCTGCGATCATCGCAACGATGTCGGGGTCGTTGACCAGATCGTGGGACAGCACGGTGCACATCACCAGAACTTCGTTTTTAAAGCCGTCAACAAACAGCGGGCGGATCGGACGGTCAATCAGACGCGCGGTCAGCGTCTCTTTCTCGGTCGGGCGCGCTTCGCGCTTGAAGAAGCCACCCGGAACCTTACCGGCGGCATAGTATTTTTCTTGATAGTGCACGGTCAGCGGAAAAAAATCCTGACCGGGCTTTTGAGCACGGGCAAAGGTCACGTTTGCCATGACGCTGGTTTCGCCCAGCGTGGCAATCACGCTGCCGTCGGCCTGACGGGCAACCTTGCCGGTTTCCAGTGTCAGCGTCTCTTCGCCCCACTGAATCGATTTCTTTGTTACATCAAACATATGCGTATCCTAGAACGGAGCACTCCCGCCCCTGCGGGTCTCCGGTTTGCATGGCGGCCCCATTGCCGCCGACCCCACTTTATCTTCCATTCGAGTGCCGGGGTCAGGGCACAACGTCTCAGATGACAGGCCCATACATCAGTTTGCAAGCTTTGGAAAGTCGGGAGTTTTTGGGGGGCAGGGGATTGCCTAACCCCCGCCCAAGCTGGGCAGGGGCCGATGTATCAAAGGATAGCGTGCGCCAATATCATCACCACGCCGCAGCCCAGCGCATATCCGATGTCGACTGCGATGGCGAAGCCGCTTTTCTGTGCCCATGCCCCGACCGATGCGGCCTGAGCAGCCACCGCAAGGATGGCCAAAACTGCAACGCCAAGGCTATTGGTGGTCTCGGTCACGGCGACCACAGCAGCCAGCAGGATCAGAAATATGATCTGGGCTTCCATTTGAGGCAGAGGTGGTGTGTCAGGCGGTGTCGGATCGATCCGAGTACCTTCGGCCCAACGTTTCTGAAATCTCACAGGTCCGTAGACCAGCCACCCTAGCAGAAAGGCGGCGATGACTCCCGCGCCAAGGGCAAGCCAGTTGATCACAGCGCGACCTCCAGCACTTCAAGGATCCGGGTCCAGCCGCCTTCATGATTGTCTCGGCTTTCTTGCGAAGGGAAACGGATGTGATGCAGGCGCAATTCCGTGCCCTTATCGGTGGGCGTGAAATCCAGCGTCACGGTGGAATCGTCCTGACTGTAAGGAGAGTTCCAAGTGAATTGCAGCCGATTGGGCCGGTCGATCACTTTGTATTCGCCCTCATGCGGCAGGTCCCCGGCCTCGGGCGCGCGCATGATGATCTTGAACCGGCCCCCTACTTTGGCGTCAGAATAAGCTTCGGGCACTGACATGTTGGGACCGGGCAGCATGAACTTGGCCAACATTTCCGGGTCTAGCCAAGCATCAAACACCTTTTCCGGCGGGTGCGGAATGGCGCGGGTTATTTCAAGGGACAGTTCCGTCATCTTCTGGGTCCTCCAAAGCAGTTTCCAAGGCGTCCAGCCGAAGCGCCCAGATCGAACGCAGCCCGGCGAACCAGTCATCCACGGCTGACAAGGGGGCCATCTGCACCTCGATCAGATGCTCGCGCCATTCCGTCCGACGCCGCACCAGCCCGGCATTCTCCAGCACCTTGATGTGCTTGGACACCGAGTTGAGGCTCATATCGAATTGCCGCGCAATATCCGTCACCCGCAAGGGGCCTTGCTGCGCGAGCATCGTTAGGATCACGCGGCGGGTTGGGTCGGACGCGGCCTTCAATATAGCGCCTAGGTCATAGCGATTCTCTCGTTCAACCATTTGGATGAATTATATGCCTTTTCCGTTTCAGTCAACCATTTGGTTGAATAACAGGATATTTGCAGCTCTGAAAGCTAATTCGGTCGCTCCCACCGCCTAATTATTCGCGAAATCGAATATATTTGGTGAAAATTTAGTATCCGTATAGGCTGAAACCACCATACCTGCGGTCGAAACGACGGAAACGCGCCAAGGGAATACGAATATCACCTCCGTCCGCCGGTCGAATACCTTGGCGTTTGCACGTAGCGAACAGAAGGGCAGACGCATGGCACAAACCAAGAAAATGCTGGATCCGGATCCCCGGATTTATGACTTTGAGACCGAATATGAGCTGGGGCAGGACAATGTCCGGCCTTTCGGTCTGGACATCCATAACCCGGTCTTTTTGATCTCTAGTATCCTGATCTTTGCGTTCGTCCTGATCGCGCTGGCAAATCAGGAATCCGCAGCCACGTTCTTTGGCTGGCTCCGGCCATGGCTGACCAGCACGTTTGACTGGTTTCTGGTGCTGTCGGTTGACGCAATCACCCTGTTCTGTCTGGTGCTGATCATCTTGCCTGTGGGCAAGGTGCGGATCGGCGGCAAGGACGCCAAACCCGACTATTCCTACGCCGGATGGATCGCGATGATGTTCGCGGCCGGGATCGGCATCGGGCTGTTGTTCTTCGGCGTGATGGAGCCGGTCTATTACAACTTTGCAGAAGACGGCAACGCCCGCCCGCTGGGCATCGATATCGCTGTGCCGGGTAACGAATACATCGGCATTGTCGGCACGATCCATCATTGGGGTCTCGAAGGCTGGGCTGTATATGCGGCCGTTGGTCTGGCGCTTGCAATCTTCAGCTATAATCTCGGGCTACCATTGACCCTGCGTTCGGCTTTTTATCCGATCCTGGGCGAGCGCGTCTGGGGCTGGTGGGGCCACATCATCGATACTCTGGCAGTATTCGCGACCCTCTTCGGCCTGACCACATCATTGGGTTTGGGCGCACAACAGGTGGCCGCCGGGCTGTATGAGGTCTTTGGCATCGAACCCAGCCCCACCGTCACCGTCCTGCTGATCATAGGCATTACGATGATCGCACTGGGCTCGGTCCTGATGGGCATGGATGCAGGAGTCAAACGGTTGAGTGAGATCAACATGATCATGGCCGTAGGACTGTTCATCTTCGTCATCGTAGTTACCGGTGTCGGAACCGCCATTGCACGGTACTTCAACGTGATGGTGGATTACGTGACCCATCTACCGGCCCTGTCCAATCCGTTCGGTCGGGAAGACACCAGCTACTTCCACGGCTGGACAACCTTCTACTGGGCCTGGTGGATTGCGTGGTCACCTTTCGTGGGCATGTTCATCGCCCGCATTTCCAAAGGTCGTACGGTGCGTGAGTTCGTGATCTGCGCCTTGTTGGCACCCACTGCGGTTTGCGCCCTGTGGATGTCGACCTTTGGTGGCGCCGCAATTGACATGCTGAACGCAGGCGGAGCAGAGGGCGTCCGCGCCACAGTGATCGAAAGCTATGCCCCCGAGGGCGCGCTGTTCGGCTTCCTGAAAGAGCTGCCGCTTTACGGCATCATTGCCCCGATCGCTCTGATCCTGATCGTTGTGTTCTTTGTCACATCGTCGGACTCAGGCTCGCTGGTGATCGATACGATCACGGCAGGCGGCAAGATGGACGCACCGGTTGTGCAACGCGTGTTCTGGTGCACGCTTGAAGGCCTCGTCGCAATCGCACTGCTGCTGGGCGGAGGTCTCTCTGCCTTGCAAGGGGCAGCGGTGTCGACTGGAATTCCGTTTACCTTGGTGGTTCTGATCATGTGCTACTGCCTGTGGCTGGCGCTTAAATCAGAAAAGGCCAAGATGTAACTGGGATTATCCTGAGAAAACCGAAACGCCCGCCAATTCGGCGGGCGTTTTTGGTCCGGAGCGGCCCCTGTAGCGCGTGCCCATGCAGCAGTCGTCGGGAGCGTACCAAACGGCGGTCAGTGCAGCGAATCCTCGCGTTTGCCTTGGGTTGGATATTCCATCTTTTCATCTTCTAGGATCCCGCGAAGAACCGCCGCTGTCTCAACCTTCGAAATTGCCTTCTTATGGTCGTAGGGATTATTCAAAATCGACCGCGCATTTGTGGCGTTGGACGTCTCAGACATCTTGGTTGCAAACACCCGGCTCAGAATTGTCTTCAATGGCATCATTCAACTCCCGCAACATATGGTCATCAAATCCTTGCCGCTGCGGGTCAGGTCCAAGCCACTTGAGGGAAGGGCTCAAAGACCAACTTCCGTGAGTGTGAACCCGCAGCGACACCGTCCATGTAAGAAAAATGGGGTGCCGAGAAAGGGGGAAGAAATCTGCTGTTTGCATCATTTTTTTGACCGCTTGGAAAAAAATCACGGCACTTCTTACGCTTACGTCAACCTTCTAACCTAGGGCCCGACTTTCGCGACGCGGCGTCACAATTCGAAACCCAAGGTCAGCCCCCCGGATACCGCCCGTCGCCGCGCCAAATTGGACAGAAAACAAAAGAGCTCATACCCTGACTCCGGGCAAATCTTGGCGCAGCGCGTGTTTCTTGTGATGTGGCCGGCCCCCTCGACGTTTTGAAATTGGATTATTCCGGGACCGTAATGAGGAAGCTGTTATGAACCTTTCACGATTGTCTCTGTTGCTGGTCGTTTTCATTGACGTGATGGGTTTTGGATTGATCGTGCCGATTTTCATCACGATCCTGCTGGATCCACACCAGGCTTTCCTCGCACATGGAACAGCGACGAATATCCGCCAGCTCGACTATACGATTCTGATTGTCGTCTTCTTTCTGTTCTACTTTTTCGGGGCGGCCTTCATCGCCAAGTTGTCGGACTATATCGGGCGTAAAACAGGCATCATGATCTGCCTTACCGGTGCCCTGATCGGCTATGTTCTGACTGTGGCCGCGATCATGACGTCCAGCTATTGGCTGTTGCTTTTGGGGCGCGCCATTTCCGGGTTTACGACGGCCAACCAACCCATTGCGCAGGCCGCATTGATCGACATCAGCCATGACGATCAGGAGAAATCAAAAAACCTCGGGATGATTGTTGCGGCATCCGCGCTGGGCCTGCTCGGGGGGCCACTGATTTCAGGATTGCTCAGCGACCAAAACCTGATGGGGTCATTTGCGTCACTGGAACTGCCTTTCTACGTCGCCATTGCCCTGATCCTGATCAACATGGCACTGATTCTGTTCTTCTTCTCCGAACCCGGTTACAAAAGACAAAAAATTGACTTCGGGCTTTTAGATGTTGTTTTGAACCTGTGGAAAGTCTTCTCGCACCCGGTCGTTTTGCGGCTTTCGGTCGTCATGTTGTTCTCGCTGATGTGCCTGAATGCGTTTTTCTTCTTCATCGACACGTATCTGCTGACCCGGTTCAAGTTCAGTACGCTTCAAAACAGCATGGCCCTCGCCGTGTTCGGAGGCTCCATGGCCTTTGGCAGTGCCTACCTCACCGCGCCGCTGCACGAGCGGTACAAAAAGTTTCCGATTCTGTATGTCTCCATTGCAGCGATGGCACTTGGGATATTGGCCTTCATGCTGAACCCCATGGCCGATCTGACCTATGTCCTGATTGTTCCGATAACCATCGCGTTCGCGATCATGTACCCGACCATGCTTTCGTTGTTTTCCGCGAGCGTCGGCCCAACCGAGCAAGGTTGGGTCATGGGTGTGACAGTCGCCATCTACGCGTTGGGCTCCGGGACCATTACGGCCCTCAGCGGGTCCCTCATGGCTATCAATTTGCGGATGCCTTTCGTGCTCGCGGTCATCTGCGGTGTACTGGCATTGATTGCGATGGCGAAACTCTTTCGCCATCCCGGCGTTCAAGCGCTTGATACCAAAGGCAAGTAGGTTTCATCAGTGTGTCCCGAACGAAAATGGGCGCGCCCGCTACAGGCACGCCCAGTAAAAAAGGGAGGACTATGAAAAACCTGACGCTCGAAACAAAAGAAGCGCCTACTCACTAACATCCTCAGAATGGCGCAATCTTTGACCGCGTTCAGTGAAGTGGTTCACAGGAAGTTAAAAAAAGTTTGCGCTTCTTTGCGTAGCGGTAAGGTTTGGGCCGCAGGTATGTGTGTGCCGTCTCTCATGAACATGGCGGGAAATTCGCGCGCCGCACAGTTCACTAGATTAGACAGTGACCAAAACAAATACGCCCACCAAATGGCGGGCGTACAAGATGTACTATTTGTACGAACAGGGCCTCAGCGCCTGTACAACATGAACAAAACGCGTTTAGCGGCGGATGCCCAGCTTTTTGATCAGCTCCTGATAGCGTGCTTCTTCTTTGCCCTTCAGATAGTCCAGCAGCTTACGGCGCTGAGCAACCATCTTCAGCAGACCACGACGACCGTGGTTGTCTTTCTTGTGGGTTTTGAAGTGCTCGGTCAGGGTGTTGATGCGCGAGGTCAGGATAGCAACCTGGACTTCAGGCGAACCAGTGTCGCCGTCCTTGGTTGCGAATTCTTTCATGACGCGTGCTTTATCAGCGGCAGTAATCGACATCGGGGTCTCCTTTAAAGGTTAGAGTTGATGGCGCAGGCCGGGATGTCGTCCAGCACAGGCCCATGGAGAAAACCGCACCGATTCCGATGCGGATGGGCGCGTATAGGCGCATTCACCGCAAATGGCAAAGGGATTCTGCAGGCTCAACTGGTGAAGGCGTACTGCTCCAACTGGGCTTCGGTCACAAACTGAATATCTTCAACAGTCAGACCCTCTGCGCCAAAAAGCTGAGCGACGTCTTCGCCATTGACCCGAACATGGGTCAAGCTGTTGTTTTCACTGTCCTGTTCGATCGTCAATTCCGGTTCTTCCGGGTTGTCCCAGGTGATCAGAAGCTTGTCGTGACCGATCTGGAAATCCATGATTGTCGTGGCTTCCTGCTCGGGGTCGGACTGTACAACGATCTCGTCCTCGCCCTCTCCACCGGTGACCACATCGCCGTCTTCGGCAAGAATGACGTCGTCCCCAGAGCCCCCGTTTAGGAAGTCGCGCGCAGGCTCGTCCGGACCATCTTCTCCGGACAAGATGTCATCACCATCTCCGCCAAACAGGGCGTCTTCACCGGCACCCCCAACAAGGTAGTCGTCGCCATCTCCGCCTTGTAGCGCGTCGTCGCCGTCATCGCCGCTTAACGTGTCATCGCCCTGACCGCCAAAAAGCCGGTCATTCCCATCACCGCCGCTCAGATCATCTGTTCCGAAATGACCATACAGGTCGTCATTTCCTGACATTCCGTCCAGCGCGTCATCACCATATTCACCATGGAGCACATCATTCCCGAGGTTGCCAAACAGGACGTCCCCGCCACCACCGCCATACAACACGTCGTTGCCAGCGCCGCCGTCGATCCAGTCGTCCCCGCCATATCCGTTGATCTGATCGTTGCCTTCCTGCCCGGTCAGAACATCCGCATCCTCATCGCCCGCAATGACCAGATCGCCTTCATACTCGGACACAATCTCACCAGTGTCAGAGTCGGTTTCCTCGGCAGAGCTGGGCTCGTCGACATTCTCGTCCGCGTCAAGCAAATTGCCTTCCGACAGGTCGTCGTCGGCCGTTTCCTCGATGCGATCGTCTTCATCCTCGTCATCGCCTTTGTCTTCTGGCACAAGTACGTCGCTGATTGCGTAGGCCGCACCACCCATGGCGGCCATTCCGAATAATCCGATCAGAAACATATCTACCCTCCGCAAGCACAATGGCTCCGAGTGTAAAACATCTCATGCAAACAATGGCTTGGTCAAAGCGAAGCTGAGAGCGTGGTTAACCCTTTATCACCAGGGTTCGGGCTGCTGAGTGTACGCAATGTAGAGAGGATGCTTCGGATGCCCGTCCTTGGTCAGCCCAAGGTGGAACAAGGGCTGGCCCGTGCCGCGCAGTAATTCCTCAACTGCGGGGCCGCGTTCCAGATGTGCGCCATGGGTGCCCCAGGCGGCGATGACCTGATCCGCCCATTCCACGCCGTCCAGGATGGCTGCGTCATTCTCAGACCCCACCGGATCTGCAGATGCTCGCATCTTGCGCGGATCAGTGTCGCGCCAGGCAAAGATATTGGTGACCTGAAAAGCTCCGAAACCCAGTGTGCGTGCGCGACGCTCGCAACGTTCCACCGTGGGGTCGTTCTGCACCTCGGTCGCCGTCGACGGATTCAGCATCACAAACAACGCCTTGCGGCCCGCCGGGTTCCAGATACGGGTCAGGCTATAGCGGTATTTTTCGCAATCGGAGTAGATAGCAGTCGAGGGCGCGTCGCCCTTGGTGTGAGAACGGGTGATCATGCAGTCGGGTTTGGCTGGAATTAGGCCCGTTTACAAGGGGCGATGTCCTGTTTCTTAACTTGTGCTATACCTGCCTTCATTTGAACGGCTTATTCTGGGGGAAGACATGACATTCGAGACATTGGATCCGGCGGATTGGGAGCAGACCCGCAAGTTAGCACATGAGATGCTGGATATGGCGTTGGATCATACGCGTGATGTGCGTGATAGGTCGATTTGGAAAGATATGCCGACTGCGATACGCAACGGGTTCGAAACGCCTGCACCTCAGCAGGGTATGCCGTTGGGTGATTTGATGGATGATGTCCAGTCTCAGGTCATGCAGTATCCAATGGGCAATATTCATCCCCGGTTTTGGGGCTGGTATATGGGCGCGAGCAATTTCACAGGCGCGATGGCGGATTTTCTGGCTGCGGTTCAGGGATCGAACCTAGGGGGTGGGAATCATGCGGCAGCCCTGATCGACCGACAAGTCGTCGACTGGCTACGCGAGATGATCGGTCTGCCGGAAGGGGCCAGTGGGACATTGGTCAGCGGCGGCAGCGTGGCAAACTTGATCGGGCTGACGGTGGCCCGCAACGTCAAATCCGGGATCGACATGCGCGAAGAGGGCATCGCCGCCATGGATAAGCCGATGCGGTACTACGGATCGGATCAGATGCACAGTTGTCACCAAAAGTCGCTCGAAACACTGGGTCTGGGCAACAAGGCGCTGCGGCGTGCTCCTACGCAAGACGATTTGACGATGGATCTTGAAGCGCTTGCCGGCATGGTCGCGCAGGATCGCGCAGACGGCCTTAACCCCGCTTGTGTGATTGCTACCGCCGGAACCGTGAACACAGGCGCCATCGACGACTTGTCGGCGATTGCCGATTTCTGCCGCGAGGAAGGCCTGTGGTTTCATGTTGACGGCTGTATCGGTGCGTTAATTGCAATCGCCCATGATAACAGTTGGCGCGTGTCCGGCATCGAACGCGCGGATTCCGTCGCGCTCGACCCACACAAATGGTTACATGCGCCTTTCGAAGTGGGTTGCGCGTTGGTGCGAAGCCATGATGCCCACCACGCGACATTTACTCTGACCCCGGAATACCTGGAACCGCAATCCCGAGGCGTCGCCGGGGCGGCGTTTTTGCACGATTACGGCATTCAGACTTCGCGTGGGTTTCGAGCGCTCAAGGTCTGGATGTCCTTGAAGGAGCACGGCGTTCAGAAATTCGGCAGGCTCATTGATCAGGATATCGAAAAGGCGCGTTATCTGACTTCGCTGATCGAGGCAGAGGATGACCTCACCTTGATGTTCCCCACCAACATAAACATCGTTTGTTTCCGCTATGACCCGGGCGGTCTCAGCCCCGAAACTCTGCGTGCGATTAACAGCGAAATCATGTTGTGCCTGCAAGAGGAAGGCACAGCGGTTTTATCGGATACAACGGTTCAGGGAGCGCATTGCCTACGGGTGGCGGTCAACAATCACCGCACGCAAAAGCAGGATCTGGATCTACTGGTGTCCGAGATACTTCGACTGGGTCACAAATTGCGTATCGCCGCCTGAACAGTCATCAGTTGGCGGCAAAGACGCGGCTTGGGTGCAATTCGCCCGACTTGTAAATTCCTACGGCCACGGCCTTGCCATCCAGCGAGGCCCAGGCCTCGTCGCCGTATTCCACGTCAGAGGCCAGCACCATGCCCGGATTGCCATTCCGCAGACGGGTGGCTCCTTCAGAGGTGCATTTCAGCTCGGGCAGGTCCGACAGGCCGGTTTCCAGCGGATGCAGATAATCATCCAATGCGGTGGTTTTGGCCATTTCGTCGATCTGTTCGATGGTCAGGCCATCCTCGGCCTCAAACGGGCCGGACCAGATGCGGCGCAGTTTTTTCACGTGGCCGTGGCAGCCGAGCGCCTCACCCAGATCACGCGCAATGGAACGGACATAGCCACCTTTGCCACAGGTCATCTCCAGCACGACGTGGTCTTCGTCGGGGCGGTCGATCAGCACCAGTTCCTCTACCCAAAGAGGGCGGGCGGTCAGTTCTACATCCTCGCCATCTCGGGCCAGCTTATAGGCGCGTTGACCGTCGATTTTCACGGCCGAGAACTTGGGCGGCACCTGTTTGATATCGCCCAGAAACGGGCCGAGCGCTTGTTTGATATCCTCATCCGAGGGGCGCGCAATGCTTTCAGCGATGACTTCGCCCTCGGCATCATCGGTGTTGGTGGCCTGCCCCAGCCGCACGGTGAAGGTGTAGGCCTTCAGCGCATCGGTGATGTAGGGGACGGTCTTGGTTGCCTCACCCAGCGCAACGGCCAGAACGCCGGTCGCCTCGGGGTCCAGCGTGCCCGCATGGCCGGCTTTCTTGGCGTCCATCGCCCAACGCACCTTGTTGACCACCGCGGTCGAAGTCATGCCAGCGGGCTTGTCCACCACCAGCCAACCGGAAATGTCGCGGCCCTTGCGTTTGCGTCCCATTCTACACCTTGAGTCTTGCTGAGGCGCGCGAGTTAGCGGATCGTTTCGATGCTGTCAATTTGCCGGAACGTCCTCGACGACACCCACGATGGGTCCCAGCGAAAACCCGATATCCGACCGGTTGCTGGCGCGATCATACATGCGGGAAATGTTGCCATCTAGAAACAGCGCATTCGGTGTTTTCAATACATCGCGGAATAGGCTGCCAAATTCAAAGAAAGTGACGTAATCGTCCGAGATCGCAAACACCACACGCGTGCCATCGGCGCTGGTGCCCACTCCGTTTCGGGTGTAGCGCGAGGTTGAATCCGGCAGAAAGCGAGGGTGTAACTCTCCGTTGATCACCAGCATGGGGCCCGATTGTGTCGCAAAGCGGCACTGCGGCGCCTGATCGACGAAATCCAAAGTCTCGAACACATCGGCACGGTTTTCACGGATGCAGAACACACCGTTGGGCAGCAGGCCGAAATTGCCGGGTCCGGCATTCGGTATCACGCGCATCTGCTCTTGCCCTTCTTCGACATAGTGGCCGACGGGCGAGCGGTCGTCATGGTACATGCCCGCATTCATCGCAAAGACGAGCCTTTTCCCTTGAGGCTCCAACGCCTCATTCACCGAAGAGAAATGACCCAGCAGATCGCCATTTTCATCGTTCAGAAACAGGCGCAAATCTTCCGAGGTATCCACCTCGCAAACCGTATATCGCTTGTCCTCATGAGTCAGCTTCTCGCAAGTGACTGCAGAGACTTGCGCGGCCCAAAGGACAGCACACAGCGTGACAAGGGTACGGATCACTCGTCCAGATCGCGGCGTACCGCGTCCTGATTAAACATACGGCGGGTGTCGTCCAGACGGTCGAACGTGTCATCCAGACGGAACCGCAGGTCGGGTGAGAATTTCAGGCCCACCTTCTTGCCCACTGCGCGCCGAAGCTCACCCTTGTTTCGAGCGAGCAGTTCGATCACGTCCTCCTGCCCCTTGCCGCCCAAGGGCAGCACATAGGCGGTGGCGATCTTTAGATCGGGCGAGGTGCGCACCTCACCCACGGTGATCGACATGCGGTTCAAGTCGGGGTCGTGGACATCTCCGCGCGCCAGAACCTCGGACAGGGTGCGGCGGATCAGTTCGCCGACGCGCAGCTGTCGTTGGGAAGGGCCGGGGCCATCGTGGAATTTGTTCTTTGCCATGCCCCCGATCTAAGCCCAAAGCGGGGCTTTGCCAAGCGGGCGCGAACGGGTTAGGAGGCTTTGAGCCGACTTTAGAAAGGACCAGCGCAATGACCCATATTCCGGGGATCGTCATCACAGGGGCTTCGGGCCGTATGGGGCAGATGCTGATCAAGACCGTGTCTGAGAGCGATCAGGCGCGTCTGGTTGGTGTGGTCGAGCGTAAGGGTCATGACTGGATCGGTCAGGATGTGGGTCAGGCAATGGGCGGGCAGGCGCTCGGTGTTACCGTCACTGACGATCCGCTGGAGGCATTTGCGCAGGCGCAGGCTGTTATCGACTTTACGGCGCCCGAGGCGACGCTCGAGTTTGCCGCGCTGGCAGCACAAGCGCGGTGCGTTCACGTGATTGGCACCACCGGAATGACGGATGAACAGATCGCAGCTTTGGAACCTGCCGCGCGCCATGCCGTGATTGTGCGGGCCGGGAATATGAGCCTCGGGGTAAATCTGTTGGTTCAGCTGACCAAGAAGGTCGCCGCCGCGCTGGATGAGGATTTCGATATCGAGGTCATCGAGGGGCATCACCATCACAAGGTCGATGCGCCTTCAGGCACGGCTTTGATGCTGGGCGAAGCTGCCGCAGAAGGGCGCGGTGTCAAGTTGGCGGATGTGGCCGATCGGGGCCGCGACGGTATTACCGGTGCGCGAAAACGCGGCAATATCGGCTTCCACGCGATTCGTGGCGGAGACATTGTCGGCGAACACGATGTCCTGTTCGCGGCACCCGGTGAGCGTATCGTGTTGCGCCATCTGGCTACTGACCGTGCGATCTTTGCCCGTGGGGCGCTCAAAGCCGCGTTGTGGGGTCAAGGCAAGGCGCCGGGCCAGTATGACATGGTGGATGTTCTGGGGCTGTAGGCTTTAGGATCAAGAGCCAAGAAAATTCGACGAATTTTCTTGGCTTTATCGATCGGGCAGATGAAAGCTGTCTCAGCTTGCCTGAATGTGCCGGTCGACCATCCGTTGTACCATCGGTGCGAAATGGGCGAAATCCGGGGTCTCCATATCAGCGCGTTTTCCCGCTTCGTCCAGATAACGGACCTGAATGATTTCTTTCAGGTTCGGATTTGCCTCGAACTCGGCTATCTCCTTGGCACTCATCGGACCACCCTGCAGTTCCAGCGTATGGACCGAGGCTGCGGACAGGCGATTGAAATACTCCGGCTTGGTGGCGCAGAGATACCGCTTGGCTGCCACGTGGTATCGGCAGCAATCGGTGATGACCGACGGAAAGAACTGCTCCAACACCTCTGCACCCGCATCTTCATGATGCCGGTCCTCGGTATCGTCCGGATGGTAAGTGCCGAATTCCGACGTAAAATGGCCAATGTCATGCAACAGCGCACCGACGATGATTTCTTCAGACTGTCCGCTCTGTTCCGCAATCGTGGCACCCTGCAGCATGTGCTGGGCCATGGTGACGGGTTCCCCCAGATATTCCTCACCCCCCCGACGATCGAAGATGTCACCGATAAAGGCCACGATATTGTCCCGGTTTAAGGTCGAGAAATCGGGTTTCATTCCGCCGCCTCCGGTTGTGTCATCTGCATGGCGGCCAGTGTCGAAAGCAGCCCATCCTTGTCAGCATAGCATCCCTGCAACCAGCGAGACCCGGCCCCGGAATAGCCCAGCCGTGCATGCATTACGCGTGTGTTGTCGACGATGAAACTTTCGCCCGGTTCCAGCTTGAAAGACACGCCCATAGCGGGATCGTCAATGATCTCACCCAGCTGGCGATAGGCTGCATAGTAGGCTTCCATCTTGTCAAAGGGTACATCCACGAACGGCGCAGACGAGCGGTTGTTGAAGCGAATGCCGATCAACTCGCCATCGGGGGAAAGCTCGATCATCGGGCGACGTGACCGCAAACAGACCCCGTCCGAACCTTTATACTCGAACCGTGCCGGATAGCCTGCAAGCAAGGCGAAGCCCTCGGGGTTCAGATCGCGCAGACGCTCAGCCGCGCGGAAACCATCGACAACGATGGAATCGCCGCCTTCAGCCGAATTCTCAAGGCAGTAGAGGATTTGCAGTGTCGGTACCGGGTCGCGATAAGGGTTGTCGGTATGGGCCTGCAACCCCAACCCAGTATAGGCGAGGTTGGTCGGGTTCACCTCGGTCCGAACCTCGAAATAAGGGCCATAATTTGTCTGGCGCACGTAGCCGAACAGATCGGCCACTTTCAGCAGCGATTCCGGCTCGGTCGGGCCACCTGTCAGCTTGGCAAAGCCGTACTCCGCGACGGCAGCCAGCCAGCTGCGCTTAGCCTCCGGGTCGGTGTGCACCCTTTCCCAGTCACCGCTGGGGGCGCTGATACCACGCTCCCATGTGGTGACGCCGGATGCGGTGCGGCCAACGTCTTGCGCCTGTTCGCGGTCATAAACGTGATCGGCCAGCCAATCGGCAGGGAACATCACGGATTTGTTTTCGGGCTGAAAGGTAACACTCAGATCGCCATTTTGGATCTCGGCGGTACTGACCGAGATATCGGTGGGGATATCGCCGATTGTAATCAGACGCTGCCCGTTTCCGGGTGCGCGGGTCTCGGGGTCCAGCGCATTGTCGCGCAGCCAAATGGCGTGGAAGCGGGCCTCGGTACCATCGGAAAACGCGATAGTGACCACAGATGGGTCGAAAGTGGCTGAGCGCAGCATGGGGTCTCTCCTGTTCGGCGCGGGCTTTGCTTGAGGAGATATGCGCTTCGTGACATTACTACAATTAAACCTTATTGCCTCTGAGACTTGGAAAATCTTATGGATAAGAAGAAGATTGGACTACCTCCATTGGACTGGCTGCGTGTGTTCGAAGCCGCCGGGCGGCTGGGTGGTTTTTCTGCTGCTGCGCGCGAATTTGGTTTGACGCAGGCGGCGGTCAGTCAACGGATAGGCAATCTTGAGGCTTGGCTGGGCCGGTCATTGTTTGTGCGCGAAGCCCGCGGTGTTTCGCTGACCATCGAAGGCGAAAGCTATCTGCCATTGGTGCAGGACAGCCTGCAAGCACTGGAACGCAATACTGAGGATCTTTTCGGCAAAACTCCGCGCGAGCTTCGGGTCGCGGGACTTTCGTCGCACATCCACGCGCTGGTTCTGCCAGCCTTGCCCGCATTTCTTGAAGCGCAGCCCAATGTGCGTGTGATGACAGATTCCATGGCGCGCCGGGCCTCATTGGAGGAAGAGCGTACCTGGCTGCAGATCCGCTATGGCAGAGGCGTTTGGCCTGGACGAAAGGCAAAGCTAATTGCGCCTGAAGTTCTGGCACCGATGGCCGCATCCGGCATCAACTGGGGTGCGCCGCTGATTGATTTGCGCGGAGAACGCCCCGGTTGGAAGGACTGGGCGCAGGTAGCGGGGGTTGATGAATTACCGGCTGGCCGGATCAGTTTTGACTCGGTAGGTCACGCGATCACGGCCGCGCGTCAGGGCATGGGGATCGCGTTGGGTTCACTACCGTTGGCTTCGGGCAGCTTAAAGACTGGTCAGTTACACAGATTGGATATGCCCGAGCTTCGGACAAAGGATGGCTATTGGCTGACCTGGCCCGAGGATCGGGCAAGGTCGAAACGGCAAAGAGCGTTGATAGACGACTTTCTGCAGGCGCTTCGGGGCGCGGCCTGATCAAAAGTCGATGGCGATGCCCTTTTTTTCCCAATCACCATAGCGGGCCGGATCAGGACCGTCGCGCCCACCCAGTTCCTTGGGCTGCGCCTTGGCTTCCGCTTCGGCCTTTTTGCGACGTTCCTCAGCCTCGGCCAATGCGCGCTGCGCGGCGGGGGGCAAATCTTTGCACTCGTCACTCATGACATTGGGTTCCTTTCCGTTCAGCGCCTTGATATACGCCCTAGTCCGCATAAGGCAATGCGGGCAAAGGTCACGAGAGGCACTCAGCATCATGTCAAACTCTGCAACCGCCGCGCGGCGCAGTGCAATCTATCTGCTGGATCAGATATTGGGCGAGGGGCGGCTGTTACCTGAGTGTCTGGCGGCCGGCGCATTGGATCGTCTGGTACCCGAGGATCGTGCGCGCGCACAGCGGTTGACGATTGAAACCCTGCGAGGGCTTGAGCGTGCCGACCGGCTGTTGGCCGATCACCTGCGGCAGACACCAGCGCTAACGGTGCATAACGCGCTGCGGCTTGGAACGGTCGAGCTGTGTCAGGGCGAGGCCGCGCATGGCGTGGTCAATTCGATGGTCGAGATCGTGGGACGTTCGCGCAAGCATGGGCGGCTCAAGGGGTTGGTGAATGCAGTCTTGCGCAAGATTGCCGCCGATGGGCCGGATGCTTGGCCCAAGATGCGCGTGCCCCGTCTGCCCGACTGGCTGCGCGATCCTCTGATCATGGCGTGGGGCGATGACGCGGTAAAGGGTATGGAACAGGCCCATTTCAATGGTGCACCGCTGGACGTGACGCTGAAACCGGGCGCCGAGGCGCCGGGCGGAGAAGCCCTGCCCACCGGCTCAGTCCGTTTGCAGGATGCGGGGCAGGTGTCGGCTTTGCCGGGCTACAAGCGTGGAAGCTGGTGGGTTCAGGATGCGGCAGCGGCGCTGCCTGTGCGCGTGCTGGCCCCGAAAGCCGGGGAAAAGGTGTTGGACCTTTGCGCCGCGCCCGGTGGCAAGACGTTGCAATTGGCTGTGGTAGAGGCAGAGGTCACGGCGCTGGATATCTCCGAAACACGGTTGGAGCGGGTGCGCGAGAACCTGAAACGGACAGGTTTGAAGGCTAAGGTGATCGCTGGTGATGCGCTGGACCATCAGGGCCAGTATGATGCCATCCTGCTCGACGCGCCGTGTTCGGCCACGGGCACGATTCGCCGCCATCCTGATTTACCCTTCGCCAAGGATGGCTCGGAATTCGGGGGATTGATCGAACTACAGGCCCGGATGCTAGCCCATGCCTGGACCCTGCTCAAACCCGGAGGCCGATTGGTATATTGCACCTGTTCCTTGTTGCCGGACGAAGGAGAGGTGCAGATCGAAGAGGCGCTGGATCAATACCCGGATATGCAGATTGACCGTGCGGCGCTTGAGATTGCGGGCGTTGAACCGGACTGGATTACAGAAGAAGGTGGCTTGCGTCTGCGCCCGGATTTCTGGCCGGACAAGGGTAGCATGGACGGGTTCTATATCGCCTGTCTGAACAAATCCGCTTGAGGCGACGCTTTTCGATGACTTGACGCGCGGACCGGTCTATCGTGTGTTCAAGCGCCCGCAGAGCGCAAGGGGCAGAGTCGCAAGCGTCATGTCAGAATCGGACACAATGGCCAATCGCTGGATGCGGTTTCAGAACCGCCTTTACGCGCGCCTGAGCCAAAGGCGGAAGGCGGTTTCGGGATTCGTCAGCCAGCCTGAGCCGCGCACCGTCGGTTCGTATGCACGCGGGCGACAACTGGTGGCCGGGAATCTCCTTTTCGCTGGATATCTGGTCGAGGCGGATGACACCGATCTCTGGGATGTTGCTGCGCCCAGTCCGGATTTTGATGATGAACGCCACGGTTTCATCTGGCTGGATGATCTGGCAGCCGTCGGCGATATGCGCGCCCGTGAAAAGGCGCAGCGATGGGTCTGGGGCTGGATCACCGCACATGGGCGCGGGAAGGGACCCGGCTGGGCGCCGGACCTGACCGGGCGTCGGGTGATGCGCTGGATCAACCACGCGCAATTTCTGCTACGCGGCGCTGACGAAGCGCAAAGCAGAGCTTTCTTCCGCTCCTTGGCACAACAAACATGGTTTCTTTCCAAACGCTGGACAGCAGCAACACCAGGATTGCCGAGATTCGAAGCGCTCGCAGGGCTGGTTCAGGCTGGTTTGGCCCTGGAGGGGTTGGAGCAACTGGCTGATCCCGCATTGCGCGCACTGGCCCGGGAATGCGACCGCCAGATCGATGCCGAGGGCGGCATTCTCACCCGCAACCCTGAGGAATTGCTGGAGGTCTTCACTCTGCTGGCCTGGACCTCTGCTGCACTTGGTGAAGTTGGCCGAGGCACGCCTGCCTCTCAGACCGGGGCGATCAAGCGCATTGCACCTACTCTGCGAAATCTGCGTCATGCAGATGGATCTCTGGCCAGATTTCACGGGGGTGGGCGTGGGCTTGAAGGGCGGCTGGATCAGGCACTGGCGCAAAGCGGTGTCAAGCCGCAGCAGCATTCGGACCTGTCAATGGGTTATGCACGATTGGCCGCCTCGAGAACCACGGTTCTGGTGGATGCCAGCGCGCCTCCCAAAGGTGCTGCGTCGTTCAACGCCCACGCATCCTCGCTTGCGTTTGAGCTGACCTCGGGGCGCCGTCCTCTGATCGTGAACTGTGGATCAGGCGGCAGTTTTGGGCAGGAATGGCGCAGGGCAGGGCGCGCGACCCCGTCGCATTCGACCCTATGCGTCGAAGGGTATTCCAGCGCCCGGCTTGCAGAAGGCGCAAATGGGTCGTCGCAGGAAGCATTGGTGGATGGCCCGCAGGATGTGCCCGTGGATTTCGAGGATGCATTCGAAGGCACCCGCTTTATGGTGGGTCATGACGGCTACGCCAAAGTGTTTGGCCTGACCCATGCCCGCACGCTTGAACTGCGCTTTGACGGGCGTGAGCTGGTGGGCGAGGATATTCTGCTGACCGCAACCGACAAAGCCAAACGGCAGTTCGATCGCGCGATGGACGGGGCAGGTCTGCAGGGGATAGCCTTTGACATCCGGTTTCACCTGCATCCTGACGTTGATGCGGCACTTGATCTGGGTGGCGCTGCGGTGTCGATGGCGCTCAAAAGCGGTGAGATATGGGTTTTCCGCCATGATGGCGTTGGAAAGTTGTCAGTTGAACCAAGCGTTTACCTTGAAAAAGGCCGTTTGAAGCCACGCGCGACAAAACAGATCGTTCTATCTGGGCGCGCAATGGAGTATGCGACGCGCATCCGGTGGACGCTCAGCAAGGCTCAGGATACAGCCTATGCCGTGCGGGATACGCACCGGGACGAGCCCGTTTTCGACTGACGCCAAAAGGACCTTTGGACCCATGACCGACCTTCACCCCGTGCGCCGCGCGTTGCTTTCCGTTTCCGACAAAACCGGGCTGATCGAGCTGGGAACGGCGTTGGCCGAACGCGGGGTTGAACTGCTTTCGACCGGCGGTACCGCAAAGGCGCTACGCGATGCGGGGTTGGAGGTGAAAGATGTCAGCGAGATCACCGGCTTCCCCGAGATGATGGATGGCCGGGTCAAAACGCTGCACCCGATGGTCCATGGCGGGCTGCTGGCTCTGCGCGATAATGACACCCATGTCGCCGCGATGAACGAACATGGTATAGGCGCAATTGATCTGCTTGTGGTAAATCTCTACCCATTTGAAGCGACCGTGGCCAAGGGCGCTGCCTATGATGAGTGTATCGAGAACATCGATATCGGCGGCCCAGCCATGATCCGTGCCGCATCGAAGAACCATGCTTTTGTAAACGTGGTTGTGGACGTCGAAGACTACTCGTCGCTGCTGGATCAGCTGGAAGAGAATTACGGTAAGACTTCTCTGGGCTTCCGTCAGTGGTTGGCGCAAAAGGCCTATGCCCGCACTGCCGCTTATGACACAGCCGTGTCCAACTGGATGGCCGATGCGCTGGAGCTTGAGGCGCCCAAACGCCGCGCCTTTGCCGGTGAGCTGAAACAGACCTTACGATATGGCGAGAATAGCCACCAGTCGGCAGCGTTCTATGTAGATGGCTCGGGTCGTCCGGGCGTGGCGACGGCCGTACAGCATCAGGGCAAGGAACTGAGCTATAACAACATCAACGATACCGATGCCGCCTTTGAGTTGGTCGCTGAGTTCGACCCGGCCGAAGGGGCAGCTTGTGCGATTATCAAGCATGCCAATCCGTGTGGTGTAGCGATAGGTGCGACGTTGCTTGAGGCCTATAAAGCCGCGTTCGACTGCGACAGGACGTCGGCATTCGGCGGTATCGTGGCGTTGAATCAACCGCTGGACGCGGAAACCGCGCAGGAGATCACGGGGATTTTCACCGAGGTTGTGATCGCTCCGGGGGCGTCAGACGAGGCCAAGGCGATCTTCGCCGCCAAGAAGAACCTGCGCCTGCTGACGTCCGAAGCTCTGCCGGATGTGACCGCCGGTGGTAAAACTGTGCGACAGGTGGCCGGTGGCCTGCTGGTGCAGGACAAGGATAACGGCTTTGTTGGTATGGATGACTTGAAGGTGGTCACCAAAAAAGCGCCATCTGAGGAGCAGATGCGCGACCTGCTGTTCGCGTGGAAAGTGGCGAAACATGTCAAATCCAACGCCATAGTCTATGTCAAAGACGGCGCGACCGTGGGTGTCGGCGCGGGGCAGATGAGCCGCGTTGACTCGGCACTGATCGCGGCAAAGAAAGCCGAGCGTATGGCTGATGCGCTGGGCTTGCCCCAGCCGCTGACCATCGGTTCGGCCGTAGCTTCTGATGCATTCTTCCCCTTCCCCGATGGGCTTATGGAGGCCGCCGAGGCAGGCGCAACATGCGTTATTCAGCCCGGCGGTTCGATGCGTGATGATGAAGTGATCGCGGCGGCGGATGAGGCCGGTCTGGCCATGGTCTTCACCGGCATGCGGCATTTCCGTCACTGATGCGCGGTTCGTTCATCCTATGGGCCGGATTGGCGGCGTTTTTGATCGACCAGATTAGTAAGTATCTGGTCGTTCACGTAATGCGCGTGGCGCAGGGCGATATCGACGTGCTGCCACCGCTTCTGGTTTTCAGATACGGCGAGAATCGCGGCATCAATTTTGGCCTGTTTCAGGGCGACGGTGACGCCGCCCGCTGGGTGCTGATCGGGGTTTCCGTGGCGATCTGCCTGGGCGTCCTGATCTGGCTGGGCCGCATCGCTCCTACGAAGCTTCAACAATTCTGCGGCGGTCTCCTGATCGGCGGTGCGCTGGGAAATGTCGTGGACCGGGTGCTTTACGGCTATGTTCTGGATTTTTTGAACATGTCCTGCTGCGGGATCAGCAACCCTTTTGTGTTCAATCTGGCGGATGTGTTCATATTTGCGGGAGCTTTGGGATTGGTCCTGTTCGATGGCAAAAAGCCCTCGTGACCTGCCGGACGATATGCGATAAAAGCGCCTGAAACTGGCTGGAGACACTGATGCGTATGCCACGCGCCATTCTTGTTCTGACACTCGCCGTTGTCGTTGCGGGCTGTTCCGATATTGGTTTGCGCAATCTTGATCCGCCCGGAGCGGGGCCGGATGAATTTTCGGTATTGCCCGTCAAGCCGCTGACCCAGCCCAAGGACTACGCCTTTCTTCCAGCGCCGACTCCCGGCGGTGCAAACCTGACCGATCCTAACCCCAAAGCGGACGCCGTTGTGGCGCTGGGTGGTAGTGAGGCAGCGCTGAACCCGAATACCTCAATACCGGCCAGCGATGCGGCGCTTGTGACGGCCTCAAGCAGATATGGCGTTCCTGCCAATACGCGTCAGATAACGGCCGAAGAGGATGCGGCTTTCCGCAAAAATCGCGGTCGCTGGACCCGCCTGCGCCTGTTCCCGGTTGATCGGTACTCGCAGGTCTATGAACGTCAGTCAATCGATGCGAACGCGACCAATGAAGCGGCGCGTCGTCGTGGGATCGAAACGCCGTCGGCCCCGCCGCTGGAATGAATTCTTCTTAACTTTCCGTCATTGGCCTTGAACCCCCGCGGCGCCACCGTAGTTTGAATACCAGAAACGAAACGGAGGATGCCCCATGGTTCGGGCCCTGGCACTGTCGGCTGCCCTGATCGCCGCCACCCCCTTGTTCGCGAAAGAGGGGCACGAGGCGGTCACCACATTTACGCTGGATAACGGCATGGACGTTGTGGTGGTCGAAGATCACCGCGCGCCGGTTGTGCAGCATATGGTCTGGTACCGGGCCGGGTCTGCTGATGAGCCGATCGGATCCTCTGGCGTGGCGCATTTTCTGGAACATCTGTTGTTCAAGGCAACAGACACGATGGAAGCAGGCGAGCTGTCAGCCACTGTCGCGGCCAACGGCGGCAATGACAACGCGTTCACTTCTTACGACTACACCGCCTACTACCAGCGTGTCGCGGCAGACCGGCTGGAACTGATGATGCGGATGGAGGCGGACCGGATGCGCAACATCCGCCTGACCGAGAATGACATCACCACCGAACGCGACGTGATTTTGGAAGAACGCAATCAGCGAACCGAGAACAACCCCCGCGCCCTGTTCGGTGAACAGATGAGCGCGGCGCAATATCTGAACCATCGTTATGGAGTGCCCATCATCGGTTGGCGACATGAGATGGAGACGCTGGATATGGACGACGCCCTGTCCTTCTACCAGACCCACTATGCGCCCAATAACGCGATTTTGGTTGTGACCGGCGATGTTGACCCCGACGAGGTCAAGGCGTTGGCCGATCAATACTACGGTGTGATCCCGGCCAACCCCGATTTGCCCGCGCGGGTGCGCTCACAAGAACCGCCCCAGACCGCGGAACGGCGTCTGACCTTCAAGGATGCGCGTGTCGCACAACCCTATGTCCAACGCACCTATCTGGCCCCCGAGCGGGACGCAGGTGAGCAGGAGAAGGCCGCCGCCCTGTTCCTTTTGGCTGAGCTGCTGGGGGGAAGCACGACCTCGTATCTGAATGAAAAGCTGCAGTTCGAGCAGCAGAAAGTGGTCTATACCGGTGCGTTCTACCGGGGGGTCTCACTGGATGACACGACCTTTGATCTGATCGTTGTTCCCGCTCAGGGCGTAACGTTGCAAGAGGCCGAGGATGCCATGGATCAGGCCGTCGCGGACTTCATCGCCGAAGGCGTGAATGATGAAGACCTGGAGCGTATCAAAATGCAGCTTCGCGCGTCTCAGACCTATGCGCGCGACAACGTGGACGGGATCGGCAACCGCTATGGTCGCGCGCTGACCAGCGGATTGACGGTTGAGGATGTGCAAGCATGGCCCGACATCCTGCAGGCGGTGACGGGGGAAGAGATCATCGCTGCTGCCCGTGAAGTGCTGCAACCTGAAACCTCGGTCACTGGTTGGCTGATGCGTGACGATGAGGTGACGCAATGAAACGGATTATCGCAACGCTGATCGCGCTTATCATTGCCCTTCCCGCCTGGGCCGAGATTGAGATCAAAGAGGTGACCTCGCCCGGTGGCATTACCGCCTGGCTGGTCGAAGATCATTCGATCCCCTTCACCGCTTTGGAACTGCGGTTTCGCGGAGGAACGTCGCTGGATGATCCGGATAAACGCGGCGCGGTCTACCTAATGAGCGGGTTGATCGAGGAAGGCGCGGGCGACATGGATGCGCGCAACTACGCGCGCGAGCTAGAATCCCTAGCGGCGTCTTTCAAATATCGGGCGACGGATGACACGGTCTCAATTTCAGCGCGGTTTCTGACCGAGAACCGTGATGACGTGATTGACCTGCTGCAGACCACGATCCACCAGCCGCGCTTTGATCAGGATGCCATCGACCGGGTGCGGGGTCAGGTGATCTCGGGCCTGAAATCAGATCAAACTGATCCGAACGAAATCGCGGGTCGCAGCTTTGCTGAGATGGCTTATGGCGATCATCCCTATGGCACGGACGGCAAAGGAACGATCGAAAGCGTCTCGGGCCTGACCCGCGAAGATATCGTTGCCGCCTATGACAATGTCTTTGCCAAGGACCGGCTGTATGTCGGTGCTGTTGGAGATATCACAGCCGAAGAACTGGGCGTGCTGTTGGACAAGTTACTGACTGACCTGCCAGCAACGGGAAAGCCGATTCCCGACAAGGCCGAGGTCACTATCGACGGCGGCGTGAACGTGGTAGATTTCAACACCCCGCAATCGGTCGCCCTGTTTGGTCAGACGGGCATTGATCGCGATGATCCCGATTTCTTTGCGGCCTATATTCTGAACCACATTCTGGGCGGCGGTGGATTTGAAAGCCGCCTGATGCAGGAAGTGCGCGAAAAGCGTGGCCTGACTTATGGCGTTGCGACCTATCTGGTGCCTAAGGATCTGGCGTCGGTTTATCTGGGCTCGGTCTCATCCGCCAATGACCGCATCGCCGAAGCGGTCGAAGTGATCCGGCAGGAATGGGCGCGTGCGGCTGCGGAAGGCGTAACCCAAAAGGAACTGGATGACGCCAAAACCTATCTGACCGGGGCCTATCCATTGCGATTCGACGGCAATGGCCAGATTGCGGGAATCATGGTCGGAATGCAGATGGAAGATTTGCCCATCGACTACATTGCGACCCGCAATGACAGGGTGAATGCAGTGACGCTGGAGGATGTGAACCGGGTGGCGTCTGAACTTCTGGACCCTGAGGGGCTGCACTTCACCATCGTCGGAAAACCGGAAGGGGTGGACGGCTGACGTCGTCCATCTACACCTGCCGGACAGGTTTATTTGTTGTTATTGAGTGATATTTCTTGGTTTTGACATCAATAGGTGATGTGAATCGTTGGCGGAAGCAACAAGTATGCGACCCTTCGGAGGGCGCGGCGCTTGTTAGAGAATAGGCAATTCTCCGCCTTAATGGATCGTTAACTCGACTTGGCCATACTTTGGCCAGAAATGTCGAGAATTCTATGCTAGCCGGGAATAGAGGTGGGATTCACCAGATCAACACCTCCTGTGACAAAGCTAAGGACGGATAGTAGCGCGATGATAGTGGCGATAATGGGATTGGGAACGCTTGCAGGGTTGTTGACCTTTGCTGCTGCGTTGGTTCTCGGTCAATCCCTACTCAGCGCGTTTGCACTTTACGTGCTAGCCGGTGTACTGACATCGCTTTTGGTCGCGGCTGGAGTCTACTTCAGAAGTTCTTAAACTAGATGGGCTGGAAATAAAGCCCAGCGACTGAATATGTCAGTCGCCAGGCCGAACCCCGTGCCCTCGCCCAAGCTCAATCCTTTTTCGCAGCGCGCAGCATCTGACCCATCATCTGGCCAAATTTGCCCGAGCCGCGCTGATACAATGCCCCGTCAACCGCCATGACCGTGCCGCTGATATAGCTGGCCATATCAGAGCTGAGGAACACGCACGCATTGGCCACATCCTGCGGTTGACCCCAGCGGCCCAGCGGGACATCCCGGCGCAGCTCTTCATGGGCATTTTCACTGGGGGCCAGCCGCTTTGCGCCTTCAGTTCCTTCAATAAAGCCCGGAACGACCGAATTCACGCGAATCCCCTCGACGCCCCATTCCATCGACAGGGTCCGGGTGATCTGATCGACGCCCGCTTTGGCGGCGCACACATGGGCCTGCCCTTCGTAAGGCAGATAGGATTGCGGAGCCGAGATGTTGATGATGCTGGCGCCTGGGCGTTTGAGATAGGGGTAGGCCCCTTTCATGACGTGGATCGTGCCCATCAGATCGATATCAATGACCGCCTTGAACGCGTTGACTGACATTTCCGATGCCAGCGCAGGGAAGTTGCCGGCTGCGCCCGATATCAGGACGTCGAAATCTCCAAAATCGTCGTGGAATTGCTTAAGGCCTTCGGCTACGGCCTCTGGATTGCGAACGTCGAACGCCGCGCCGGTCGCGTCGGATGCGCCTGCTGCTTTCAACGCAGCCACGGTATCATCGACCTTTTCCTGCGACCGACTGGCGACAGCCAGATTAGCACCCGAGGCCGCAAAGGCCTCGGCAATGCCGCGATTGATACCGCTGGTGCCACCAATGACGATGACGGTCTTACCTGAAAAATCCATTTAGGCCTCCGGTGGTACGGGGGCCTCACTCTCCGTAGGGCACCCAGATGTTTTTCACTTCGGTCGCAGCCTGCAGGAAGCGGCGCGAATGGTCCACGCTCCAGTCAAATGCCGTCGCGTTATTGACCCAAGTCCGCTTCAGATTTCCGGCCGAGACGATCTCGATCTCTTTAGACAGATCGGTGGACGAGAACGACCAGACCGCATCCACGTTCAGATGCGAGGCCAGCGGCTTTGCCAGCTCTGCGTGGCTGCCGGTCAGGATGTTGACCACACCGGCGGGCACGTCCGAGGTTTCTAGGATCTGGTAAAAATCCGTTGCTGCCAGCGGGTAGGGCTCACTTGCCGCCAGAACCACCCGGTTGCCCATCGCAATCGCTGGCGCCATGGCCGAAACTAGACCCAACAGGGGTGTTTCGTCCGCACACAGGGCGCCGATCACGCCAACCGGCTCTTTCATGGCAATGGCGACGCCCCGGATCGGAACACCATGTACTTGACCATCATACTTGTCCGCCCAGGCGGCGGCGGTGAACAGTCGCTGGATCGAGGCCTCAACCTCTTTCGCGCCGTCTTTCTTACCGGTCATCGCATCAATACGAGCAGCGAACTCGCCCGCACGTGCCGAGAGGTTTTCACCGATGTAATAC
Source organism: Ruegeria sp. C5 (assembly GCF_056537605.1). Taxonomy (NCBI): domain Bacteria; kingdom Pseudomonadati; phylum Pseudomonadota; class Alphaproteobacteria; order Rhodobacterales; family Roseobacteraceae; genus Ruegeria; species Ruegeria sp. C5. The sequence continues at coordinate 658,487 of NZ_JBQFRX010000002.1, read as the reverse complement.
AGGATTTGAGCCCGCAGATGGCCGGTGGTCTTGGACCAGCCTTTTGCACCCGCTGCAGCCTCAACCGCGTTGCGTACGTCCTTGCGGTTGGCCAGACCCACATGGCCAAGTAAGCCGGATTTGCCCCAGACGGGTTTCGAATAGCCGCCATCGGGCCGCGCCTGCTTACCGCCGACATACATCTTGGCGGTGCGGTCAATAGGATCGACTGGAGCGCCTTCGCCCATTTCCGCCTCAATCTTCGTCAGCGGTTTGGCCTTGGCTTTGGGCTTGGTATAGGCCGTCAGCCCTTCCCAACCGCCTTCACGGCCAAAGCCGCTTTCGCGCACGCCGCCAAAGCCGGCAGCGGCGTCGAATAGGTTGGTCGCGTTCACCCAGACTACGCCTGCGACCAGCTTGGGCGCGATATCCAACGCGAGGTTCACGTTTTCGGTCCAGACTGTCGCGGCCAGCCCGTAGCGGGTGTTGTTGGCCAACTCGACCGCTTCTTCCGGGGTGCGGAAGGTCGAAGAAACCAGAACCGGGCCAAAGATTTCTTCCTGCATCAGCGGATCGGAGGTTTCGAGCCCAGAGATCAGCGTTGGTGGATAGTAGCAGCCATTCGAGGGCAGCTCACAGGCCGCCTGATGCACGTGACCCGCAGTGTTGCTCTCGACCATTCCTTTAATGGTTTGCAACTGAACCGGGTCCACAACCGCGCCCACATCGATGCACTTGTCCAGCGGATCACCAATACGCAGATTGTCCATCCGGGCACGCAGCTTGTCATGGAAGCGATCAGCGATACCCTCCTGCACCAGAAGGCGCGAGCCCGCACAGCAGACCTGGCCCTGGTTGAACCAGATCGCGTCGACCAAGCCTTCGATCGCTGAATCAATATCGGCGTCGTCAAAGACGATGTAGGCGGACTTGCCGCCCAGTTCCAACGTCAGTTCTTTGCCAGAGCCAGCGGTCGCTTCACGGATGCGACGGCCCACGACGGTCGAGCCGGTAAAGGCGATTTTGTCGACGTCCGAAGACACAATCATCTCACCAACGGCACCATCACCTGTGACGATGTTGACCACGCCTTTCGGCAACCCGGCCTGCATGCAGATGTCGGCAAACAGCAGCGCGGTCAGCGAGGTGTACTCGGCCGGCTTCAGAACCACCGTGTTGCCCATTGCGATTGCAGGCGCGATCTTCCACGCCAGCATCAGCAGCGGGAAGTTCCACGGGATGATCTGGCCGCAAACACCCAGTGCTTCGGCATCGGGCAATTCGCTTTCCATCAACTGCGCCATGCCGGCGTGATAGTAGAAATGCCGCTGTGCCAGGGGGATGTCGATGTCGCGGGATTCTCGGATCGGCTTACCGTTGTCGAGGCTTTCGAGCACAGCAAACAAACGCGAGTGCTTCTGCAGCAGGCGCGCAATCGCGTAGAGGTAGCGCGCACGACCCGCACCGCCCAGCTTCTCCCATTTCGGCTGCGCCTTGCGCGCCGCAGAAACGGCGGCGTCCACGTCAGCCTGTTTGGCTTGTGTCAGCTTGGCCAGAACCTCTCCGGTTGCTGGGTTGCGGCTGTCGAATCCTTTGCCGGGTTTGGTAAACGCGCCATCGATGTAGTGGCCGAACTTGTCGCCCTGATCGACCAGCCAGGCCAGTGCCTCGGCTGCGCTTTCGGGGGCAGGGCCGTAGTCCATGGTCTCGAAAATCTCTTTGACTGTCATTGTACTTTCCTCAGCCCATGGAGTGACGGTAACCGGCGGAGTATGCGCCTGTCACATAGTGTTCCAACTGCCGCTCAATGTCGCCCAGCAATGATGAGGCACCAAAGCGAAACAGATCCGGCTCCAGCCAGCGGTCGCCCAGCTCGTCCTTGATCAGCGACAGATAGACCAGCGCATCCTTGGCTTTCGAAATCCCACCCGCAGGCTTGTAGCCTACGCGATAGCCGGTGCGGTCATAATAGTCGCGAATGGCTCGGATCATTACCAACGACACAGGCAAGGTGGCGTTGACGCTTTCTTTGCCGGTCGAGGTCTTGATGAAGTCTGTCCCTGCCATCATGCACACCAGCGAGGCACGGGCGACGTTGCGCAGGCTGCCCAGCTCTCCGGTCGCCAAAATGGCTTTGACATGTGCATCGCCGCAGGCGACGCGGAAGGCCTTCATCTCATCATACAGGGCCTGCCAGTCGCCAGACAGCACATGACGGCGCGAGATGACGATGTCGATCTCCTCGGCTCCGGCCTTCACGCTTTCTTCGATCTCTGCCACACGCAGATGAAACGGAGAGAGCCCGGCCGGGAAGCCAGTGGATACCGCCGCAACCGGAATACCAGTGCCTTCCAATGCGTCCACAGCCGTTTCGATCATGTCATGGTAGACACACACCGCTCCGGTTGTGATCGGCGGCATGTCCAGCGCCTGCAGAACTGAAGACGCGACAGGCTGACGAGCCTTTGCGCACAGGCGACGAACCCGCCCAACCGTGTCATCGCCCGATAGCGTGGTCAGGTCGATCATTGTGATCGCCTTGAGCAGCCATGCGGCCTGGTATTCTTTTTTCACTGACCGCCGACCGGGCAGCGTCGCTGCGCGGCGCTCGATGGCCGAAGTGTTGGCCTGCACGGCCCGCACCCAATCCAGATCCAGATCCATTCCTGGGTTCCGGGGCTCGGTCACTTGCGGCAGATGCGGGGTGCGCACGGTGCTTTCTGAGCTCTGCGTTTCCATTATTCCGTCCTTTTGGAGGTTCGCGTCAAAATCGCATGGGTCGCAGCGAAAGGGAAGGTGTGCCAGCGTCGTAAGGGGCAAATTTTTGACCAAATGGACAAATATAGTCGTTTTCTTGCGAGTAATTCGCATTTGCATTGACTTAGTTGCGAATGGTTCTCATATTTTGACTTAACAGGATAACCGTTCGGAGTCTGAAATGATTCGTCGATCGCTACTTACGGCATTGGCTCTCGTGTTTGTGTGGCCCGTCGCCGCAATCGCTCAAGCGCCGCTGAAAGTCGTCGCCACCACCGGCATGATTGCAGACGCTGCGCGCCAGGTCGGCGGTGAACAGGTCGACGTGAAGGGCTTGATGGGACCCGGTGTCGACCCGCACGCCTATCGCCAGACCCGCACCGATATTGTTGCGATGACCCGCGCTGATCTGGTGCTGTGGCACGGCCTCTATCTAGAGGCTCAGATGGAAGGTTTCTTTGACGATCTGGGCCGCAAGCGGACAGTGGTTGCCGTGGCGGATGGCATCGACACATCGAAACTGCGCGCCCATGACGATTACGCTGACAAATTTGACCCGCATGTCTGGATGAGCCCAGTTCTGTGGCGCGATGTCGTGATCGAAGTGCAGGAAGCTCTGACCGAAGCCCGGCCCGAAGCGGCAGATGAGTTCGCAGCCAACGCACAAGTTTTTCTGGCCGAGATCGATCTGCTGGCCGCCTATGGCAAGCAGGTTTTGGCGGCCGTTCCCGAAAACAACCGCGTGTTGGTGACTGCGCATGATGCATTTGGCTATTTCGGTGATGAATATGGCTATGAGGTGCTGGGTATTCAGGGCATCTCGACCCAATCCGAGGCAGGGTTGAACCGGATCGGTGAGTTGGTCGAAACTCTGGTAGAGCGTCAGCTGAACGCCGTGTTTGTGGAGAGTTCCGTTTCAGATCGATCCATGCGTGCCTTGATCGAGGGTGCTTCGGCCGAAGGTCACAAAGTGGGTGTCGGCGGAGAGCTGTATTCCGACGCGATGGGCGAGCCGGGCACATATGAGGGTACTTATATCGGCATGCTTGATCACAACATTACCGTTATCGCCGGCGCGCTGGGCGCGGATGTTCCCGAACGTGGCATGAACGGCAAACTGTCGGCGGGGTTTTAAACCATGATTGAACTCGCAACAGTTCAGGGCGTTTCTGTCGACGGGCAGGACATCGATCTTTGCCCTCTCGCCATTCGTGGTCTGACCGTCTCGTACGGTCAGAAGCCAGCGGTTTTCTCGGTCGATATGACGGTGCAGCCCGGCGCCATGACGGCGATTATCGGGCCAAATGGGGCTGGCAAATCAACTTTGCTAAAGGCTGCTTTGGGGATCGTGTCTCCACTGTCGGGTCAGGTGACCGTGTTTGGTCAGCCGCTCGAGGACCAGCGGGCACGCATCGCCTATGTACCACAGCGCGCCAGCGTGGACTGGGATTTCCCGACGCGCGTGATTGATGTGGTGCTGATGGGCTTGTCGCGTCAATTGGGCCTGCTGGGTCGTGTTCGTGCCCGCCATACCGCCCGTGCCATGGACTGCCTGCACCGTGTCGGGATGCGGGAATTTGCCAACCGTCAGATCGGGCAGCTTTCTGGTGGTCAGCAACAGAGGGTCTTTCTTGCGCGCGCATTGGCACAGGATGCCGACATGTATTTGCTGGACGAACCTTTTGCAGGCGTGGACGCCGCGACTGAAAAGGCGATCATCGCCGTGCTGAAATCGTTGAAAGAGGCTGGCAAGACCGTTGTTGTAGTGCATCACGATCTGGCCACGGTCACCGACTATTTCGATCATGTGTTCCTGATCAACACCCGCAAAGTGGCCGAGGGACCGGTGGAGCAGGCCTTTACCGCTGAAACGCTGCAAGCCGCTTATGGCGGACGTCTTGCAACGGCTCAAATCGATCAGATTTCGCGCGCGCTGGGGTAATCATGCTTTGGGAGGCTTTGACCTTACAGCTTGGCTATAACGCCACGCTGGTTGCCATTGGTGCGACGTTACTGGGCGTTTCGGCAGGTGTGACGGGCACGTTCTTATTCCTGCGTAAACGCGCGCTGGTTAGCGATGCCATCAGCCACGCGACCCTACCGGGCGTTTGCCTTGCCTTCATGGTGCTGGTGGCCCTCGGTGGTGATGGGCGTAACTTGATCGGACTACTTGCAGGTTCGGCAATATCCGCATGGGTTGGTTTGCTCTGTATGAACTGGCTGACCAGTCGCACACGTTTGGCAGAAGATGCAGCGATCGGCGCAGTGTTATCGGTGTTCTTCGGTTTTGGTGTCGTACTGCTGACGGTTATTCAAACCATGGGGGTTGGACGCCAGGCAGGATTGGAAGGATTCTTGCTGGGTTCTACTGCGGGGATGCTGTGGGCGGATGCTCTGGTCATCGCGATCGGGGGCGCGGCAACTTTGGTGCTGGTGATGATCATCCGCCGCCCGATGACGATGGTCGCCTTCGATCCTGAATATGCCGCCGCGCGCGGGTTGCCCGTGCATCGGATTGATCTGGCGATGATGGGGCTCGTGATGGCGGTGACCGTGGTCGGGTTAAAGATCGTTGGTCTGATCCTGATTGTTGCTCTGCTGATCATCCCGCCTGTGACAGCGCGGTTCTGGACGGAGCGATCCGACCGCGTGGTCGTTCTGGCCGGTTTGGCCGGAGGTCTTGCAGGGTATCTGGGGGCAGGTGTTTCGGCCTCGGCTCCGAACCTGCCGACCGGACCGATCATCGTTCTGGTCAGTTTTGGGTTCTTTGCCTTGTCGCTCCTGCTCGCGCCGGTTCGGGGTGTGTTGGCAGCTATTCTCAGCCACCTTCGGTTCCAGCGTCGAGTGCACATTCGGCAGGGACTGCTGGCACTGGCGCAGGGGCAGCAAATCTATGAACCCCTAACCATTCGCCTGTTACGCCGCACCGGCCTTGTGCGCGCCGATGGAGTTGCAACGGAGGAAGGGAGGGCGCGTGCGGCCAAGGCCCTACGAGACGAAAAGCGGTGGGAGATCGTCCGCGCGGATCAGGCGCATGAGGCCACCGCGGCGCTGTACGATGGGCTGCGCGATATCGAAACCGTGCTGACTCGCGATCAGATCGCCGAGATTGATCGTCGTATCGGCGGTCCGCAGGAGGTCACGCCATGAGCGGAGAAGAGTTCGTCCCCCTGTCGCTGACGCCTTTGTTGATTGGGACATTCGCGGCCATCGCATGCGCTCTGCCCGGTAACTTTCTGGTGCTGCGCAAGCAAGCGCTGATTGGCGACGCGATCAGCCATGTGGTGTTGCCCGGTATTGTCGTCGCGTTTCTGCTGACAGGCGCAATTTCAACTTGGCCGATGATGCTTGGCGCAGCAGGGGCTGCTGTGGTCGCCGTGGTTATGATCGAAGCGATCCGGCGATTGGGTCAGATCGAGCCGGGGGCAGCGATGGGTGTCGTATTCACGACCATGTTCGCCGGTGGTGTCCTACTGCTTGAGCAGACTGACACTTCGACCGTCCATTTGGACGTTGAACATGCGCTTTACGGCAATCTGGAAAGCTTGATCTGGCTGGATGCAACGGACTGGTCGTCGCTGCTGGATCTACAGGCATTGGCAGGGTTGCCATCTGAATTGCCGCGCATTGCGCTGACACTGACGGGGGTCTTGCTGTTCACGTGGTTGTTCTGGCGACCGCTCAAGATATCGACCTTCGATGAAGGCTTTGCGCGTACAATTGGTATCCGCACTGGCGCGTTAGGGATGGCGCTGGTGATCATAGCTGCGATTGCTGCTGTCGCGGCATTTGATGCAGTGGGGTCGATCATCGTGATTGCAATGTTCATCTGCCCGCCAGCTGCGGCACGGATGATGACCAACCGGTTGGAAGTCCAGATCGTCTGGAGTGTCCTGTTCGCAACCCTTTCCGCCGTGTCCGGTTATGTTTTAGCGGGCTATGGCCCATTGTGGTTGGGGGCTGCGGATGCTGTCAGCGCCGCTGGAATGATCGCCACGATATCAGGCCTGATTCTGGCGCTGACCGCTGCTTTTGGCCCATGCCGAACCCGCAGCGGAGCGCCCAGTCAGGCTTGACTTGGCGTATTCACGCCAACGCCTATCACGCAGTTTCGGCTGAACTTCGCCAAGTGGAAACAATCACGAATTCTTAACAAGATTTATTCCATTTTCGGTGATACCAAACTTTCAATTGGAAACCACAAGACCACCACTCACTCTGGTATATCCGGCCAGTTTTGACCTTAGTCGCTACCCCCTTAACGGCGCGGTCAAACTGGCCGGATACCTCGTTTAAAGCCCGCTCTTCACAATTCAAACCGGTGGTCGAATCGCGTGCGCCTATGCTAGGTCTAGCGGTATGGTGTATGCTAACCCCAATATCAGCGACGATCGTCCGGTAATCCGCCAGCTGGATGACGCAGCGATCAACCGGATCGCGGCGGGTGAAGTCGTGGAACGGCCTGCTTCTGCCGTCAAGGAACTGGTCGAAAACGCCATCGATGCCGGGGCCACACGCATCGCCATTGAGGTCGCGGATGGCGGCAAGACCCTGATTCGTGTCACAGATGATGGGTGTGGGATCGCAGCCGGGGATTTGCCACTGGCGCTGTCGCGCCATGCGACATCGAAGATCGACGGCTCCGACCTGTTGAATATCCACACCTTTGGATTTCGCGGTGAAGCACTGCCCTCGCTGGGGGCTGTCGGGCGTTTGACCATCACCAGCCGTGTCTCGGGTGCTGATGCGGCCTCGATCCAGGTGTCCGGTGGCAAAATGGATGCAGTGAAGCCAGCAGCCTTGCGCGCTGGGACTGTGGTTGAGTTGCGAGACCTGTTTTACGCCACCCCGGCACGGCTGAAGTTCATGCGCACGGACCGGGCCGAGGCGCAGGCGATTTCAGACATTGTGAAACGTTTGGCGATGGCCGAGCCTTCGGTCGCGTTCACCCTGCGCGATGTCTCGGGCGGGGGTGAGGGGCGCGTGACCTTCCGCGCCGACCGCGAGAATGGCGATCTGTTTGATGCGCTGCATGCCCGATTGGCGCGCGTTCTTGGCCGTGAGTTCGCCGAGAATGCGTTGCAGATCGATGCCACACGCGAAGGGCTCAGGCTTTATGGCTATGCCGCGCTGCCGACCTATTCGCGCGGGGCTGCAGTGGCGCAGTATCTGTTCGTCAATGGGCGACCCGTACGCGACAAGATGTTGACCGGTGCCCTGCGTGCGGCCTATTTCGATTTCCTCAGCCGCGACCGGCATCCGGCGGTGGCGCTGTTCATCGACTGTGATCCGACGCTGGTGGATGTGAATGTGCATCCGGCAAAATCCGAGGTTCGGTTCCGCGATCCGGGCCTCGCGCGTGGTTTGATCGTGTCCAGCCTGCGTCACGCATTAGCCGAGGCCGGGCACCGGGCATCTTCGACCGTGGCCAACGCAACCTTGGGTGCGATGCGGCCCGAGCCCGCACCTGCAACCCCGGCGCGGGTGTATCAAATGGATCGCCCGTCACCCGCGGCGCGTCAGGCGGCCTATCGGGCGCAGTCTCCGGGCTTTGCGGAACTGTCGCAGGACTATAGCGGACGCATCATGGAACCTGTGCCCGAAACTGCACCGGTGGATGAGCCGCAAGACCTGCCCTTGGGGGCGGCGCGCGGGCAGGTGCACGAGAATTACATCATCGCCCAAACGGCAGACGGCATGGTGATCGTGGATCAACACGCCGCACATGAACGGCTGGTTTACGAAAAGCTCAAGTCCCAGATGGCCGAAAATGGCGTTGCTGCACAAGCGTTGTTGATCCCTGAAATTGTCGAACTAACAGACGGCGACTGCGCGCGGCTGATGGCCGTTGCAGAGGACCTGTCGCGCTTTGGATTGACCATCGAACCCTTTGGTGGCGGGGCAATCGCCGTGCGCGAAACTCCGGCCATTCTTGGCGAGGTCGATGCCCGCGCGATGGTCCTCGATATCCTTGATGAGCTTGCCGATCAGGGCGAAAGCCAGATGGTGCAAGCGCGGATCGAGGCGATCCTGAGCCGCGTGGCCTGCCATGGCTCGGTTCGGTCTGGCCGTCGGATGCGGGCCGAAGAGATGAATGCCCTGCTGCGTGAGATGGAGGCGACGCCCCATTCCGGGCAGTGCAACCACGGGCGGCCAACTTATGTGGAACTGAAGCTGAGCGATATCGAACGCCTGTTCGGCCGCAGTTGATCCGCTGGCCCGCTCGGGCTATGAAGAATAAAACAAGAACATCTGAGGCGATATGATCGAGATTGCTGGCACCCAATATGCGTTGAATGACCCAATCATCCTGATTGCAGGCGGGGTGGTGGTGTTGATTCTGCTGCTTCTGTTTCTGTCACTTCGAGCGTCACAGCGTTCAGCTCGGATGGCGGAGCCGCTGGCCCGGCAGATGGCGCACCTTGGGCAGCATGTGCAGCAACTGGGCCAGGGGCAGGAACAACTGCGGGGTGGCCTACAGCATGTCTCGGATACGCAGGCCAACGCGCAGGTGCAGGTGATCCAGACCGTTGAATCCCGCTTGTCATCAGTGCAACAGCAGATGAATGACCGGCTGGCGGATAACGCGATGAAATCGGCACGCGCCCTGGCTGAGATGCAGGAGCGGATGAAGGAATCGCTGCATGGTTCGTCGAAACAGACGGCGACCTCGCTGACGCAATTGCAGGAACGTCTGGCGGCCATCGACAAGGCGCAGGACAATATCACCAAGCTTTCAGGCGACGTGCTGTCATTGCAGGATATTCTGTCGAACAAGCAGACGCGCGGGGCATTCGGGGAAATCCAGCTGAACGATATCGTTTCAAAGGCGCTGCCATCAGATAGTTTTCAGCTGCAGGCCACGTTATCGAACGGACGGCGCGCTGATTGCCTGATCAACCTGCCGAACCCTCCCGGACCAATCGTGATCGACAGTAAGTTCCCGCTGGAAGCCTATGAGGCGCTGATCGGATCGACCAATGATATGGAGCTGAAAGCAGCCGTGCAGATGTTCCGCAGTACAGTGCGCAAGCACATCAACGATATTGCTGAGAAGTACATTCTGGACGGTGAAACTGCCGACGGCGCTTTGATGTTCTTGCCCTCCGAGGCAGTCTATGCCGAGCTGCACGCCAAGTTCCCTGAATTGGTGCAAGAGAGTTTCTCGAAACGCGTTTGGATCGTTTCACCCACCACGTGCATGGCGACGCTGAACACCATGCGGGCGATCCTTAAAGATGCGCGTATGCGCGAACAGGCCGGTGCGATCCGCAAGGAATTGGGGCTGCTGCATAAGGATGTGGAACGTTTAGGCGACCGGGTGTCGAATCTCGACCGTCATTTCGGGCAGGCTGCAAAGGATATCTCGGAAATCAAGATCAGCGCGGAAAAGGCGGGTCGCCGGGCGCAACGGTTGGACAATTTCGATTTCGAAGAGCTTGCGCCGGATGACCAAACAAACGTCGTGCCGCTGGGCAAAACCGAAGGGTAAGCGTTATTGGATCGACAGGTCCAAATTGTAACCAACCGTCTTGCCTGTGTCGCGATCGTTACCCATCAGATAAACACGTATGGTGTAGTCGCCATCATCGGGAAGCTCGATCCGGGTGGTATTTCCATCGATTGAGCCGTTGTAAATTGCGACGCCGTCGCTATCCGGCGGCAAGATGTTAAAGTAGATCACGCCGTTGCCATTGGTGTCACTGACCTTAAGGTCGGCGAACATCTCCTGCCCAGCCTTGGCTCCGAGTTTATAGTCGAAATATTCGTCGCCGGTGACAGTACCGTTCACCATCGTGCCGAAATTGCCCGGTTGGAATTTAACGTCTGCGGACATCTGTGCGGAAACGCTGGCTCCAAAAGTCAGCAAAAGCGCTGTGGCTGCCATCCTTAAGAACATTGAAAACCCCGATTTAGTTAGCGTCGATAAACAACCCTACCACGACGGGTCAGATTCGAAGGAATGGCTGGAACAGGCGTGGCATCAACTTGCTGAACTTCAGTGGAGCATCAGTGACGGCCAGGCAAATGCAATCTTCAGAGATATCTGCCGTAGGGGTATGATGGATAGACTGGTCAGCGATTTCGACATCGCCGCGGTCGAAGCGGTCGATCTCGTCAGAGAATGCACCCTGCAGGACCATCGTCAGTTCGATGCCTTTATGGCTGTGATCCGGCACTGCTGCCCCGGCGGGGATAAACAACAACCGGGCGGTGGCTTCGCTGGTCGTGGGCAGGATTGCCTGTTTGACACCCATGCCGACGGGCTTCCATTTGATCGCGTTCACGTCGCCGCCGACATAGTCCTGCAGCGGTGTCGGAAGAACTGCACAAGACGGGTGCGCGGGTTTCACCTTTGGTGCGCCCTGAGCAATCAATGCCATTGTTGCCGCCAGTGAACCGTCACTCATGCTTGCTGACGCATCTTGTTCCTGCAAAACGCATCCGCCAACTGCGTCAAAGCTTTCAGCGCGGGCGCGGCAGTGGTCGCACAGAGACAGATGCGTTGCGACCATCAGGTCAAACGCTTCGGGCAGATTGCCTGCGGCATAGGCCATCAGCAGGTCGTCTGTCAGGTGATGTTTAATCTCGTTTTTCATGCTCGTCATCTCAGTTCATCGCGTGGCGCAAGCGGTCCAGCGCCAGCCGTATCCGTGATTTGATCGTTCCCAAGGGCAACCCGGTCTGAGATGCGATTTCTCGATGGCTCAGATCTCCGAAGTAGGCCTTCTCGATCAGCTGTCTTTGCGCCTCAGGTAATGCCGCCATGGCATCACGCAGCTGCGCGGTTTCCTGTTGCAGCGCTAGAACGTCTTCCTGTTCCGGCTCCGCCTCCGGCCCCCACCCGAGGTCTTCGGGTTCGGGGCGGCGTTGCTTGCGCAATACGTCAATGCGCTTGTTCCTTGCGATCGTGAACACCCAGGTCGCAACCGTTGCCCTTGTCGGGTCAAACAGATGCGCCTTGTGCCACAAGGTCGCCATGACCTCCTGCGCGCATTCTTCAGCCAGGGCGGCATCCGAACCGGACTTGATCAGGAACGCCTTGATACGAGGCGCGAAATGCTGAAACAGTTCGGCGAAGGCCGCCTGATCCTGAGCGTCTCGGATTCGACGGACGTGTTCCACCCAATCCTTTCTGGCGCCACAAGTATTATTCTGTCCGTTCACCGAGTTGCCCTTAAAACGCTTAGGTCCGCGCCAAACAATTCTTCCAGCAGCTTCTGCCGCCGGTTCGTCCAATGTCGCGGTGTCAGTCTCGGTAAACATAACCACAATACGTGGGGACACCCAAGGTGGATCAGTCGGTTGGATAAATTTCATCCAAAACCGGCTGAATATCGTATTGTGAGATACCAGATATGCGGAAATGCATGTCAATTGAATGATTTGCGGGCAGGACGGAAAATCTGTTTCATGAACAGAATTGATTATATCGCGGGCCATACCTTTCACGGGCGCAAAGGTGCGGTCGAGAATGCGTTTCGCTATTCCGTCGATTACATCTTGCTAGACCCCGAGGCCCACCCCAAGACCCCATCCCTGTTTTCGATCAATGGCGCGAACGTGACAAGCTGGCGAGAATGCGATCATGGGGGTGAACCTGGTCAGGGTCGCGGGGCGATCTGGCTGCGTGAATGCTTTGAGGCGCAAGATATTCCACAACCGGACAGGATGACCTTGCTGACACAACCCCGTGTGTTAGGACATGTGTTCAATCCGGTCAGTTTCTGGTTCTGTTTTGATAAAGATAACCAGCTTTATGCTGTGGTGGCCGAGGTGACCAACACTTATGGCACACGCCATAGCTACTTGTGCCACAAACCCGATCTTTCACCGATTGCACCTACCGATCGGATACTTGCGGACAAGCTGATGCATGTCTCTCCGTTTCAGAAGATCGAGGGCACCTATACCTTCCGCTTTGACTATCAGGACGAACGTGTTGGTGTCTGGATCGATTATGGGCGTGCCCGAGGCGGTTTGATTGCCACGCTGACCGGTCCGCGCCAGCCGTACAGCAACCGGATCATTTTTCAGTCTCTCTGGCGGCGTCCGTTCGGCGCGCGTCGGGCGGTGTTTCTGATCCACTGGCAGGCGGTGAAGCTGTGGTTCAAACGGGCGCGGTTCAGCCCGTTTCGTACCGCGCCGGTTCCCGATCAGCCTGTATCCCGGTCGCGGCACTAAAGCCCTCCGCTTTGCGCAAGATCAAAGACGGTCACCTGTGGGATCGTGCAGAAATGCCTGGACCGCGAACACGAGGAGTTGAGACAGATGTTGGAAATCTCGGCAAGAAAGATCGCCCAGGTCGCCATGATGGGGCGTGAACTGGACCGGGCCGAGGGCGAATTGCGCGCATTCATCGACCGTATGGGTGAGGATGAGCAAGCAGAGCTGGTGGCCGTCATGTGGATCGGTCGAGAAAGCTTTTTTGCCGAGGATTTGGCCGAAGCGATTGCGACGGCTAAGTCCGAAGCCTCGACGCCTTGTGCGGATTATCTGATCGGTACACCGCATCTGTCGGACCATCTGGAAAACGGTTTGGATGCGCTGGGAATTTCAGCCGAGGATGTTGAAAACGATCTGATGTAGTTAATGATCCGGCGGGTCCGCCTTTTTTCTTGAGTGTGAAGCAAAATTAATGCGGCCTTCCATCGGGGTTAATGTCGAGTTCTTTGATCAGGTTCATCAAACACAGCGATGAATCTAGGAGGAACCGTCATGGCACATGTCAATGCAACCGGAGCAGATCATCGGGATCTGCTTTTTGGCCAACTTGTGAACCAAACAGTGCCAAAGTCAGGATGGCAGCGCCGCAAGGTCTACAAGAACACGATCCGGGCGCTAGAAGAACTCAGCGATCGTCAGCTTTTTGATATTGGCATTCCGCGTGGTGAGATCAGGCGGCGCGTATATCGGAACGTCTATCAGAACATACCCTATCTGAACGGCGTTTAAGCCTTTCCGGCGCTGAACGGATATCGGTCCATTTTAAATTTTGCTGAGGTAACGAGTATGCTGGATGCCAACCCAATCCCGAAACAAACCCCTTCAAAAAGCGCATTGATGCTGTTTGACCGGGCGATGAGAATACACGCGATCAGGGCGGATATCGTTTGTGCCGCCCAGGAACTGAATCGGCTTTCTGATTCCGATCTGTCAGAACTGGGCATCAACCGCTGCGATGTGGAAGCGGTGATTGCGCAATACATTTGATGACGGCTACTTAAGTCGTATCTAAAACAGCCGCTCCGAAGATACCGGAGCGGCTGTTTGTGTTTCAGGCCGTGTGGTCCACGATCTGCAGGTGCTGCGCCAGCGTGTCGATCTCGCGCATCCAGTCCTGCGCCAGCTTCGGGTCGCTGGGTGCAGCGTGAACTCCTGCGGGAATAGCGCGGTTCAGCACGGCCTCGACGGCCAGTGAAACCGGGATCGAAACCAACCGCGCCATCGCCGTCCCGCGCGCGTCGCCCCAGGCATCCATGACATAGGTTTTGTGCCAAACTTCAACGCCGTCCTTTTCCGCCTTTAGGCCCACACATAAAACCACGCGGTCAGGCTCGCCCTCGTCATAGGCGTTCTCGGCCCAGAACTGATCCGACATCTCTTTCAAGCGCGCATCGCCTTCGGGGCCGGACAGCGTTTCGATTTCGGTGAACACATCCGACCAAGCCTCAGCCCAGCCGTTCAGGCGCAAGGTGCCACGGACAAATTCCTTGACCGGCCAGTGATCCTCGAACTGGTACTCGGCCTTGAAGGGGATCGAGTCGCGGTTCGGGTAGACTTCGAAGCTTTCCGGAGTGGGCAGCGGTGCGATGTAGCTGGTGATCGCGTCCCAAGGTCGGGCGACATCCAGCGGCGCGTAGTCCCGGATTGACTTGGAAGGAGAGCGCAGCGCTTTGAGCACACCCAGAGGTGACCAGCTGAATTTGTAGCGGAACGGGTTGGGATTCTTGGGAACGCCTCCGCAATAAGAGATAAAGCTCAGGTGGTTTTGCGGATCAAACGCGTCCGAGGCGCGGTAATCGGCAACCAGCGCATGCGCCATCAGATGGTCGATGCCCGGGTCCAACCCAACTTCGTTAACCAGCGCTACTCCGGCCTCGCGGGCCTTGCTGTCCAGCGCGCGCATCTCAGGTGCGATATATGAGGAAGAGACAAAGTTGGCTTCTTTCGTGATTGCCAACTCTGCCAAAGGTACATGCCAGTCACCAGGCAGCATCGATACGATGACGTCACCTTTTCCCAGCACCTCACCCAACGCATCGATGTCGAAGGCGCGGATGTCGTCGGTGAGGTCACCAACCTCTGTCTTGGCCTTCTCAATGGTCCGGTTCCAGACAGTGACTTTGTGCCCGCCTTCAATAAGACGGCGCAGGCCGGGGATGGCCGACAGGCCGGTGCCGCACCAGTGAATCGTCATCGCTCAGATCCCTTCAATATGAGTTTTGTAAGTTGCTTCTGCCCGGCCCCAGACGCCGCTATCCAGATCGGTGAGGGTCAACAACGACGGAAGTAGTTGCGCCGCGTAGTCCTCGGAACTTTCGACAGGCAGCATCGACGGCAGGTTGTCGATCGCCATAACATCCATCACCGGATCGGTGGCCACGCGCAAGGCGGGGGCATCCCATGTGGTCGCGCGGTCATAGACCGGCACCGGGTTGTAATCGCTATCCGGGTCGCAGGCCACATCGCCGATAGCTGTAAGGTTCCGCGAGGTGGTCAGCGCTGACCGTGGGACAAAGACCGGTGTGCCGGGACGAGCGAAGATACAGTTCAGGAACAGGTCGTGATCGAGGATTTCTGGGAATGGTCCGCCGCGGGCGGTTTCGGCCATGTCCCACTTGGTAACGCTGACGCCCATTGCCTCGCAGAGATCAGCCGCGCCTGTGCCAACACGGCCCAACGCACCGATGACGATGGCGCGGGGACGGTCGGCGCCGGTGGAGTCCAGCTCGGCCAGCAATTCGGCGTTCAACGTGTCTTTGTTCTTATAAACACCAACCGGCGGGCATTCTTCATTTCGTTGCTGGGCCGCCCATGTCATGAGCGTCACGGCAGCCCCCGCGTACCCAGCCCAATAGCCGAAAGCGGCAACCCGGCGGCCGTTTTCCTCGACCAGATACTCCAGATCATAAAGTGTGCCGCCGCCAGCCTTGAACCGCTGCAAAAGCGCGCGTCCTGAATGTTGCCCCTTATAGGCATGGCCGAACATGATATGGCGGTGGGGCAGGGGCGTGCCGTCCTCGGGCAGCTCCTTGAGGCCAAAGATGATCGCGTCCAGCGGGGCATTGGGCCAGGAATTCTCAGCCGCGATTTCACAGCCCGCGTCCTTGTAGCCATCAATTGCGATGGCGCGGACGGAACTTTCCTCGACCGTCACGCGGATGCCTGCCGCGATCAACGCGGCAGTGCCTTCGGGGGTCAGCCCGACCCGTTCCTCGTTCGGGCGCTGTTCTGCCCGGACCCAGAGATGTGTCATTCCAATTCCTTTTGTCAGAGCATACCGGCAGTGCGTACCGCCTGTACCGAGGGACGCGCCTCCATCGCTTCGCGGAAGGCGATGATCTTTGGAAAGGCCGAGACGTCAACACCGTCGCCCTCCAGCCAGCTGCAAACCACGTACAGGTACGCGTCGGCCAGCGAGAACGCCTCGCCCAAAACAAACGGCCCACGCAACCCGTTCGACGAGATATATGCGCAGGACTCAGTCATGTTTTGCGCGACTTTGTCCTTCATGTCTTTCCAGCTGGATTTCTTGTCTGCCCAACGGGGCCCGCGCATCTTGTGGGCATGGTTCACATGCATGGTCGAGGCGAGATAAAACATCACCTCTCGCATCCGCGCCGCCATAACCGGATCTGATGGCACCAATCCCGCCTCGGGCGCTTTAGCGGCAATGTATTCCAACAACGCTCCGGTTTCGGTCAGAATGCCGCCATCCACAACCAGTGCCGGGACCCGACCTTTTGGATTGATCTGCTTATAGGCGGGTTTGGTTTGCTCACCTCCGGCAAAGTCCAGTTGGATGGCCTCATACTCAAGCCCGGCCTCTTCCAGCGCAATTGCCACGGCGACCGAGATTGTGCGGGGGGCATAATAAAGTTGCATTGTAGCCTCCTTACAGATGGGTCTGCGCGAACTGACGGTCTGGCGCTTCCAGATGGGGCACTGCGTTGAACAGAACCGGACTTAGCTGCGCGCCAATCGGGTGCAGACGATGCATCGACGTGTTCATGATGGCAAGCGCCACCCGCGCCATCGATGGGATATCCAAGCCCATCGCCTGCCGCACCACCATCGAGATCAGCCCGCCCGAGGTTACGACAATTGCCGGACCGCCTTCGGTACCTATCTCTCGCAGAGCGTCGCGAACGCGAGTCTCGAACTCTTCAAAGGTTTCCGGCGTATCTTCGATCTCGCCCCGGGACCAGGCGGCAAAGGTGCGGGGCAAGTGCTCGACAAAGCCTTCGCGGTCGGTTGGTATTTCAACCCCGTGCTGCTGTTGGAACAACTGGGCAAGGGTGAAATACTCTATCTCATTCAGCCGCGCATCCCGAGTTGGCTGCGGCAGCCCCATGCTGGCCGCAGTTTCCACGTGCCGGTTGAGTGTGCCGCAATAAACCCGAGGGTAATGCAGGCGGGTATCGCGCAGATGCGCGCCCAGCCAACGGGCCTGTTGGTGACCCAGTTCGCTCAGCCGGTCATAGCTCAGCTCATCCCGTGCGGTTGTGTTGGCCTGCCCGTGGCGCACTAATGTGATATGTGACATGATGATCCCTCTTGCGTTGACGTCTTAGGGCAGGTTCGGGGCCGGGACCAGAGGGCTTTCACGCGGGCCCGAAAAAACTCCTATATCAGGCGAAGTTTACCGCTATGGTCACCCCGACAAGGAGGACCCATGGCTGTCGATCACACACGGTTTCTGACCGATCTACACACGCTGCGTTCATTCGGGGCTTCGGGCGTCGGCAAGGGCGTCGTCCGCCCCGCCTATTCCAAAGCTGATATCGCCGCGCGCCAGTGGCTCGCCGCGCGCATGACCGAGGCTGGCCTGACTCCGCATGTCGACCCGGTTGGAAACCTGTTCGGGTTGGCTGATGGACCCTCGCTGCTGATGGGCTCGCATTCCGACAGCCAGCCCGAGGGCGGTTGGCTGGACGGAGCCCTGGGCGTCATTGCGGCACTGGAAATCGCGCGTTCTAGTGATCGACCCATCTCGGTCGTCAGTTTTCAGGACGAAGAGGGGCGGTTCGGCGTCACCACCGGATCGGCGGTCTGGTCAGGTGGATTATCTTTGGAACAGGCGGACGTGCTGACTGATGGCTCAGGCGTCACCTTTGGCAGCGCGCGGGCTGAAATGGCAAAGAAGTCGCAAGGCTTTGTTGATCCTGTCCGGTTCAGCGGCTTCATCGAAATGCACATCGAACAGGGCCCGGCACTGGATGCAGCCGGTGAACAGATCGGCGTTGTCACCGATATCGTCGGCATCCGCGATATGGTCATCACCTTCCAAGGCCAGCAAAACCATGCTGGAACCACGCCAATGCATTTGCGACGTGACGCGTTTCAGGCCCTGTCGCTGTTCAACACGCGCCTCAATGACCGGTTCCGTAATGTGGTCACGCCGCAAACCGTCTGGACCATCGGGCGTGTTGATGTTCACCCCAATGCGTCCTCTATCGTGCCGGGACGGGTGCGGTTTTCGATGCAATGGCGCGACGGCGATCCTGAGCGTCTGGTGCGTATGGAAGACATCATTCGCGTGACCGCACAGCAGATTGCCGAAGAGCAGGGCGTAACACTAACCTACGGCCCGATGCTGGGGTTAGAGCCCGTCAGCATGGACCCGGTTTTGCGCGGTGCGCTGGAAAGCGGCGCGCAGGCCATTGCGCCGGGGCGTTGGCGCAACATGCCATCCGGAGCGCTCCACGATGCCACCAATGTCTCGCGCCTGATGCCGGTAGCGATGCTCTTTGTCCCGTCGATTGACGGAATCAGCCACGATTTTGCCGAAGACACAGCCGAAGAGGATTTGGTTGCGGGTCTCAGGGTGCTTGATCGCGCAGTTCATTCCCTTGAGGAATGAAGGTAAGTTGAAGACCATTTCATGATTTTCCACGCGAAACCAAGTTACTATCGGGGATGTCCACCAGCTATGGGCGGGTGCTCGGCACAGTTTTACTGACTCCGAACAAGGAGTGTTGCCTAACGGAAAAAAGTTTCCTATAGGAACATTATTGATGCATGCACCCGTATACTGTTCTGCCGTGATCGAGGCGATCCGCTGAAATCCTGGGCTGAATCGTTGCAATCTGTGCAGCTTGGGTCAGACTGACAGGAACGTTTCTTGGTAACTGATACAGAGCAGGTGGCCACCATGACTTCATCCTTAAAACGCACGCCTCTTCACGCTTTGCATGTTGAGTTGGGGGGTAAGTTGGTTGATTTTGCGGGATGGGAGATGCCTGTTCAATATCCTTTGGGGATTATGGGGGAGCATAAGCAGTGTCGTGAGAAGGCGGCGGTGTTTGATGTGTCTCATATGGGTCAGGTGATTTTGCGGGGCGAGAATGTGGGTGAGAAGCTGGAAGCGCTTTGCCCGCAGGCCTATGCGACGCTGAAGGAAGGCAAGGCGCGGTACGGGTTCTTTACGAACGCAGAAGGCGGGATCATGGATGACCTGATCGTGTCGAATGCGGGCGATCATTACTTTGTGGTGGTGAACGCGGCGCTGCGGCATCAGGACATTCCGCATATGCGTGAGCACCTTGAAGGCGTTGAAGTGATCGAGATTTTCGACCGCGCGCTGGTGGCGGTTCAGGGCCCTGCGGCGGAAAACGTTGTGGGCGAACTGTGCCCCGCCGCGCGTGATCTAAAGTTCATGGAAACCACGGTTGCCGATATCAACGGTGTTGAGTGCCGTATCTCGCGGCTGGGCTATACCGGCGAGGATGGCTACGAGATCTCGATCCCCGAGGACAAGGCGATCGAGATCACCAAAGCCTTTCTGGCGCATGAGGATTGCGAGCCGGCCGGTCTGGGCGCGCGCGACAGCCTGCGGCTTGAGGCAGGTCTGTGCCTTTATGGCAATGACATCGACCAGAGCACCTCGCCGGTCGAGGCCTCGCTGGGCTGGGCGATGCAAAAGCGCCGCAAGGAAGAGGGCGGTTTCCCGGGCGCGGCCCGCGTGCAAAAGGAACTGGCCGAAGGTCCCGCGCGCAAGCTGGTGGGCATCAAGCCCGAAGGCCGTGCGCCTGCGCGTCAGGGTGTGGAAGTGCGGTGCCTTGAGGGCAACAGCATCGGTCAGATCACCTCGGGCGTGTTTGGCCCCACGGTGGGTGGACCGGTGGCGATGGGCTATGTGAGCAAAGGCCATGGCGAGCCGGGCGAGAAGGTGAACCTGATCATCCGGGGCAAGCCGCAACCGGCTGAGATCGTGGCGCTGCCCTTCGTCAAACAGAATTACAAGCGTTGAAGTCAGGAGAGAGAGACATGGCAACCTATTATTCCGAAGAGCATGAATGGCTGAGCGTTGACGGCGACACCGCCACGCTGGGCATCACCAAACACGCCGCCGAGCAGTTGGGTGACGTGGTGTTCGTGGAACAGCAGGAAGCAGGCGACGAGTTCGAAAAAGGCGGCGAGATCGGCGTGATTGAATCCGTCAAGGCGGCGTCCGAGCTTTACGCACCGGTCGACGGCGAGATCACCGAGGTGAACGAGGCGCTGGCCGACAATCCCGGCGCGCTGAACGAAGACCCCGAAGGCGAGGCCTGGATCTACAAGATCAAGATCGCGGACGCCTCGCAGCTCGAAGACCTGATGGACGAGGCCGGCTACAAGGCCTTCATCGGTTAACTCAGGCGGCGGGTCCGTGCGCGGCCCCGCCCCTTCATCTGTTTCCAAATACTTCCGCCGGAGGCTCCTGCCGTCTCCGCCGGGCCTGACCTATCCTTGAGGAGCGCACACATGGCCTTCAAACTGACCGATTACGAAGCCTATGACTTCGCCAACCGCCGCCATATCGGGCCCAGCCCGACCGAGATGCGCGACATGCTCAAGGTGATCGGCTTCAAGACGCTAGACGAGCTGATCGACGCCACCGTCCCGCCCGCGATCCGGCAGAAAGAGCCGCTGGACTGGGGTCCGGCGATGACCGAGCGCGATGCGCTCTTTCACATGAAAGAAGTGGCGAGCAAGAACAAGGTTCTGACTTCGCTGATCGGTCAGGGCTATTATGGCACCACCACGCCGGCGCCGATCCTGCGCAACATTCTGGAGAACCCGGCCTGGTACACGGCCTACACGCCTTATCAGCCCGAGATCAGCCAGGGCCGACTTGAGGCACTGTTGAACTTCCAGACCATGGTCAGCGACCTGACCGGGCTGGACGTGGCCAACGCGTCCTTGCTGGACGAAGCCACAGCTGCCGCCGAAGCGATGGCCATGGCCAAGCGCGGCGGTCGGTCCAAGGCCAACAACGCGGCCTTCTTTGTCGACAAGAACTGCCACCCGCAGACCATCGCGGTGATTAAAACGCGCGCCGAGCCTCTGGGCATCGAGGTGCAGGTGGCTGATCCGGACACGCTGGATGCGGGCGCGGTCTTTGGCGCCATCTTCCAGTACCCCGGCACCCATGGCCATGTGCGCGACTTCACCGCCGAGATTGCGGCGCTGCATGAACACAAGGCGATTGCCATCGTCGCCGCCGATATCCTGTCGCTGGCGCTGCTGAAGTCGCCCGGTGAGATGGGCGCGGATATCGCCATCGGCTCGACCCAGCGCTTTGGTGTGCCGATGGGCTATGGTGGCCCGCACGCCGCGTATATGGCGACCACCGACAAGCTGAAGCGCTCGATGCCGGGCCGGATCATCGGTGTCAGCATCGACAGCCGGGGCAACAAGGCTTACCGCCTGGCGCTGCAGACCCGCGAACAGCACATCCGGCGTGAGAAAGCCAACTCGAACGTTTGCACCGCGCAGGCGCTGCTGGCGGTGATTGCCTCGATGTATGCCGTGTATCACGGCCCCGACGGCATCAAGGCCATCGCGCAATCGGTGCACCGCAAGACCTCGCGTATGGCTGCCGGTCTGGAAGAGGCAGGCTTTGCTGTGGAGCCGGAAGTGTTCTTCGACACGATCACGGTTGAGGTTGGCCATCTGCAGAAAACGGTCATGGAGGCCGCTGTGGCCCGGGGCGTCAACCTGCGTAAGGTCGGCGACACGAAAGTGGGCATCAGCCTGGACGAACAGACCCGCCCCGAGACCATCGAGGCGGTCTGGGGGGCCTTCGGCATCGACCGCAAGGATGACAGCTCGAACGTGGCCTATCGCCTGCCGGATTACGCGCTGCGCGAAAGCGAGTACCTGACCCACCCGATCTTCCACAAGAACCGGGCCGAGGCCGAGATCACGCGCTACATGCGCCGTCTGGCCGACCGCGACCTGGCGCTGGACCGGGCGATGATCCCGCTGGGCTCGTGCACCATGAAGCTGAACGCCACGATCGAGATGATCCCGGTCACCTGGCCCGAGTTCGGCAACCTGCACCCGTTCTGCCCCGAAGATCAGGCGCAGGGCTATCATGAGATGATCGATGATCTGAACGACAAGCTGTGCCAGATCACCGGCTATGACGCGATCAGCCAGCAGCCCAACTCGGGCGCGCAGGGTGAATACGCAGGCCTCTTGACCATCCGCAACTATCACTTCGCCCGGGGCGAAGGGCAGCGCAATGTCTGCCTGATCCCGACCTCGGCGCATGGGACCAACCCGGCCTCGGCCCAGATGGTGGGCTGGCAGGTTGTGCCTGTGCAGGCGGATGAGAATGGCAACATTGATCTGAATGACTTCCGCGCCAAGGCTGAAAAGCACTCCGATCATCTGGCCGCCTGCATGATCACCTACCCCTCGACCCATGGCGTGTTTGAGACCACCGTGCAGGAGGTCTGCCAGATCACTCATGATCACGGCGGTCAGGTCTATATCGACGGCGCCAACATGAACGCCATGGTCGGCCTGTCGCGTCCCGGAGACATCGGCGGTGACGTCAGCCACCTGAACCTGCACAAGACCTTCTGCATCCCCCATGGCGGCGGCGGCCCCGGCATGGGTCCGATCGGCGTCAAGGCGCATCTGGAGGAACATCTGCCCGGCCACCCGGAATACGGCACTGCCGTGGGTCCGGTCTCGGCGGCGCCCTTTGGGTCGCCCTCGATCTTGCCGGTTAGCTGGGCCTATGTGCTGCTGATGGGCGGCGCGGGTCTGACCCAGGCCACGAAAGTGGCGATCCTGAACGCTAACTACATCGCGGCGCGGCTCAAGGATGCCTACCCGATCCTCTACACCTCGGAAACGGGTCGCGTAGCGCATGAATGCATCCTCGACACCCGCCCGCTGGACGAGGCGGCCCATGTCAGCGTCGATGATATTGCCAAACGTCTGGTGGACAGCGGCTTCCACGCGCCCACCATGTCCTGGCCGGTGGCCGGCACCCTGATGGTCGAGCCCACGGAATCGGAACCCATGGACGAGCTGGACCGCTTCTGCGACGCCATGCTGTCCATCCGCTCCGAGGCACAGGACATCATCGACGGCAAGATCGACGCGGAAAACAACCCGCTGAAAAACGCCCCCCACACGGTGCGCGATCTGGTCGGCGACTGGGACCGCCCCTACACTCGTGAACAGGCCTGCTTCCCCCCAGGCTCCATGGGCGTCGACAAATACTGGTCCCCCGTCAACCGCGTCGACAACGCATATGGCGACAGAAACCTCATCTGCACATGCCCTCCAATGACCGAATACATGGACGCAGCTGAATAAACCTCAATCAATAAACCCCCGCCAACTGGCGGGGGTTTCAATCCGAATTCGGGAACGACTGCTCGCGGCCGAAGCGCTAAAGAAGGTGGAGGAGAAATGAAGCATTATGTCCCTGTAAATGACCATGCGCATTTGACCGAAACCACGTTGGCAAGACCCAAACGAGATCATCATATCGAGATCATTCTTTGCGAGGCCGAAGCGGAAGCATCGGCAGATATGCTGGTTGATTTCTATCGTGCCCTAAATGAACTGAACGAAGGCCATACATACATTACAAATATCCGCACCATTGCCGACGGCGCGGCGGGCGGACCCTTGCACTGGGCCGGGCGAACCGCGATTTTCTGGGGGGATATCTACAAAAGCTGGCCTCTGACACCGCCGGACAAAACCTGGATCGCCCAAGTATTGAACCTGTCCTCCCGATCAATTCTCGTTGGCGGTGCAGTGTTTCTTCTCGCCCAGACCGCTCGCGCAACCAAGCGAATTGCATCGGTTCACCCCAACTTTTCTGCCGCAGCGCAAGAGGTTGGACTGATCGACGTCGGTTCGGGTACATACTGGTCCTCAGATAGCCGCACCCATAGCGCATCAACCAGATTGGGCACGTTGCGTTTGTTGTCCGATTTTGTTGCCTTTGATCACGGTGAGCATCTGGCCGAGTCAGTACGCAGCTATATCGGGTTGGCCGACAGGCAAACTACATGCGCAAGCCAACTGGCAGCTCGATTGATCAGACGTTCAAAAGCCGACCCAATGGTGCGACAGGTTGTTGAAAAGATGCAGAACAATCTGGAGGATCCGCTTAGGATACCGGAACTTGCGATGGCGCTTGGTACATCAACGCGCCAGTTACAGCGGCGGTTTCTGGACAGAACGGGTGTAAAACTGCTGACAACGTATCGGGAACTTCGCCTAGAACGGGCCTATGGCCTGCTTCAATTTACCGAGATGACCTATCTTGAAGTGGCGACCGCTACGGGCTTTTCTTCCACAAGTGCATTGGTGCGTGCGTTCCGGGATCACTATGATGCATCGCCTGAAAGTGTACGAAATCGGCGATTTGCAGGCAAAACTCAGGCTGTTTAGATTGATCGTGTGAATCGACAGCGCAGTCGAATGCGGTTGATACCACACTGGGCCTGACCTTTTGGCATTCACCATTCATGAGGTTGACGACAGATACGATTGTTAGTCCAGTTAACAATGCTTTGCCACCGGCCCAAATATTGGCCCGGCTAAATCCTCAGTTGCCGTCTTTCAGACAGGCTCGCAGCTACGCGCTGGCTAATTGTTGTCGTGGGGCCTCTCGCTTGTGATCTGCGAAGTTGATACGCTGGTGTTTCGATCGATGCGATTTTGTACGGGTCGGTTATCCATCCAGGTCCGCACTAGGAAAAGAGAGCATGAAACCTAGGAATTTCGTTCCGAAAGGGGCCGCGACGTTCGACATCGATTATGACGGACCATCAAACGAGATCTATTTTCTGTTGCTGCCGAAACTCACCATGCTTGCTTTTAGCGCAGCGGTTGAACCGCTGAGGATCGCCAATCAGGTCACCAACAAAGAGCTCTACAAGTGGTTTCTGATCTCCGAGGATGGGAACCCTGTTCGATGCTCCAATGGAGTCGAAATAGCAGCTGACTTGGCTCTGCATAATTTACCGCGATCATCCAGATTGTTTGTGTGTTCAGGGATCGAACCATCGGAAAGCATTAATTCAACGATCCTTTCGTGGATCAGCCGTCAGAAAGCGTTTGGCTGCAAGCTTGGTGGAATTTGTACCGGCGCATTTACGCTGGCCAAGGCAGGTATGCTGACCGGCAAGAGGTTCACACTGCATTGGGAAAACCAACCCGCCTTTGTTGAACACTTCGAACACCTGACACCATCGGCTAACCTGTATGAGATTGACAAAGATCTGATGACCTGCGGTGGAGGTAACGCGGCAACCGATATGGTACTGGACATGATTGAAACCGACTTCGGAAAGGATCTGGCCATCATCGTCTCGGACATGTGCATCCACTCACGATCCAACAATCAAAAAACGCTCCAGAAATCCGCGTTTTCTGTCGCGTTGGGCAGTCGGAACCAATACCTGATCAACGCCATCCAGATCATGCATGAGAATCTGGAAGAGCCTCTGGATATCTCCGAGATTGCCAAGATCGTTCAGATTTCTCGCCGACAGTTGGAGCGGCTGTTTCAAAAATATGTCGAGGTTTCCCCGGTACAATTCTACATCGAGTTGCGTGTGGCGCGCGCTTACGCGTTGCTAAGCGAAACAGAAATGACCGTTGCTGAAATTGCGGCCGCCACGGGTTTTGGCAGCGCGACCCAACTGACAGTTCGGTTCAAGAAACGATACGGCGCAGCGCCGACTTCATTCAGGCGAGGCTGGTCGGGACAGAACGATTGAGAGATGCCGTGCCGGTGGACCCGTCTGCCATCGTACTCTACCCATCAGGGCTAGAGTCTGAGTTCGCCCCGCTCGGATAGCACCTGTAATCTGGGAACATTAACCGCCATGGAATTGAACCAAACCGAACTGCGCCAACTTAGGCGGTCATTCCACAGACACCCCGAATTGGGCTTCAATGAAACGAAAACCAAAGCCAAAGTTGCGGCGCTGCTGCGTCAATACGGGCTTGAAGTTCATGAAGGCGTGGGCGTGGTGGGTATCCTCAGGGCCGGTCAAGGCAACCGCGCGATCGGATTACGCGCAGATATGGACGCGCTACCCATTCAGGAAGCCAGCGATCATGATTACGTGTCACAAAATCCCGGCATTATGCACGCCTGTGGCCATGATGGTCACATGACGATGCTGTTGGGCGCAGCAAAGACTTTGTCCTCGGATCCCGGTTTCAGCGGCACGGTGGTGTTCCTGTTTCAACCGAATGAAGAGCTTGGACTGGGGGCCAAAGCGATGCTGGACGAGAATGTCTTGACGCGATTTCCAATCGAAGAAGTCTACGCCATACATAACTTGCCTAGGGCACCCGTCGGGCAGATGTCGACCCGAACTGGGCAGATCTGTTCCTCGGAAAGCCTGTTCGAAATTACGATCAAGGGGCAAGGGGGTCATGCGTCCATGCCGCAGGCGGGGCGTGACGCGCTGACGATCGGGTCCGAGATCGTTCTGGCGCTTCAGACAATTGTCGCACGCAAGCTGGCCCCGGGCGCCGGGGCGGTTGTGTCAGTGACCGAATTTCTGACCGACGGGCAGCGCAACGTTCTACCTGGAACGGCAACGCTAAAGGGTGATGCGCGGGCTCGCAGCCCTGAAGATCGAAACAAGATCGAAGAACACATGCGCAAGATTGCACATGGCATCGCATCCGCCCATGGCGTCGAAGTCCAAGTGGATTTCAAAACCGAATTCATCGAAACAGTCAACGCACCGATCCCGACCGAGGCTGCCATCCGCGTCGCGCAGCTATCCGGGCTGGACACACTTCCCAATCGTCAACCGATGAGCTTTTCAGAGGATTTCGCGCATTTTTGCAAAGCCGTACCCGGCTGCTTTATCCTACTGGGCAACGGTGAATCCGGCCCCAACGGACAACCGCTGCATTCGAACGA
Organism: Ruegeria sp. C5; assembly: GCF_056537605.1. NCBI lineage: Bacteria > Pseudomonadati > Pseudomonadota > Alphaproteobacteria > Rhodobacterales > Roseobacteraceae > Ruegeria > Ruegeria sp. C5. The sequence continues at coordinate 631,333 of NZ_JBQFRX010000002.1, read as the reverse complement.
CTACGATTTCAACGATGCGTTACTGCCGATCGGCGCGGAATTCTGGGCAAATCTCGTGCGCGATAGGCTTCCGCTTCAAGACGAAGACTGAACGGGGCCCAGCAACATAGCACCTTCGAACGGCCGTCAGATGAATGATCTAGGACGGCCGCTCACACTATAATTTGGACCTTACCCTTGCTAGAGCCTGATGCGGAATGCCGCAAACCCATCAGCGCCTTCACCGGCATCCTCGATTGTGACGCCTTTGACTTCGCCCATGTAGTCGCGCGCCTTTGGACCAGTTTCAAACAACACGGTAGTGTCAGAAAGCGGCGCGAACGACCAGTTTGCATCGGCCTTGGGATCGATTGTTCCTTGCTCGACGATATATCGCACGATCACGTCGCGGTTGGTGTCAGGGGCTTCGAACACGACGGTATCACCCATTGCGCCCGGGAAAGAACCGCCGCCCGAAGCACGATAGTTGTTGGTGGCAATGATGAACTCCATGTCATCCGTGACCGCCTCACCGTTGAAGGCCAAATCTACGATACGGGCTGCATCCGGGTTGATCTCTTCCCCCTTGGGTCCAAAGCGCGACGGTTGCGATAAGTCGATCTGGTAGGTCACACCGTCCATCACGTCAAAATTGTAGGAAGGGAAGTCCGCGTTTAGCAAAATCGCATCCTCGGATCCCGCCTCGATCTGGTTGAACATACCCGCCGAGCGTTCCAACCAACCCCGAACCTGAGCACCGTTCACGCGTACCGCGCGCACAGTATTGGGATACAGGTAAAGATCAGCCACGTTTTTGATCGCAACATCGCCCACCGGAACATCTGTGTAATAGTCCGGGCCGCCGCGACCCCCGGCCTTGAACGGCGCTGCAGCCGATAGAATGGGCAGACCTTCATGTTCGGTGCCCTTCATCATCTCTTCGACGTACCATTTCTGCGCGATCGAGACGATTTGCACCGATGGGTCATCCGCAACTAACGCGAAGTAGCTGTGCAGCGGGGCCGAAGTCTTGCCGACCGCGCGGCGTACATAGGCCAGTGTTTCGTCATGGTCTTTCGCGACCGAGTCCAGCACCTTCTGATCGTCGCCAACAAGTGCCGTGATCGAACGATCTTCGTTGCGTTTTGAAATCGGGCGCGCTTCAGACGTGGTCGTCACCACGCGCCATTCGTTTCCGTCGCGCTCAAGCAGCAGGTCCAGCAGGCCAAGATGCGACCCCCAGAAGCCGCCCATGACCGCAGGTTTACCCATCAAGGTCCCCGTTTCGACATCAATTCCAGGGCGATCCGCAAAGGTAGCGGACGGGAACACCAGGTGATTATGCCCGGTCACCAGCGCATCGATGCCATCAACCCCCGCCAAAACGACCGAAGCATTTTCCATTCCATCAGCATGATCAGCATCCCCAATGCCTGAATGCGACAGGGCAATGATCAGGTCACACCCTTGTTCTTGCATCTCGGGTACGTAAGCCTGCGCCGTTTCGACTATGTCACGCGCCTGCACGTTGCCTTCCAGATGCTTGCGATCCCAGTTCATGATCTGAGGCGGAGTAAATCCGATGACACCAACCTTGATCGGATGCTTGCTGCCATCCCCCATTTCAATCTCACGCTCAAGGATGGCATAGGGCTTCACCAGAGTCATATCATCGCGGGGGGACGCCCCAGTCTCTTTTGCAACATTGGCCAGAACCACGGGGAATTCTGCACCAGCAAGCGCTTTTTCAAGGAAATCTAGGCCATAGTTGAACTCGTGATTGCCCAAAGTGGCAGCGTCATAACCAACAGTATTGAAGGCAGTGATGATCGGATGGCTGTCGCCTTCTTTCATGCCACGCTCATACGCGATGTAATCGCCCATCGGATTGCCTTGCAGAAAATCTCCATTATCGACGAGCAGCGAATTTGTCGCCTCGGAACGGATCTCATTAATGATCGAAGCGGTCCGCGACAGCCCGACAGTATCGCGCGGTTTGTCCGCATAGTAATCGTATGGGAACACGTGAACATGGATGTCAGTGGTTTCCATGATCCTCAGATGCGCCTGATTGTTGGCCGCCGCCGCCGAAAAGGGATGCAAGGTGATGGCAGCAGCGCTGGCGGTCGTAGTGGCAAGAAACTGACGGCGCGAAATCAAACTACGATTGGAATAGGACATAAGGCACCTCTCAGGTTTGTGGATCGACGCGTGTTCTGGATGCTTTTCACAACAAGGGTATGACAGTGAAGATCTTTGCAACAAACATGTCGAACTTGGGGGTAGGATCCTAAAAGCCTATTGTATTGAATTGCTCAGTCCAAGCCACTTTACGCACCAAAGGCGATTGCAGCGAACTGCCCCCATCGTCAGTCCATCCAACCAATGGATGGCGGTTTCCGCGAGAGCGCTAGCTGAGAGTCAGACCCCCGAACAGCGGTCAAAGAGCGCCGCAACGCGCATTAGACCCTTGAGCCTGCCGGACATGATCTCGACGCGGTTTTGCCGTCTGTACCGACGCTTGTCATATTTGACCGGGGTCTTGCTTTGCGTTCAGCCTGCATTGCAGGCACGTATCCCCTTGTCTTGCAATGCTTCCCGGAACCGGTCGGCATCGTGGCCGCGTTCCCTGGGCAATCATTCGACATTTAGAAGGTCGCCAAGCATCGCGCATGCGCCAATGCCGACGCTGACCTGTCCGGCGGTGACAATCAGGTTAAGCGAACGCCTCTGGCTATCGCAGATGGCGTGTGACTTGGTGTTCGTGCCGCGTTTGGTTCGACCAATCAGACGCCCCCCTGCGCCGTTTTTCGAAAATTAACAAATACTTGCAACTTGCTTACATCAATTTTCTTTCAGAACATTCCCGTGTCCGGCCCGCCCAAAGTAAACATATTCAGAGCTGTATTCATCGCCGTCAGTTTGATTCTGGTGCTCGTTATCGTTGCCTCGTCAGTAGTCATATGACCCTCATTGCTGGTCTGGCGGCTCATCATCTTCACCAATATTTGTTTGTTCCGCACGGGTGGTCAAAACCGAATTGGGCACCACTTATCCGGATGAAGGCGAGCTGATCGACTAGGTGCAGCGGGCATTCGGCGATGGGATAAGCGCGCGGTACTATTGGCTTTATCGAGCCACTCGCGCGCTTCAGGTTTCAGCGGTTTTCTATCTGTTTGGCCTCGTTATGGTGCGAATTCAGGGTTTCAAGCTCTGCCCTGGAGGCGTTACGATCATTGCCATCGTGTTGGGTTGGTTCATGATACTGATCACTATGCAGATTATCTAAAAGATACTTTGGATTCTAAATGTTGGCTGGGTGATGAAATCCGCCATAATGATCCTGCTGCTGGTCTGCGGTAACCTTGGGAGCCTTCAATGTGGCTTCGCCAATGAAATCATCCTACCGACCATCATTCCTTCGTTTGTAGCCGGGATGGTCTATCTTACGGTCATCATCTTCACCTACATGGGGTTCGAAATTTGACCCGATTATATTTGAGATCTGATTCAAAGGCGCACTGGCATCAACGCTAGCTGACCAACCCAGTCGCGCTCACAATGAAATTCCGCGTGTATTAATGGCAACTGCTACTCAGCGGCGCTCTTGAGTGAAGCCATAAGGTTGCGAAACTTCTCACCTTGTACGGCGACATGGTCACGCAGCGCATTCGCTGTTTCTTCCGGTACGCCTTTTTTCAGGGCTCTGACAATTTCTTCGTGTTCGGCCATGGACTGGGCCATACGACCACGGAACCGAAGCTGCTGTCGACGGAATGGTTTGAGCCTTCTGTGCAGCTTGGAAGTTTCTTGCTCTAAGAATGCATTGCCGGACTGTTGATAGATGATTCGATGGAACCGCTCGTTTTCCAGGTAGTACGCATCGGGATTGCCCGCATCCACGGCCAGTTGGCATTTGCTGTTAGCTTCGGTCAGTTCAAGCAAAGCTTCATCGGAAATGCGCAACGCCGCAAGTCGACCACAAACGGCTTCAAGCTCGGCCATGACCTCGAACATCTCCATCAGTTCCACCGGGCCGGGCTGTCGGACAAAAGCGCCCCGCCGCGCTATCAGATCGACCAACCCCGACAAGGCAAGTCTCTGGAATGCTTCCCTAAGTGGCGTTCGTGAGACCCCGAACTGCTCAGCCAGTTTGACCTCATCTAGACGGTCACCGTCCGAAAATGTCCCGTCAAAAATCAGCTCTTCCAAATCCTGAGCGATGGTATCTGCAAGTCGTTGGTCCATAGATTTCTGTTTTACTTGTGATTAGGCGAGAACTCAAGAAATCATATCTTGTATACAATAACCTTGACTAAAAAAACATTGCTGCCCTATGCTTCTATTCATCCCCGGCTCATCCGGGACTGAAAACGGGAGGAAAAAATGAAATCAGTGTTCAAAACGGCCGTCGCTGCGTTGGCGCTTGCATCCGCAGGTACATTGGGGTCAGCGGAGGAACTGCGCCTGTCACATTAGTGGTCGAACAAGGACATTCGCCATCAAGTAGCACAGATTGTTGTAGACGAAGTTGCGGCGGCGGACGTTGATCTGGAAATCAAGATTTTCGGCTCGAAATCGCTGTTCAAGCCGCGCGAGCAGTACAAGCCGCTCAGCCGCGGTCAATTGGATATGACCATACTGCCGCTGTCCTACGCCGGCGGTCAGCAGCCTGCCTATAATCTGACGCTGATGCCGGGTTTGGTGAAAAACCACGATCACGCTGCCCGTCTGGCCGACTCGCCCTTCATGGAGGCGTTGGAAGAGAAAATGGCTCAGGACGACGTGATGGTGCTGGTGCATGGCTATCTGGCCGGTGGCTTCGCCGGTAAAGACAAGTGCATCACGAACCCTGAGGATGTCGCAGGCCTGCAGACCCGCGCGGCAGGTAAATCCTTTGAGCAGATGCTGGCCGGCGCTGACGCCTCGATCGCATCAATGGCGTCGTCAGAAATATATAACGCCATGCAAACCGGCGTTTTGCAGGCGGCCAACACGTCGTCCTCGTCCTTTGTCAGCTACCGCATCTACGAGCAGGTTGCCTGCTATACCCCTGCGGGCGATGTGGCGCTGTGGTTCATGTATCAGCCGCTGCTGATGAACAAATCCACCTTCGACGGACTGAACGAAGATCAGCAAGCCGCATTGCTGGCAGCATCGGAAAAGGCACAGGCCTTCTATTTAGAAGAGGCCAAGAAACAGGACGCCAACTCGGCCAAAGTTTTTGCCGACGCCGGTGTTGAGATTGCGGAGATGAGCGCCGAAGACTTCGAAGCATGGCGTACGCTGGCAATGGAAACATCTTACAAGGCCTTCGTAGAAGAGGTTCCTGATGGGCAGGACCTGCTGGACAAGGCTCTGGCAGTCGAATGACCCCATCTTGCCGGGCGGCCTGCCGCCGCTCGGCATCCGATCTTGGTTCTGATCTTCTCTGATCTTCAGACTTAATTGCATCTCAATCACAGGAGGCGCAAATGGCCGGTCATAGCTCTGCCGTTGCTTCCCACACAGGGAACAATCCCTTCCTTCGCTTTGTCGCTGCGCTTTCAACTCTGGCTGGATGGTGTTCCGCAGGCATGATCGTCGCTGCTGTCACCATCACCTGCCAGATGATCATCGTGCGCTTCGTGCTGAATCAATCGACCATTTGGCAAACCGAAGCGGTCATTTATCTGGTCATCGCCGCAACCCTGGTCGGTCTGCCTTATGTGCAGCGCCTGCGCGGTCACGTGAATGTTGACCTGATCCCGATTTCGCTCGCACCTCGAGCCCGCTTTTACATGGCGATCCTGACTTCGGTTCTGTCCATCGCCATCGTCTCAGTCATGCTGTTCTACGGCTACGAATATTGGCACTTCGCATGGGAGCGCGGCTGGAAATCCGACACGGTTTGGGGCGTTCGCCTGTGGATTCCCTACCTCGCCATCCCAGTTGGCTTTGGTCTGCTGCTGTTGCAACTGATCGCCGATCTCGTCGCCGTCCTGCTTGGCATCGATAAACCATTTGGTCTGGAGTAAAGCCGATGGATCCCCTTCTGCTCGGCGCTATTGTCGCCATCGCCACCATCCTTGTTCTTTTCTCGGGCGTGTCCGTGGCCATCGGCCTGCTGATCGTCTCGGCTGGGTTCCTGATCGTCTTCGACGGCCCGCGCTCGCTGGAACTGATGCCGGAAATCCTGTTCGGCAAACTCGATAACTTCGCCCTTCTGTCTATCCCGATGTTCATCATCATGGGGGCCTCAATCGCCTCTACCAGAGCCGGAGCGGATTTGTACGAAGCGCTGGAACGCTGGCTGACCCGTGTTCCCGGCGGTCTCGTCGTATCAAACCTCGGTGCCTGTGCCCTATTTGCGGCTATGTCCGGTTCGTCACCCGCGACCTGTGCCGCCATCGGCAAGATGGGTATCCCGGAGATGCGCAAACGTGGCTATCCTGACGGCGTCGCCGCCGGTTCGATCGCTGCGGGCGGTACACTGGGAATCCTGATCCCGCCATCGGTCACTATGATCGTTTACGGTATTGCCACCGAAACCTCGATTGGCCGTCTGTTTCTGGCCGGTGTGATCCCGGGCCTTATGCTGGTGGGTCTGTTCATGGCCTGGTCGCTGTATTCGACCTGGAAATCCGGTGACGCGACCCGTCTGGGTTCGGGCAGCTACACCTGGGCCGAACGGTTCGAGATTCTGCCGCGCGTGCTGCCCTTCCTCGGCATCATTCTGGGTGTGCTTTACGCCATGTATGGCGGTATCGCCACCCCGTCGGAAACGGCTGCTGTCGGTGCCCTGCTCTGCCTGCTGATCGCGATGATCATCTACAAGCTGTGGAACCCCAAGGACATCTGGGTCGTGCTGCGCGACAGCACCAAGGAAAGCGTGATGATCCTGTTCATCATCGCCGCTGCCGGTGTGTTCTCTTACATGCTCAGCTCGCTGTTCATCACACAGGCGATTGCCGAATGGATCGGTACGCTGGACGTGAACCGTTGGGTTCTGATGGGTGCGGTCAACGTGTTCCTGCTGATCGCCGGGTTCTTTCTGCCGCCCGTCGCTGTGATCCTGATGGCGGCACCGATCCTGCTGCCGATTATCACCACCGCTGGCTTCGATCCGATCTGGTTTGCGGTTGTACTGACCATCAACATGGAGATTGGCCTGATCTCGCCCCCTGTCGGCCTGAACCTCTATGTGATCAACGGCATTGCGCCCGACATCTCGCTCAAGACCATCCTGACAGGCTCTCTCCCCTTCGTGGCCTGCATGGTGATCGCGATTGTCCTGCTGTGCCTGTTCCCTGGTCTGGCCACATGGCTGCCTGACCTGGTGATGGGAGCAGCGGTATGACCCTGCTGGCGGATCTTCTATCCACCGTGTTCGAGCGGCGTTACCGCCGCGACGGCGCGGTGGCTCCGGATGGCCGACCGCTGACCGAACTGGCCGACCCGCTGGTTGGGTCAGCGGGAGAAACTTCGGGGCTGGCGCTGGCCGAGGAAATCCTGACCCGGTTCGATACGCTGAGTGATGACGACAAGCTGGAATTCTTCCGCTATCTCGCCACCGCCATGAATATCGATCCCAAGGCGGTACGTTCGTCACTGGACGAATACGAGCGCAACCCATCGAAAGCGACCTATCGCAGCTTTGCGGCTGCGGTGGAACCGGCCCGGCAGGAAATGATCCGCCGGTTGAACCGCGTGCCCGGTGCCACCGGCGCACTGGTACAGATGCGCGCTGATCTGCTGCGGCTGGGCGGCAAGGAGCCCGAATTGCAGGCGCTTGACCTGGACTTCCGGCACCTGTTTGCCAGCTGGTTCAACCGTGGCTTTCTGGTGCTGCGCCCGATCAACTGGGAAAGCCCGGCGCATATTCTGGAAAAGATCATTGCGTATGAGGCGGTCCACGCCATCGACAGCTGGGACGACCTGCGCCGCAGGCTGGAACCCACTGACCGGCGCTGCTTTGCCTTTTTTCATCCCTCAATGCCGGATGAGCCGCTGATCTTTGTCGAAGTGGCGCTGAACAGCGGTATTCCGGGTTCCGTACAGGCCTTGCTCGCCGAAGACCGCGATCCGTTGCCCGAAGATCAGGCCGATACGGCTGTGTTCTACTCGATCTCCAACTGTCAGGCCGGGTTGGCCAGCATCTCTTTCGGCAATTCGCTGATCAAACAGGTGGCCTCGGACCTGTCGGCTGAGTTGGCGGGGCTGAAAACCTTCGTCACGCTCTCGCCGATTCCGGGGCTGACCAAATGGTTGTCGCAGGAAGGCATCGATTGGAACATCGAAGAGCCCGATCAGATGAAAGCACTGGCCGCACATTACCTGTTGAACGCCAAAGGTCGGGGCGATCTGCCGTTCGATCCAGTGGCACGGTTCCATCTTGGCAACGGTGCGCTGGTCCATGCGGTTCATGCCGACGCAGATGTTTCGGACAAGGGCCGGGCACAGTCCGGTGGCACCATGGTCAACTATCTTTATGACCTTGGCCGCGTAGCGCAGAACCACGAACAGTTCGCCAACACCCGCGAGGTAATCGCCTCGTCCGAGGCCAAATCGCTTGCCGCGTCAGCCTCTCTCACCACGACACAGGAAAGGTAACCCTTATGGCCAATCCTCTCTATGACGGTTTGTTCGGCGCACATGCCGGTAAAGACACAGCCTTTTTGCAGTTGCTCGACGGAACGACCATCACCCATCAGGACTTCCTGAGCACCGCCGCACAAATCGCCCATGTTGCGACGCAGCTGGGCCTGAAACCCGGCGACCGGGTTGCGGCACAGATCGAGAAATCGCCCGAAGCGCTGGCGCTATATGCTGCCTGTGCGCAGGCAGGTCTTGTATTCCTGCCGCTCAATACCGCTTACACTGTGGATGAATTGACCTATTTCATCGAAAACAGTGGCGCCTCGCTGATCGTTTGTGACAGCCGGAGCGAAGAGAAACTCGCCCCGGTTGGTGCGCAGCTTGGCGCGAAGGTCGAAACCCTGAACGCCGATGGCAGCGGCAGCCTGATGGAGCAGGCTGCAGCAATGCCTGCCAGCTTTGAGACCGTTGACCGTGATGGCGACGATCTGGCCGCATTCCTCTATACATCGGGGACCACAGGCCGATCGAAGGGTGCGATGCTGACCCAGAACAACCTGTTGTCGAATGCACAGACGCTGGTCAAAGAATGGCGCTTCACATCCGACGACGTGCTGCTGCATGCACTGCCGATCTTTCACACTCACGGACTATTCGTGGCCACCAATGTCACGCTGGCTGCAGGCAGCAGCATCGTTTTTATGCCCAAGTTCGATCTGGATGAGATCATCGGGCGGATGCCCAATGCCACGACCATGATGGGTGTGCCAACCTTCTACACCCGCCTTCTGGACGATGACCGCTTCACCAAGAATCTGGCCGCACATATGCGCCTGTTTGTTTCAGGCTCGGCACCCTTGCTGGCCGAAACCCATGTACAGTTCGCAGAACGCACTGGCCATCGCATCCTTGAACGCTATGGCATGACCGAAACCAACATGAACACCTCGAACCCCTATGACGGTGACCGCCGCGCAGGCACGGTGGGCTTTCCATTGCCTGAGGTCGAGCTGCAGATCTGTGATTCAGACGGCAATGCGCTGGCTCAGGGCGAGATCGGCGAGATCGAGGTACGCGGGCCCAACGTGTTCAAAGGTTACTGGCAGATGCCGGAGAAGACTGCCGCCGAGCTGCGCGAGAACGGGTTCTTCATCACTGGCGATTTGGGCCGGATCGACGAAGACGGCTATGTTCATATTGTTGGCCGCAACAAAGACCTTATTATTTCAGGCGGTTACAACATCTATCCCAAAGAAATCGAGCTGGTTCTGGATGACCAGTCCGGCGTGCTGGAAAGCGCCGTGGTGGGCGTTCCACATCCCGATTTCGGCGAAACTGTTCTGGGCGTGATCGTTGCAGAGCCGGGCCAAACCCCCGATCTGGACGCAATGATGGAGGCCGTGCGCGGTAGCTTGGCGCGGTTCAAGCATCCACGCAAACTGATCCTGCTGGACGAACTGCCCCGCAACACCATGGGCAAAGTTCAAAAGAACATCCTGCGCGACCAATACAAAGACATGTTCGTGGCAGCGTAAGATGACCCTCCCCGGCCCAGTAGCCCCTCTTCTCGATAATGCTACGGGCCTAACTTCAACAACCAGGGCAGGCGGACCTGTTCCCTGCTCTGGTTGTTGAATTTTTCTACCTGCTGGAGAATCAGAAATGTATGGAAATATTCTAGTCCCTGTTTCCTTTGATACCGACCGCGACGCGCAAAGAGCGCTGGATGTCGCACAAACTCTCCGCTCGGATGGTGGTCATATCACTCTATTGCATGTCATTGAGCACCTTCCGCAATACACAAGCGACCTGCTTCCTGAAAACCATCTGGATATCGCAAAGACCAGTGTTACTGACAAACTGGGCCCACTAGTCGACGGGGTAGCGGACTCCAAAATTGAAATTGTCGAAGGACAGTCGGGCCGTGGAATTCTCGATTATGCAACGAATAACAATGCAGACTGCATCGTTATCGCAAGCCACCAGCCTGGATTGCAGGATTATCTTCTGGGGTCCACAGCGGCACGCGTAGTCAGGCATGCAAACTGTTCTGAACATGTGGTGCGATAGTCTGGTCTACGGGCCAGACGCAACGCCCACACACGACAGTCATACACCGCTAATACATCTGAAATGGCACTGAGCGGTCTATTCCAAGTCGTGTTTACGATATTCTCTAAGAGGAAAAAGAGTGACCAGCCCGAATACGTCTAAAGTGTTAATCCTTCTGGGCCCTCCTGGTGCCGGTAAGGGAACGCAATCCCGACTGCTTGAGCAAAAATTTGACTTGGTTCAGTTGTCGACAGGCGATTTGCTCCGCAGATCGATTGAAAGCGGCAGCGAAACAGGCAAGGCGGTGGAATCTATCATGGCTGAAGGCAGGCTCGTCGGAGATGACATCGTCATTTCGATCTTGCGTGACCGTATGAGCGATTCGGACTGTGCCGGAGGGGTGATATTAGACGGATTTCCACGCACGCTTAGTCAGGCGCGCGCATTGGATCAACTATTGGCGGAAACGGGGCAGCAGATCAGTGCTGTCGTCAGTCTTGCGGTGGATGACAAAAAAATGGTCGACCGCATTTCCGGTCGCTGTACCTGTGCAGGATGTGGCGAAGGTTACCATGATACATTCAAACCGCTTGAGGCAGCGGAACGCTGCGACAATTGCGGAGGCTCTGAGTTTAAGCGCCGTGCTGACGACAAGGCCGAAACAGTCGCTGCACGTCTGATTGAATATCGTGAACAGACTTCACCCTTGATCGACCACTATAGCCATATGGGCGTTTTGGCGAGTGTTAACGCAATGGGACCGATCGAGGCAATCAATCGAAGCATCGAGGCCGCCATATCGTCAAGGTCGTGATTACAAAAGAAAGCAGAGGTATCAGACCTTCGCAATTACGCTTGGCCAAAGCAAAAACAGACCCAAGAAAGGCTGTTCAGACGTCATTTTCTTAAATGCGAAGCGTCTTTAAGAAAAGAAAAGCGCTTGCGATAATCTCCTGGCGAGAGGTCGACTATTTCGTGAAACATTCGGCGGAATGCTGAAACATCCATATACCTCATATCCCGGGCGATGGTTTCGATACTGGACTGCGATAGTTCCAGCCTCTGACAGGCATTGGTGATGCGACGCTGTTGCAGGTATTCCGATGGCGTGAAACCCGTGGCCGTCAGGAATCGGAATCCAAAAGTGCGCAGCTCAAGTCGAGCGGTGCGGGCCAATTCGGAAACCGGGATCGGGCCCGCATAACGCATTTGCACCCAATGCTGCGTTCGAAGGATTGCGTTGTCCCCATGAGTCAGGTTGGGCGAAAAAGAGATGTAAAAGCTCTGCGCCCGCTCGCCAGGGTCGATCAGAAAAAAACCGGGCGACCTGCATCAGTGGTCGCGGTGCGAGCAGCTTGTTGGGCAAAGTGCTACTGCCACCTCCAACGAACAAGACAGGGGATGCCAGATTGAGATCGACGTTCACTCGGTCCCAGATCTATTGTTCATAAGGCATCACCAAATTGGACTATGTCGTTCTAGGAGGTTTAGTCGGTAAGATCTTTTTGCGACGCATGTAAGGTGCGCTCTGCAGCATTCCAGCCACTACTCGAGCACCCATTGCAGAGAGCAGTCCCATGACCGTCGGAGATGACGGCCATTGGGACAGTCATCACGTCAAGCGCCGCTCGCACATTATTGATCGCAGCCTTGCACTCGTATTTTGCGACAAGGCTTCGCACGCGCTGCCTGAAGAAACCCGGCGAGGAAGGTTGCGATGACTGCAACCCATGTCACCAATGGGGTGTCGAAGAACGAGGCAATTACACGGCCTGCGGCGACCTCAAATATTAACCCTATGGCAGCCCAAAAGAGGATCGAACTGATTGTGAACAAGAACATCAATGCGATCCAGTCAAAAGCCACCTTAATTCGCGAGTTGCTCCTGAGTTGCAGGTTCTCTTTACACCGATCTGTCGAGATGTCGGTAAAAACTGAGTTTCGGAATACAAGCAAAATGAGAAATCCACTGCGACTGAGCTTCCCAAGTGTTGTTATTGCCCGCGCCTACGCAGTGTCATGTTTTGTATTTAAGTGATTTTCTTTTCGCTCTTTCAGCAGGTTCGTCAACCAATCCGGGTCCATCTCGGGAACCGAACTTAGCAGCAGCTTTGTATAGTCCGGGAAGGGTTCGGATAGAACGGTATTCTTCAATCCCTGCTCGACGACTTGACCATTCAGCATCACAACAATCTCGTCCGAAATAGCCTCGACCGTGGCAATGTCATGCGTGATGAACAGATAGGAGATTCCGCGCTCTTTTTGTAGGCGCATCAGCAATTGCAGTATGCCTTCCTGCACAATCTGGTCCAGTGCGGACGTCACTTCGTCACAAATAATCACCTCAGGGTCCGCGGCCAGAGCGCGCGCAATGCAAATTCTCTGTTTTTGTCCGCCGGACAATTCGCTGGGAAGACGATCGTAGAAGTCTTCCGACAACTCGATGGCTTCAAGCAGTTCGATGACCCGGTCCTGCTGCGCCCGGCCCCGCAGACCATGATAGAATTCCAGCGGACGTCCAATGATTTCACCTACGGTTTGACGCGGGTTCATCGCGGTATCGGCCATCTGATAGATCATCTGAATTCTGCGCAGCTGATCACGGCTGCGGTTTTTCAGTTCGTTTGGCAGGACCTCGCCATTGAACGTGACCTGCCCGCTTGTGGCGGGCAGCAAGCCGGTGATCACCCGCGCCGTGGTCGATTTACCAGATCCGGATTCGCCGACAATCGACACCGTGCGCCCCCGCGGCAGGCTGATTGACACATTGTGCAACACCTTGGCGCTCTTGCCATAGGCCGCATCCACACCGTCAATTTTAAGGATGATATCATCCGAAGTCTCGGCTTGTTTTTGCAACAGACGCACGGACCAGAGGGATTTGGTATACTCTTGCTCGGGCGCAGACAGCATTTTGCGCGTTTCCGCCTCTTCTACCTCTTCTCCATAGCGCAGCACCTTGATCCGGTCCGCCATCTGCGCGACCACCGCCAGGTCATGGGTTATGTAGATTGCGGCGGTATGAAATTCTTCGACGATCCGGCGCATAGCAGTCAGAACTTCGACCTGGGTCGTCACATCCAGCGCAGTTGTCGGTTCGTCGAAAATGATCAGATCGGGACGGGGTGACATCGCCATGGCTGTCATGATCCGCTGTAACTGGCCACCGGAGACCTGATGCGGATAGCGGTCACCAATCGTTTCGGGATGCGGTAACGACAACGAGGCATAAAGCGCGCGGGCATCCTCACGCGCGACATTCTCGGGTTGCAGTCCCTCGCGCACCGTTGCAGCAACGGTCTGATCCAACAACTTATGCGCCGGGTTGAACGACGCAGCCGCCGATTGGGCCACATAGGCTATCCGCGATCCCCACAGATGCTGCAGCGCGTGGTCGTCCAGATCCCGCAACTCCTGCCCCTTGAACCGGATCGAACCGCCCGTGATACGACAGCCGGGCTGCGTGTATCCCATAGCCGCTTTGCCCAGCGTCGACTTGCCCGCACCACTTTCGCCTATCAGGCCCAGCACCTCACCGCGCTTCAGGGTCAGGTTGACACCTTTGATGATCGGATTCCACTTTTCGTCCGAGAACCCCTCGATACGGATGTCGCGCATATCCAGCAGAAGGTCAGTCTCAGTGTTCATCGCGTAATCCACTTGTTTTGTGCAAGAACCAGTCGACGACAAAGTTGACCGCCACAGTGATCAACGCGATCGAGGCAGCGGGCAGCAGCGGCGTGATCCCGGCCTTGAAATCATATTTGGCGAACTGGATCAGGTTGGCGGTCTCGCGCACCATTGTGCCCCAATCGGCGGTGGGGGGCTGAATACCGACGCCCAGAAAGCTGAGCGCAGCGATGGTTAGGAAAACGAAACAGAATCGCAGCCCGAACTCGGCCACCAGCGGAGGCATGATGTTGGGCAAAATCTCGCGACGCATCACCCAAGGCAGTTTTTCCCCGCGCAGCCGAGCTGCCTCGACATAATCCATCACTGCCACGTTCACCGCCACAGCGCGAGTCAGGCGGAACACGCGGGTTGAATCCAGAATCGCAATAATCAAAATCAACGACAGCGCCGACGAGCCGAAAATCGACAGCAGCATCAGCGCGAAAATCAGGCTGGGAATGGCCATAAATACATCTACGCCACGGCTGATCAATTGATCCAGCCAACTGCGGTTAATCGCAGCGATCAGCCCCAGACCACCTCCAATGAAGAACGCCAGCAGCGTAGTGACAAAAGCGATACCAATGGTGTTGCGCGCACCATAGATCAGCCGCGACAGGATATCACGCCCGATCTGGTCGGTACCCAGCCAATGCTCGGACGACCAGGGTGCGTAAGGCGTCGGGAATACCTCGGCCTCACCATAAGGCGCGATGACCGGCGCTCCGATTGCCATGACTAGATAGAACAGGATCACAAACATGCCGAAAATTGCTGTCGGCGGCGCTTTCTTCAGCTCGATCCAAATACGCTCGCGCTTGCTGCGACGGGTCCGCACCCGACCCACCTCGGCGGCGGCTGAATATGTCTTGCTTGTCTGGCTCATTTTGGGTGCAGAAGCCTCGGGTTGGTGACGATTCCAATGATGGCGGCAATCAGGTTCAGAAGGACATATGTGGCGGCGAATATCAGGGCGGACGCCTGAACCACCGGGATATCGCGCGAGCTGACCGCATCGACCATCAGTTGGCCGACGCCGGGATAGACGAACACCACCTCGACCACGACCACTCCAACTACCAGATAGGCCAGGTTGAACGCGACCACCGTTGAAATTGGCGCCCACGCATTGGGCAGCGCGTGATGCAGAACCACGCGGCGGGCGTTCTCTCCTTTCAACCGCGCCATCTCGACATAGGGTGAAGCTAGAAGACTGATCAGCGAAGCCCGCGTCATACGCATCATGTGCGCGACGATTACAAGTGTCAGTGTAAGCGCAGGTAATATGCATTTGACGATCCGCTCGACCAGCGGCATCCCTGGCTCCACATTGGCCAACGACGGCAACACCGGCCATAGCGTTCCGAACAGCAAAATCAGGATATAGGCCACGAAGAACTCGGGGAAAGAGATCGCCGTCAAGGTGCTGGCGCTGGCCAGCTTATCATAGCGCGAATTGCGCCACAGCGCGGTGGTGATGCCCAGAAACAGCGCTAGCGGAACCGAGATCAGCGCCGCCATACCCGCAAGAAACAATGTGTTCCATAAGCGCGGTGCGACCAGTTCCACTACCGGACGTGATCGATCCACACCCGAACTCGCCCGACCTGAGAACGACGTTCCCAGATCCCCGGTCGCCAACGCACCGATCCAATCGAAATATCGGATATAGGCAGGTTTATCGAGGCCAAGCTCCGCCCGGATCACCTTTCCTGTCCTCTCAGATGCAGAAACTGCAGAGCGGCCGGATTTCGCGTCGTATCTTCATATCAAGCGCTCTGGCTGCGGGCCTTGCCATTCCGGCGGCACTGAGCCTATCCTGACAAGCACTTGCGCAGGTCCCTAAAAAAGGCGGAGCGATCAAATTTGGCTTTGGCAGCGGTTCGACTACCGACTTTTTAGACCCAGCAACCTATGAAGGCACGATCAAAACCGCTGTCGCCTATCTGTTCGGCAACAACTTGATCGAATTAGACGCAAACGGAAATTTGGTGCCCGAACTCGCGACCGAGTTTTCCTCGAACGACGCAATCACTTGGGTATTCACCCTGCGTGAAGGGGTCGAGTTCCACAACGACCAAACCCTTACCCCTGCCGTTGTCATCGCCACAATCGACCACCACTGTGGCGAAGGATCGAAATCTGCGGTGAACGGTTTGGTTGCCCAAATCAAATCGATGCGCGCCGATGGCAACAACTTGGTGTTCGAGCTGGATCCGGCAAATGCCGACTTCCCATCATCCTGTCTGGCTATCACTTGGTCATTATGCCTTCGACCGATGGCAAATTGACCGACCCACAATCCGGAATTGGCACCGGTGGCTAAATCATTGAGGTGTACGAGCCTGGCGCACAGGCGAAGCCGCCGATCGCTTCAACGCCATCGTGGTCGAGGCCCGTGCAGAGCTGGACGACGCCAAACGCCGCACTCTGTATGCCGAGGCGCAGACTTTGGTTCATGATGATGGCGGTGCAATCGTTCCGATGTTCGCCAATCATATCATGGGTGTTGCCAAAACCGTCGCCCAGGGCGAGATCGCCGCGAATTGGGAAATGGATGGTGCCAAAGCCCCTGAACGCTGGTGGCTTGCCTGATCGAGCGCTCGCCGTCTGACGGCCCGTTTCGGCAGATCTCTGGCCTGCTACGACGATAGATGTCGCTTGCAGGCCTTTCTGTCGCAATCCAGCTTGCTGCGGCTATCTTGAAACTGCACATTTCGCCCATGACACAGACTGATATTCCGAAACCTACGGACCGCCGCGCAACCGGCTGTGATCTTGTGATCCTTGCATAAAGCAGGGCCTCGGGCCTTTTGCTTCACGCTGCGATTACAGAAATTTCGGAAGACCTCATGACAACTCAAACGCTGCGCCTGGCCATCGATATTGGCGGCACCTTCACCGATACGGTCCTTGTCTCCGGCGAAGAGGCAATCCTGGCCTCGACCAAGACCCTGACCACCCATCAGAACCCCGCCGACGGCGCGATGGAGGGCGCCGCGCGGGTGATGCAGCAATCGGGCCGGACGCTGGATCAGGTGACCGGCTTTATCCACGGCACCACCCTTGCGACCAATGCGCTGATCGAACGGCGCGGCGCGGTGGTGGCGACGGTGACCACCGAAGGTTTTCGCGACATCCTGGAAATCGCGTATGAGCGGCGCTATTCGCAATACGACATCAACCTCGAAAAGCCCGATCTACTGGTCCCGCGTGAACGCGCGCTGACCGTGCGCGAACGCGTCTTGGCGGATGGCGGCGTGCTGATCGCGCTGGAAGACGAAGCCATCGACGCGCTACTGGCCGATATCGACGCCAGCGGGGCCGATGCCATAGCGATCTGCCTGATGCACGCCTATGCCAACCCCGCCCACGAACGCCGCCTGCGCGATGTGCTGGCTGAGAAGCGGCCCGGTCTGACCGTCTCGATCTCGTCCGAGGTCAGCCCCGAGGCGCGCGAGTTCGACCGGCTGTGCACCACCGTCGCCAACGCATATATCCAGCCGCTGATGCAGACCTATCTGACCCGTTTCGTCGACCGGTTCGAGGCCGAGGGCGTCACCTGTCCGATCCTGATGATGACGGCGGGCGGCGGCATGTGCACCGTGCGCACCGCCGCGCGTTTTCCGATCCGACTGGTGGAATCCGGCCCCGCCGGAGGGGCCATTCTGGCCGCCCGCATCGCCGCCCGCACCGGGCTGGATCAGGTGCTGTCCTTTGACGTTGGCGGCACCACCGCTAAGCTGTGCCTGATCGACAAGGCCCGCCCGCAGACCTCGCGCCAGTTCGAGATCGCCCGCGCCGCGCGGTTCATAAAGGGCTCGGGCATGCCAGTGCGCATCCCGGTGATAGAGATGATCGAGATCGGCGCGGGCGGTGGCTCCATCGCCGGGGTGGATCGGTTGGGGCGGCTGACCGTGGGGCCGAAATCGGCGGGGTCTGAACCCGGACCCGTGGCCTTCATGCGCGGCGGCACCGAGCCCACGGTGACAGACAGTGACATTACGCTGGGCTACATCGTGCCCGACACATTTGCCGAGGGGCATATCAAGCTGGACCCCGAAGGCTCCAAACAGTCGCTGAGCCAGTTGATCGGGTCGAAACTAGATCTCGATGCCGTTGGCTCAGCCGACGGCGTCAGCCGCATCGTCGACGAAAGCATGGCCAGCGCGGGCCGGATGCACGCGGTGGAATCGGGCAAGGATCTTGGACCGCGCACGATGATTGCCTTTGGCGGCAACGGGCCGTTACATGCCAGCCGGGTGGCACGATCCGCCGGGGTCAGCCGCATTGTAATCCCGCCCAATCCGGGCGTGGGGTCTGCCGTGGGCTTCCTGTTCGCACCCGTGTCGTTCGAAATCGTCCGCTCGCTATATTCGCTGTTGGACAGCATGGACATGGATGAGATCAACGCTCTGTTCGACGCAATGATTTCCGAAGCCAAAGGCGTGGTTGCCCAGGGTGCGGGCGATGCCCCGACCGAAACCCACCGCACCGCCTTCATGCGCTACAACGGTCAGGGCCACGAGATCGAGATCACTCTGCCCGACCGGCATCTGACGGCAGACGATATTGCACCGCTGACCACCGCCTTTGAGGAAGAATATCGCAAGCAGTTCTCACGCCCGGTGCCGGGGATGCAGATTGAGATTCTCAACTGGGCGGTGCGCGTCGCGACCCTTGACAGCGCCGTGCCACCAGTGCCCGCTACACCTGCATTGACGACCTTCACCGCACCCGACACTCGCCCGATCACCTGCGATGTGGACGGCGCGCTGAAACAGGCCGCCTTCGTGGCGCGGGCCGATCTGAAGTCCGGCGACCATGTGCGCGGCCCGGCGCTGATCCACGAGCCGCAGACCACCACGCTGGTCTCGACTGATTTCTCGGCCCATGTGGATGCCATAGGAAACCTCGTCCTGGTTCAGGACCAGAAAGGAGGCGCATGATGACGACCGATCTTTCCCCCGCCCGCCTGCAAGTGATGTGGAACCGTCTGCTGGCGGTGGTCGAAGAACAAGGCCAGACCCTGATACGCGCCGCCTTCTCCCCCATCGTGCGTGAGTGCGGCGATATCTCAGCCGGGATTTTCGACGTCAATGGTCGGATGCTGGCACAGGCGGTAACCGGCACGCCGGGCCATATCAACACCATGGCCGAAGCGGTGCAGCACCTGCGCGCCGCCTTTCCGGTTCAGACCATGAAACCGGGCGATATCTACATGACCAACGACCCGTGGCTGGCCTCGGGGCATTTGAACGACTTCCTGCTGATGATGCCCGCGTTCAAGGATGGCAAGGTTGTGGGCTTCACCTCGTGCACCTCGCATCTGGTTGATCTGGGTGGTCTGGGCATGGGGCCGGAAGGCTCCGACATCTATGACGAGGGGCTGCTGATCCCGCCCTGCAAACTGGTCGAGGAAGGCATCCCCAACGCGCTGCTGCTGGACATCATCCGCGCCAACAGCCGCGAGCCCATCGCCAACGAGGGCGACATCTATGCCCTGATCGCCTGTTGCGAGGCCGGGGTGAACCGGCTGGTTTCGATGATGGAAGAGTTTGGCCTGACCGATCTGGATGCGCTGGGGTCCTACATCATCGACACTTCGCGCCGTGGCACGCTTGAGGCCATCGCCGAGGTGCCCGAAGGTATCTACAAAAACGTCCTAAAAATGGATGGCTATGAGAATGAGCTGGAGTTGCACGCAGCCCTGACCGTCAGTAAATCGAGGATGCATGTGGATTTCACCGGCACCTCGGCTTGTTCGCGCAAGGGCATCAACGTGCCGCTGAACTATACCACCGCCTATACCGTGTTTGCGCTGCGCTGCATCGTCGGCTCGGACATCCCCAACAATGCCGGATCGCTGGAGCCGTTCACCGTGGGCGGCCCCAAAGGTTGCATCCTGAACGCACAGCGCCCGGTGCCGGTGGCGATGCGGCACACGCTGGGTCAGGTGACACCCGATCTGGTGCTGGGCTGTCTGCATCAGGCACTACCTGATGAAGTGCCCGCCGAGGGCGCAAGCTGCATGTTCGACCTGCCCATGCGCCACGCCCCCGAGGTGGCCCGCGATGGTGGGCGCGAATTCGCAGTGGAACCGGTACATAATGGCGGCACCGGCGCGCGGCCTCATGCGGACGGGCTGTCAGCCACCGCCTACCCCTCGGGCGTGTTCGGTTCGCAGGTGGAGATCACCGAAAGCGTCGCGCCTGTCACCATCTGGCGGCGCGAACTGCGTGCGGATTCCGGCGGCGCGGGCAAGTATCGCGGCGGGCTGGGGCAGCGGATCGAGATGACCTCGTCCAACGGTGCGCCCTTCATCGTGTTCCTGTCGGTCGAGCGACTAAAGTTCCCCGCCCTTGGGCGCATGGGCGGCAAACCCGGCGCGCCCGGGCGCATCCGCTTTCGCGAAGGCGACAGCGACATTCCCGGCAAGGGAGAGCTGCGAGTTGAAGGCGGCGATTATCTGATCTTCGACACTCCCGGTGGTGGCGGTTTCGGCGATCCGGGCGACCGCAACTCGGATGCGCTGGAGCTGGACCTCAAACGCGGTTTGGTCAGTGCCGAGGGGGCCAAAGCTTACGGAGGTGACACATGATCCGCCCGGTTTCTCATGTCGGCGCCATGGGCGCCTATGCGCTGGCCGATCTGGGTGGAGAAGGCACCGTCTCGCTGGCGCAGAACGAAAGCACCTTTCCGGCCAGTCCGTCCGCAGTGGCGGCCGGGCAGGCGGCGCTGGCTGATCTGACGCTCTACCCCGATCCCGAATGGCCCGACATGCGCGCGGCCATTGCCGGGGTACACGGGGTCGACCCGGCGCGGGTGCTGTGTGGCGCGGGCTCGATGGAGCTGATCGGCTGCCTGATCCGCGCCTTTGCCGGGCCAGGCGATCACGTGCTGGGCACGCAATATGGTTATGCCTTCGTCGCTTCGGCGACAGCACAGGCGCAGGCCGAATACGTGGCCGCGCCCGAGGTCGATCTGACCGTCTCGGTCGATGCGCTTCTGGCCGCCGTCACCCCGGCGACCCGTATCGTGTTTGTCTGTAACCCGGGCAATCCCACCGGCACCCTGATCCCGAACACCGAAATCACCTGCCTGCGCAACGCGCTACCCGGCGACGTGCTGCTGGTGGTCGATCAGGCCTATGCCGAGTTCGCCGATGCCGCCAACGATCCGACTGAGGTTTTCGGGCTGGCAGACCGGGGAGATACCGTTATCACGCGCACCTTCTCCAAGGCTTACGGGCTGGCCGGGGCACGCGCCGGGTGGGGCTATTTCCCCACCGACATCGCCAGAGAGCTGCGCAAGCTGTTGAACCCCAACAACATCTCGATTGCCTCGCAGGCTGCGGCAGCGGCAGCGATGCGCGATCAGGCGCATATGCGGGACGTGGTCGCGAAAACGGCAACCATTCGCGATCGGTTCGCGCAGGACTGCCGCGATCTGGGGCTGATCGTGCCGGACAGCCACACCAATTTCGTGCTGATCCACTTTGCCTCGACCGAGCAGGCGCAACAGGCCGACGCCGCGCTACGGGCCGAGAAACTGCTGATGCGCGGTATGGGCGGCTATGGTCTGTCCGACTGCCTGCGCGCCACGATCTGCGACACGCCGGTGATGGATCGCTGTCTGGCCGTTCTGAGAAAGGTAACGTCATGAGCCACGAAACGCGTACCCGGGCCAAGATCGGAGTGCTGGTGCCCTTCACCAACACCAACCTCGAGGCCGACATGGCCTTGATGCGCTGCCCGCACACCACCGTGCATTTCCAGCGCATGGGTGGTTATGACGTGGATGAAATCCCCGGCTCGGACCAGATGGCGGGGCTTGGGGCCTCGGACATCAGCCACGATCTGCGGATGATTTCGGGCGTGCGGCCAGATGTGGTGCTGTACGGCTGCACCTCGGCCACGCTGACCCATGGGCCGACTTTCGACGCCGATCTGGCGCAGCAGATCAAGGCCGGATCGGGAGCGCAATCGCTGACAGCCGCCGGATCGCTGATCGCTGCCATTCAGGCGCTTGGGGTGACGAAAGTGGGCTTTTCCTCGCCCTATCTGGGCGAGATCAACACGCAGGCGATGGATTTCATGGCCGCAAACGACATCGAAACCGTGCGTTGCGCCGATGTTGGCCGCGAGCTGGGCAATTACGGACAGGGAGAGCTGACCCCGGACGAGGTTTACGACCTCGCCTGTGAGGCAGACCACCCGAACGCGCAAGCCGTCGTGCTCAGCTGCACCGACATGCGCGCAGTCGAGGCCATCGAGCAGATCGAGGACACGCTGGACAAGCCGGTAGTGACCTCAAATCAGGCGATGATGTTCTGCATGATGCGGGCGCTGGATCTGCCACGCCACGAGGCTCTGCCGGGCCGGTTGTTCGATCTTCTGTAAACGAACCGGGGCAGCGGTCGACCCCCCTGCCCCGATATTCCATCAGGGTTCGCCGCTGCCGATCTCTTCCTTGCGTTTGGCGATATAGGCCTCCAGCTCCTCACGCACGGAGGGGTCCATCTCGGGCATCTGATACTCGCGTAGCGCCTGCTGCCAAACCTCGGTGGCGCGTTGCAGGGCGTCCTTGGCTCCGGCCGCCTCCCAGTTTTCATAGTTCTGCCAGTCGGACAGCATCGGTTTGTAGAACGCGGTCTCATAGCGTTCCATCGTGTGATCGACGCCAAAGAAATGGCCGCCAGTGGGCACCGATTTGATGGTGTCCAGGCCCAGTTCATCCGTGTCAAATTTCATCGGCTTGAGGAATTCCATCATGTTCTGGATGATCTCGATATCCATAACGAATTTCTCGTAAGATGCGGTCAGGCCGCCCTCAAGCCAGCCGGCGGCATGATAGACGATATTGGCCCCTCCCAGAACCGCGCCCCATGTGGCCATCATCGTTTCGTATGCCGCCTGCAAATCCACCACGTTGGATGCATTTGCGTTCGATGTCCGGTACGGAATGCCATAGCGCCGCGCCAGCTGCCCGCCGACAATATTCGCCTTGGCATTTTCCGGTGTGCCAAAAGCCGGTGCCCCGGATTTCATGTCCACATTCGAGGTGAACGAGCCATACATGACAGGCGCTCCCGGGCTGACCAACTGCGTCAGCACCACACCGAACAGCGCCTCGGCGTTCTGTTGCGCCAGCGCGGCAGGAAGCGTGACCGGTGTCATTGCCCCCATCAGAGTGAATGGCGTGACCGTCACAGGTTGACCATACTCGGCCATCGCGATCAGGCCGTCACCCATGGCATCGTCGAACAGGCGTGGAGAGTTCACCGAAATGATTGTGATCACCCCCGGATCGCCGCGCATGTCCTCAGGTTTCTGACCGCGCGAAATCGCCATCATGTTGATGCCATCCATCGCCCGCCCGCGCCCGATAGCGGTGCAGTGAAAGCTCAGGTCGCTATAGCTCAGGTTGGCGTTGTAGGTGTCCAGATGGCGGTTGTTGGCGGGCATTTCGATCGGGGCCATCACCTGATTGCCGATCAGATGGATAGCGTTGAAGTGATGCGCCAACCGAATGAAGTTGCAATAGTCATCGTAATTACCCTGACGGCGGCCATTGATACAGTCATGTACGTTCGGCGGCCCGGCAACCAAACCAAAATTCACATGATCGCCGCCCAGCGTAATCTGTTTCGCGCGGTTGCGAGAGGTCAGCGTGAATTCCGAAGGCACCGTTTTCAACGCTTCGGCGACAATGGTTTCGTCCATACGGATGGTCTTGGTGTCGCGGTCTAAGATGGCCCCCGCGCGTTCGAAAATGTCCATAACACTGTCGCCCATCACCCGGATACCGGCCTCGGACAGAATGCGCATTGAGGTTGTATGCAGCTGATCCATCTGTTCAGGGTTCAACAGCTCGAATGGCGGATAGCTGTTGCGCACCTGTTGCCAGGGCAGCTGTTCGATCCCCACCGCCGCGCGCCCGGATTTGCCGCGTCGCCCGCCGCTGCGTCTGTCTCGTGCCATTGACCTAGTATCCCCGTTGTGGATTTACGATGTTGTTCAGCACCTCGCCCTTGCGATAGCGCATCAGGTTCTCGGAAAACATGCGGACCGATTTCAGATCCCAGCCGTCATAGACCGAGCTGCAGTGCGGTGTGACGATCACGTTGTCCAGTTCCCAGAACCTGTGCCCCTGAGGCAGCGGTTCAGTAACGAACACGTCCAGCGCCGCGCCTCTGATCCGGTTCTGTTCCAGCGCGGCCAGTAGAGGTGCTTCGTCAATTACCCCACCTCGCGAGACGTCGATTATCACCGTCGTCGGTTTCATGGCGGCAAAGGCCTCCGCCCCGACCAGACCGCGCGTGCTGTCCAGCAGTGGTACGCAAACGACGATAAAGTCAGCGCGTGGCCAGAGATTAGGCAAAGCCTCCATCCCGTGTACCTCGTCCACGTTGGGGGTCGGTTTCGGGCGGGCCCGTACACCGATTGTGTTCAGCCCCATAGCTTTGGACCGTGCCGCAACAGCCTCTCCTGTTTTGCCAAGGCCGATGATCAGCACCGTCTTGCTGTTGATGGGCTCGACTTTGCCGCCAATCCAGTCCCGCTGCGCCTGCGCGGCACGAAAGCCCGGGAAATCCAGCGTGAAATGCAGCATCGCCCCCAGCGCATATTGTGCCATCATATCGGCGGCGACCCCGGCGGCATTTGTCACCGTTACCTCATCAGGGTTCCAAGGGTTCAGGTGATCGGTACCCGAGCCGCCGACCGAAGCCCATTTGATTTGCGGGTTCTCGACCAGTGCTGCGCGTGGAAAGCCGGGGGTGCCCGCAAAGCGAACGGAATAGACAACTTCGGCCCCTGTATCCTCGATCAAACCCGTGAGCGCCTCGTAGCTGTCGCAGGTGTGGATCGGCAGATCGGGATGACCTTCAGCAAGAACCGCACGGGCAGCGTCGGGGTTATCGGTGTGCAAGATCACGGTGGGGGATTTCATGCGGGTACCTCCGGTTGGAACTCAGCGCTGGCAGTGGCTACCGCGTTGGCGAAAAAAGCAGTGGCGGCGATGTCGAAAAGGACATCGAACCCCACACCTTTGCGGTCGTTGCGCCATGTGATTGCCTCGACATAGCCCACGCGGGTCTGGGCGATCTTTCCCACTGGAAAGGCACCGGGCGACAGGTCGACCGGGCAAATCTTGGCCAGCAGATCGAACAGGCGCGGGCCGGTCACGTGCATCATGGCCCAGGTTTCCTCGCGCCGGGAATAATAGCCCTTTGGCGTGGCGGCGACCTGCCACCGGGCATACAGGTCGGCAGGTGCATCCAGTACCACCACCTCTTCCTGACCCAGACGCAGAAGGCCATCGGCGGTTTCGTTGACGTCTGGCACCTTCAGGCCCCGCGATTGCAAAAACGCCATGGTGCCTCGGCCCTTGAGGCCAAAACGCGGCGTGTGGGTCAGGTCCTGCACGATAATCTGCCCGGAAACCAGCAGTGTGTTTTCAGCAGCGCCCTTTGGGTCAAGCGGATAGGTTCGCATCATCACACCTCCTGCCGTTTGTTTTCAGGATCAAAAAAGGTGTGGCCGCGCACAGTTGTAACGACGCGCTTGCCATTGCGGCACTTCACCGTGACCTGCGATCCTTGCGTAGCGTCATCGCCATGCACATATGCCAGCGCGATATGGGTGTTCAGCGTCGGCGACCACAGGACCGAGGTCACATGCCCCACCGGTACATCATTCCTCAGTACCAGACAGCTTTCCCCCGGTACATCTGGCCCGTCGAATGTCAGCCCGACCAGCTTGCGCGGCAGGCCTTTGTTTCGGCGCATCTCGGTTGAGCGCTTGCCCACGAAAAACGGCTTGGTCTTCGAGATCGCCCATTCGAACCCCAGCTCATCCGGCGAGGTCAGCGCGTCGGTGTCCTGACCAATCAGGATATGGCCTTTCTCCAACCGCAGAATCCGGCTGGCTTCCAGCCCGTAAGGGCGCAACTCGTGCGCGTGACCCGCCGCCATCACCGCATCCCACAGGGTGTGGGCATAGCTGGTGGGGCAGTGCAGCTCGTAGCTCAACTCGCCCGTGAACCCAATCCGCATGGCGCGCACCGGCACCCCGGCCACCATGCCGCTACGCCCGTCGAGATAGGAAAATCCATCGCGCGAGAAATCGATGTCGCTGTCCAGCGCTTCGACCACGGAGCGCGCCTTGGGACCGGTAATGTTGAAGCCCGAGAAGGCCGAGGTGACGTTCAGCACATCCACATCCAACCGCCACTGCGCATTCCAGAACAACATATCCGAATAAACCCGCGCCACGGCCCCGGTGGTGGCGGTGACACAGAACAGATCCTCGGCCAGCCGATACGCCACGCCATCGTCGACCACCGTGCCCATTTCGTTTGTCATCAGGCAGTACCGGCAACGGCCCACAGGCTTCTTTTTATAGGCCATGGTGTAAATGCGGTTGAGGAATTCGCCCGCATCCGGGCCACGCACCTCGAGCCCGCCCAGAGTTGAAACATCCAGCACGCCGACCCCATTGCGCACCGCATGCACCTCTTCTTCGATAAGGCGCTTGGCGTCTTGTTTGGGGCCGTAGAAATAAGGCCGCCACCACGCTCCGACCGGGCGCATGTCCGCCCCCAACCGGATATGTTCGTGATGCAGCGCGGTGCGCCTGTCTGCCGGGTGATGATGACCAGACAGCACGCCCAGCGTTTCGGGGCCAAAGGGCGGACGGGCGGTAGTCACGCCGATCTGCCCGATTGTGCGGTCGGTCGCCTTGGCCACCACCCGGGCGGTGGCCAGCGCCGAGTGCCGCCCTTGTGACGGCCCCATACCAACTGTGGTAAAGCGCTTGATCAGCTCCAGCTCGCGATAGCCTTCCTTAACCGCGTTTTGCAGGTCCTTGATCTGAATATCCTCGTCCCGGTCGACAAAATCCTTGCCCTTGGGATGCCCGGCGATTGCCGGTTCGAAATTCGTCAACGCAGCTTCGACATCTTCGACCTGCGCGATGTCGCGGGTTGGCAGCCCCAGACGAGTCAACGCCGTCTGTGCCGCGCGTTGCGCATCGGCCACCACCGCATCAGGCGCAAAGACCCCGGCAACACCCCCGGCAATGCCCAGCGGAGCGTCTGGCAGAGACAGGGAAAACCGCGCCGCCGTTTCATTGTACCCAAGTTTCGCGCCAGCATGACAGGGCAGTTGCCACATTGGCGCATAGCCGACCGAAATTACCAACAGATCGCAATCTAGCCAGTCGCCTCCGACCTTTACGCCGGTAACATGGGTCTTGCCACGCGCCTCGCCCACGGCGCCGTGAATGACACGAGTTCCCCTTGTTGCCAGTTGCTGGCCAAGCTCACTGCCGCTGCCGCCGGGGCGCGGATCAACCACAGCCGCCAGTTCTACGCCTGCGTCCAACAGATCCAGCGCCACCCGATAACCGTCGAGATTGGCGGCCAGTACCACCGCGCGCTTGCCCGGTTTCACACCATAGTGCCGTATAAGCCGTTGCGCGCCAGTGCCCAGCAAGATGCCCAGCAGGTCATTGTTTCGGAAGATCGCGGGCTGTTCGATGCAGCCGGTGGCCAGCAGAACCTCGCGCGCGCGCGTCTTGAACAGCTTGTTGCCCCGGATCAGCGGCAGCCAGTTGTCCTCGAACCAGCCGTTCACCACTGTATCGGTCATGATGCGAAGGTTCGGCAGACTTTGCACTTTCGCCAGTAGGTCGGACAGCCTGTCGACATCGCGGCCATAGGTCAGCGCGCCGCCCAATACCGGCTCCTGCTCGGCCAGGATGACGTCAGCCCCGGCTTCGGCGGCTTCGATGGCGGCGGTCAACCCGGCCAGCCCCGCGCCGACGACCAGCAGGTCACAAAACAGGTTGGCCTTTTCGTAGTCTTCATTCGGTGCGTTGATATCCAGAACGCCCAGCCCAGCCTTCTTGCGGATCAGCGGCTCCCACAGTTTCAGCCAGCTATTGCGCGTCGGGCCCATGAAGGTGCGATAATAGAACCCCACCGGCATGAATCGCCCCAGCTTGTCCATGAATGCGTCGCGGTCTCGCGACAGTGATCCGTTGACGTTCTGCGCCGTAACTTGCAGCCCTGCCGAAATCGGATGCCGGTCGGCCTGCACGTTCGGGTCCGAGGGCAGTTGCACCAGCGTATCGGCCTCGGTGCCCGCCATCGACATCGCACCGCGCGGTCGGTGGTATTTGAACGAGCGCGACAGCATCCACTTCCCCTGCCCGGCCAAAGCCGAGGCGATCACATCACCTTCGTATCCCTGAAACGCCTGCCCTTCAAAGCTGAACGATACCGGCGCATCTCGGTTGATCCTGTTGCCCCAGGGTGCGGGAAGTCGGGCCATCACCTTTGCTCCAACCCTGAGGGGTCAAAAGTGCGGATCACCTCGTTCGTGGTGGCGTTGCGCTCGGCCAGAAAGAAATAGTTCGAGGGCACGTGCCGCCACCATTCCACCAGCGTTCCGCGTGAATTGTCGGCGCGGAACAGGTGACGTGCCCAGTCCTGATCGCTGGTTGCATCCGGGTCGGGGTTGGCGCGCAGAGGGCCGAAGCTCTGGAATTCATTAATATTGCGGGGCCCGTTCATCGGGCAGATCAGGATCTTCATGTCAGTGGCTCGCGGCAGTTGCGCCCATTTCATTGAGCAGATTAAAGGTGGCGAAACGCTCCATTGTGAAGGGTTCGAGTATCGGCGCGACCTTCTGGTTGGCGATGGACTGC
This sequence comes from Ruegeria sp. C5, assembly GCF_056537605.1. Classification (NCBI taxonomy): domain Bacteria; kingdom Pseudomonadati; phylum Pseudomonadota; class Alphaproteobacteria; order Rhodobacterales; family Roseobacteraceae; genus Ruegeria; species Ruegeria sp. C5. The sequence goes on along the minus strand of NZ_JBQFRX010000002.1, from coordinate 602,339 downwards.
GCCATGTACTTGCCCGCCACCGGAGTGGCTTTGAACCCCCAAGTGCCCCAACCGCAATCTAGCCATAGGTTGGACAATGGGCTGGCACCCATGATGGGTGAGTAATCGGGCGTCATGTCGGTAATCCCGGCCCATTGTCGCAGCAGACGCACCCCGTGCAGGAACGGGAACAAATGTACCGCGCCTTCGGCCAGATGTTCTTTCATGTCCAGTGTCGAGCGGGTGGAATACAGCTGATAAGGGTCCGAGCCACCGCCGATCACGATCTCGCCTCGCGATGACTGCACCAGATAGGTGTGCAGGCTGACCGAACTGACCAGCGTGTGCAGCCACGGTTTCAGCGGCTGCGTGACCATCGCCTGCAACGGATAGCAACGGATCGGCAATTCCACCCCGGCTTTCATCGCCATGTCGTAGTTCATGCCCCCGACAGCAATCATCACCTGCCCGGCACTGATATCACCGCGATTGGTGCGCACTTTTGTGATCTTGCCACCGGCAGTGTCGAACCCTTCAACCTCGGTACGTTGATGAATTTCCACCCCGTGCCTACTGGCTTGCGCTGCATAGCCCCAGGCCACCGCATCATGCCGCGCAGTGCCTCCATCGGCGTGCCACAAACCGCCGATGATTTCCAGCGGCCCGCCCTCATCCATATTCAGATGCGGGGACAGGTCCTTGACCGTCTGCGCATCAACGACCTCGATCCGGGTGCCCGCGTGTTTACCCATCTCGGCCCGCAGATGGAACGAGCGTAGCGTCGCCTCGGTATGGGCCAGCGTCAGTTGACCGCGCTGGCTGAACATGACGTTGAAATCGAGCTCTTCGCTCATCTTCCCGTAAAGCTGCACACCTTCCTTGTAGAACGCGATGCCCTCTTTGGTGATGTAGTTCGAGCGGATGGTAGTGGTGTTCCGCGCGGTGTTGCCGCCCGCCAGATAACCCTTTTCCAGCACAGCCACATTGGTGATGCCGTGATACTTTGATAGGTAGTGGGCACAGGCCAGTCCGTGGCCGCCACCACCTACGATGACCACATCGTAACTGGATTTAAGCTCTGGCGTGGCCGGAATGTCTCCGGTGACAGGGTAATCGGCGGATAGCCCGTATTTCAGCAGCCTTAGCGGCATTTTTGTTGTCCTGATTTCAGCGGTTGTCAGCGGCGTCATAAATCAGCGCGCCGAGATCCGAGAATTTGGCGTCCGGCGACTGCAACCCCAGAACCGCGTCGCGTATGGCGGCGGCACGGCTGACCCCCAGCGGTGGAGTGGCGAACTCCATGAACTTGGCAATCACTTCGTCACGGTCCATGGGTGCCTCGGGCCCGCCGCGCGCGTGGACGTCGCCCGACGCCAGTTCCCGCCCATCCGTCAAGGTCATGACGACATCGGCAACGCGGCTTTGAGGAAAGCTGTCGGAATGGCGCGCGGTCTCGGCCACCGAGATACGGTCGACAATCGCCGCGACCAGCGGATCGGAGAGGCCCGCGCCGGTGATATGCTCGACCCCGATACGGCCCTGCGCCACCATCGTCGCCACAGCGAAGGGCAGCGAATACTGCGCCTTCGAAGTGTCATCCGGCATACCCTGAAACAGGCAGGCACTTTCGTGGAAAGTGTTCACCTGAATCGCGGCAATGTCCTGATGAGACAGGCCATATTCACGCATCAGCGCCCTAGTGGCGTCAATCGCCGCATGGGCCCAACGACAGATCGGATAGGGCTTCACATATTGATGTTCCATCTGCCAGAAGCTGCCCAGATCCCGCCAGTGATGCGCGACCTCATCCGCCTCTATTGTGATCGCCGGCGCGCCGGTAAATCCCTTCTCGGCCAGCACTGCCGAGGATACACCCACCAGCGCGCCCCAGCCCGAGCCGTCATGCAGCATGGTGGGGTTGGCAATCTCGCGCATCATTTGACTGCGCGGCCCGTGATATTCGGCGATGCCCATGGCCTGCCGCATCTGTTCCGCGCTCAGCCCGCGCAGACGGGCGGCAACGGCCACAACTCCCAACGCGTTCCATGCGCCGGAAGTGTGGTAGTCGCTGACTGTGTCATGCAACGAAATCCCGGCGCGCCCGGCGATTTCGTATCCAATAGTTACGGTCGCCAACGCCTCGGGGCCGGAAAAATCCGCGACCGTTTCCGCCAAAGCCGCCAGAACCGGCACAACGGCAACACCGATATGGCCCTTGGTGGGGTTATAGCCGTCATGGCCATCCAGATTATCGGTCTGAGTCGCAGCGGCATAAGCCGCTCCGGCAACGCTAACCTTGCGGCCATCGAACAGCATCCGTGCGCTGAGGCCCGGATCGCCCGCACCGTAAAGCGCCATAGCGCTGTCACGCGCGATCTGACCGGCCTGCATCGGTCCGGACCCGATGGTGATCCCCAGCGTGTCCAGCAGCATCAGTGCTGCCGCTTCGAGCGCGCTGTCGGGGAAATCCTGCACCCTTCGATTTAGCGCAAACTTTGCGATAGTTTGAAATGTGTTGGTCACGATGCCCTACAGATGAGGTTTCGGGTTCGGCCAAAACCTAAGTGTGTTTGCCCATCGCAGCACGAAAACAATACGCGGGCAATGGCCCCGGAAAATTTGTAGCTTTGGCTCCGCTCCATTGTAGCATATGAACCAGATCAATTCCCGCCGCGAAACAGGATTCCCGGCGCACCACCCATCCGCCCGCCCAGGAAAATGTCGCCATGATGAACCTGCCCCACCTGATCTTCCTGCGCTCCTTCGAGGCCGCCGCCCGGTACCTCAGCTTTACCAGCGCGGCAGATGAGCTGAACTGCACCCAATCCGCCGTCAGCAACCATGTGCGTTCGCTCGAAGAGTTTTTGCAGCGGCCTCTGTTCGTGCGCCATGCCCGGTCATTGTCGCTGACCGACGTGGGCGAGGCGTATCTGCCTTCAGTGCGGCATGCTCTGCATGAGATTGACGTGGCCACACAATCGGTCATCCAGCGGTCACACACCCGCAAAGTCGTCGTGTCTTGCCCGGTCAGCCTGGCCGAGAATTGGCTACCGGACGTAATCCGGGGCTTTAGCGATCAGCACCCGGATATCGACCTGACGGTACACGGCACCGTCTGGATTGATGTCGAGCCGAACGTCTCGGACATTTCGATAACGGTCAATCATATTGACGATGTGACGGTGGGCGCGCGGCAGCTGTGGGCCGAAAAGCTTGCGGTCGTGTGTGCGCCCGATTTCACAGTCAAAGGCACGCCGCTGACCGATCCGGCGCAACTGCAAGAGGCGCCTCTGATCCATATTCTGGGTCGTCCAGCTTATTGGGAACGGGTCGCACGTCATTTTGATCTGGCAGACCTGAACCAGAAGGAAGGGCTGCGGACCAACGCTTCAAATCTGGCAATGGAGATGGCGGCGCAGTCGTTGGGCTGCGTCGCTCTGCCCCGCTCTTTGGCCGGGTCTTATGTGGACCGGGGGTTGCTGATCGAACCGTTCGAATTCGATTTGGACAGCCCCTGGGCCTATTTCGTGCGTCTCAAGGAAAAACCCGTTTCATCGTCGGTCAGGCTGTTTCAGGACTGGCTGCTAAACGCCGCCGCCAGCATGAACCGCTGACCTGCAACGGGGCTGCTCAGGCAGCCCCTTCCAGTGCCGGTTTAACATCACGCAGGCGGTTTCCATCCGGGTCAAAGGGAGGCTCGGACAGGATTTTCGCTTTATGGGGCTTGCCAAGGATGAACACTTCGACCGTATCACCAGATTGCGCGACCTCAGGACTTATATAGCCAAGCGCTAGCGATTTGCCGACCGAATAGCCGTATGCACCGGATGTCACGCGGCCAACCGGGGTACCATCCGGGGTAAAAATCGGCTCACCGCCGGTAGCGTCGGCACCCTCGGAGACTTCGACCTCGAAGATTGACAGCACTTCGCGCGCGGCGTTGTCCTTGACCGACAGATACGCATCCTTGTGCAGGAAATCCTTGTCCAGCTTGATCAGGCCCGCCAGCCCGACCTCTTGCGGCCAGTATTCCTGCGAATACTCACGGCCCCATGAGCCATAACCTTTTTCGATCCGCAACGACCCCAGCGCGCGGCCGCCAACGGGGCCGCCATCCAGCAGCTTGGCCGCATCCAGAAGCGCAGCGTACAGGCGGGTCTGATCTTCTTCGGCGCAGTGCAACTCCCACCCTAGATCGCCGGTAAAGCTGACGCGGATGGCCAGACAGGTGACACCTGCAACCTCGATTGTGGCCGAGCGCATAAAGCGGAACGCCTCGTTCGACAGGTCTGCATTGGTCAGCCGCTGCAGCAGGTCACGCGCTTTCGGACCGGCGACGTTGAACCCGGCTATGCGGTCGGTGGCGACTTCGAGGGTTGTGTCCTTTGGCAGGTCGATCATGTTGAAAAAGCGTTGATGATAGCGCTCGGCCATGCCCGATCCGATCATCATGTATTCGTCATCGGCCACCTTGGTTATGGTGAAATCGCCAGCCACGCCGCCACGCACAGAGATCAGCGGCGTCAGGCAAGACCGCCCGATCACGGTTGGTACGCGGTTGGCGACCAAGCGATCCAGCCAATCTTGCGCACCGGGTCCTTTGATGATGTAGTTCGCAAAATTCGATATGTCGATGACGCCCACATTCTCCCGCAGCATCTGTACCTCACGTCCCACCGGCTCCCACCAGTTCTGGCGTGTGAAGCCATTGGTTTCCTGTACACCGGGCTGATCGGCGAACCATAGGGGATGCTCCCAGCCGCAGTTCAGACCAAAGACACAGCCCATGTTTTTCTGCATTTTATAGGCAGGGCGGACTCGGGCGGGGCGACCTGCACTACGCTCCTCGTTCGGGAAGTGGATGGCAAAACGGTGGGTATACTGGTCCTCAACCCGTGCCTTGGTGAATTTTTTGTCGGCCCAGTCGCCGAAGCGGGCCAGATCCCATGCAAACATGTCGTATTGCGGCTCGCCCTCGATCATCCACTGCGCCGCCAGCAGGCCCAAACCACCCGATTGCGAGAAACCCGGGATCAGTCCGCCGCAGAGGAAATAGTTCTTCAGTTCGGGCACCGGACCCCACAAGGCGCTGGAGTCCGGAGACCAGATCATCGGCCCGTTGATCACCCGTTTGACCCCTGCGGTGGCGGCAACTGGCACACGTTCGGTAGCGCGGATCACGTTTTCCATGATCCGATCCAAATCGTCGGGGAACAGGTCATGGGCAAAGTCCAGCGGCGTACCGTCCTCGGCCCAGAACTTCATGTCCTTCTCATAGGCCCCGATGAGCAATCCGTTGCCTTCCTGACGGAAATAGTACTCGCCATCCCGGTCTGCAATTGACGGAAGGCGACGGCCCAGATTGGCAACTTCTTCGATGGATTCAGTCACGAAATACTGGTGCTCGGTCGGTTGCAACGGCAGAGTCAGCCCCGCCAGCGCCGCAACTTCGCGGCCCCAAAGACCAGCGGCATTCACCACCCATTGCGTGTGAATATCGCCCTTTGCGGTACGCACGATCCAAGACCCGTCGGGTTGCTGATCCGTACCTAGCACCGGACAGAACCGTTCTATGGTTGCTCCCATGGCGCGGGCACCGGCAGCATAGGCGTGGGGCACGCCCGAGGGATCCACATTGCCGCCATCGGGTTCATACATGATGCAGCGGATATCGTCGAACTGCGCCAGCGGGTGCAGTTCCTTGGCCTTCTCGCGACTGACCTCGTGGAAATTCAAACCATAGAATTTAGCCTTGGCTTCCTGCAGGCGCAGCTGATGTTCGCGTTCTTCGGTTTGCGCCAAATAGAGCGAGCCGGGCTGGAACACGCCGCAGCTTTGACCGGTTTCCTGTTCCAGCTCTTTATACAGATTCATCGTATAGTGCTGGATGCGGGTGATATTGTTGTTGTCGTGCAGCCCATGAATGTTGGCCGCCGCGTGCCAGGTCGAGCCGCTGGTCAGTTCGTCCCGCTCTAGCAGGACCACATCGGTCCAACCCAACTTGGCGAGATGATACAGAATTGAACAGCCGGCTAGGCCGCCGCCGATTACAACCGCTTGCGCATGCGTTTTCATGAGCTTCCCCTCTCAAATGCCTCAGGCGGCGATGGTTTTCATTGCACCCAGAAACTGGGCCACTTCGGCGACGCTGTTGTAGTGGCACATCGAAACACGCACGCAGCTGTCCATGCCAAGCGGTGTGAGGATGTTGCCCGAATAGTGATCGGCCTTGCGCAAATGCGTACGGATGCCTTGTTCGTTCAGTTGCTTGACCACATCGACCGACGGCACGCCCTCGACCTGCAGTGACACCAGTCCCTCGCGTGCTGGGTTATCGACACCGCCCAGAATGGTCACCTTCTCCATCTCGGCCAGCCCGGGCAGGTTGCCGGTTCCGCGGATCATCGCATCAGTCAACGCTTTTTCCTGCTCATGGATCGCCTCTCCGGCAGCGACGAATTTTGCGCGCCGGTCGGTGGCGTCGCTGACCTGTGCGCCCAGCCATTCGAAATAGCTGATTACGTCAGACATTGTAGCGTAAGAGCCGGTATCACGCGTCCCCATTTCCCAATTGTCGGCGGGGCCGTCGATCAAGCTGTTATGTGGCAGCTTGGTCAGCCGGTCAGAAATCCAGGCCACCCCGTAACCATGGCGCGAGAACACCTTGTAAGGCGAGATCACATAGCCATCGACATCATAGGCGGTCAGGTCGATCCGGCCATGCGCGGCGTGCTGGATACCGTCGATTATGATGAAGCAATTGGGCGCAACGGCGCGGATCTCGGCAGCCACAGCCGCTACATCCACGCCCATACCGGTCACCGGCGAGGTGTGCACGATAGTCGCAACCTTTGTGTCCGGCGTTACCTGCGCCGCATAAGCATCTGCGGTGACGGTGCCTGTGGCGTCGTCATGGACCACCAGAACATGATCTTGCCCGGCCACCCCGGCCCAACGCGCGCAAGCGCTTCGGGTCGCGGGATGTTCCAGCGTTGTGCCAAGCACCCGACCGGTGCCTGTGCCCAGACAGGCGTTCATTATCAAACGAAACAGCAGCTCGGTCCCGCTTTCGCCGACAAAGAACTGGCCACCGGGGGCGTTCATGAACACGGCCATATCTTCTTTGGCCTTGTTGATTACCCGCACCAGTTCGTGACTTCCCGGGTTGTCGCGGCCCTGATTGTCAGGGATCGCAGCATAAGCCTGCGAGGTGCCCACAACCGAATTCAGCGTCAGCGCCCCACCCGCGTTTTCAAAGAAAATACGCGGTCCCTGCTGCGGGCAGTGGTCAACCTGCGCAAATCGGGCACGGATTTGTTCAAGCAATTCTGGAGTGATCTTGGTCATCGGGAACCATTCCTGCGAAAATGTCATTCTGGCAAGATATATGCGCCCTTTTGCAAAACTACTCACAAAAAAACTTGGGGCATTGTGGGTGGAAATTGAGACCATCGAGCCAAGAGAACTCAGCCACAAGAGCAATATGGTTCGCGAATTTCAATTTCGTCGGCCCGATCACACCCTCACGCATGCCTTCGCTTGGTTGAGAAACCGCTGGTCAGGCCGACGGTTTGTAACCTGAGCGTTGTTCTAGAGACATCGCCTTGCAAAAGAAATTTGATCTAATGCAGAACGGCTTGGACCCTGCGAAGCTACTGATTGCTACCGTCTTGGACACCAATCGCAGTGGCCATGCTGTTCTAGTTTGTCGCTCGAGTGATGGCGATTTGATTCTGGACAGTGTCACCAACAGGATCAAATCGTGGAAGGAAACGAGGTATCTTTTCCTACGAATACAGGACCCAAATCACCCTGATCGTTGGGTGCAGGTTTCTAGCTGCTAAAAACAATGTGGCGCGCCCTAGAGACGCGCCACAATAAAATTTTGGTCCTGCGACTACTGGTTGTTTCGCGGCAACCCAAGTTTAGGACACCGCTTCAAACTTTGGTCAAGCTTTCGCAGCGTTGTACAAACGCGGAGTCACCAGACCTGTACTGTTCAAACCGCGCATTGCCTTGGCTGCCGCAAGCACTGCCAGATCAGCAATCGGCTCAATGACAATTACCAGCATATAAGCGCCGCCAAAGGACAGAACCGACGCCATGGTTTCTGCGCCGAAACCCTGGCCGTAGAAGGCCCAGAACCCAACCCATGCGACTACTCCTCCCTGATACGTCGCACTTAGGGCAAGAGCTTGGCCATATTTGAGGTCAACATATGCTGTGCCGGGTGCGATGATGCGGCTGGCCAGTGCCTGTAGCGCAAATAGCGGCACCAGCAGAGTGGTCAGGTTGATGAAGTACTGCGGAAGATCGAACGGGGCAAAAAACACACCCTGAATCAGGAGACCAGCTGCCAATCCAAAAGCCGCGGGTGCAGCACCGAGAAGCAGAAACAGCGTCGACCCCAGGATGAAGTGGACTTCAGAGACACCAACCGGGAAATGCGGCAGGACTTCGAAGAAAAGGAAAACCCCAACGGTGGCGAGCACCGAGCGCATAACAAAAGATGCAGGTCCATTCGCACGCAATGTGGAAAACGTTTCTTTCGCTGCGTAAGTAGCCGCACCTGCGGCGGTAACATAGGAAAGCGCGATTTTGGCACCATTCACGATGCCCGGTTCGATATGCATGTTCTTTCTCCCTACCGCCTCACCCGGCGGCTTGTCAGGTTGAATCGACCGTAAGGCCGACAGGTTCAGTCTGGGCATAGCCCGGCGCTTTACGGCAGGTCTCCTGACTCGCGGGTGCTCGCTCCGCCAACCTTCCCGGTTCCATTACGAACCAGTGGTGTCTTGGCATCGCTCTCCGCTCACAGTTGCGGGGGCAGTTACGGAATTGGCGCCATTGAAAACACCGAACCGTATTCCCTTTTAATCCTTTTGGCTTCCGCCATCAGGAACCGAAAACAAATCACCGCTACAATGGCGGCTTCGCCTGTGTCAATTGTCTTTGCGACCTATTCCAATGTAAACTCGACCGAAGCAGGATTCACGCAACCGGTCACGTGATCAACTGGGTAAACCAAGCGTTACCTGAAACCTCTTGAAGCTCTAGCTGCTAGAGGCTTTAAGATTCGAATTAATTCGCGATAGTGCGATCCAAATACGTTAAACTTGTGAACCAGGACGAGACCTATGCTTACAAGGCGCCATTTCATTCAATCCACCACAGCGCTGTTCTCGGCGTCTGCGGCCAGTCCATTGATCGCCAAAACCTGGCCAACCGCATCGCAGAAGACCTATTGGGACAGTCAGGTCACGCCAATTGGTTACGATCCAATGACCTCAAATCCGTGGGGTGTTCACGACCGTTTTTTACCAAGACGCGTCGCGGCAAATGATGGTTTGGTTCCAGGTGACATCCATGTCGATGCCGTCGCACGATATCTTTATCATATCGAAGAAGGCGGGACCGCAATGCGCTATGGCGTAGCGATCGCGCGCGGGAACCTTTACGAGCCCGGCACCTATGTTATCCGCCGAAAGGTCGAATGGCCACACTGGACACCAACCGCTTCAATGATCGAGCGCAACCCCGAATACGCGGAATTCCGGAATGGCATGGAGCCCGGGCCGAATAATGCTCTCGGCTCTCGTGCCCTTTATCTATACGTTGGAGACCGAGACACATATCTCAGAATTCACGGCACGCCTGAGCCAAGAAGCATCGGCGGTCGCGCAAGTTCTGGATGTGTGCGAATGATCATGGCTCATATCAATGACCTCTACCCAAACGTGAAAACCGGCTCGACCGCTTTCCTATACTCTGCCGAAGATAGCGTCACAGCCCGCTCATGAATATTGGGCAGCGTACATGGACGTCGCTGCCCTCATTTCGATCAGGCGTCGCGCGCAATGCAGATCGGAGCGCCATTCGTCGCGCGCAATGGTACCAATGTCGTCTCGACGGGTCCGCTGTGCTCATACCAAAAGCAATTGTCTTCGGGCAGGAGGCGCGCTGTGGTCAAATCCTGCGCCGGCCCTGCCAGCGCTACGACCGAATCTGGCACGTTGCCTGGTTCAAGTGCTTTGCTTTTGGCCCCGGTGAACTGGGCTGAGCAACCAGCCGTAATCGAGACTAACGTGATGGAAATTGCGATCCGTTTCTGCATTGATCTGTTCCAAATTTTTTGCGTCATCTGCAATTAGATTGCATCCACACGGCCGGCCCGCAAGACGAAATGAACTAACAATATCGCAGGCAAAGAACCCGGATGAAAAAAATATAAAAGGTATTGAAGCTCTAGTCACTGTAGGAACTATTTACAAAGGACCATAGAGATTCTTGAGGTCCAATCATGTCATCCGATACCCAAAGCCACGACCATGGCCACGAAAACAAACATGGTCACCACGCATGCGGTAGCGGCTGGGTGTCACAGGCCCACCGGCCGGAAGGTGCTATTGTGCGGTGCCAACTCGAACCTACATAAGCTGTAACTTTGTAAGGAGACCCAGATGCTGACGATCGGAACGCTTGGAAAAAAGACCGGAACCAAGGTTCAGACTATCCGCTACTACGAGCAGATCGGACTTATGCCGGAACCGGGGCGCACCGAAGGTGGCCAGCGGCGTTATCGCCATACCGAACTGGATCGTCTGGCTTTTATCCGTCACGCCCGCCAACTGGGGTTTTCGCTTCAGGCAATACGCGAACTGCTTGATTTGTCCGACGATCCAGATCGCCCATGTCATGAAGCTGACAGTATTGCGCGCCGACAACTCAAACAGATTGAGCAAAGAATGGCACGGCTGGAAGCGTTACGGAACGAGCTGGAGCGCATGGTGCATGAAAGCTGTGTCGGCAACACCTCGGATTGTCGTGTTCTCGAAGTTCTACGCGATCATTCCGAATGTCTTACTGATCACGAAGAAATCGGCGCGTAACCCTGGGCAGCGTCGTTGCGAACTGGAATTAGCCCCTCGAAGCCATAGTCACTATAGCAATTACAAGTCTTTCAGAGTTGATTCGACGATAGACCAAATGCTGAACAGAGACCCGTTGCTAGCCGCCACACCTCTGCTTGATTTTGAAACACCCGCAATCTTGGGGCTTATAACGGAACGGCGCTGGTCCGATCTGCCTGTCGTTTTTGGCACTGCCTCTCAAGCCTGTCGTTGAAGGCATCCCTGGTTGGAAAGTTCGGGATCGGCACCATGAAATTGTGCCGGGAGTAACCACCAGCCCTTCAACGGATCCCTTGTTGTTGCCCGTACCAGGACGCCCGTTGCGGACCTGGATCACATAGTGGGACAGCATTTTGCTGAACAGCCGCGCACGCCTGCGAGTTCCGTCGGGCTCGATCTTTGCTACAAGGCACTGATCGTTATCGTACAGGATCGACCGCTGAACGGCCTCAAAGAACCTAAAGGCATGGACGTGCCCGTCCATCCAGGCCTCGGCAGCCGCCGCAGAATAGGCGCGGATGTAGCAGGCATCGCTATACGGTCGATCCAAGGCAAAGAAGTGAGCCTTCTGCTCAATGCCGCCGATCACCACCATTGCTTCGCCGAAATTGGCCTTGGCATAGCCGGATGCATGGTGAAGCGGTAAGAACATCTCGCGATGCTGTCGACCATGCTCCCGAACATAGTCCTTGATGATGGTGTAACCACCCTCGAAACCATGCTCATCGCGCTACTGCTCGAAGATCCGCTTGACCATATGCCGCTGTTTGCGCGGTCGCTGCCGATCCTCCGACAACCATTAATCTTGGAAAATGCGCGCCTTTCAAAGTGATCGTCACAGTTTGCTCCTGTCACGTCCCAGCCCGCGTTAACAGGACTGCGTCCGATCTGACAAGTGGGGGCAGAGTTTACGACAGAACCACCGCCTGTTCAGCCCAGGAAACTTGCGAAGAAGTATGTCACCGAAATCACATTCTCTTACTGCATGAAACTGCAGACCGACAGAATTAGTAATAGTAGTTATTAGTACATTTTGCGCACTACTCACACACGATGCTCTCTATTGTCGATCATTCAACCGATCGCCGCGCTTTCTCTGGCAAGCCACGGCACGTTCATACCAATCGTTGATAGGTACTCACCGCCACACCGTTGTATGCTCAAGTGCTTTGAATATGTTACCGCACGCCAAGATAGTTCTCCTGATGAAAAGCAGCGGCGGTGCGCACGAAGATTGAGGCCGTGGCGTGGTCCCTGCCCTACCCCATAGACTGTGCATCAGTTCCGCCGTGACAAACTAAATAAATTGCAGATCACCTGCCCCAGTTTAACATCAATGCGGCGCGACGCCTTATATTGATTAACTGGACTTGATGTCATCGCCTCTGCTCGGAATGCAGCCGCCCGAAGCACAAAACAAGCGTTTGAATCCGGGTGGTACGATCAAATGGTTCAGATGACCTCCTGAGGTTCTGACTCAAACAGCTGTCCAGTTTGTGCAAAAAAACGGCGCTGAAATTAACCAGCGCCGCGCTTCGGATCTATCTCGCTAAGCCCGCCTTACCCGTGGGTAAGATCGTCTTCTTCTCGCAGATCCTCGATCAAGGTGGCCACAGCACGTTCTAATTTCGCCCTATCGACACGGGTAAAATCGAGATCATAGCGAAGTTCGATCCTTCCGCTGGATGCAGAACATTTTGCAATCCCTGCCCTGCCCCTTACCTGAAACGTTGTCTTCGCGCGGCGTGGTTTACCAACGGCTTCAGCCTTTGGCTTGGCGGCGGTCGCATTTTCGATTGTGAGAAAATCGCGAAGAATGGCCACTTCGCGCACGCTGTCGCGATTTGGTTCACTCACCAAAGCCGCACTGACTTGTCGGATCAATCCAGGATCAGAGTCGAGCTTTCGTTTGAGTTCAACCCCCACATTCCGTGGAATGTCGTTTGGGTGCATAAGAACCTTTTCCAACATGGCCAGCAAACTCGCAAACGCCCGAATATAGCTGCGCTTGGTATAGCTTGCAGATTTGAACAAGGTTGAAACCGCTTTGTCGACATCCGGACAATCATTGGCGGGGTCTTCCGCATAGGCACGCGCAAGCGCGCCCATTTCCGCAAACGAGATATCCTTTCGGATCAGGTTTTCATCGACCATGCGACGATAGCTATCATCCAGCTCTGCAACGTCAGAAACACCGGCCGGAATCGTCGCAAATCGCGCGTCGCCAGTTTCCTCAAGTAATGCGCGAAATGCCGATAATCTGCGCATTCCTTGAATTAACTCAAAGCGTCCATCGTTGCGACGCTCGACCCGGATCGGGTTCGAAAGACCCACATCCTGAATAGAAGCCTTCAACTCATCCAACTCAGGATCAGGGCCAGGCTTGCGGTCGCGCGTCAGGCGCTCGGTAACAACATCCGCCAATGCGATCTGTTCAGTAACATACCCTTCGGAACGTAGTCGCACAAGCTCGTGCGCTAACCTGTCATTTTCGACTCTGATTGCATCTTCGGTAGTTTGCTGGTCGCGTAGCGCATTAGCGTTCTCGGAGATTGCAGTGGCCATTGGTCCGCGCCTTTTCTCAAGCGCTTTATCCGGAACCTTGCCAACCGGGATTTCTTCCATCGCTGGCATATCGATATCGAACATTCTGCGTTTTCGGCTCATACGTCATCCTCCAGCTTGTCCCAGGCCGATAGCATGACGCCCCGGAATTCATCATAAACATTATCAAATGTCGAACGCGCGCGACGCCAGGTTTCCCTCGTCATCTCACGGTAATCCATCTCATAAACTGAACTCAGGAATCGACCCGATTGCTCGACCGCGCGCGTCATCTCGACCGGGTGCTCGGCGAGGTGCTCACCAAAGACTTTGCGGAATGCGTCATACATCGCTGTGTGCAGTGCGTTCCCCGGTTCGTAGCGCGTAAGCAAAAACCGAATTTCGCAGAATGTCTTGGGTAAACCAATCTTACCCGTGGGTAAGGTCTTGTCGAAACCATAGGCCAGATCTTCGAGGGCTTCAGCCAACTGTCCAATGAATGAGGTGGTTGAATCGTATTCCCAGTATCCGGGCCCCGACGGGATATACAACATGTCTGCTGCGAACACCGCATTCATGGATTGGTATCCTATCGCAGGCGGGCAATCGAACAGGATCAGGTCATAAGCATCATTCGGTATTTGATCCAGATAGCGAGACACAGCTGCAAAAAAAGACCACTCAGGATTCAGGTGCCGATATTGTGCCGATGCGAATTCGACGAAAGCAGCATTGGCGCAAGAAGGGATTGCATCAATCGTTGACCATGAGGTCTGCTTGATAAAATCAGAAATGCGCAGTTCGCCGAGGCCCATATCCGTTATAGAAGGTGGTAATTCTCGGCGGGGCAGGGCAGTTCCTGACTCCGCAGCCGCAGGGCGGTTATTCATGCGCTCGGTTTCACGGATTAGATCCCGCGCCATGATACCCCAGACGGTGAAATCTTCAGCGACATCGGTCAGACCCATCGAATGGCTGAGCGTCGCCTGAGGGTCAAAATCCACCACTAATACTCGGTAGCCGTCCAGAGCAGCGGCGTGCGCAAGATGCAACGCCACGGTCGACTTGCCGGCCCCCCCTTTGAAATTGGCAACAGCGGCCCGAACCGCCCGCTTGCCCGCAGGGCGTGGAGGAGTGAGCGCTTTGCGATTAACCTTAAGCCGCCGCCTGAGCTCATTTACCTCTTCCAGACTAAACCAACGCTGCCGCCCATCAGGCTCGACCTCGCCTCCCGGCAATGAAGGATCGGCGGCCAGCTTTCCTCGGAAAGTCGATTGGTTCACCTTAAAGATCAGTTCGGACACCTCCCAGCTTGAGAACCGCCTTAGCGTCTTCTCCATCTCAGGGCTGAAAGTCTGCTGGCGAATCCAGCCCTGCAATTTCAGGGACTGGGTGCGCAATGCATTCAGGTCTTCGTGCGTGTACATGCCTCAGTTCTCATTCTTCTGGACGTTATTTTTCTCTCTTTTGTTATTTACGCCCGATTTGCATATTTGGCAAAAGAAATTATTGTAAGGTTGTGATGTTACCCATGGGTAAGAAAATATGTCCGTATCTAGTGCTGACCGATTCGGAACACTGCTGCTCTCTGCAATCGTCCTGACTTCGGATATCCTACCAGATTTAGGGGGACGTAACTCAAGCTGATACGGCATATAGGGGGACATTATTGCTCCATAAGGGGACACCCAGCATGTCCCCCATCACCATAAATTCACCTATTTCTTCTATTTTTTGATAACGAATAGCACCTATCAAATAGCGTGATCTCAACGAACTCTTGACAGAATCGAAGTATTGGACGCTAATCAGTGAACAATCACGAAAAGCGTTGGGAAACGGCGCGATTACGGCGGGGTCAACCCGCATGAGGCAAAAAAGAGCGGTGAGGAAACGGATGCAGGTTGCGAAACCGGTCGGGCGAAATGCGCCTGCACTGAAGTACGATATCTTGTCGGCTCTCGCCGTTCACGCCTTATCAGGTGACAAGCATCGTCATCGCAGTGTTCTTCGCATCATGACATTAATTACCACGCGCTATAACTGGCGCTCCAATGAACTGTCGATTGGCCGGGAAGAGATCGCTCGGTTGTGGTCCGTGAACGAACGCACAGTTAAACGTGAGATGGCTAAGCTGCGCAGCGCAGGCTGGATTGCGGTCAAACGACCCGCCGCTCGGGGTCGGGTTGCAGTTTATGAACTCGACCTCAAGCAGATCATGCTGGACACAATGGAAGCCTGGCCCGTGATCGGAACGGATTTCCAGGAACGAATGCAGCAGAAGCCAGAGCGCGATACTAATGTTGTGCCATTTCAGTCAAAGCCATCAATCCCGCCGCCGCAGGGTGAAGACGTTTGGACACAGGTTCAATCGATCCTACATGAGCGTGACCCAGAACTTTGGTCCAGTTGGTTCAAGCATCTGAACGAAGCCGAAAGGGCAGGGGGGGTGGCGATTCTGATTGCACCAACGCGTTTTATGGCGGATTACATTGCACAGAAATGGTCGGGGAGGGTTTTGGCCGCTTATTCGCGTGTAGACTCTTCGGTTCGAACAATTCGCATTGAAGCGGCAGAATAGGGCGCGGGCTTGCTCAACTGGCAACAGGCGACTATCTAGCGGAAACTGTTTATGAGCGCGTCAGATGTGACATAGCTCGATCCTGATCACAGTGGACATGTGCATTGCAAAAGATCAAATCAAAATTTGCGGCTGTATTGAGTGATTCCGTCCTGTGGCGACTGCTCTCCGAGAATATGCGCGAGCAAGCGGTACCTTATACGATCGCGATCATCGCGATGGTATTTGTTGCGGCAACCACCGCAGGTATCGCATTTATCATGCGTGATGTGGTGGATTCGCTGTTTGACAGTGAAAACTCAGCCAAGATTTTCGGCGTTTCGATGGCCGTATTCTCGATCTTCCTGGTCAAAGGGATTGCGACTTACGTTCAAATTGTGGCTCTGACCCGTGCCGGTAACCGGATCGTCTCGAAACAGCAGATCAAGCTTTACGACAAGCTTTTGCGGCAAGGGGTGTCATTCTTCAATTTGACCGAAAGCTCGGATCTGTTGTTGAAGGTGACACAAACCGCCCAGGCTGCGCGCACGGTGATCGAGATCATGGTGACCACTGCGGTGCGCGATATGCTTACATTGATTGGTCTTTTGGCCGTGATGTTCTACCAGCAACCGATCTTGTCTTTGTTTACGCTTATCGTCGGCCCCTTGGCGATCTTGGGTGTTCGCATGCTGCTTCGCAAAGTGCGAGAGATTGCGGATATGGAGCTGCAATCAATGGGCGCGATCATGAAGGTCATTCAAGAAACCTCGGCTGGTATACGTGTGGTCAAGTCCTTCGGATTGGAAGAGCGCATGGCCCTCGAGATGAATTCGGCGGTGAAAAGCGTTGAGAAGCGCCGCAACAAGCTTGCGCGTTTGCAAGCTGCAACGAGCCCGCTGACGGATATCCTGGCCGGGTTTGCAATTGCTTCGGTCATCGGGTTGAGCGCTGGTAAGCTGTTTGGCGCTGCAGCGTCCACTCCGGGTGAACTGATGTCGTTCGTGACCGCTGTGATGATGGCCTATGAGCCCGCGAAGCGCCTGACGAAGGTGCGGGTGAAGATGGAGTTGGGTCTGCGCCGGGTGCAGATGTTGTTCAATATGTTGGACGAGCCTGAAACTCTGCCGGAAGAGGCCAATCCCAAAAGCCTGCCTGATGGTCCGCGAGAGGTGGTGTTCGACGACGTCACTTTCGGCTACCGTCGTCGCGATCCGATCCTGAAAGGGCTTTCGTTGACGTTCGAAGCTGGCAAGACCACCGCTCTGGTTGGTCTGTCCGGCGGCGGCAAGTCGACCATTCTGAATTTGGCCCTGCGCCTCTATGACCCGACCAGTGGTTCGGTATCGATCGATGGTCAGGATATCAAGTACGCCTCGTTCAAATCACTGCGCCAGAACATGTCGTTCGTCGGGCAAGAGACGTTTCTGTTTTCGGCCTCAATCGCCGACAACATCCGTTTTGGCCGTGAGGGTGCCTCGCAAGACGACGTGATCGAGGCTGCCAAGGCCGCGAATGCCTATGACTTCATCATGTCGCTTGAGAAAGGCTTTGACACTCTGGTTGGTGAAAATGGTGCCTTCCTGTCCGGTGGTCAAAAACAGCGCCTTGCGATTGCGCGCGCGCTTCTGCGCGACAGCCCGATCCTGCTGCTGGACGAACCAACTAGTGCGCTGGACTCGCGGTCGGAACATCTGGTTCAGGAAGCCTTGGGCCGCCTGACCGAAGGGCGTACGACAATCATCGTGGCTCACAGGCTTTCAACCATCATGCATGCGGACAAGATCGTGGTGATTGAGGCTGGTGAAGTTCTTGAGCAGGGCAGCGCCCAACAGTTGCTGAAGAAACCGGGGCCATTCAAAACCCTGTATGACCATCAGTACTCGAACGCCGTCAATGCCGAATGATCCCGACGTGATCCAACGGCCTGACATTACACAGGCGCGTTCGTCCCTGAGCGCGTCAGTGATCATCCCGACCTATCAAAGCTGGGACCAATTGCAGCGTTGTCTGGATGGGCTCGCCTCTCAGACACTGAACACAAACCAGTTCGAGATACTTGCAGTCAACAATGATCCGACCGACCCCATGCCAGACGGGTTTCGCCTGCCCGCCAACGCCCGCATCCTAAGTGAGGCAAAACCCGGCTCATACGCAGCGCGCAACCGGGGAATCGAAGAAGCCACCTCGGAGCTACTGTTTTTCACCGACTCCGATTGTCAGCCTGACCCGCTCTATCTAGAGGCCGGGTTGAAAATAGCCGAAGACCACCCCGAGGTTAATCGCTTTGGCGGCAATGTTGTGCTGATCCCGAACGGGCAGGATTGGAAGACGACCGAACTATATGATGTTCATTTGGGGTTAGAGCAAAAAAAATGGGTGGAACGGGGGCGTGCGGTTACGGCCAATCTGATCGTACGGCGGGAGCTTATGGATCGCATCGGTCGGTTCAACGACACGGTGTTGTCCGGCGGGGACATGGAATGGAATGATCGTGCTCAATCTGCGGGCGAAGCGATTGTGTTTGCCGAAGACGCCATCGTCCGTCACCCGGCGCGCGACAGTCTTGGGGATCACATCACCAAAGCCCGTCGTATTGAGGGTGCTAGGCTGCGCCGCAATGCCAAGCGCGGCATCGTAAATTACATCCCGCCTTTGCAGAAATTGATCCCTTCCTTCAAGACGTTGAAAAACCTTCTGAGGAATCAGGATCTGTCAACCAAACAGGCTTTTGGTGTGTGGGGCGTTCACTATGTGATCCGCGTTGCAAAAATTACGGAAACCATTCGGCTTCTCTGGCTGCGGAGGCCTGACCAGCGGAAGTAGTGGCCACTGGCAATGATAAACCACTTTCAGACCATGACGCTACGCGTTCTGGTTCGGCTTAATTCAAGTTGATCCTTACGGTAGGACTCTTGGACAAGTGACTGCGGCACACTCTGTGTTCGCCGCTCGACCAACTAGCTTTGTTTAACATGGCGCTCTGGAAATCAATGTACTCTAGCTTTGAGCTCATTCATCACAGCTGGTGGCACGATTAAAGTCGATCTCCGCGTTCGCGTATACTTACGGTCAGTACTTTGTTCATATCTGATCACGCTGATCCAGGTACCGATTGCACAGGGCGTTGACCGTTGCGTGCAGGATGATGGTGAGTACCGCCAACACGATCAGCGCGGCGAACATCAGATCGGTTTTGGCACGGCCATTGGCCAGCAACATCAGATATCCCAGCCCACGCGACGCTCCGACCCATTCACCGATGACGGCACCGATCGGGGCATAGACGGCAGCCAGACGCAGGCCGCTGGCAAATCCGGGCAGAGCAGATGGAATACGGATGTGCAACATTACTAGGGCGGGTGACGCCCCCATGACCCGAGCCAGATCCAGCCAGTCGCGATTGCTGCGCATCAATGCATCAAAGAAAGACGAAGTAACCGGGAAATAAATGATCAGCAGCGCCATGGCGATTTTGGCCTCGAGCCCGAAGCCAAGCCACAGGGTCAGAATCGGTGCCAGAGCAAAGACGGGGATGGTCTGGGAAAACACCAAAATTGGTCGCACCAGCGCGCGTGCTAGCGGTGAGGCGGCAAGGCCGATGGCCGACAGCCCGCCCAGCACTGCACCAAGGGCCAGCCCGATCAGCACTTCGGTCGCGGTGACCAGCCCATGCTCCAGCAGAAGGTTGCGGCTGTTCCAAATGGTTTCGGAAACCAGCGCTGGCGGGGGCAAGATAAAACGCGGCAAGCCGGTGGCCCAAACCACCAGTTGCCAAAGCGCTACTGCCATTGCGGTGGCGGCGATACCCGCACGCCAACCTGTCATCGGGCTACCGGGAAGCCTGCCCATGCGGCATCGAAAAAGGCACGCTCAAGGGCGACGGCCTTGCCGAAGGTTGCAGCGACCTCGGCCTGTGCCTGGTCCGAAAGGGTCGACCAGATCGCGTCCAATTGCCCACGTAGGTAGGCGACCACACTTTCGAACCCGTCGCCTGAGTGCAGAGTGATCCATTCCCCCAGCCAGAACGGCAGATCTTCGGCGCGGGCTTCGACCGGGCTGGCCCAATCCAGATAGACCCATTCCGCGACCACCAACACCGCCAGCATCCGCTCGTAGCGCCCGGATGTGCGGGCTTCGTCCATCAGGGCCTGAAACGCCAGGGTTTCGGGTGCGGCTTCGCTTGCCTGGGGCACGTCCAGCGCGTCTAATGCACGCAGGAAGTACGTGTTCTCTGGCCCGCAGATCTGGCCCAGAAAGCGCGCGCCCGACACAGCATCGGCGAGGTTGGGTGCATGCGCCACTGCTGAGGCCAGCAGACGCACGAAGCCTTCCACGAAAAGGTAATCCTGCTGTAAATAGCCAGCCATTTTGCCGTGATCGAGCGTTCCGGTAGCCAGCGCATTGGTAAAGTCATGTGTCGTGGCCGCTGTCCAGTTGTCCTGTTTCAGCGCCCTGAGAGTTTCGCTTGCGCTCATCTGTCCGTCCTGAGTTGTTGAAGCAGCGCGGCCTGGATGCCTAGCACGCCCGGATCATCAACAGGGCGCGGGATGCTGCCCATTGGAGTTTCGACCGGGTGCAGCCCGTCGCGCGTCATGATCATGATGTTCTGCCCCAGCCGCGCCACTTCGGCCGGGTCATGGGTGATAAGCAGCACCGTACGTCCCTTCAGCAGCTGTGCGGTGAGGTCCTGCATATGCACCCGAGTCAGGGCATCAAGGGCTGAAAATGGTTCGTCCAGCAACACAATGGGGCGGTCTTCCATCAGGGTTCGGGCCAAGGCCACGCGCTGTCTTTGCCCACCGGAGAGCTTTCCCGGTTTCTTGCCCAGATGTGTGCCTAGCCCAACTTGCTCCAGTACCTGCTCGGCCCGGCCCCGATCGAATTTCTCGCCGCGCAATCGTGCTCCTATTGCCACATTGTCGAGCGCTGATAGCCAAGGCAGCAACAAATCACTCTGCGCCATTAAGGCCACCCGCCCGGCCAGCGCGCCACCGTCCGAGGCCCAGATTTCACCGTCCAAAGAAACATGGTCTCCCAGTCCGGCCAGCAGCTTGAGCACTGTGGATTTGCCCACACCACTGGCCCCCAGAAGACAGGTCCACCGCCCTGCATCAAGTCGCAGATCAATGCCGCGCGCGATGGATGTGTCGCCAATCGACAGTGATCCGCGCAGATATAGGGCGGGGGCCGGGCTCATGGCTGCGATGCCATGCCCCAAAAGCCGACCTCAAGCTCGGTCGCCTTGTGGAAGCGGTCGCAAAGATTTGCCCAACGTGGGCAGTTTTGCGGGTCATCCCCGATGCGCCGCGCTACCACGCCATCGATCAGTGCGCCAACATCGCAGCAGACCTGTTGGTAATCTTCCCCGCCATAAGTGTTGATCCAATCGGCATAGGTTTCCGAGGTCTTTGTCGCCGAAAGCTCTGCCCCGATCTCACCATAGCCCATGACGCAGGGGGCCAGTGTGGCCAGAAGATCAAGCATATCCCCGGAATGCCCGGCATCCAGTACATAGCGTGTATAGGCAAGATTAGCCTGACGCTCTTGCGTTGCAAAAAGTTCTTCCTCGGAAATCCCAGCCTCGGCGCAGATGCCGATATGCAGGGCAAGCTCGTCATTGATCAGTGCATTCACTGTCCCCGCGGCGAGGCGCATATCCGCGACGGACTCGGCCTTGGTCACCACTAGCGCCCAAGCGCGGGCGAAATGGATCAAAAAAACGTAGTCCTGTTTGAGATAGTGCAAAAACGCCGCGCGCGGGAGGGTTCCATCACCCATGCCCCGCACGAATGCATGGCGGGTATAGGCAGCCCAGGTTTCCCCGGCCGCCGCTCGCCATGCCTCAAATGAGGTGCCGTAGTTCATTGTGCCCCCAGATCGACTGCGATTTTCGATACCGGGCGGGTGCCCTCGACTAGGCCGCTTTTGGCCAGAAATTCCTCGAAGCGGATATAGCGGCCTTCGTCCAGCGCCTCAGGACGCAAGGCAAAGCGGGGTAGGGTGTCGACCCAAGCCTTTGCATTCAGCTCGTCGTCCAGCTCTTCCGCGTAGCTTTTGAAAACCTCCCAGCTTTCATCCGGGTTGTTGACGATGTATTGCGTGGCCAGCTCGGTGGCGCGCAGGAAGCGGCGCACCTTGTCCTTGTCCATCAGCTCGGGGTTGGCGACATAGATCAGCTCGTCATATGTCGGCACGCCTTCTTCTTCGACATAGAAGCATCGGCCTTCGACGCCTTCGATTTCCATCTGATTCAGCTCAAAATTGCGATAGGCACCTATCACCGCATCGACCTGCCCCGACATGACCGAGGGGCTGAGCGAGAAGTTGACGTTGATCATCTCGATCTCGTTCAGCGCGACGCCGTGCTTGCCCAGCATGGCGCCCAGCACTGCCTCTTCCACGCCAGCGACCGAGAACCCGATCTTGCCGCCCTTTAGCTGGCTGATCTCTTGGATCGGGCCGTCCTTTAGTGTCAGAAGACAGCTGAGTGGCGTTGCCACAAGTGTACCTACGCGCATCAGCGGCAGACCTTCGGCTACCTGGAGGTGCTGGTTTGGTTGATAGCTCACGGCGATGTCACCCTGCCCGGCGGCTACCAGTTTCGGTGGGGCCGAGGGATCAGCAGGCGGCACAATCTCGACCTCAAGATTCTGGTCTGCGAAATAACCTTTTTGCTGCGCTACGATGATCGGACCGTGATCAGGGTTTACGAACCAATCCAGCAGCAGAGTCATCTTGTCTTGTGCCAGCGCCGGTGTAGCCATCAGCATCGCCGCTACGGTCAGAAAATGTTTCAATTCGGTTTCCTCGTTTCAGTTGTTGTCACCAAGGGCCAGAAGCTTGATTTCGGGCCCGTTTTTCGTGGAAATCCGCATCGCAGCCTGCCAGGCCCGAAGACCGGAACGGCAGGCAAGGATGAGGCGTCTGTTGTTTTGCAAAAGGGGGTCACGCGGATCGATTTCATCGACACTGAGGCGCTGAGCCCCGGCCAGCTCCGGGCCAGTTTCATCTGCGGCGCGTAGGTCGATTACCAGATCGTCGGCCCGAAGCATCTCTTGCGCTATGAAGTCCGGCTCTGGTGCGGGATCCGGCGCGCCGTCAAAGCGAAAACCGCCAAAGCGCATGCTGGTGGCCTCATAGGTCACCAGACGCCCCATTGGCGTAAGGTCCCCGCTCAGCACCGCAACCGCGATCTGCGCTTGCAGACTGCCGATCATACCCACCGTCGGGCCAAGCACGCCATCGGCGTCACAGGAACCCAGCCTTGCAGGCAGATCCGGGAACAGCGCGCGCAGACCCGGAGCCTTGTGGCAGAAGCCCCCGACATAGCCCTCCGAGCCCACCACGCTGGCGCTGATCAGCGGCAAATCGGCATCAAGGCAAACATCCGAGGCTACATAGCTGGCGGCAAAACTGTCGGCACAATCCAGCACCAGATTGATGCCCTGACAAAGTTGCGAGGCATTGGCCGGATCAAAGCGGGTTTCGACCGGTTCGATCCGCACCTCATCATTCAGCGCCATCATTTCACGTGCTGCCACCTGCACTTTGGATTGCCCTATGTCGCGTTCACGGAACAGCGTTTGGCGGTGCAGGTTCGACAGGCTGATCTTGTCAGCATCAACCAAACGGATACGTCCCACACCGGCCCCGACCAGATATTGCAGCACTGGTGCGGCAAGCCCTCCTGCGCCAATCACCAGTACATGCGCGGTGCGCAGGTTTTCCTGCCCCGACGCGCCAAAGCCAAGTACAGCAATCTGGCGTGCATAGCGGCTCATAGGCAGATCCTTAGCCATTCGCGTACACGGGCTTCTGGGTCGTCCTTCAAGGTGATGTCGGTCACGGCGGACACGATGTCGGCCCCGGCGGCGAACGCACCCTGCGCGCGCTCGACCGACATGCCACCTATCGCCACAAGCGGAATAGGTCCGATCCGCGCCTTCCAGTCGGTCAGCTTTTCGACACCCTGCTGGTGCCATTTCATCTTTTTAAGAATGGTCGGATGAACGGGCCCGAGTGCCACATAGTCAGGCCGCAAAGCCAGCGCACGCTTAAGCTCTGCTTCGTCATGGGTTGAGACTCCAAGTTTCAATCCAGCAGCTCGGATCGCGTCAAGGTCAGCGGTATCCAGATCTTCCTGCCCTAGGTGCACCCAGTCGCAGTCAAGCTCAATCGCCAGTTCCCAATAGTCATTGACCACCAACAGCGCGCCGTGGTCGCGGCACAAATCCCGCGCCTCCGCCAACTGCGCGCGCACCGCATCCAGGGGATGTTCCTTGATGCGCAGCTGCACCAACCGCACTCCGAGCGGCAGCATTCGGCGCAGCCATGAGATGTCATCGAATATCGGGTAGAACGACGGCAGCGTCACAGCATGGCCTTTCCGAAAACAGGTGTTGAGGGCGAGGCCATGTCGCGCGGTTCCATAGCATCGGCACCGAAGGCCAAGGCACCGGCTTCAACCGCGCGGGCAAACGCTTGGGCCATCGCCGCCGGATCACCTGCCTTAGCGACCGCCGTGTTCAGCAGCACCGCATCATAGCCGATTTCGATGGCCTGTGCCGCCTGTGATGGCAGGCCCAGCCCTGCATCAACCACAAGAGGCACCTCGGGAAAATGAGCCCGTACCGAGCGAAGGCCGTAAAGGTTGTTCAGCCCCAGTCCGGTGCCGATCGGCGCCCCCCAAGGCATCAACACACGACAGCCTGCCTCGATCAGTTTCTCGCACAGCACCAGATCTTCGGTGCAATAGGGGAAGACGTCGAACCCATCGTCGGCAAGGATGCGCGCCGCCTCCACAAGGCCGAACGGGTCGGGCTGCAGAGTGTCGGCATGGCCGATCACCTCAAGCTTGATCCAGTTGGTCTCGAAAAGTTCGCGCGCCATCTGCGCCGTAGTGACCGCTTCGCGTACTGAGTAGCACCCGGCGGTATTGGGCAACACCTCGACACCCAAATCACGGATCAGAGACCAGAAATCCTGCCCGGCCCTTTCACCACCCGCCTCGCGACGCAGCGACACCGTGGCAATGCCTGCGCCCGAACGTCGAAACGCATCGGCGAGCACTGCGGGCGACGGATACTGCGCGGTGCCCAACATCAGGCGCGACGCTATTTCCTTGCCGTAGAATTCCGGCATGTCAGCCCCCCTGCCGCGGCGAAACCAGCTCGATCCGGTCCCCATCGGAAAGCATTTGCGCCGCACGTGTTGATGCCGGAACGAACACCTCGTTCACCGCCGTGGCCAGTTTGTCATTGCCTTTGCCTAGTTCGACCAGAAGATCGGCAAGGCTGGGGCCCTTGGCCTCGGTGACCTCACCATTCACCATCAGTTTCATGTGGTTCTCCCCAGCGTTTCAAACGCGCTTTTCGTGCCTTCGCAGTTCTCGTACCAAAGCGCGGGCTGCGTGCCGCAGGTCACCAGATCTGCCACCATCCCCGCCAACGCCGGAGCAAGCAGATAGCCATGGCGGTACAGCCCGTTCACCATGATGCGATCTTCGAAATGGCGGATGCGCGGCTGATTGTCCGCAAAGGCCGGGCGGGCATCGACGCCAATTTCCAGCAGCTCGGCCTCACCAAATGCCGGGTGCAGCGCATAGGCCGCATTCATTAGTTCCATCACGGATCGCAGGCTTGCGCGGGTGCGCTGCCCACTTTCGATCTGGGTTGCGCCCAACATGAATACGCCATCGCCGCGCGGTACAATGTAGAGCGGGAAACGAGGATGCAGCAGCCGCACGGGACGCGACAGTGACACATCCGGGCAGCGCACGATGAGCATCTCACCCTTGACCCCGCGCAAATCGCTCAGCCGATCCTGCGCGGCGAGACCACGGCAGTCGATGACCTGACCCAGCGTTTCGCCTGCAGTCAGAAACTCAACGCCCGAAGCCACCAGGTGTGCATGCAACCCGGTCAACATCGGGCGGGGATTGAGATGCGCTTCACTTGCGATGAACAACGCCTTGCCGAATTGCTCGGCCAAATGCTGCTCGTGGAGCGCGATGCCCTCGCGGTCCAGCCATTCCACGCCTTCGGCGCGCCGTGCAAACATCGTCAGCTCGCTCTGATCCCGGCCCAGAGCGACAACCAAGGTACCGTTCCGGGTCACATCCAGACCGAACTGCGCCCCCTGCTTTTGCCACCAATCCGCTGCTTTACACCCGTGTTCCACCACGGGCTGTTCGGCGACTGCGCCCTCGCATTTCGGTGCCAACATGCCCCCGGCCCACCAGCTGCAGGAATGCGTATTCACGGGACCTGCCGGGTCGATCATCCGTACGGAAACACGGCGTGACACCAGCTCGGCTGCCACGCAAAGCCCGGCAACCCCTGCACCCAGTATGGTGACAGCGCTCATGCCCACATCTCGTGAAAATGATGCACCGGGCCGTGGCCTTGTCCAATCTCCAACCCGTCGGCACGTTTTATTGCAGCGTGCAGCCAGCCATGCGCCCGCCGCACCGCGGTCTCAGGATCCATGCCGCGCGCCAGGCAGCCCGCAATTGCTGCGGAATAACTGCAGCCAGTACCATGCGTGTTGCGGGTCGCGATCCGCGGTGCCCCCAGCGTGACAACGAACCCTGACTTTGCCAGCACATCAAGGCACTCAATGCCATCGGCATGGCCGCCCTTGATCAGAACCGCCTTAGGACCTAGCGCCAGCAACGGCGCAACCAGTCCGGCACTGTCGCCCTTATGGGTTTGTCCCAGCAGCTTGTCCGCCTCGGGCAGGTTTGGTGTCAGCAGGTCAGCGCGCGGCAGAAGATACTGCTTCAGCGCGGCAATCGCTTGATCTTCAAGCAGGGCGACCCCGGATTTCGCCACCATGACGGGGTCGAGGACGACAGGTCCGGAAAAACCTTCCAATGCACGGGCCACTGTTTCGACCAATGATGGCGTGCCCAGCATTCCGATCTTGATGGCGTCTATGCGGATGTCGTCCAGGACCGCCTTGATCTGAGCCGCGACAATATTGTCGGGTACCGGATGTACTGCGGTCACGTCACAGGTATTCTGCGCGGTTATCGCGGTGACCACGCTGCAACCGAACACGCCCATTGCGCCGAATGATTTAAGATCTGCCTGAATTCCCGCGCCGCCCCCGCTGTCGGAACCGGCAATCGTCAATGCTGTCGCAACCATGGCACATCCCTCATTGTCATGGTCAGGATGTGCGTGGAAAGACCCGTAGCCTGCATTGTGACACGAGTTGTGACACGGGGCGCCCGGTATGTCTGTTTCCTCCGCCGGTCCTAACCGGGTCAGGTTCAATGGGTTTGCAAGTCAGCATCTCAGCCCCGAGGGGCACCCCAACAGATGGTTACCGACTATTGATGAGATCAGGTCTCGTCAACAGTTTTGTTGCACACAGTTTGATGGGTGCGGCTTCGCTTTGAGCTTTGCAGTTAACTCGGGGTGTTGCCGGTGTCGCAAAATGGTGGTGTTTCCAGATGCTATGACCGGAAAACGGCACAATAAGACAGGGACACTCAGCGCCGACATCGTGGTCGTTGACCCAGCCCCGCGATCCGAAATTGAAGGCAGAAACAGTTTTTTTGAGATTCTGTCACAAGTTACTGCTCATAGATGCAGATAGTTGCAGCGCGTGAATTGCGATGGGCAAATTCAGGTCACAAGCCGGCCGATAGTCTCATTTCAGGGCGCTCAACTGGCTTGGCCAAATCACCTAACCCGAAAATTGCCCATCGCAATGAAGAGGGCTCAGCCAATATCTCGCGTGCAGGTCCAAACGACCCTCCAAGACAAATCGTCCAGCCGTAGAAAACCCGCGTTAGAAAGAATCCTTTTACAGGCCCGTACACCTTTGTGCCCATAAATGAGGCGATGGAATTCAATAACAATGGCTCGAATGCCCGACAGGTCCGCATTCCTCAAGAAATCCAGTTCCGCCCCCTCAATATCCATCACAAGAACCGTCGGAGCGAACTCTCGTTTCACCGCTTCGAAGTCCGCTTTAGCTACGCGCACTGATGTTATTGATTCACCTTCATTATCAAAAACTGAAGACCCTAGATATGAAGCGTCAATATGAAACGGAATAGAGTCGGGATCCTTTGGATTGGCGCTTAGTATCGCATTCCGGACTTCGATCCGGTCTGAAAGCCCATTTAGGGCATGTAAACGACGGATGTGTGGAATTAGATTTGGATTGGCTTCAAAACTGAGAATAGCCTCTGGTTTGTTCTCGAGCGCGACAACACCACTCACGATACCCAGCCCGGCGCCCATTTCCAGAATACGATCCTCAGGTTGAACGACGCTCAAAGCGCCATCCATTTCCCAGCTTTCATAATTGTCCTGCTCGATCAGATTTATAATCGTTTCGTCCAGAAATGGCGATGAAGGTATCTTCAATCCACGGTACTGGATCGCAACATCAGGGTTCGTTTCGGTCATTCTTGCTCCATTCCAAGGATGAGCGGTCGGTAGAGCATGTTTTGCATAAGGTCAGACTATTTGCATCAAACATCATGTCGGTAATCTCGCATAGAGGTCCGACATATTCATCTTCAGAACATCGTTGAACCACTCAACCGACAAATCAAACTCGTGGTCAGGATAATAGGTATCCAAACCCCGGAAAGGGCGGACCTGCACATCATCGAGAAGACCATGACCCCTTAGTCTTTCTTCGGTGTCCTTGTCGTATTTTCGGATAATGTCATGAAGCTCTTGAACAGCATTCAATGAAGATGAATTTTTCAGGAATTGGACCTGTTCATAGCGGAAATCGTTGCTGCCCTTAGGTGATTCATATGTGCCCATATCATGATATCTCAGCAATTTGAGCATCCAGTGGATTTCGGTCAGTCCGTCAAAGTGACAAATGACCGATTGTTGAGAAACATGTCGCTTGATGTTGCCTCTCCACCGCTGTGGCGCATGAACACCTAACTTGATGTTTTTCCCCGTTCGGGTGGCGCTTTTTCCGAAACGATGCGCACAAAATCCTCTGTCGCTGTACTTGAGTCGTTCTTCTCCGAATAAGCTTCGGGCGACATAGCCGCGGGTGTGCTTAGGCTTCAGCATAAGACCACCAAAAAGTCCGGGTGTGGTGTCCTCGGTCGAAAACACGCGCTCGCCATTAGGAATTGAAATCGTATCAACATCCGAGGGCAGGTCAGCAAGCTCTTGCGCAAAATCATCGGCTTGCAGATACTCGTCCGCATCGAGGAAAAGCATCCAATCGACCGTTGCTTCTCGATAGGCTTTTGTCGCTATCAGTCTTTGGCGTCTGAAACTGTTTTCTGGATAAGCACAGTCCCAGTTTCTTCGAAAAAACGTGTCATCCATCACTTCAACGCGACAGTTCGGTATCTGAGCCAGAAGTTGCCGCGCTTTCGGATCATCACCATCCAGATAGATAAAGATCTCTTGCGCGCTGAGTGACGCATAATAGGAAGCAAATATAGCCACCAGCTCTGGCGGCTCTTTGACCATGGTAACGACACCCCAGGTGGCCATCTTTAAAGGAGTCCTGTGTTTGGGAAGGGCCAAAATCCCTGATTGCACGTCTTTAGAGTCACCGGCTTCCTCTATTGCCCAATAAGTCTGGATTTGTGGCAACCTTGATCGGTGAATTTTCCGCCTTAAGCAAGAGCATCCTGAGGTCTTATTGGACGATCCGATTTAAGACAGTTTGGGTGATCTTGCGACCTTTGTCGGGGAGGACTGAGAAAATTGGACCAAAGTTGAGGTAACCAAACAATTACTGCTTATTGCGAGCCCCTGAAGTTTGATCGTTACCGCTCGTTCTTTTTCGCGAAACACAAAGGTGCGAGAATTCTGACTAACGGACCTGCGCTACAGACAGTTCATATTGGACGGTTGGGTCACCATCACAATTGCGCTTGTATCGGGATCATTAAACCAGTGGATCGAATACCGGAGCCATGCTAATGCGGAGCAAGCGAAAAATATAACGGGCATTGATCCAGCATGGAAATTTCTCCAGTAATTTCATCGTTTTGGCATGGATCCAGTCTGACTTTTTTCGAGCAACTCTGCCTCAAAAGCTTTGTGGATCACGGCCATAAGGTCAAGTTGTACTCTTTGAATGAAATCACGAATACGCCACCGGGCGTTGAAAATGCGGATGCACGTATTTTCTTACCTGACCACCTGAAAATATGGCGAAACGAAAAGCGAAACAGCGCTTATGCCCCGTTGTCGGATTTTTTCAGGATCAACATGCTTCGGGAATCCGACGAAATCTGGATGGATTGCGATATGCTGTGTATGCAGCCGATCCCCGACATTCCGTATGTTTTCGCAAAAGAGAAACGCTATTTTAACAATGCGGCTCTCCGGTTGCCGCACAGTTCTCCAACATTGCAAGGTATGTATGACTTTATGAACGGGTCTGAGATCGTGATCCCCAATGACTGGCCGTGGAAAAAAAATATTGATGTTTCCATCGGCAAGTCCAATGAAGATGGCTCTTTCTCGGTACCGTTGGAAAACCTGTCGCAGCTGCCATTTTATACGTTCGGGCCTCAGGCTATCTCTTATTTTCTGGGCAAAAACGGTGAAGTTAAACACGCCCTGCCACCCGAGTCATTCTATTCCCAAGAACCTACAGCCATGCGCTTGAATTATTTTCGGCCGCGGTTTTCCCGCATATCGCTCGATGAAAACGCGTTGGGGGTTCATCACATTGGCGGCTCAAGCATGCGCAAGAAATACAATATGGACGGTGGGTTTCCTTTGCCGCATCCCAACAGCCAGGTCGCCAAGCTATGCAAGAAACATGACATCGATCCCTCTAAGGCGATGCCACAGGATGTGCTGAAGTCTGTTGACCAAGATTAAAATGTCTGGGCAAGTCAGAAGCGCCAGTATGTGTCCAAGTTTCGGACGATCGGAATCAAAAACACTAGGCGTCATCTGCTAACACCGTAGTGCCAAGTTGTTCGGCAGACAGTTCCCCAACCGGCCACTGTATTGAGTACAACGTGCAACAACTTGGCAATCAAAGTAATGGCGGTCGCTTCAGGCAAGGATGATAAACTGCGACACTGTCAACATATTCGATTGTCTTCCTACGGATAGAGCCTTTACTTTTTCTGGCGTAGAAATTTCACTACGATTACTTGCAGCGGCGCAGGTACGGCCATATCAGAATACTGGGGTGAATAGGGCCGAATGTTATGAAGCCCGAACACAGATCTTGGATTAATCTGGGGTCCAGTTTATGGGATAGGCGAATGTCAAAGAAGCTGGCTACAGATCACAAGGATATTCGCCGATCATCTATCCCGGCCTTTAACACCAGAAGACCGACTAAAAGCATGTCTTTGTCGACCCGGTCGCTCTGACCGGGTGTGAACAAAGATGTCTACGCTTAACGATAATGATCTGAACCAACCTCCTCAGCCTGATCAAGGATGGTCACGTGAACTTGTTGCACTTGAGCGGGCTATCGTGGTTCCGCCCGCAGTCTCCGATACGGTGCAGGAAGCCGGTGTTCTGACTGAAGACCGGGAATATTGCGCGCATGGGGCGCTTTGGCGGGGAAAGCGTGCCATGACCACCCAACCGGTATCGCCAACAGTCCCTTTGCCGCAATTGTCGGGTCGCTGGCTTTATGCGGGGCTGTTATGGGTACACTTTGGTCATTTCCTGGCTGAAAGCACCGCACGTCTTTGGCCGCTGCCGGCAATCGCGAAGGATATTGATGGGGTCCTCTTTACCCCCAAGCGACCCGCCAATGGGGATGAAACACGCCCTATGCAGCATAATTTTTTTACGCTTCTGGGTATTGATCTTCCAATCAAAGTGGTGACCGAGCCAACTCAGATAGAATATCTGCATGTGCCCGGTCAGGGGTTTGGGCTGGGCCCGATTGTGGCGGGAACGCCTGAATATCGTGCCTTGATCCATCAAAATTTTGGCGCCGACGTTCCCCCTGATGGGCCGGAGCGGCTTTATATCTCGCGCGCAGGTCTTGGAATACGGCGGGGTGGCGTTATCGGAGAAGAGTTTCTCGAAGAGAATTTGCGCCAGAACGGGTACGAGATTTTCTATCCGGAACAACACCCGATGGAAAAGCAGATCGCGCGTTACAAAGCCGCCCGTCAGATCGTTGCACTAGACGGGTCGGCACTGCATCTTTTTGCTCTGGTAGGCCGTCCAGATCAGCAGGTTGCAATGATCCCGCGCCGCACTTCTTCGGTGCATCACAATATCTCAGCTCAGCTAGCGGCCTTTTGCGGGCAAGAGCCTTTAGTCGCCAATGCCATTCGCACCGATTGGGTATTGGCTTCGCGCGGTCGTCCCAACCGCCATTCACTTGGAGAGCTTGACATGTCCAGATTGCATAAAATGCTTGCCGATGCAGGATTTGTCTCACCTGATCTGGCCTGGGAAGAAATGTTCTGGCGGCAGCGGCGGCGAACCATCCGAAAACTGGAAAAAGCCCTTGGCGACCAGCTGGTTCCCATCCATCAAGAGCCCGCTGACTAATGCAGCTAATCCTGGATATACGCGACACAGCTCGGGATCAGGCGCGCCAAGCCAATGGGGTTGCGTCTGTTTTGAGTATCGATAATGCGGATTTGCAGCAGCAACTGGTTACGTTTGCGCAGATTACACGGCGAAGACGTGCAAAGGCCGAGCCGCCCGAATTTTTGCCCGCACTCGCTAGTGCGATTGCTAATGAGCGACCGTGGTTCATGCTTTTGGCCATGCCAGGGCTAGCAGAAAACCTCACCACGGAAGTCTCTGTTAGTCGAGTCCACGAAGTTTTGGGGCAATTGGCGGCCGACATCCTGATTTTGACTGATCTTGATTCAGGATCTGATCGCGCCAGAATTTGGGCCACACAATTTGGGGCCGATGCGATAGTTAACCGGATTGACTGGCCAGATGATCTGACTGCGCAGCCTCCTGCATTCTCTACCCTGGCCTCCTCTGCAAAAGAAGAATCCACTCCAAAAGAAGTGCTGCCATTTGCCCGTCGCTTCTTGCCGCGCAATGACCTGACCAGTTTTGATGAAAGTCAACCCATGGGTGACACGGTGCCGGTGGACCTAAGGCCGCCAGAGGGTACCAGCGGCACGGTGCTGATCGGTTGCATGAAAAACGAAGGCCCTTTCCTATTGGAATGGATTGCATACCATCAATCGATCGGTGTGCATCACTTTGTTATCTATACCAATGGCTGCGAGGATGGCACGGATCTGATGCTAGATGCGCTGGCCAAAACCGGTCTGGTCACGCATGTCGACAACAACAAATGGAAGGGCAATTCCCCGCAACAGTGGGCTCTGAACCAGTCTGCAAAGCTCAAGGTGGTCAAACGTGCTGATTGGGTTATCCATATTGATGTGGATGAGTTTATCAACATCCGCTTTGGTAACGGGACACTGCCGGAACTTTATAAGCGCCTGCCCGACGGAGTCAGCAATATTGCCATGACCTGGCGGCAATTTGGGTCGGCCGGGATAAAGACCTACGAAGACAGGCCGGTCCTGGCGCAATTTGACCGATGCGCTCCGTCATATCTGCCCAAACCGCATACCGCTTGGGGCTTCAAGACCGCCACCAGGAATATTCGTGCCTATCGTAAACTAAGCTGTCACCGGCCAAATAAGCTGAAAGAAGCAAAAGCCGAACAGGTGCTATGGGTCAATGGATCGGGTCAGGATATCACGCACAAAGTGGCAAAGAATGGCTGGAGGTCCGATATCAAGACCATCGGTTATGAACTGGTCCAGCTAAACCACTACGCACTAAGATCTGCGCAGTCTTTCTTGGTCAAGCGTCAACGCGGACGAGCCCTGCATGTGGATCGCACTGTCGGGCGCAACTATTGGATACGGATGGATTGGAACCAGTATCAGGACGTTACTATCCAACGCAACCTGGCCAGATTGTCAGTGGCGATGGAAGCGTTGCTAGCCATTCCCCAGATTGCGCGGCTACACGAAAAAGCTGTTGCCTGGCACCAGGCTAAGATTGAGTTTTTGATGGATGAGCCCGAGTTTCGCAACCTTTATGACGAGATCACCAGCATCGAACTTGAGGATTCGGAACGGATCCGCGCCATCATAGATGCGGATATGCATAGCTGACAATGGAATACCCCATTTGATTTGAACCACCGTTATGATTGAAAAGCGGAGGATCGAGAATTTCGATCAAGAGACACGAGGCAGAGGAAATAGATCAGAAACTGCGACAAGTTGATGTGCTTGTTGGTTAGGGAATGATGCGTGCAGATGTGATCTGCGAGGTTCGCATAACGGAACAAACCTACTACCTGTGGCGTAAGCAATATGGTGGGATGGGAGCCGATTAACGAAAGGAACTCAAGCGTTTGCAGAAGGAGAATGAGCTTCTGCAAAAGGCCGTTTCTGACTGACGACAAGCCCTTTGTTCCAAACTGGCAAAGTGCGCGAATGGCAGGTAAGTGTAGCGTTTCTATGACTGACCATCCGATCCACCATGTCCGCCCACACCGTCAAGCCGGCGTTGACAAGGGAAAATATCACGAGTTTCTGTGTCGCCTCTGAAGTCTGCTACGAACCCAAAGCAACCGTCGATCTGGCGTCTATTCTTTTCGAGTTCGGCCCGTCGCGAACCTAATAATCCAGGCGCTCAATGCCAGGTAACGAATGGCGGTTGATCGGACAAAGCCTCCTTTCACTGGAAGTAGCCCAATGGCAGTCATATGTTCATTGCGTCAGCTTTTAGATGAAAAACACACATTTTACACCGCTTCAGTCTATTTTCAGTACAAGAAGCCAATCTATGCCAATTTTCGTGTGGAGTTCCTCACAATCAGTTCAGCCTGAAGAAGTTTCGATTTAGGAACGGCTTGGTTTTCCAACCACTCAACTATCGCTGTGGCAGTGGCTTCACCCATCCGTGTGACGGGCAAATGCACGGTCGTGATTTCAGGAAAGGTGCAGGATGAAGAGGGCAGATCGTCGATGCCAACAATTGACATTTCATGAGGCACTTTTACCCGCTTTCTTTGCAATTCAAAAAGAGAGCCCATCGCCAAGACATCGGAAAAACAGAGAATAGCAGAAAAGGCCGTGTCCCCTGCAAGAAGATTCTGAGTTGCGACGCAGCCACCTTTTATTGAAATTTCCGTTTCGTACATTTGCAGGGTGTGGTTCACATCCGGATTCTTCAAACCATCAAGCCGTGCCAGCGTCCTATCGTTGTTTTTTGTTGGCCCGTGAATCACGGCAATATTTCTATGCCCAGCAGACAGAAGAAAATTGAGAGCGGTGCAAGAAGCGCCGGCGTTATCATAACCGATGGTCGGAAAATGGTGGTCCCTTTCATAGTAGGAGGTGGCGATCACAGGGAGGCGTGTCCGTTCGATGATCTTTTCGAAGTCTTGACTGTGTGTGATGCCGGAAACAATCAGTGCTTCTGCACCAATATCAACCAGACCTTGCGCTTTATTCGTTTCTACGTCCGGGTCGCCATTTGTAGTTGCGACTACGAGTGACAAACCATTTAGTGCCAAACCTTTTTCAAGAGCAGCTAGAAATTTTGAGAATATTGCATTGTCCAGAGTTGGAACCATGGCCCCAACGACTCGGGTTCTCCCGGAATTGATCGCACGGGCTGCAGCACTTGGTACAAAATGCAGCTTCGAAATAACATCAAGCACACGGTGGCGCGTGTCTTCAGACACGGTTTTCGGAGAATTCAGTACGCGCGACACCGTCGCAACGGAAACATCTGCTGCCTTGGCAACATCCCGAAGGTTCGCGCGCTTCTTATATTTCTGCTCGGTCAATTCCTTTGAATTCCTTGGATATCCTCGATCTCGCGACAGTTACCTTGACACATGTAACTAGTTTCATCAAGATTATGTAACTAGTTACAATAAGCGACTCACTTTGGAATACGATGCGCGATTATTCGATACTACATGAGTTCAGCAATAGCGGTTACATGACGCCTGGACGCTTTTACCCAGGGTTTCAGAAACCGTCGCACGGAAAAACATATACGCTAGGTCCGCGCGAAATACTGAATGTTATCATGCGACCAGGTGATCTTCTGTCGGTGACAGGCAATTGGCCTAAAAACCAACTGCAAGTCATTGCTTTTGACGAAGTGGGCGGAGATGCGCTTGTGTCGCTAGCGCTTATTAAAGCAGGAGTTTTGGATTTCTCCAAAGTAGATGGCGAAAAACTGATCAATTGGATTGCAGCTCAGGGAGGTAAACCAGAATCCGAGATTGGTATCGCTTACCTTCCTGAAAATGATGATCTGATCGTTCTAAAAGCCAGTGCTACAATTTCAGCTTGGATCATGCGGGCTATGGATCGTGATCAACTGGCAACCGGGTCCAGAGGTGGATCAGTCAGTATCTCTCATCAAATGGCAAATGCCAGTAGTTCGATATTGCCCGAACCCCTGGGTGATGTGCGAAAGGAATTCACCGTAAAGCGCGGCACTGGATTGTCATATGAAGTTAAGCAAGGCGAAATAGTCCAAATCATTGATGTCGAGGGCCAACAATGCTCGGACTTTATCGCAATGCGAGCAGATAAACTCGAAAAAGGTGAAGAATGGCTGATCGACAGTACTGCAACTCGGTCTTTGGTCCGGCGCGCTTATCCTGGCCCTGGTATGCTCGACAAGTTTTTCGATAGTGACATGAACCCGCTTCTAAATGTCGTTCATGACACTTGCGGACGACACGATACTTACGGGTTGGCTTGCACCGCACGGGGATACGCTGAGCGAGGTTTTCCAGGCCATGTCAACTGTTCTGACAACATTTCTGAAACACTGGCGCAATATGGAGTTAGACGCCGCGCGGCCTGGCCTGCAGTTAATTTCTTCTGGAATACTTGGATTGATCATAATTCCCACGAACTGCTGGTAGATGAAAGCTATTCGCGCCCAGGCGATTACGTCGCAATGCGGGCAATGGAAGACTTGGTATGCGCTTCCACGGCGTGCCCAGACGACATTGACCCGATAAATGGCTGGAATCCCACAGATGTGCACGTGCGGATCTACCGTCCAGATACTCCAATCCGCCGTGCGGTCGCTTATCGCGAAAAGGAAGATGCCCCCATGTCCATAAGTCAGGAATCGGCCTTTCACGAGCGTCTGGAGCCGCTGACCCAACATTTTGCGCCTGCGCGGGACATGTGGGCACCTGTTAGCTTTCCGTCATATGGTACATTGGGCGAATATTGGGCCTGCAGAGAAGCAGTAACTTTGCAGGATATGAGTGGGTTGCGTAAATTCGACATCATTGGGCCAGACGCTGAGAAACTGTTGCAGCTGGCAACCACGCGCAATGTCGCCAAACTGCCGGAGTGGCGGGGTACTTACACGCTGATGTGTGACGATACCGGCGCGGTAATAGATGACGGTACGTTGTTCCGACTCGCAAATGACCTGTTCCGCTGGTGTTGTGGCGCCGAGGAGAGCGGTCGGGCATTGCAGTCATTGGCGGAGGAACGCGGGTTCCAAGTGCGTATCCATGATCTGCGGAATTCGCTACCAAACCTGGCTTTGCAAGGGCCGAAGTCCCGAGAGGTTTTGCGCAAAATCGTTTTCACACAACCACATGTGCCCTCCCTTGATCAGCTCAAATGGTTTGGCTGTACTGTTGCCCGATTAAATGGTCGCGAAGGGGCACCTTTTATGCTGTCCCGCTCTGGCTACACTGGGGAACTCGGGTACGAGATTTTCTGTTCAAAGGCCGATGCCGTAGCCATTTGGGACGCAATCATGGAAGCAGGTGAAGGTTTCGGGATCACCCCTATGGGATCAGCCGCGCTGGAGATCATCCGGATCGAAGCGGGCCTAGCAGCTGCAAATGCTGAATTTGCGCCAGGCGTCGACGCGTTCGAGGCCGGCCTGGGATTTGCTGTTGATCTGACCAAGGCCGAATTCACCGGCAAGGCAGCATTGGAGCGTAATCGGCAGAGTCCGCGGCAGGTTCTCAAGGGATTACTTTTGGAAACTGACGATATTCCCATGCATGGAGATGCGGTATTTGCAAAAGAAAGACAGGTCGGGGTGATTACCTCTGCAACCAAGTCTCCTTTGCTTGAGCACGGTATCGCGATCGCACGCCTTTCGGTGGAACACTCGAAAACTGAAAATAGGCTGGAAATCGGGCAGCTTGACGGGCGCATGAAACGCCTTGGTGCGAAAGTCACAGAAATTCCATTCATAGACCCGCAACGAAAGCGGGCGCGCGCATAAGAATTCAACTTACCAGCAGGAGAGTTACTATGAATATAAGCATGAAATCCCTGACAGTGTCAGTCTCGCTGGGCCTCTTGGCCCTGCCCGCCGCTGCGGCTGAAGAGGTAAAAATCGGAGTCCCATCCTGGACTGGTGCTCAGGCAATCGCACATCTTCTAGGCGCGGTTGTCGAGATGAGGATCGGAGGCACAGTCGAGTATGTACCCGGCAATAACGCTACGATTTTCCAGGCGATGGACCAAGGTAAGGGCGACATCGATGTTCACCCTGATGTTTGGCTACCTAATCAACAAAGTTTTACTCAAAAATACGTAGATGACGCGGGAACGGTCACCTTGTCGTCCAACCCTTACGAAGGTAATCAAGGTTTCTGTGTATCCAAGGACTTTGGTGAAGCGAACAACATCACCGATATTGCCGATCTGGGTCGTCCTGATGTTGCCGCACTGATGGATAGCGACGGCAATGGCCGTGGTGAAATGTGGATCGGTGCTCCAGGCTGGGCTTCAGCAAATGTAAACGAAGTCAAGGTGCGCGACTACGGCTTGTTGGACTTTATCGAACCGGTCCGTGCCGAAGAAAGCGTTAAAACAGCGCGTATCAAGGATAGCATCGCCAAGGGCGAGGGCTATGCATTCTATTGCTATAAACCTCATGCAGTTTGGTACATGTTTGACGTGGAAATGCTGTCGGAGCCCACATTTGACCCCGAAAAATATGTGATGGTGCAGCCGTCGGATGATCCCGATTGGTATGAAAAGTCGACAGTTGCCACCAAGGACGCGCTTAAGAACGTGCAGATCGCATGGTCCAACTCGCTGGTTGACCGTTCGCCGGCTATTGCTGAGTTTTTTGCCAACTTTAAGTTAACAGCTGATGATGTTTCAGCCTTTGCCTTCGAAATCAGCGCCAATGGCCGCGACCCGGCGGACGTAGCAAGAGAATGGGTCGAAGCGAACCCCGAGCGTGTGGATGGTTGGCTGGGTCTTTGAACCCAACCTGAAGAAATGACCATGGTGGCAGTTCCATTTCGCTGCCACCCTGAGCCAACTAGGCCCATTCCGAGGCCGCTGGGGGACGCATGGGTGACGATACAGTTATTAAAATATCGAATGTCTGGAAGATTTTTGGAGCGAAACCCGAAGTCGCATTGCAGGCAATCCGTGAGCGTGGGCTGAGCAAAGCTGAGGTACTAGCTGAATTCAACTGTGTTGTCGGCGTGGCTGATGTCAGCCTGTCTGTGAACCGCGGTGAGATATTCTGTATCATGGGCCTGTCTGGCAGCGGCAAGTCCACGTTGGTGCGCCACTTCAATCGGCTTCTGGAACCTACCGGTGGCAAGATAGAGATCGAAGGAACCGACGTTATGGCACTGGGGCCGCAAGAGCTTCAGCAGTTCCGTAACAACAAAATCGGTATGGTGTTTCAGAACTTCGCTCTAATGCCGCACCGTTCGGTTTTGGACAACGTCGCCTTACCGCTGGAAATCAGACAAGTTAGCAAAAATGAACGTATGCGGCAGGCCGCCGCGATTCTGGACATTGTCGAGTTGGGGGCCTGGGGGTCAAAATTCGCGCACGAGTTGTCCGGTGGAATGCAGCAGCGCGTGGGCTTGGCGCGCGCATTGGCTGCGAACCCGGATGTGCTGTTGATGGATGAGCCGTTCTCGGCGCTCGATCCGCTCATTCGACGACAATTGCAGGATGAATTTATTCGGCTCAGTAAGATTTTGAAGAAGACTACCATCTTCATTACGCACGATCTGGACGAAGCGGTGCGCATCGGTAATCGAATTGCAATCATGCGCGATGGCAAAGTGGTTCAGATCGGCACTGCCGAAGACATCGTTATGAACCCTGCCGACGATTACGTGGCAGACTTCGTAGCGGGTATCTCGCGCCTCAAAGTGGTGCGCGCGCACGCAGTGATGCAACCAATTTCAGACTATGTAGCCACCCATGGCCCGTTGGACGCAGATGCACCGCGCGTCAATGAGGCGGAAAATCTTAGCACTCTGATCAATTTGGCGATTGACCACAACAGCGCCATCCTGGTGGAGGACGGCGGCAGGGATGTGGGTTTGATTACCCGCGCCGATTTGCTGCGCACAGTAATCGAGGGGACGGAAGTATCATGAGCACATCCGACGCGAACCCTGATGGCGTAAACCCGCTGGAAGACACCGAAAGCGAAGCTGCTCTGGCATATGCTGAAGAACGGCGCGAGAACATTCGCACATTTGTACGTACTAACCCCGATTATTACATCAAAAACTTTGACAAGATCGGCGCGTCCGCTCGCTTTACGGCGACCTTCAATCTGATGGCCGGGATTTTCGGTCCAATCTGGTTCGGAGCGCGTGGCTTGTGGTCTTGGGCACTCCCATTCCTAATCATCGAAACACTCGCCTATGTGCAGATTGCCCGCGGTCTTTTTGGAGACCTCGCAGCCGACGCGATGGC
Source organism: Ruegeria sp. C5 (assembly GCF_056537605.1). Classification (NCBI taxonomy): domain Bacteria; kingdom Pseudomonadati; phylum Pseudomonadota; class Alphaproteobacteria; order Rhodobacterales; family Roseobacteraceae; genus Ruegeria; species Ruegeria sp. C5. The sequence goes on along the minus strand of NZ_JBQFRX010000002.1, from coordinate 561,646 downwards.
TCGTATCGCTTCAATTGAAGGAACATTGGAGTTGCGTCGTCAGCAATTGGCTGCTGCGATCGAAGCAAATTCCGACAAGATTGATGTCTACCAGCGTACTGTCGAATCTCTTGAGGCCAATATCGGCGGTATACGAGCCGAAGCCGAAGCATTGGCCGCCCAAGGCCCCGCGATCATATTGTCGGGCCTTATTATTCTGTTGGTCATAAAAGCGGTGCAGTCGGTTGTGGCAAACTGGGCGCTTGAGGCACGGTTTTCAGAATGGATTTCGGATCGTTCGATCCGTTCAGCTATGCCTGTTTCTGAGATCGTGTTCAGCACAATTTTCATGGCGTTAATCGTAACAGCGGCAATGTTGCACTACAGCTTCCCCGGGCGTTTTTCATTGCTCAGTCACTTTCCAACAGATCCCGATATCCGTTTGACCGGCATCACTTGGGTGGAAGACTTCATCGCGTTTTGCGTCCGCAACAGTGAAGCTTTTTTTGATGGGCTGACGATCGGTATCCGTGCACTGCTCGATGCCTTAGAGGTCATCCTTGTCCAGACACCTTGGATCGTAATTGCATGTCTGATCATACTGCTAACTTGGCTAACTGCCGGTATCAGCACGGCTATCTACTCAGGGGCGTTCCTGGCCTATATGGGTCTTTTGGGCTTTTGGGAGGCGGCAATGACGACACTGGCATTGCTAGGCACCGCAGCTTGTCTATCAATCGTTATAGGCATACCACTTGGTATGTTCGCTGCACGACGCCCGCGTTTTTATGCTTTCATCCAACCAATTATGGATTTCATGCAAACCATGCCTGCGTTTGTCTTCATGGTGCCTGTGATCGCGTTCTTTGGCGTTGGCAAGCCTGCAGCCGTTATTGTCACTATGATTTTCGGCGGTACTCCTGTTGTGCGCCTGACCGTACTGGGCCTGCGCGGTGTACCTGAAAGCGTGCGCGAAGCGGCAATCAGTTTTGGTGCAAACAAATGGTATTTGCTCACTAAGGTCGATCTGCCCCTGGCAAGCCCCTCGATCCGGGCAGGAATCAACCAGACCATCATGCTCTCGCTCGCCATGGTCGTGGTGGCTTCGCTGATTGGTGCCAAGGGTCTGGGCGAGGATGTACTTGAGGCGCTGCAATACGCCAATGTCGGACAGGGAATTCTGGCAGGCTTTGCCATCCTGTTCTGCGCCATGATACTTGATCGCATTGTGCAGGGACAGCGAAAGTGACGCCGCTTGTCCTGGTCCATGGTTTCATGGGTGGAAGCGCGCAGTGGGCACCACAACAGCGCGCGCTTTCAAAATCCCAAAAGCTGATCACGATAGATTTGCCTGGGTTCGGACAGAATGCAGACTTGCCTAGCATCGAAACGATCGGTGGGTTTGCTAATTGGGTTCTGGACCATTTATTTCACCTCGGCGTCGAACACTTCAACCTCTTGGGACATTCGATGGGCGGAATGATAGCGCAGGAAATGATACACCGCGCCCCACAACGCATAGATCAATTGATCCTCTACTCCACCGGTGCGGTCGGCATCCTGCCCGACCGTTTCGAGACAATCGAGGAAAGCAAACGGCGTGCCCAAACCGAGGGTTTCCAGGAAACAGCTCGCCGCATCGCTGCGACATGGTTCTTGGATGGCCGGTCTGCTGAAGCTTACTCAGACTGCGCTGAGATTGCAGCGCAATGTACACCGGATGCCATGCTCAAGGGGCTGGACGCAATGCGCGCTTGGCGCGCCGGTGATTATCTCTCTGCCATCAAAGCTAACTCTCTGGTGATCTGGGGTGACATGGACCGCACGTATTCGTGGACACAGACCAAACAACTTTGGACGTCGATCAATCAGGCTGAGCTTTCCGTCGTTCCCGGCTGCGCCCACGCGGTACATCTGGAAAAACCCGATATCTTCAATGTTGTGCTGTCGGATTTCTTACGCCGGACTTAAAAAGATGCTTGTGCTGATAGCGTTGCTGATTTTAGCGTCTCTGCGGCGTAGAAGATATTGCACACCCGATCTTAAATGGCCGCTATATCAAATTGGAGGAGTTGCCATCGCAGATGCAGCGAATGACCGATACTAAGGGCCAAATCGCAGCAATGGCAACCATAGGTAAATGGTAATAACGGGCCGTTAATGTGTGAACCCAATTGAGGGCTTCAAGATCGGAAGCCGGTTCTATTTGGGCACTCGTCCAAACTGACCGGACACGCAACGGAGATCACGTGTGCGTTTCAAGATCATAGTCGATCAAGCCGAAGCCGCGAGTGTGGGAGAGGTGTGTCTTGTTCGCTCGCAGCGGCGGCCTCGCCCGTCGAGAATAGCGAGGCAAGCATCGCCTCACTTCCAGCCAGCGCACCCTTGCGTACGGTCGCAAGGACAAGTTTCCGAGCCGACGATTGTGGAAGACAAATACTTTTGACGTAGTCAGACCGATACCGCAAAACATCGGGGACAGGCAGAAGCGTAAAACCCAACCCTGCCGAAACACACTCCATAATCGCTTCAAGGTTATCAAGGACAATGGTTTCGGAACCCTTTGGTCTTTTGTGCTTAAGCATCTCTCCAGCAATGAGTTTTCCGATCCCGGTGTCGGGCATAAAGTGAAAGAAGGGCTGCGCATTCAATAAACCCGCGAGGCCGTCTTTCAGCAATTTCTCATGGGCTGCAAAGGCAAAGGGTTCCTCTCGAAGCACCTTTTCCGCAAGCGTGTCGGGAACACCTTCTGCATCTGTAAGAAGGGCGGCATCAAGCTGACCGCTTACAACCTTTTCTTGTAGAACCTTGGACAGGCCGGTTTCGAATGAGAAGGTCGCTTGCGGTGCTTGACGTTTTGCGTTGTTCAGGAAGTTCGGCAGCAAGCGAACGGCAGCAGTTGTGACAAATCCTATTCGGAAATGCCCAACAAGCGTGTCCGTCGGGCGACAGATTTTGAGAAGGCTGTCTTCGTGCTGCAGGAGCGGGATCGATGCCTCGACGACGCTCCGGCCGATTGGCGTAAGTCGCGGTGGTCGTACGGTGCGGTCAAAGAGGTCGACGCCAAGCTCCACCTCAAGCGCCTTCATCTGCATTGAAAGTGCAGACAATGTCATGTTTTGCTGCTCGGCCGCTTTCGCAAAGGAGCCGACATTCGAGACCCGTATGAGGGTTCTGAGAGAACGTGTCTGCATAACTTAAGGTATATTGGATTAGATATCCAATTTTATTCGATTGTGTTGTATTACTGCAAGCGTATTCTGTTAAAAACAGAGACGAGGGACACGCATGCCGCATCCGCTTGTGAACGTTGCGAAAGAACTGGCCCCAGAATTTGAGAAACGTGCCGCAGATTGGGACAGATCGCGCAGGTATTGCTGGCTGAATGTTGGTGAATTGGCCGATGCTGGCATCATGGGTATGACCATTCCAAAGAAATATGGTGGGCAGGGCGCGAGTTTTCTGGATGTCACCATGGTGGTCGAAGAGATCGCGAAAGCCTGCACCCTGACCGCCCGCATCGTTGTCGAGAGCAACATGGGCGGCATCAGTGCGGTCATGGGGTACGGCAATGATGAGCAGAAGGCTTTTTGTGCTCAGCATGTCCTGGCAGGAGATAAGCCCGCGATCTGCATAACCGAACCAGACTCGGGAAGTGCCGCGACCGAATTGCAGACTACCGCGCGGAAACAGGGTCGCACATACATCCTCAACGGGTCCAAGCATTGGATCACTGGTGGAGGGGTCTCGAAGCTGCACCTGATCTTTGCCCGCGTGCTCGATGAGGCAGGCGTCGATCAGGGGATTGGCGGTTTCATTCTGTTTGCCGATCCGATGTCAGGTGATACGCCCAAGGGGTTCACCGTGGTGGGTCGCGAATACACGATGGGCCTTTGCGGTATGCCCGAAGCAGAATTGCGGTTCGAAAATATCGAGATCAACGAGAAATGGCTGGTCAAACCGCCTTCAGGATTGAAGCGTGGCTTTGCCGACCTGATGAACGCTTACAATTCGCAACGCGTCGGTGCGGGAGCAGTTGCTATGGGTGTTGCGGCAGGGGCACTTGAACATGCAAAACGCTACCTCGTTCAACGTGAACAATTCGGGCGCCCGCTTGCAGAATTCCAGGGGCTTCAATGGATGCTGGCCGATATGGACACGAAAGTTCATGCAGCTAGGCTGCTGCTCCATGAAGCGGCACGATCGCGTGGCCCAAACGGCAGTCAGTATCCCGATATGACCATGGCCGCCCGCGCCAAGCTTTTTGCGTCCGAGATGGCTATTAAGGTGGTCAGCGATGCGCTGCAGATGTTCGGCGCGCGCGGCTACAGCGATCGTGAACCTCTGGAGCGGATGTATCGCGATGTGCGCATGTTCACTATCGGCGGCGGGACCGCACAGATTCTCCGGACCCAAATCGCCGGAAATATTCTAGGCATTAAAACACCACAGACGCGGGACGGATATACGCGCCTTGCCGACATGGAGCGTTACGCGGCTGAATAGAAGACCCTGTAAAAATTGAAAAAGACTTTCGGGCCGCCGACTTTCTTGTGCCGCAGCCCTACGCGGCTGCGTGCCGTCACGCCTGCGGCATGCTCGGCCGACGGTTTTTTCGCGTTAAGCTAGTTGCCTAGTTAGCCAACTTAGCTGCGCAAGAAAGGCGCTGTATTCATGCGCCAGAGAAGTTTGCGACCGAGCCAGCGAAACAAATGCAATTTTACGCTGCGTAAAATGGCTGGGCTATTTTTCGACAATCGTAAACTTCCTAAATGAGATTTGCCTAGGCAGGCAAGTTTAGCGCGTACGCCAAGCAATTACTTCGATTCCCGAAAGGAAAGCTGCGATGAAAAAGTTCATTTTTGTTGCTCTCATCAGTCTTACCGCATGCACTCAGTACCCGATGCAGAAGCCACTGATGGTTGACGGAACCAGGAATGCGACCTTCTACACAGATGAGGCTGAATGCCGATTGATGGCCGCGAGTTTCAATCCTGGGCAGCGTAAAATAGATGCTACGTTCGGCGCTATTGATGGCGCGGTTACTGGTTGGGTTGTTGGCGAGAAGGAAGATGTCATCGGAGGTGCGATCGCAGGTGGCATAGTCGGATCTGTGCGCGGCCAGTACAATGACGAAATGGCGCGGCGTCATGTGCTTGTGAACTGCATGCAGGTGCGTGGTCACGGTGTGGTGGGCTAGTAATGGCTGCAGATTACTCAGTGGTTTATCGAACGGGGCCTTGGCCGTGACTCAGAAAAGGGTCCGAACAGAATTCGTAATTTGGGGTAAATTCTGACCAGAGAAGGAGTGCTCTAATGCCGAATAAACGTTTCAGTTGTAACAGTTAAAGAAACCGGCCTGATTGGGTGGGTGAACAGTGTCGCGCAGATCTTCCAAAGACGCGTTTCGATTGCCTTGCATGTTGGCGCATCGAATTGACATATCCCACCCAGAAGCGCGCTTCTTTCAGGCTACAGGTGATCAACTTCCGCATGTTTAGCACCGATGAGCAAAGTGTTTTGCAATGCCGAAACTACGTAAAAGGCCGTCCCCAAAATGTGCCAACTCTGACAAACCATTCCAGACATGGACCGGCAGCGACCGTTGGCCCGCTTGCGTGAAAGCTAGAAAATGAACGACGATCTGATGATATAAAGTCAGCCATCTGACGTGGTTTACTTATTGCTGCGTACAAGGGTGATGCGATTCCAGATAACTGTGAAACCCACCGATGAATAGGTGTGCGGAAACTGGATAAGCCGGTCAAGAATCTGACAAACCAGCCTTGTGAAGGCTGGCCAACAGGTTCTCCTTAAAAGTGGCGTCAAGTTGCCAAATGGCAAGTATATCCGATGCAACAGATGAAAAATCTGGGCGTAGAACCAACAAGCTGCGTAGGGCCGCCTGGGCCTGTTCCCCATTTCCCAGTTTGCTGTGTAGCGCGGCCTGCCATAGATGGGTCCAGAAGAAACCTGGCATATCGATTTGTTCCAATTGTGCCAGCGCCGCTGCATAGTCGCCCTGGTCGAACTCGTAAAAAACCCGCGGAAACAGATACCACTGAGGATGCACAGGGTTCAGAGCGATTGCCCGGTCTACAATAGCAAGTCCTTTGTCCCATTCGCCACTGAACGCCAGACGCATCCCGTAATGGGCCAGAATGTCGGTGTCATTCGGATTCAGGTCAATCGCCCGTTGCCCGGCCTCGCGGAACCCGGCAAAATCACCGAGCACGAACCGCATATTGGCCATCATCAGATGTCCCGCCGCCAGATTTGGGTCGATCTCGACCGCCCGGCGTGCTGCGGCATCGGCTGCGGCCAGAATCTGTTCGCGATTTCCGCCCAGCCCAAAACGTATCTGTTGCAGATACAGGTTCGACAGCACCGCCCAGGCCTCGGCATAATCCGGAGCCTTCTCAAGCGCGTTCAGGATGCAGGATTTGATTTCAGCATGGCGATCCAGATTGATGGTTACCTGATAGCTGTAATAACCAAGCACACAGTCATAAGCATCGCGATTGTTGGGTGGAATTCTATCGGCATCTCGCATCTCGCCAAGCGTCAGTAGCCCGTATTTCCCGGCCAGTTTACCCATTACATCTCGGATAATGCTGTCCTGTACCGCATAGATTTCCTCGGAGGTATTGCTGACCTCATAGCTTTGCGACCAGATATATCTTCGGTCTTTCAGATCAATGAGGCGTGCGGACAGGCGCAAGATGTCGCCCCTGTCCATCACATTGCCTTCCAGCGCGAAATCAGCGTTGAATTCTTTACGCAAGCTCGCCGTATCAATCTCGGTTTCACCAGAATGCAGTGTGCTGCCAAGGGGCAAGACCCAGATGTCCCGGAACCGGATCAACTCGGTCGTCAACTGCCGGGTAAGACCATCGGCGAGGTAATCGGGGCCCTCTCCCAGAGTTTCAAAGGGCAGTACAGCCACGACGGGCCCTTTGGGCAAGCTGTGATTTGCCTGTTCCTCAGGCGTCCCTGAACGGGTCAATCCCCAGATTAGCCCAAACAATGCCAGGCCAAAGGCGACAGCCAGTCCAATCCCAGCGCGTCGTCGTCCGCTGAACCCGGCATTTGGCCGGGCGTCAGCAGGTGCCTGATCAGGGCTGGGCAGTGAAGATTTTTCGAACCGCGGCGCGTATCCTCCTTTGGGTATGGTGAGACGTATCGGATCGCCCCGACCGGGCCCGGCATAGTAGGTGTCAATGTCCTGCCTTAGTCGCCGCGCCTCAAGTCGGACAATCGGATCGACCTGCTGGTCGAAGCTTTCGTCGCGGTCAAAGACGGACATGGCAATCGACACGCCTTTGATCTGATCTGAACGACCAGCCAGATATTCCTCGATGATATAGTTCAGAAATGCGCGGCGTTTGGGGCTGGCGGTGAAATCCGGATGCTCCAGGATACGTTGCATCTGTACCCGAATTTCACGCTCGGTAGTATCCACTTCAATATCCCTCTGCCTCGGGAAAACCAAGGAAAACTATTATGTTGGCCTCGTTGATACATGTGTTTTTCGACAGGTGGCAACATGTTTGCACTTCTCGGGAAAAATTCTGCGGATAAGAGGGCCGCACTGCTGGTCGTACAGGCAGGCACCCGGCTTCCAAAAGATCGCGCATCTCGGCACATCTGGAGGTCAATGCACCGGCGGGACGAATTTCAACCTCGTGGTTCGTCCCGTCAGACCTCCTGCGCTGCGATCTCTTTTGAAGCGTTCATGATAGGAACCGATTATATATGCCACGCCGAACCACCTTACTCTTGACCGTCACCCTTTTGACGCTGACCTCAGGTCTTGCCGTCGCGCAGGATGGTAGTCCTCAGCACTTTGACACGAAGGGCAAGCTGCCCTCGGATTACACGATCGAATTCCAGCAAACCCAACGCAATAACCTGCCGTTCGATGACGAGCGTGACTTTGAAGAAAGCCGCAAGGGGCTAATTGCGGTTCCAGAATACCGCCAGATCAAAACCGAGGATGGCACCGTCGCCTGGGACATCGGCAGCTATGACTATCTGCTCGAGGGCAAAGAGTTCGACTCGATCCACCCGTCGTTGCAGCGTCAGGCGATCCTGAACATGAATTTCGGCCTGTACGAGATTCTCGACGACAGCATCTATCAGGTGCGTGGCTTCGATCTGTCCAACATCACTTTTATTCGTGGCGATACCGGCTGGATCATCTTTGACCCGCTGGCCTCCAAGGAAACTGCCGCTGCAGCGCTGAAGCTGCTGAACGACACCGTGGGCGAACTTCCTGTCAAGGCGGTTGTCTATTCGCATTCCCACGCCGACCATTATGGCGGTGTGCGCGGGGTGATCACCGATGAGGACGTGGCAAACGGCGTGGAGGTGATCGCGCCCGAAGGTTTCATGGAACATGCGGTTTCCGAAAACGTCTATGCGGGCAACGTGATGAACCGCCGTCTGTTTTTCCAATACGGCGTATTGCTGCCACGCAGCCCGTTCGGTCATGTGGATCAGTCCATCGGCAAGAACATCTCGGCTGGCACCACGGGCCTGATCGAACCGACCCGCTATGTCTCGGACGCGTATGAAGAGATCATCGTAGACGGCGTGCGTATGATCTTCCAGAATACACCGGGTACTGAAGCACCTGCTGAGATGAATACCTATTTCCCCGACCTCAAGGCATTCTGGGCGGCGGAAAACATCACTGGCACAATTCACAACATCTATACCTTGCGTGGCGCACTGGTGCGCGATGCGCTGAGCTGGTCCAAGCATGTCAATGACGCGCTGTACAAGTTTGGGCAGGATGCCGAGTTGATGTTCGCCTCTCACTCTTGGCCCCGTTACGGAAATGAGCGCATTCAGGAAGTGATGCGTGCGCAGCGTGACACTTACGCCAATCTTAACAACGGGGTACTGAATCTGGCCAACAAAGGCGTGACCATTAATCAGATTCACAACGTCTATGACGTGCCGGAAAGCCTGCAGCAGCAATGGGCCGCGCGCAGCTATCATGGCTCGGTCGAGCATAACAGCCGGGCGGTGATAAACCGTTATCTGGGCTACTGGGATGCCAACCCCACCACGCTGACACCCCTGTCGCCAGAAGACAGCGCGCCGCTGTTTGTCGAGATGATGGGCGGTGCCGAACCGATCCTGACAAAAGGGCAGGAACTGGTGAACACCGGCAAATACCTTGAAGCGACCGGGATTCTGAACAAACTGGTCTACGCCGAGCCACAGAACCAGGCCGCCAAGGACCTGTTGGCCGACGCGTTCGAGCAGATCGGGTATCAGAAGGAAAGCCCTTCGGTCCGCAACTCGTTCCTTGGTGCGGCGTTCGAACTGCGCAACGGTATTCCGCAGGGCGCTACCATCGAGACCACCGGTCCCGATACGATCAAGGCGATGCAGACCACGATGTGGCTCGACTTTCTGGCCATTCGCGTCAATAGCGCCAAAGCCGCCGATATGGAGTTCACCATCAACCTGTCGATCCCCGACCGGGACGAGAACATCGTTATCGAGATGAGCAATGCCACTCTGACTCATATCGTCGATCAGGTGGCGGAAGGCGCCGATCTTTCGATCAGTCTGAGCCGCACGGACTTGGAAAAGGTCATGACCGGTGAGCGCAGATTGACCGAGATGCTCGCTGATGGCACCGCGCAGTCTGAGGGCAACGCCGAGATCGTAGCGCAACTGGCTTCGACCCTGGATCAATTCGATTTGGGTTTCGAGTTGATGCCCGGCACCGGTGCGCAGGATTTGACACCACCCGCCAATGATTTTGCCCAGCCCGGGTTAGCAAACTCGAGTGGCGGCTGAGGCGGGACCGTCCGATTGAAAGCTGGCTCAGGGTTTTGCTGCCCTGGGCCTCTCTCTTTCTGACTATTGGACCGGGAGAAGTTTTCGACCAGTAGTGCTGGTATCGGAGCAGCAGAATGCCCCGTCCGAACGACTGCTGGATTGTTACCGCCGTGCGCGGACTCTTTCATCCGTGGTGTCAATGCGGGATCAGAATCTTCAGCCTAAGAAAGTCAAAGCGCATGACGCAAAAATCAAACTGGGTTGTTCTGAAACTTGCAATTTGTGAACATCAGCCAAGATATCAAACTACCTAGAGGTCCCGATCCGTAGATTTCAATTCACTCCTGGACCCCGTCCCGTACAACGATTCAAAGAACTGGCTGCTTAGCGCCGCGGGTCGGATGGGTATCTTCGAACTGGAGGAAGCTTCACAACCCAACTGTCGAATGTGAAGTGGTCAGACCTTAGCTGCGAAATGCTATGATCGCTTCCAAATTTCGATAAGACACTGTGTGTCGCAAATCGAAGTATTTAGTGTAATCATTAATGTCTTTGCGGAAACGGCAGCCTTCAAAAAGATCATACGTAAGACCGTTCTGAGAACTACTTTAGCGAAACGAATACCTCAACGGGCTGTTTGGTCAGCCCGAACCCATATCTTGCGACACTTCTCAAGTCGTGAGACGAAACTGTATTTCAGGTTCATTGGACCGAAAGTAGTAACCTGATGTTAGAACAGTGGGACGATTAACTGGGCCAGAAATGCTTGTTCTCTGAAGAAGCACCCGTCACACTGTATTTTTCTTCAAGCCAAGGTACTAAATTTGGGTTAGAACGCACATTCTAACCAACGCTTCGCGACATTCTACAAACAGGAAATTCCTTGCCAAGTGGACTAGCCCCTGCCGAACTGATCGCAATCCTAATCGCCGTGACTGATGATCAGCCGCGTGTCATGACCTTGCGTGGCGGTAACGCGCTACCTTCGGGACCGTTCGAATCTTCACACCGCAGCTTGCAAAGCGGCTTGCGGGCCTGGATTGAGGCGCAGACCGGCCATCCGGTGGGATATCTTGAACAGCTTTACACCTTTGCAGACAAGGATCGCGATCCACGCTCGGGTTATGCCGACAACTCTCAGCGTATCTCGATCAGCTATCTCGGTCTGGTGCGGGAGCAGGATACTACTGGTGCTGGACGTCCGGCATGGCGTAGCTGGTATCAATACTTCCCATGGGAGGATCATCGCGATCGCAGCCCCGAAGAACTACCACAAATTATCAAACGTATCTCAGCTTGGGCAGGGAGTGATCCGCTAAAACTGCAGCGTGTGGACTATCTGTTTGGTCTGAATGGGAAGACCTGGAACGAAGAGCTGGTTTTGCAACGTTATGAGCTTATGTACGAAGCAGGGCTTGTTGACACTCCTGAATTCGGTCGTCACATGGAAGCGGACAACCGTCGCATTCTCGCCACCGGCATATCTCGCTTGCGGGCCAAGATAAAATACTCTCCGGTTGTGTTCGAGCTCATGCCCGAAAGCTTCACCTTGCTGCAGTTACAGCGCACAGTTGAAGCGCTGTCTGGTCTACACCTGCACAAACCCAATTTTCGCCGCCAGATTGATCAGCAGGAATTGATTGAAGATACCGGCGAAATGTCCAGCGGCACCGGTGGTCGTCCGGCACGCCTGTTCCGATATCGGCCGGCCATTCTAGAGGCTCGCATGCTGTCGGGCGTCAGATTACCTCTCTCCCGGTCCTGAACCTCGCTTGACATAATCTCGAATCGAGAATAAGCATGACCTCAATATACTCGATTCGAGTATAAATGGAGAAGCCAATGAAAGATTTTCGCCTTCCAGACCTCTACGACCGGGTAAAGCAGATCATCCCGCAACCCGAATGGATGCTGTTTGAAGATGATCTGGAAGCCATCCTTGATCTCAAGCGTGAGAGGAATGCGGTCATCCTCGCCCACAATTACCAAACGCCGGAGATCTTCCATGGAGTTGCCGATATCGTGGGCGACAGCCTTGCGCTTGCGCGAGAAGCTGTCGAGGTTAATGCCGATGTAATTGTGTTGGCTGGTGTGCATTTTATGGCGGAAACTGCCAAGCTGCTGAATCCGGATAAGACAGTGCTGATCCCAGATTTGGGGGCGGGGTGTTCACTGGCGGATTCCATCACACCCGAGGATATTGCGCTTTTGCGTGAAGCCCATCCCGACGTTCCGGTGATCACATATGTAAACACTTCGGCAGCGGTGAAGGCGGCATCGGATATCTGCTGCACGTCGGGCAACGCAGTAAAGGTGGTGGAATCCCTCGGGGTGTCGCGCGTGTTGATGATCCCGGACGAGTATCTCGCCAAGAACGTCGCCAAAGAGACCGATGTCGAATTGATCGCATGGCATGGACATTGCGAGGTGCACGAATTGTTTACTCCAGCCGATATACGTGAAATGCGCGAAGCGTGGCCGGGTGTTACGGTCCTGGCCCATCCTGAGTGCCCGCCCGAAGTGGTTGCCGAAGCAGATTTTTCTGGCTCTACCGCAGTCATGTCGGATTTCGTCAGCGACAAAAAACCGACGCGGGTTTGCCTGTTGACCGAATGCTCGATGAGCGACAACGTGGCGCTGAACCATCCTGAGGTGGAATTCGTGCGCCCCTGTAACCTGTGTCCACATATGAAGCGCATTAGTCTGCGCAACATTCGCAACGCATTGGAACTTGGCCATCACGAGGTCACCGTCGATCCGGCCATCGCAGAAGATGCGCGCCGCGCGGTGGAACGGATGCTGGCAGTGAAATGATCGGGCTCGAAGGGCTTCATGGTCGAACTGCCATCATCGGTGGCGGCATCGCCGGGCTGACGGCTGCGCTGGAACTGGCTCCACAACCCGTAGTACTAATCACCCGTGCAGGGCTGGGCCAGGAATGTTCCAGCGCTTGGGCTCAAGGAGGGATTGCCGCCGAACTAGGCGCGGATGGTGATCCTGCGCAACACTTGGCCGATACTTTGCGGGCGGGCGACGGGCTGTGCGACGAAACCCTGGCGTCGGCCATTCTCTGCGAAGCGCAAAAGGCGATCACTGCTTTAGAGAAACATGGCGTTCGTTTCGATAGAACCGCCGACGGCACATATGCCTTGGGGCGCGAGGCCGCGCATTCCCGCCGCCGCATACTGCATGCAGGCGGCGACCGCACCGGAGCCGAAATCACATCGGCCCTTGCGAGTGCCGTGTTGCAATGCCAGTCGATCACTTGCTTGACCGGAGTCGAAGCCCGACGGGTGTTGACGCTAGACGGACACGTCACAGGCGTTCATCTGCAAAAAGATGCCCAAGCAGAGGTATTGCGCACATCTCAGGTCGTTATGGCGACAGGCGGTTGCGGCGGTCTGTTTGGTGTCAGCACCAACCCTTCAGGTAATTTCGGCCAGGGTGTCATGATGGCCGCCCGCGCCGGGGCAGCGTTGCGCGATATGGAATTTGTCCAGTTTCATCCCACAGCGCTGGATGCCAAGCAGACACCACTGGCATTGGTCAGTGAAGCCGTCCGGGGCGAAGGCGCAATTCTGATTGACCAAACCGGCAAGCGCTTCATGTCGCATATTCCGGGGGCTGAACTGGCCCCGCGCGACGTGGTGGCTCGTGCCGTGCATCAGGTCATATTGGAAGGTGGGCGAGTGTTTCTTGATGCTCGTGCCGCGCTTGGTGCCGAATTTGTCCAGCGGTTCCCTGGCATCCATGCATTGTGCGCAGCAAGCGGAATTGATCCGGCGCGCGATCCCATACCGATACTTCCGGCTGCGCATTACCACATGGGCGGTATCGCCGTTGATGAGCATGGAAGAAGCACTCTGTCAGACCTTTGGGCCATAGGTGAATGCGCGGCCACTGGCCTGCATGGTGCCAATCGCCTTGCTAGCAATTCACTGCTGGAGGCGGTGGTGATGGGATGCCGCGCCGCAAATGATGTTGCCAAGGCAGAAATGAGAAACCTGTCATTTGTTCCTACAGTTACCGCTCTGCCTCGTTCTGACCCTAGCTCTGTCCGGCCTTTGGCTACAAAATTTCTGGGTTTGATCCGCGACGAGGTGGGATTGCGTCAAGTCATTTCAAAGTTGTCTCCGTTGGTCGAAACCGCTGCCTGCGCTTCTGACCCGGCACTAGTCGCGCTTTCGATCGCGGTCTTTGCCGATCTGCGCCGTGAATCGCGGGGCGGACATTACCGAAGTGACTTCCCCAATCCTGAGGCGAACGCGCAATCTCTTTTGATGACTCTGACCGAAGTACTTGCTCATGCGAGTTTGACCAGTCAGGAACCCTTTTTGAGGACTGCTTGAGAAATGACTATCATGCCCCTAGCCCCGTTGCCCCGAACGATGCTGGAGCCGGTGATCCGCCGCGCACTTGATGAAGATTTGGGCCTCGCCGGAGATGTCACCTCTTCGGCTGTTATTCCTTCGGATCATGTTTCCGAAGTTGTGGCTTGCGCGCGTCAATCCGGATGTATTTCCGGTCTGGATTGTGCTGAATTGGCTTGTGAGCTGATAGATCCGGCGATCAAAGTAATCCGCCATGTCGAGGATGGTGGGACAGTTGCGCCCGGCGCAGTGATCGCCACTTTCAAAGGGCCGTCGCGCAGTCTGCTGATTGCCGAACGTACGGCGCTCAACTTCTTGGGTCATCTATCGGGTATTGCAAGTGTGACTGCCGATATGGTTCGCCGCGTCGAAGGCACGCGTGCTGCCATCGTCTGTACCCGAAAAACAACGCCCGGTTTGCGGGCGTTAGAGAAATACGCTGTGCGATCAGGCGGCGGCATGAACCATCGCTACTCCCTAAGTGACGCGGTGCTGATCAAGGACAACCACATCGCCATAGCCGGGGGTGTCCGCCCAGCCTTGACTCGGGCCAAAGAGACAGTCGGTCATATGGTCAAGATCGAGATCGAGGTCGACACGCTGGAGCAGTTGGCCGAAGCACTGAAAATCGGTGTTGATGCGGTGCTTCTAGATAACATGGATCCAAGAACCTTAAGCGAAGCTATAGGCATGATTGATGGTCAAGCCATTGCCGAAGCTTCAGGCGGGATAACCCCAGATAATGTGCGGGCTGTGGCGAACACCGGTGTTGATTTGATTTCTATGGGCTGGATCACCCACAGTGCACACTGCCTCGATATTGGTCTGGATTTTGTGCTCTAACAGCACCAAGAGTAAACCAACAGTTACGACGCTCATTGCCCAAATTGTCGAAATCAACGGCCTTTCCAAAAGATTGCCAACGGCAAGAGCATCGCGCGCACCTTAGGAATCAAGGCAATCAAAAGGTGCGCGGCGGCGCAGCCTGCCTGTTCAGTCTTGTCACTCCGTTAGCCAGCTAAGCTGGGCAAGTTTTAAGTCGCATTCATTCGTCAGAGAGTTGGCGACCGAACCTTTCGTTCTCGCCCACACTCGATTTCTTATGCTGCTTAAATAAGCAGGCCATGACATCTCAATTCGGAGAAACCGCATCGTCGGCGTCATTGCCTCCGGACGTTTTACCCTCATGGCCGAAGAAAGTCGGATCAGTCTCAAAATCAGGCGCAAGGAACTCGGACATCTGGTCAGGGCTGTCTGTTTCTATATTATATATCAATAATTTATCCGGTTGGTCCTTAAAAAAATCGGGCACCTCCTGATGATGCCGGTCCCATTCTTCTGACCAATGATCAATTACCTGATCAACCGACTCGAAATTCATACCCTTACGATAACGCTCGGCATAAAACCCATTGCCATGGTTTCGGCGACTTGCGATCCACCTGTCTTTGTCTCGAGTGTTCAATATGAAATAGGAATTGGGATAATATGCCGCGAGTTGACGAAAATAACGGCAACCTTCAATCACGCGTGAGCCGCTCACCATCTGCATGTCGGTGTAGCCGACCCAACGGTCAATGCCATTGAGCGGCGCATAGCCATACTTAAGATTGTTAGCGAGCGCGCGGGCCAGATTGCCACGCTTGAAGTGAACCGTCGGAATGCCGTTGTTATCTAGAAAGGCGGAAATCGACCTTGTGCCGCACTTGTTGAAACCGACCTGAAATATCCGCCGCGTACGGCCTGCACGAGTAGACAGATATTCAGGATGGGTTTTTGATGATTGCGGCACGAAGGAAGGCTCCTACTCGGACTCTGCGGCGGCTTTCTGGTTCGCGCGCATGGCAACTGAAATAAGCTGACGGGCCGTATGCTCCGTCAGAGGTGTGGTTTGGCCAGCCATCATCAGGCGAGCAAAAAACGCGCGTTCAGGTTCTGACTCCAAAAGTTCCTTAAATCGCTTGTGCCGCCATTCGCAGGCCTTGTCATGTAGCTTCTTCAGTGTGGCATCTGATTTTAGCTCGGTAACCCGAGCAGCCCGTGCCGATTGGTAGCGGGAAATAGAGACGTCCTGATCGCTGTTAAAGTTGTAATCGACCCAATAATCCATGCCGATTTTCTCTTTGAAATGCACCCCACGTCCACGCGCACGTTTGAGCAGAAAGGAGTCCATCGCGCCCAAAGCATAATGGTTAAGCTGAACCCTCATGGTCGTATCTTGCGTATAGTTGGAAAATACCCGCTGGCGGCGATGATCGCCACCAAGCAAACGGCCTGATCCATCATACCAGCGCGCCTCATCCACGCGGGTCTGATCAGGCGAAATTGGCCGATGAATGCCTGGTTTATGGTAAATCCCGTTGTTGCGATAAAGCGTTTTGAACATTGAGGCGCGCCAGGGCCAAAGGATGGGTTTGGGGGCGCAGGAAGTGAACTGTTCGGTCACCGGCGCATCTTCAAAATAAACGATCCCTGCATTTCCGAATAGCCGCCAGGTGAGCGTGATCGCATCCGCCTCGGGTAGGCTATGGATGAGCGCGTTTAATGAGCCGTCGCCAATATGGATATTTACAAACTCATCAATATCGAGCGCCAGTATCCAGTCTGCTTCTTTCAATAGAGGATGTTTGGCGGCTTGTTTCATAGCCTGCCACTGTACGCTCTTATCAGGCTTGGCTTCATGGCTGACATGAGTGATTTGCCCCATCTCTTCGAGTCGGTGCAACATCAGATCGGTGCCATCCGCGCAATCATTTGAGAAGATCAGAAAATCAGTGAAACCAACCATCTGATGATGGGCGAGCCATTCCAACAGGAACGCGCCTTCATCTTTGACCGTCAGGATCGCTAGCTTTCGTGTCATTCTATTCCTTTGATCCGACGCTTCAGTCTGGTGATCCGCCAGACCGCATGTCATGTGGTGCTCATTGAGAATAACGGTTTTGCAGATGTTCTGAACTGCGAATTTCGCGTAGGAACGAAAAAAGTACGGCGCGGCATCATGTTGCCAACTTGGGTGATTTCCAACTCGGTGGTAGGTGGATCTAAAAGGCTGAGAGTGAACCGGATAGAGGCACTTATTGTTCAATTAGCCGTCGTAGCCCGACGGCTCCGTTTTCAAGTGCAGATCGGCGGTAAGACTTCAGAGCTACCTGCAGATCGCTGAGTTCTGCATCACTCGCCTCTGAAATGCGGGTCAGGCTTGCCTCTAACCCATTGTCAGCAATCAGCATTGGTGGTCGGTAACAGGCCTCTGACCAGCGGTCCATGACGATCGGCACACAGAATCCACCCGAAGAGGACAGGGCAGATGTGATCTTGATCCGTTGATATTGTTCATAGTCAAATGGCATGAGCGGATGTATCACCTGAGCGCCCGCCAGTGCGTTAAAATACGCGGCATGCCCCACCTGCCCGCTGTCGTCCAAAGGCACGCACGTAAAACGCGCGTCAAGCTTTCGGTCCTGGATCTCACTTTCAACCTTGGCGCGATCTCCGCCTCCTGACGGCAGAATGAAATGCAGATTCTGAAAGGCGTCCGGTCGATTGCCAAGAAGATCCAGCAGGCCAGGGTAATCACGTGTCCGCATGTTAACGTTGCCGGGGATCACGACCTGACGCGGCTGGCCCAACTTTGGTTCCGGATCATCGATCCAATAAAACGGCTCCAACGTCGCGATCCTGTCCATATGGGCTTTGCCCACCCGGCTGATCCATTCAGCCGTGACATGTGCACTCAGGCTGATGTAGCGCGCATTTGGCATCTGAAGCGTCTCGCGCAGGGGTGCCATCTGGCTGAACTGATCCAGATTATGCAGGACCATGATCAATGGCTTTTTCACTCCATGCGCCCAGCTTGCCGCTTTTGGACGACTCAAAGAGGCCATGAGGACGAAGTCATGTTCGGCCGCTTCAATTGCAGCCATAGTAGACTTGATATGTTTTGGTGCATCCGCAGCCCGGTAATCCGGCGTGCTTAAAGGCACATACTCAACATCAAATTCCAATCCCGGGACCAAGGCCATGATATCTCCGCGCAGCTTTAAGATCCGGCGATGCAGAAAGATTCGTGGTCGGTACCCGTTGGCATTACAGGCGGCCACCAAGCTGGGGATGACTTCTTCATGGCGCGGTTCAAATTGTACAATTGCACAGCGCTTCATAGTTTCTTCCTGTTGCCTGGGTTGCCTCGGGCACTCGTTTTCGGTTTGACCCTGTGGAAGTTGTCTATCGATAGCTACACTTGCCGTCTACATCCAACGCCGAACAGGCCGGATCTCAGACCAGATTGTTTGAGCGGAGGTATCCGGTGTGATGGTATTTCCCAGCGTTGCGGTTTCGTTCACTATTCCGATAAAAAGCGGGTTTTAGCAGATCATCACAATCTGGGTCTGTAACTCCGCGGGTCTCGCGTAGATGACTGGCGTGTGATTTGGGGAATAAGGGCTCAAGACGCGCTATATGTGCGCCAGCCAACCAATATAAGTCAGACATATTCACCGCTCGATTTCGAACCGTGAATCGCGCTAGCAAGCTCCGTTCGCTGGGTCGGGATTTGCCGCAGGGTTACTCTATCAAAGCTTGGTCGTAACAGGCTTGGGTTTCTGCCGAACAGAAGCGGTGTAAGCCCTATATTCTGTAGGCTTGAAGCGAAAGATGACGCGGCAATGTCAAAACGGGAAGCGAGAAGTTTCCAATCTCTTAGTTCACGAGCCGGGTCTCAATGCAGTTTCTGCGCCTGCTATGTCGATTGCGAGCTGCGATGCGGGTGGGAAATCAATGGTTTCTGGTTTTGGGTCCACTTGTTTCGATGCGGCGTTTGCCTGCGATGTTGTAGTAGGGGATCTGGTCCAGATCGCAGAGAAAGGTGCCTGGAGCGGCAACGGCTTTCACGTCGCTTGCGATGGGTTGGAAATCCGCCCGGAAATGTGTGGTGCTTTTGACACAGATCACTGAATAGGATGTGGGATTCAGGCCGATATGGGTGAAATGAGCGCGGTCTAGGCATTGGTTGCGCACACTGGTGACGACCAAGTCTATCTTCGCGCCAGACTCTATCATCCTCAGAGCGGCCGTTTTGCCAAGCGTCGCGATGCCGCCTCCGTACATCTCACCTGAGTATCGGCAGATGCCATCTCCGATGGCCAGAACTTCGAACTTTGCCTCAACGGGGTGGTGTCCGGGCAGACCTGATTTTCCGCCGATGGCCAGGTTCAGTTTTGCGCCTTGGCCTGCACGATGCGCTTTCTCTGCGCTTTCGGCGTCGTGGAAGAGACCCATCAACACCTTCTGCGCGTCCCCCTCTATCAAAGCGGCCAGAAGTCCGGTGGTATCGGATGTGCCGCCTGCGCCTGCGTTGTCCTGTACATCCGCTAACACGAGCGGTTTGTCGCGATGCGAACGACAGGCCAGAACGGCTTCGTCCAACGACAACATAGAGCAGTCCACATCAGGTTCTCGGGCCAGAAAAAGGTCGACAATTTGATCTACTGCGGCGGTCGCTTGCGCGGCACTGGTCGCGTAGGCAACGCAGGACGGACCAGTATCGGGATAATCCGCCGCAGTAAAACCCAGCGCGATTTCTGCAAAGACATGGGTATGTTCGAACTGGGTGGGCATCTGATAAATCTCATCAAACGGTGCGGCCCAGGTGTATTGCGCGTGCAATGGGATCAAATAGGGCACCTGCCGGAAGGCTTTGTGCAGTTTCTCTCCGGCCAGTAGCCTTTGCAGAACCGGCACACATCGCGCGCCGGTTTCGCCCATATCGAGGTGCGGGTACGTGCGGAAAATTGCCAGATAGTCCGCCTGCGAGATCATCTGGTCAGAGATATTGGCATGCAGGTCCAGGCTCGCCACGACCGGAACGTCCTGCCCTACCAGATCACGTACTCGGCGCAACAGTTCTCCCTCACCATCGGCAAGGCTTTCAGTCACCATGGCACCGTGCAGGTCGAGATACACTCCGTCCAGCGGTCCCGCGCCGCGAAGGCCATCCAAGATCATAGTACATATCTTCTCGAACGCGTGATCCGTGACATGAGCGCTAGGTTCTGCCGCACACCACAGGATTGGGAAAAGCTCGAAACCTGCCTGGTTCGCGGCGGAAGAAAACCCGGCGATGGGTAGGTTCATGCCTTTGGTGTCTGCGATGACACGCGCGCCATGCAACATTTCGGGCCAGGAATCTGCCATCTCGAACTCGGGCAGACCCGCTTTGGTCGCTCCGAAGCAGTTGGTTTCGTGTTGAAATCCGGCAATGGCAATGCGTTTGGCTGTCATTCTAAAATTCCAGTTCTTTTCTGGATTTGGTGGCGCCAAACACAATCTGTCCTCGCCGGATGGTTGCAACAATCGATGTGTCGAGCAGCCGTTCAGGATCATCTAGGGGATTGCGAGAAAGGATGGCGAAATCTGCCAGTTTTCCGGGCTCAATCGAACCGCGCTGATCTTCTTTAAACACTTGCCACGCCGCATCGATAGTTTGTGCCCGAAGCGCAGACAGTACGCTGATCTTTTCCTTTTCACCCAGTTGCCGGCCGGACGCAGTCAGTCGATTCACCGCGCAATGCGCCAGATGGATTGGCCGCGTTGGCGTAACCGACGCGTCATTGTGGATCGTATAGCGTACACCGTATCGTTCCGCAGTTGCGGCTGGCGAAATCCGTTCAGAGCGTTCCGGGCCGAGGAAGGTATCGTAATGTCGGTCCCCCCAGAAATGCACATGTGCTGAAAAGAAGCTGACAGTTATTCCAAGCCGCGCCATGCGGTCCAGTTGATCGTCGCGCAGAACCTGGCCGTGGATGATTGTATGGCGGTGATCGTCTCGCGGATGCGCTAACAAGGCCTTGTCCACCGCATCGATGAACATCTCGGCCCCGGCATCCCCGTTGCAATGGCAGTGGATCTGAAACCCCATAGCGTGTAGGCGGAGAACCTCGAAATCCATGTCGACCTGCGTGGCATAGATCATGCCACAGGGGTGATCGGGGTCCAGCGGCTTGTGGTAGGGCGCAGACAGATAGGCAGTCTGTAACTGGAACGCGCCATCGGTAAACAGCTTGCGCGCACCCAGCGTAAAATGTGGGTTGCCGGGCCAGTTATCGTCGATCCAGCCCTGGCTCAGAGCCGGTTCCAGATCGGCAATTGGCAATAATTCCAAATCAATGCCGGGATCCTGATCGGCACGAAGGCTGGCAAAGTGGTCGAGCATAACCTGCGATGCCCAAGCGTTCTGTGCATAAGTTACTCCGTGGGACAAATACTCATCACGGCAGGCGTTGAACCCTTGCCAGAACCTGTCCCGGCCGATCAGAAAATCAGTATCGCCCATTTCGCCCATGGCCAACAGCCCTTCGACCAGCCCCGTCAGGGCGCCGGTATCGGGGTCGCGGCCATAACGCCCTCCGGCCGGGTCCGGGGTGTCGCGATTGACGCCATGCAGCTTCAGCGCCATCGAATTGGCCGCGCCGTTGTGACCCGAAGCATGCAGAACCCAGATTGGATGCGCCGTTGAGACATCATCCAGTTCGGCCCGGGAGGGCATGCGGCCTTCTGAAATGGCGGTGTTGTCGAACAAAACGCCCATCACCCAATCGCCCTCAGGCGTCTCTTCGGCCCGGCAGCGCAGCTTTTCCAAAGCTTGCGCCATATCCATACACGCGCCGCGCGGAGGTGATGCAAGATCAACCCGAAACAGCTGGATGAAGCCGGGATCTGGGAAGTGGCCGTGCGAGTCGATGAAGGCTGGGATCAGGGTCTGGCCAGCTAGGTCATATACACCCGCATCGGATGACATCTGCCGCCGCAGCGTTGCTTCGTCCCCCACCGCAATGATGACATCGTCCCGCACCAACACCGCCTCGGGTCGGGAATTGTCGGCGTCCATCGTCAGGATGGGACCGCCAAAATAGAGTGTTTCCCTCATCCTTTAGTGACCCGGAGCAGGCGCACCCGACAAGGGTGCGAGACAGCGCAGCCCGTGGCCCGCCGCAACCTCCCATTGCGGTGTCTGTGTGCAGATGTCTTTGGCAAACGGGCATCTTTCGCGGAACTCACAGCCCGACGGGCGTTGCAAGAGGCTGGGCGGCTCACCTTTGAGCGCGATCCGTTCAAGGCACGCATCGGGGTCCGGCTCGGGGTTGGCGCTGAGCAGGCAGCGGGTATAGGGGTGGCGCGGATCGTCGAAGATCGCCTCGGTCGTGCCTTCCTCGACCAGTCGACCCAGATACATAATGCCCATGCGGTCTGCCACGTGGCGCACCACGTTCAGGTTGTGGGTGATGATCACCATCGCAAGGCCCAGGCGTTCCCGCAGGTCATTGAGCAGGTTCAGCAGCTCACCCTGTACCGAGACATCCAGCCCTGCCGTTGGTTCATCCGCCAGGATCAGTTTCGGCTCCAGCGCCAAAGCGCGGGCGACACCAACCCGTCGTGCCTGGCCACCGGACAATTGATAGGGATAGCGGTCCGCGAAATGCACCGGCAGGTTCACCATTTCCAGCAGACGCTTGGCTTCGGTATCCAGATCGCGATCTTTCATGCCCTGAATGCGATAGGGTTCCGTGATCAAGCTTCGGATTGTCAGGCGTGGTGACAAGCTGCCCACAGGGTCCTGAAACATCATCGCCATGTCCTTGCGCAGTGGGCGCATGACCCGTTCCGGCGCACCCCGTATCTCCTGCGTGTCAAACACGACCGAGCCGGCTTGCGCCGGGGCCAGACCAGCAATCGCACGGATGACAGTTGTCTTGCCCGAGCCGCTCTCGCCGACAAGAGCATAGGTTTCGCCAGCTTCGACCTCAAAACTGACGCCAGCCAGCACGTTGACAGGGCCATAGCTGGTTTGCAGGTCGTGGACGTTCAGCAGGCTCATGTCGCGGCCTCCTCATGGTTCAGCCAGCAGGCGGCGTGATGCCCTTCTTTCAGAAGATCCAAGGGGGGAACGTCCATTGCACAGCGCGGCATCGCCTGGTCGCAGCGGTCGCGGAAGATACATCCACCGGGCAGGTTGGCCAGATCGGGTACTTCGCCCGGAATGGTTGGCAGGACCCGTGCGCGTTCCTTGATATGGCCCGGGTCACAGTCGATTAGACGGCGCGTGTAAGGGTGCTTGGGATTGTGAAAAATCTCGCGCACTTCACCGCTTTCGACAACGGCGCCTGCGTACATCACAACCACTCGGTCGCACAGTTCCGCGATCACACCCAGATGGTGCGAGATAAATAGGATGGCGCAATGGAATTCGCGCTGCAGCTCTTGCAGGCGTTCGATGATCTGCACCTCAAGCGTGGCGTCCAGCGCGGTGGTCGGCTCATCCGCGATCAGCAGGTCGGGTTTCGACATCAACGCCATGGCAATCGCGATCCGCTGCCGCATCCCGCCCGAGAACTCATGCGGGAACTGCTTTAACCGAGCCTCTGGGTCCGGGATACCGACAGCCCCCAGCATCTTTGCCGCATTGGCCAGTTTTTCCTGCTTACTAGCCTTGGACCGGTGCTGAATATCGACCATCTGCTGGCCAATGGTCAGAACCGGATTGTGGGTCTGCATCGGGTCCTGAAAGATGATCGAGATATCGGCCCCGCGCAAATCCCGCATCCTGCGTTCAGGCACTTGCAACAGATCCTGCCCCTTAAAGCGTATTTCGCCTTGCCGGAACCGCGTGTTCGGTGCGGTCAGCCGCAGGATCGACGAGATCAAGGTTGATTTTCCGCAACCAGACTCACCGACAATACCCACGATCTCTCCTTTGCGGATGTCAAAGGTGATATCCCGCAATGCTTTGAGATCTCCGCGTGCCGTTTCATAATCGACGCTGAGGTTCTCGATTTCCAGAAGAGTTTCGGTCATCGCTGTTTCCTCAGTTTGGGATCAACCACGTCGCGCAGGGATTCCCCTAAAAACGTAAAGCCCAGGGTTGCCAGAATGATCGGCAGACCGCCGCCCACCACCAGCCAAGGTGTCTGTCGGATCAGGGAATACCCGTCCTTCAGAAGTGCGCCCCAACTGGGGGTTGGGGGCTTCACGCCAAGCCCGAGAAAGGACAGCCCCGCCTCAAGCGCGATTACCGTCGGGATGTCCATAGCAGCCAGGACGGCCAGAACCCCCACGATATTTGGTAGCATGTGCACACCCAAGATGCGGGCCATGCTGGTCCCCATCGACCGCTCGGCCAGAATGTACTCGGAATTGCGCAACGTCAGGGTCTGCGTTCGCGCCACACGGCCATAGGTTGGGATCGAAGTCGCCATCACCACGAACACAACCGTTTGCAAACTGGGACCGACCAGGGCCACAACGGCCAGCGCGAACATCACGGTTGGGAAGGATCGGATGGTGTCAAAGAACAACATCAACAGGTTGTCGAGCCATTTTGGCCCATACCCCGCAATCATTCCCAAGGTTAGGCCAATTACCATCGCACCAAAGACCGCAGGCAAGGCGACTTTCAACGCAACCTGACCGCCGGCAATCACGCGGGAAAACGTATCGCGGCCAAGTTGGTCCGTACCCAGAAGGTGCTCGGCAGACGGGCCTTGCAACCGGGCTTTGATATCCATGGCCACAGGATCATAGGGCACAATCCAATAGGCGAAAATCGCACAGAAGACGATGGTGCCGACAATGACCAAACCAATCAGACCCAGAGGGTCGCGGGCGACGCCGACAATGATCTGACCAAGTTCAGAACGAGATTTTTCCATTTCGGCTTTCCTCAATGCGCTTGTCTAGCGCGTGGGTCGAGCCACGCATTGATCAGATCCGCCAGTGCGGTCGACACGACGAACAAACCGGTTGAGATCAGAACCGAGCCCATGACAATCGGGTAATTGCGGGTGGTTATGCTGTCGATCACCAGCTTGCCCAGACCCGGGCGCGCGAACACTATTTCGGCGAATACGGC
This sequence comes from Ruegeria sp. C5, assembly GCF_056537605.1. NCBI lineage: Bacteria > Pseudomonadati > Pseudomonadota > Alphaproteobacteria > Rhodobacterales > Roseobacteraceae > Ruegeria > Ruegeria sp. C5. Next base: position 536,590 of record NZ_JBQFRX010000002.1, on the reverse strand, counting down.
CGAACTCAGCAGGAAACCCATGCCGACGCCGATCACCGTGACAACCGGAAGAATGGCGATACGCAAGGCATAAACCATCACCACGCGGCGCTCTGCGATACCGAAGGCACGTGCGGTCCGAACGTGGTTTTCGCCTAAGACTTCCAACATCGAGGCGCGCACCAACCGCGCGATGTAGCCCACCCAGCTTAGCCCGATGGCAAAGGCGGGCAAAACGAGGTGATCAATGCGACCCCAGAAGCCTTCGCCCGCGCCGATGGCTGGAAACCACTGAAGATGCACGGCAAAGACCAATAGCGACAGAAGTGCTACGACAAAGGCGGGTGCTGCAACAAAACTGACCGAAATCGCCGCCGCAATGCGATCGATCAGAGTGTTTGGATGGGCAGCGGCATATGCCCCAAGTGCAATTCCCAAAGTGGCGGACCACAGGATCGACGCAAAGATCAGTTCCAGAGTGTAGGGTAGCTGCTGGAACACGATATCTGTCACTGACCGGCCCGAGAATACGTCGATTCCCAGATCGCCACGGGCCAGGTTTCTATAGAATATGACCAGCTGTTTCCAGATTGGTTGATCCAGCGCCAACGCAGCGGTGAGCTGGGCCTGAAGCTCAGGTGTTGCGCGTGGCCCCAACATGATCTGGACCGGGTCCCCGGGGACGGCGCGGATCATCAGGAACATGACGGTAACCGCCACGAACAGGATAAGCAGCGCTAGCCCGAAGCGGCGGGTTGCAAACTTCAACATGAAAAGCTGGCTCCTTTTGGATGGGTGGCGAGCTGTTTTGTCCGGCGGGCGTCAAACCCCGCCGGACATAACCGACCTTGGGGAGGTCAGGTCGCCTTGCCGAAGTACCGCAGCAGTGCCAGACCGTCGGGTCTTAGCGCGGGGGTGACACGCGCCGAATGAATCACCGGTGTCGCCTCGTGGGTGATAAAGCGGTATGCACCACTTTCTTCCATCAGATCCTGCGCCCGCTGATACATCTCAGCGCGTTTGGCCACATCCGCTTCCTTGAATGCCGAGTTGTGAATTTCGTCAAATTCAGCGTTGCTGAACCGCTCCCAGTTCCAGATGCCGACCTGTTCGGTGGTGAACCAGGCCGTCGCATAATATGGATCGGGGGTCATCGAGAAGCGGTTCAGAACCAGTTGCAGATTCTCGTTGTCTCCGCTTGCCCAGAATGCACCGGATTCCAGTACGTTGACTTCGACCGTGATCCCGATCTGCGCCAGAGTTGCCTGAATGATCTGAGCCGTCGTTGTGAAAGTGGTCTTGTTCAGCGTGTCCAGCGTAAGCGTCACATTGGTCTCGCCAGATTCCGCCAGCAATTGCGCCGCTTTCTCGAAGTTTGCCGCCGGAGGGACCAGAGATTGCGGGCGGTGGCCCGCAAGGCCAGGTGCGATGATGCCTGTCGAGGGTTCAGCGGCTCCAAAATAGGCCGCCTCTAGGATGCTTGGTACGTCGACTGCATGTTGAATCGCCTGACGCAGTTTTGGGTTCTGAAGCTTGGGGTGATCCAGATTCATGCCCAACCAGACATAGAACAGTGAGGGTTTTTCGACCAAAGATCCGCCGTTCGGAACACCGGCCCGATAGCGTTCGACCGATCCCAGCGAAACTCGAGTCATGTCCAGTTCGCCCGCCTCAAAGGCGATCTCGGCGGTGTTTTCGTCGTCGATCGGCAGGATTTCGATTGTGTCCCATGTTGGTGCGTCACCCTTCCAATCCGGGTTGCGCTTAAGCACGGTTTTTTCTTTGGGTGACCAGCTGTCCCGCAGATAAGGGCCGGATTCAGCGACCGGATCAGCCCCGATGCGGCCCCCTGCGGCCTCGACCGCAGCTTTCGAGACGATGTTGCCGGTTATGTAGGGCAGGGCGATCGACCAAATCGGAGCAAACGGCTCGTTCAGAACGATGGTACCTTCGCGTTCGCTGCTCACTTCGACATGGCTGAACGGACCCAAATCGGGCTTGTTCGGGCTTTCGGTCGCATCGTCCACGATGCGCTCCATGCTGAATTTCACGTCTTCAGCGGTCATCGCACCGAAGCCATTGGTGAAACCGATATCATCGCGTAGGGCGAACTTGATATGGGTCGGGTCAACCTGCTCGATCATCGCCGCCGCATCCAGCTGCCAACCCCATTCCTCGCCGGGCTTGTATTGGATCAGCTTGTTGTAAATCGAGGCATGCACTTCTTCTTCGACAACACCGACGGAATGTGCGGGGTCCATGTTCTGGGCATCACCGTAGGCGCGCACCCGCAACACCCCGTCATCAGCGGCGAAGGCGCGATTGGCCCAGCTTGCAGGCAGCGCGGATGCCGCCCCAAGCGCAGTTGCCCCTTTCAAGAAGCCTCTGCGCCCGACATTTGCTTTTGTCCATTCGATTTTCATGATGTTCTCCCTTGGGTCAGATCGTTTACAGAAGCCTGCGCGGGATGGTTTCGTTCCATTCCTTTGTCAGAACTTCTGTTTTGTCCGCGCCTTCGGTGGCGCGCAGTTTTCGATGCAGATAGAAATTCTCGACGTCACAGGTCATCGCGTTTTCGGTGCTGATCTCGACCTGCCATTCGTCCCTCTCGAACGTGAAACGCCAGCCCGCCGTGAATTGCGCGGTCGCTGGGTCATCGGGATGGATCGCATAGCGCATGGCGACGTGGCTTCCGACGATGAGGCCGTGGCCGGGGTCCTGTGCTTTGCCGTAGTCGTCGAATGTCTCAAGTACGACGGTTCCATCCGCTTCTATGCGCCGTTCGGATCGGCCCGACGGCGCGCGCAGCTCGGTGCTTTGCAACGTCGGATAATCCTGCGCTGGTCCGGGATGTGCAGGATCAGCTTCCTCAGACATCGTCCGAACCGGCAAATACAGCGCCGAACCTTGCAGTTGTAACGTCACCTCTGCCGCTTCTGGCGCGGGCCAAACGATAGGCCAGTAAGCGGTAGACAGCGCAAGACGCAGGATATGACCGGGTTTCACGCGATGCGCGCACTCATTTAGTGCGATTTCCGCACTGTAGACCTGACCGGGAACCAACGCTTCAGGGGTCTCGTGGCTCTTGTAGTGCGTCAGGTTCAGCGCCCGATAGGTGATCCGCTGAGAAACCCCATCCGGGGCGACATCACACAACCGCGCTATCAGTTGGGCTACCGGTCTGTCCACGGTGAAGGACAGTTTCAGTCGCGCCCGTCCAAGCAGTTCAAGCGGCTTGTCCAGCGGTGCCGTATCGAAACAAAGCGACAGTGCGTCATCGGCTGCTTGATCTTCGGCCAACTCATTGTCGATCCGCATGCCCGGGCAGAAATACCCGCCAGCCTGTCCGATATGGGCCGGATTCGATACGGTTGTCTCGGCCGTAATGGCGACGTCGGAAAACCCACCCAATCCCAAATGCCAGACTTCATCGCTGACATTGGGCGACGGCCATTCTGTCTCGGCGATCCAGCGGCCCTGCCTGGGTTTGTTCTTTTTGCTCGGGCCAAAATGATCCTGCATATAGGTTCGGTAGGCGGGCAGGTCTTCGGCGCCATTCTGCTGCCCCTTCAGCCAGCGATCAAACCAGCCGATCACCTCGGAATGGAAATCTCCTGCCTCCAGTTTCGAGATATGCGGATAGCGGTGCTCCCACGGTCCGATCAGTGCCTTTGACGGCACGGCCAGATTTGCTGCCAGCGCTGGCGGAGCGTTGACATATGCATCCGACCAACCCGTTATCGCAAGAACCGGAGCTTGAATCGCCGACCAATCCTCGCAGACCGAGCCATGTTTCCAGAACGCGCTGCGCGTTGGATGACGCAGCCAATCGGCTGCTGAGAATGGTACATTCTCAAGTCGGGCAAGCCAGTCTTCTCGCCAATCAGATCGCAGCTCGGGGTCTGCGGGCCGTGTCAAATAGGCGAACATTTGACTGCCCCAGTTGATATTGTCGCTTAACAGGCAGCCGCCCATGAAGTGTATGTCATCGGCGTACCGATCCACGGTCGAGGCGACACTGACCACCGCCTTGAGCTCGGGCGGATGGCGAAAGGCCAGCTGCAGCCCATTGAACCCTCCCCAGGAGATACCGATCATCCCAATGTTTCCGTCGCACCAGTTTTGTGCGGCGATCCAACTCAGGACGGCTTCACCATCGCGGAGTTCTTGTTCCGAATACTCGTCGTCGAACTGCCCCTCGCTATCACCGGTTCCGGCAATGTCGACGCGGATGCAGGCGTATCCTGCCTCGGCAAATACTGGATGAGTGGTTGCATCTCGCGGCGCAGTTCCATCCCGTTTGCGATAGGGGAGGTATTCCAGAATGGCGGGTGACGGCCCGGTTTCGGGCAACCAAATTCGTGCAGCCAGTTTCCGACCATCCGGCAGGGGGATCCAGGAGTTTTCGATGATTTTTGTGGACATTCGGAGCGAGGTCCCGTTGTTGCGTTTGGTACAGCCAACCCGCATTCCGAAAATTATTGAACTGAGCTACTTTACGCGCTTTTATTCAATCTTTAGCATTATAGCGTCAAAACGCGAAAGAAATGACGCTTATGTCCGAAAGTTTTTCCGCAAATTTACGGTCTTTGTGCGCCGAGCGAGGCAATATCTCGCAAGTCTGTCGAGAAATCGGCCTGAACAGGCAGCAGTTTAATCGCTACCTCAACGGCGAAAGCTTGCCATCAGCCCACAACCTGCGCCGTATCGCTCGGTATTTCGATCTGCCTGAGGCGCAGCTTTTTGCACCTCGGGCGGATTTTGAAGAAACATTGAAAGACTCGATCGTCCGTCGGAAAGAAACTCCTGCCAGCTTGTTTGTTAAGCCGTACAGTGATCAGGTGAAGAATCTCAGACGCTATGTGGGCTTCTATCATTCTTTCTTTTGCACCCCGTCTTGGCAGGGGCGCATTTTTTGTTCTCTGATCCGACTTAAGGAGGTGGATGGCGTCGTGACGATCCGCTCGCACGAAAACGCCACGTCCCCGGACAAAAGCGTTCGGCAGATTTCGCGCTACGAAGGGCTGGTTGCCCTGCGCGGTAACAGGATCTTCGCCACCGAACATGAAAGCGGCAAGGAAGGAAGCATAGCGCAGACCATCCTTTATTCCGCGCATCGCCAACAGCTAAAATACTTGCGTGGCATGACAATGGGTGTGGCTTGGCGGCCGTTTCCACACCCTTATGCGGCGAAAACAATCTGGAAACGGCTTGATGAGCGCATTACCGCCCGTGAAGCGCTCACTGCCTGCGGTGTCTATTCAGAACAGAGTAAATCAATCGACCTGGCGGTCCGAAAGTACCTTTTGGGATCAGGCGATGCCCATTTTTCAGCGATACCAACAGAACTTGCCAATTGAGTGATGCATTTTGAAATCGCCGTTTAGTGGCGCCATTTTCGCACGGGGCGGATCCTGTTTGTGACTCAGAACCTTGTGATGACCGTCGCACCGATTGAGGTAAACTTATCCATCCCTATCAAGGCCTTGGGCGCGTCTTCCAGGCTGATTTTTTCCCCCACCAACCGGGCCGGATCCAACTTGCCATTTTTAATCATGTCGAGCATCGCGCCATAGCGATGCGCCTGCATCCCGTGCGAACCAAGCAGTTCGATCTCTTGTCCTACGATCTTTGGCATGGGTACTGCTGGCGAAGCGTGATCACCCAGCATCAGACCGACCTGAATGTGCTTGCCGCGCGGACGCAGGCAGAGGATTGAGTTGGTCATAGTGACGGGATGACCCAATGCGTCGATTGACACATGGGAGCCGCCTTTGGTGATTTCGCGGATCGCTTCGGGAACATCAGCATCTGTACCGTTAATGGTCGCAACTGCACCCAGTTCTTGCGCAAGTTCGAGTCTGGCTTCGTCTAGATCAACCCCGATGACATTGGCCACGACGGCGGCAGCAATCATAACGGCTGACAGACCGACCCCACCGCAGCCATGCACGGCAACCCATTGACCGGCCGAGACCCTTCCCTGATCGACGACCGCGCGGAATGAAGTGGCAAACCTGCAGCCAAGGCTGGCGGCGGTTGCAAATTCCATGGTTTCAGGCAGCGCGACCAAATTAAGGTCAGCCTGATGAATTGGCACATATTCCGCGAAACTGCCCCAATGGGTAAAGCCGGGTTGCTCTTGATACAGACAGACTTGCTGATGCCCTGCGTGACATTCGCTGCACGTTCCGCAGCCGCAGACGAAAGGCACGGTTACTTTGTCGCCAACTTTCCAGTTCTTTACATCCCGTCCGACGGCTTCGACCACGCCAGCCAACTCATGACCGGGTATGTGAGGCAGCTCGATATCACTGTCATGCCCCATCCACCCGTGCCAATCGCTGCGACAAACGCCGGTGGCTTCGACCTTCAGAACAACGCCATGAATATCGGGTGCAGGGTCGTCGACAGTGACAACCTTGGGGGTTTGTTGGAACTTCTCGAACAGGACAGCCTTCATAGTGTGCTCTTTCATTTTTTCGAAAAGTTGTGTGAACCTAAACCAACTCAGCCGAACTGATCCAGCCATAGGGATGAACCCAGGTTGTGGCATTTTAGCACTATTTTAACCAAATCCAGTTTTAGACAAATTTAAGAAATCCACTCTCCTTAAACTTGCGCATATCTTTCTTTAGGTGGTGATGGGGAAATTCCCAAAAGCAATGTGTTGCTTTTGGGTGCAGCTCTTCTTTGCCTTCTGTGCTGGTGAATTGGGTTGTAGGGTCTCAAGGTGTCAAAGTTTTCAAACCTGCTGTTTGCGCTTTCTATTTTTCTATTTAATTCAACACCTTTGCTTGCCGCGCCGACTGCAGATTCAATTGTTGGAGACACTGTTAACAACCCTGTGACTGGTCTGGATACGACGGTCACTGCACTGATCGTGGATCCCGCTTCAACACCTACAGCCGGGACGACGGCTTTTGTTGAGACGGCGGATGGCTATGTGTTTCTCGTCAAAGATGCCGGCGATACAATTTACAACTCCGACAATCCCCCACTGGCATTTGAGATTGTATCCATAACGGGAACAACGGCTCAGATCAGTAATTCTGGTGCGACCGGAACGGCCAGCTTGTCCACTCAGCTGACCCTGTCTCAGTACAACAGCAACTTCAACAGTTCGGGTACTCCTGGCTCTGTCACCCCGCCGGTGAACGTCTCCGGACCTAACGGTGTGAGCCAGGTCGTTTACGGGCGAGATGGCAGCAATGGGCGCGATGGTGCGCTTGTTGTGCCACCAAGTTCAGGTGGAAACGGTGCCGATGGCCCAACCCAGACTCAAACCCTGAACGGGAATGTCAACGCAACCAGCAATGTCGGTTGGCAAGTGGGTAGCGTTGGCGGTGACGGTGGTCAGGGCGGCGACTCGTATCTGAGCTTTTGGGACGGGCGCGATGGCGGCGACGGCGGGGAAGGCGGCACGGTAAACGCAACACAATCCTCCAGCAGCACGATCCAGACATCGGGCGACGGCTATGACGGTATATTTGCGTTCAGCCGCAGCGGCGAGGCTGGTGATGGTGGCAGCGGCTTCGCGGCTCCGGGTGGGGGCACCGGTGGCCACTCGGCAGATGGTGGCGATGTAACCGTTACGCAGCGGGGTGACATTTCTACGTCCGGCGACTCGGCTGATGGCATCTATGCGCTGAGCGTTTCGAACAACGGCGGTAATGGTGGGTCACAATGGGGGCTGGTTGGCTCGTCCGGTAACGGAGGCTATGGCGGTAGCGGTGGCACCGTAACGGTAAACACGACCTCAAGCGGTAGCATCTTGACGACCGGCGACTATGCGAACGGTATTTACGCACAATCCATCGGCGGTTCGGGGGGGTCAGCGGGGACAAGTGGCAACTTGTTGGTTTCGCTCATTGGCGGGGCCGATAATGGCGGAAATGGAGGCAGGGTTAACGTCTCGCATGGTGGCGCGATTGAAACACAAGGTGATTTCGCGCGCGGTATTGTTGCCCAGTCCATCGGCGGCGGCGGTGGTTCGGGCGGAACTGCAGGCGGCCTGGTATCACTTTCTCTTGGTGGTGTGGGCTCGAACGGCGGTAGCGGGGACGCGGTGAATGTCACTGTGCAAGGTTCGGGAAGCATCCTGACTTCGGGCATTGGGGCTGACGGTGTCATGGCGCAATCCATCGGCGGCAGCGGCGGAACCGGTGCAAATTCATATGGGCTTGTTGCGATTGGTGGCACAGGATCTCGGGGCGGAACGGGCGCTGCGGTAAGCGTCAGCAACTACGGGCGTATTGTAACCGAAGACGACAACGCCCGCGGGATTATCGCGCAATCCATCGGCGGCGGTGGCGGTGATGGTGGCTCGTCCGGTGGAATGGTCTCGGTCGGTGGCAATGGCAGCGGCGGTGGCAGCGGGTCCACTGTGACGATCGTGAATGACGGGATCATCACCACTTCGGGTGATGATGCGATGGGTATTCTGGCCCAGTCGATTGGTGGCGGTGGCGGCAATGGTGGTTCGTCCGGTTCGGTAGGTGCGTTTGTCGGGGTAGCCATCGGTGGTGATGGCGGGGCCGGAGGGACCGGTGGCAATGTCAACGTAACCTTATCCAACACCGATGGCAGCCAGCCGTCGGCTATCCGGACTTCGGGCGCGCGCTCGGCAGGTGTATTTGCACAATCCGTCGGCGGCGGTGGCGGCAACGGTGGCGGAGCGGTCTCGGTTGCGGTTGGCGCATTTGGCGCGGCATCGGTCTCGGTTGGTGGGTCCGCTGGCAATGGTGGCAACGGTGGGACGGTCACGCTTAGCGGCAGCGGTTCAGCTTCTGTACAAACCGGTGGCGACGACTCGGTTGGGGTGATGCTGCAATCTGTTGGCGGTGGCGGGGGCAATGGTGGCTATGCCGTATCTGTCGCAGCCTCTGGAGGTCCGGTATCGGGTTCGCTGGCTGTTGGGGTTGGCGGTGACGGTGGTACGGGCGGCACGGGTGGTCCGGTCACGGTTGGCCAGTTCGATGGTAGTGGCGTCGCAACAGCAGCTGGGTTAGAAGGCACTGTCGTCACGACCGGAAACCGGTCGACAGGTATGCTGTTTCAGTCCGTCGGCGGTGGTGGTGGCAATGGTGGATTGGCGGTCGCCGCGACCGGTGGCGCCTCGGCACTATTTTCGGGCAACGTATCAGTTGGAATTGGCGGCAAGGCCGGCAGTGCGGGCAATGGTGGACTTGTTCAGGTCTATACCAATGCTGACGTGACCACGACTGGCACAAGCTCCAGCGCGATCATCGCGCAATCCGTGGGTGGCGGTGGCGGTAATGGTGGTGGAAGCATCGCGGCCGGTATCAGCGCAAGCGGAGGCGCTGCGGTCGGGATCAACGTCGGTGTCGGCGGAGATGGTGGTGGTGCCGGTATCGGTGGCAACGTCACTTTGCGTGCCGGTGGGACCTCAATCGAAACCAGTGGCGCATTCTCCAGCGGTGTCGTTGCGCAATCCGTTGGCGGCGGCGGTGGTAATGGTGGTTATGCCATCGGTGCCAGTGCCGATATTGCGGGCGGCGCTGCCGGGTCCATCAGTGTAGGCCTCGGCGGTAAAGCTGGCGGTGGAGGTGCGGGCGGTACAGTGACGGCCCAAGTTGATGCGGATGTCATCACCCGTGGGGATGATGCCGGTGCGGTCGTGGTGCAATCCATCGGCGGTGGCGGTGGCAATGGCGGCTTCAGCGTCGCTGCTGGCTTGGCGGCCGGCGGTGGCGGTGCCGGAACGATTGGAGTCGGACTTGGCGGCGACGGAGGCAGCGGCGGCATAGGCGGTACGGTAACCGGCGTGCGCGTCAACGGCGACGTTCGGACCGAAGGTGCACGCTCGACGGCTGTCGTTATTCAATCCATCGGCGGTGGCGGTGGTAATGGTGGTTTCAATATCACCGCCGGAGTGGCAGCGGCAGGAGCCGGTGCTGGGTCAATTGGCGTCGGGCTCGGCGGCAACGGCGATACAGGCGGCAATGGCGGCGTGGTTGAAGGCCAGGTTGCAGGAAACGTCACAACAGTGTCCGAAGGTTCAGGCGGCGTAGTTTTCCAATCCATCGGCGGCGGTGGTGGCAATGGTGGCTTCAACGTGACGGCCGGTGTTGCTGGTGCGGGGGCAGGTGGCGGTGCCGTCACCGTAGGCCTTGGTGGCGACGGCTCAGGAGGTGGAATCGGTCAATCGGTGACCGGTCGAGTCACAGGCACCGTAAGCACCGGTGGCGCGGACTCAACTGCCGTTCTGGCACAGTCCGTTGGCGGCGGCGGTGGCAATGGCGCTTTTAATGTTAGCGCGTCACTTGCAGGGGCTGGGGTTGCGAGCGGTGCAGTTTCAGTTGGCCTTGGCGGCGACGCAGGTACGGGTTCGACGGGTGGCACTGTCAATCTGACGAATACAAATACGATTGTAACTGTCGGGGACCGTTCTTCAGGCGTCGTCGCCCAATCCATCGGCGGTGGTGGCGGCAATGGTGGGTTTAATATCTCGGGGACCGGGGCCGGTGCAGGTACTGCAAGCGGTGCGGTCAGCGTCGGGCTTGGTGGAACGGGCGCAGGTGGCGGTAATGGCGGGTCGGTTACGCTAAGATCCAGTGGGACAATTCTGACGCAAGGCGACTCGGCGACAGCATTCCTCGCGCAGTCCATCGGCGGTGGCGGAGGTAACGGCGGGTTTAACGTCAGCGCATCGGTTCAGGGATCGGGCACTGCAGGGGCTGGCGTCTCGGTCGGATTGGGTGGCAACGGCGGCGGTGGAGGCGATGGCAGCACGGTCGATGCCACATCGAACAATGCGGTTGAAACGCAGGGGGATCAGTCCTCGGGCGTCGTAGCGCAATCCATCGGTGGCGGAGGTGGCAACGGTGGGTTCAACGTAGCCCCGGTTCTGTCGGGCGCAGGTACAGCCAGTGGTGCGGTGAGTGTAGGACTGGGTGGTTCAGGTGATACCGGCGGCAATGGCGGCATTGTCACGCTGACCTCGAATGGCACCATCCTGACGGATGGCTTCGCCTCTAGCGGGTTTGTTGCGCAGTCGCTTGGCGGTGGCGGTGGTAACGGCGGGTTCAATGTCTCGCCCACCGTGTCCGGGGCTGGAACGGGTGCGGGATCAGTTTCGGTTGGTCTGGGCGGCTCAGGGTCCGCCGGGGGTGACGGCAGTTTGGTGACGGCCAGCACAACAGCTAACGTGGTAACCCGAGGGGATGCTTCGGTGGGTATCCTCGCGCAGTCCGTTGGTGGCGGTGGTGGTAATGGTGGCTTCAATGTCTCACCGGCTTTGGCTGGGGCCGGCACCGGATCGGGCGCGATCAGCGTTGGCCTGGGTGGGTCCGGTGGCAGCGGCGGCACGGGGGGTGTTGTTGGCCTGACGGTTGCCAATAGTGTTCAAACCGAAGGTGCGCAGTCCAGCGCAGTTGTGGCGCAATCAATCGGCGGCGGCGGCGGCAATGGCGGGTTCAACGTTTCTGCTTCCGTCGGTGGCGCAGGTACGGGTTCTGGCGCTGCGGCAGTTGGCTTGGGCGGTCGTGGAACTGGCGGCGGTGACGCCTCGGCGGTCACGGCGAATGTAACCGGGAATCTGATCACGCAAGGTGAAACCTCCAGCGGTCTCTTGGCGCAATCTGTCGGCGGTGGCGGCGGTAATGGTGGCATGAACGTCTCGGTTGCAGTGGCCGCGGCGGGCACCGGCTCGGGTGGGGCATCCGTGGGTCTTGGTGGGGCGTCCGGTACCGGCGGCAACGGAGGCACAGTTGAAGCCACATTGAACGGAAACGTCTCGACACATGGCGATGAATCCGGCGGGGTGATCGTGCAAAGCCTTGGCGGCGGTGGGGGCAATGGAGGCATGAATGTTTCCGCCACAGTCACTGTCGCAGGAACCGGCAGCGGTGGTGCGTCTGTTGGTCTTGGTGGCAGCGGTGGTGACGGGGGCGACGCGGATACGGCCGAAGGCACGGTCGTTGGCAATGTTACCACTACCGGTGACAATTCTGGCGGCGTCTTGGTGCAATCTGCTGCGGGTGGCGGCGGCAATGGCGGGCTGAACGTATCAGCAGCCGTGAACATCTCGGGGACCGGGGGCGGCGCCGTCGGGGTTGGCATCGGTGGCTCGGGTGGCGATGGCGGTGCTGCGAGCGCGGCGACGGGGTCGGTCACCGGCGATGTCACTACAAGTGGTGAGAACGCGACGGGCGTTCTGGTCCAATCCGTTGGCGGCGGCGGCGGTAATGGCGGCGTCAACATCTCGGGCGCTCTGAGCATCGCACGCACTGGATCGGGTGCGGCAGGTATCGGCGTGGGCGGCTTCGGCGGCAGTGGCGGGACCAGCGGGGTAGTCGACAACACGTTCTCGGGCAATGTGAGCACCTCGGGTCCGCGGTCGGCAGGTATTATCGCACAAAGCCTTGGCGGAGGTGGCGGCAATGGCGCCACAAACATTTCCGGGGCCATTTCTGTAGCCAGCAACTATTCCGGCGGTTTGGGGATCGGCGTCGGCGGCTTTGGCGGGGACGGTGGTGCGGCAGATAACGTCACGCAGCGGGTCACCGGAGATGTCATGACAACCGGTGATGACTCGGTCGGCATTCTGACGCAAAGCCTCGGCGGCGGTGGTGGCAACGGCGGCACCAACATCTCGGCAGCGTTGTCTCTGTCCCGATCAGCCAATGCGGCGGTCGGCATCGGTGTGGGCGGCTTTGGCGGCGGCGGCGCTGATGCCGGAGCGTTGGTGCAATCGACAATCACCGGCGGAGTGACCACGACCGGCGATCGCAGCACCGGGATCCTGACACAGAGCCTTGGCGGCGGTGGTGGCAACGGCGGCACTAATATCTCGGCCTCGTTGGGTATCAGCCAGGAAAATGGCGGCTCGGTCAGTCTGGGCGTTGGCGGCTTCGGTGGCGGGGCGGGTAACGCTGGTGAAGTGAACAGCACATTGCGCTCAAGAACGGACAGCAGTGGCACAACTTCGGTGGTAACCACTGGCGTAGACAGTATTGGTGTCATGGCCCAATCGGTCGGCGGCGGGGGCGGTAACGGCGGTCTGAACGTTTCTGGCGCTGTCAATCTCACCGGCAAATCCGGTGCAGCGGTTGCCCTGGGACTTGGTGGCTTTGGTGGCGGTGGTGGCAATGCCGATGCGGTCACGTTGGATGTTCAAAGCGATGTAGTGACGGCGGGTGACGGGTCGCATGGTCTGTTTGCGCAAAGCCTTGGTGGCGGTGGCGGTACCGGGGGCGTGAATATTTCGGGCACTCTGGCGCTGACTAAACCATCGGGGTCGGACACGATCTTTTCGGTTTCAGCGGGTGTTGGCGGCTTTGGCGGGGCTGGCGGTGACGCAAGTGACGTCGATCTGGACTATACCGGCAATGTGCAGGCCATTCCGATGGTCGAGCAACCGGATGGAACATTCGCTGTTGATGAAAGCAAAGGAGCCAGTGGCATCATTGCTCAGTCGCTTGGCGGCGGCGGCGGTGACGGTGGTACGAACGTCTCGGGCGGCCTCGCGATCAGCGGCAAACCCGGCGCAGGCCAGACAGATAGCAGCAAATCCTACGCGGTTGTCGTGGGCGTCGGGGGCTTTGGTGGCGGCGGTGGAGACGCCGGAAATGTCGATGTGAACATTGGCGCAGGCAGTACGATCACAGCTCACGGCACTGGCCAATCCGGCCTGCTGGCCCAATCCGTTGGCGGCGGCGGTGGCAACGGTGGTCTGAACGTGTCAGGCGGGATCGTATCCGACAGCTCTCTGATCGTGGGCGTCGGTGGTTTCGCAGGCGATGGCGGTCAGGCCGGAGACGTCACGGTCACCTCGCAAGCGGATATTACGGTTACAACGAACCCGGACGATATATCGATCCCCAATACAACGACGTTCGAAGACAAACTGCGTGATTTCCTGGGCGACTCGATCGTAGATGAGACCGAGGAATTGGCGTCGAACTTCGGGTTGGAACGCCTGTTCATCGACATGGGTGTCTTCAACGAAGAAAAGCCGGATACTGACGGTTCGGCGGGTCTACTGGCGCAGTCCATCGGCGGCGGCGGCGGCAATGGCGGTCTGAATGTCTCGGGTGGAATCGCGCTCAGCAAAGATGGCAAGATCCCTTCGGTTACGTTTGGCGTCGGAGGCTTTGGCGGTGACGGCAATGTCTCGGGCAATGTGGGCGTCAATCACGCGGGAACTGTGTCAGTCGCCGGCAACTGGAAACATGGAGTTTTGGCCCAGTCGATCGCAGGCGGCGGTGGCAACGGTGCATTGAATGTGACCGGGCAGCTGAACTATGGCGACTCCAACAACTCGGACGGCAAAACGGATCTGAGCATTGTGGGCGGCCTTGGCGGCCACGGAGGTACTGGTGCGGATGCGGGTGACGTGTCGGTCACTCAGACCGGCAACATCGCAACAAATGGCTATCACGCGCGTGGAATCTTTGCCCAGAGCATCGGCGGCGGCGGTGGCACTGGCGGCATCAATGCAACCTTTGTTGGTACTAAGGACAGCTCACCGATCGCGATGGGGATCGGCGGCTTTGGCGGCGGTGGCGGCGATGCGGGTGACGTGACCGTCGCGCGTGGCACAGCGGCCCTTGCTGCGGGGACAATCACGACCGATGGCGTTGGATCGCACGGTATCGAGGCGTCGAGCATTGGCGGCGGCGGCGGCGATGCCGGGATCAACGCAGTTGTGGGTATCAGCAAGACCACCGGCAATCAAAGTAACGGCGGCACCGGCGATTCCACGGATCGCAAGACACCGACCAATACCGGCGTCGATGACTCGGTCATCGCCAACTACAACGCGGTTTTGGATGAGCTTGAAGGCAAGGTGAACCCTGCAGATTCCTCGGGCAACAAAACCGGAGTGTCGGCGGTGGTTGCCATCGGTGGCGATGCAGGTACGGCAGGGGACGGTGGCGAGGTCGATGTTGACCACTATGGTGATATCGTCACCTTGCAAGATGGCAGCCACGGTGTGTTTGGGCAATCCATCGGCGGTGGCGGCGGCAACGCCGCCTTGAACCTCGGCATGACCTATGAGCTTGCCTCCGACGCGACCAACAAAGGCTTTGGCTTGGCTATTGGCGGCGGCACGGGTGAGGGCGGCATCGGTGGTTCGGTGGATGTGCGCAATACAGGCGACCTCGCGACCTCGGGCGCAGATTCCCATGGTCTGTTTGCGCAGTCAGTTGGCGGCGGCGGCGGCAATGCTGGCTACAATTCGGCATCGACGTCGGTTGATGGCGGCAATGTAAACATCCAGATCGGCCGCACGGGTGGAACCGGGGGCAGCGGTGGGGACGTCTATGCCAGCTCGAACGGCGCGATCAGCACGACGGGCAACCGGTCTTATGGCTTCTTTGCACAGTCCATCGGCAATGGCGGGGGTAACTCGTCATCAACTTCGGTCAGCATCGGCACCCCGAAATCCGGCGACAGCAAAGGCAACAAAGCCAGCCTGTCAGTCGGGCTTGAAGGCGGTACGGGTGGCGCAGCAGGCGATGTGACTTCTGTGGTGGCGGGCACTGTTGTCACACAGGGCGATGACGCACATGGCGTATTTGCCCAGTCCGTTGGCGGCGGCGGCGGCAATGGTGGCAAGGCCAGCAACTCGGCTGGCAAGGGTACTTCAATTGCCTTGTCCATCGGTGGTACCGGCGGCACCGGAGGCGTTGGTGGCACGGTGGACGTCACCAACACTGCCCAGATCGCAACGTTAGGAGATCGCTCGATTGGGCTGATGGCGCAATCCATCGGTGGCGCAGGCGGAACTGGCGGCATGGTACAGGCCGGACAATCGAACCTCGATACCATCAAAGCTGTGGTCAACCCGTCCACAGTCGGCACCACAGCATCGATCAATATAGGCGGTACCGGTGGGGACGGTATGACCTCGGACATCGTTACCGTAGTGAGTGACGGAATAATCAGCACTGCAGGCACCATGGCCCATGGTATCTTTGCGCAGTCCGTCGGAGGCGGCGGCGGCATGGGTGGTGTCGTGGAAAACCGCATCATCAGCCTGCGTAAGGAGATTGGAAACACCGCGACATTGTCCATCGGCGGCAACGGCGGCTCGGGTGCGATGTCGGCGGCGGTATCTGTGACCAACCGGGACGTGATCCTGACCACGGGCGACAAGTCGGTGGGTATCTACGCGCAATCGGTCGGCGGTGGCGGTGGTGATGCACAGCAGGTTCGAAACATTATTCTGGGCCGGTCCTCGGAGGGGTCTACGACAAACGCGATCCTTATTGGTGGCACCGGCGGCACCGGTGGTTCTGGCAGTACAACCACTGTTGTGAACGAAGCCGATGGTACCATCGTGACCAGCGGAGCCGAAAGCCACGGTATCTTCGCACAGTCTGTCGGCGGTGGCGGCGGCAATGGCGGATCGACAATCTCGGTTGATGGTCGCTATGGCGGGGCCGAGGCGAGCACTCGGCGGGCGTTGCAGTTTGGCCTGGGTGGCTCGGGTGGTTCCGGTGGAACCGGAGGCAACGTGGCCGTCACAAATGCAGGTACGATCCTCACCATTGGTGCAGGTGCGCATGGCATCTTTGCTCAATCCGTTGGTGGTGGCGGCGGCAACGGTGGGAGTTCGATCACAGGGACTTTGCGGCTGAAGACGGGGGACAGCAGCTCTCCGACCGCGCAGTTGAACATCGGTGGTTCGGGTGGCAGTGGCAATGCTGCCGGAAACGCGGTTGTCACCAATACCGGCGACATCCGCGTTGATGGCGAAGGGGCCTACGGTATCTTCGCGCAATCCGTTGGTGGCGGCGGCGGTAACGGTGGTTTGGCCGTCGCGATGGATGTGAACGACCTCAAAAACACCATGACCGGCCAGTCATACTCGAAGATCGCCATTGGCGGTTCTGGTGGTGACGGGGCGGATGGTGGAGATGTCACGGTCAACCATACCGGTACGATTGTCGTGAACGCTGAAAACGGGTTCGGTATCTATGCCCAATCCGTAGGTGGCGGCGGCGGCAATGCGGGATATTCGGTATCGTCGCCCTTAGTCTCGGCGCTGGATTACACGATCTCTCATGTGTTGGGCGCGCGAGAAGGGACCACCGGATCGGTGGGAACCGCGAATGTCAATTCAACTGGTGACATTCTGGTGAATGGTGCAGGCAGCGAGGCCATCTTCGCACAATCCGTTAACGGCGGCGGCGGCAACTCTGAAACATCGGTCGACTTTACGACTGCGACGGCAAGCGCGGGTGGAACCGGCACTGTTTATATCAGTGACATCTCGCTGGGCGGTGATGATGTTTCGGGCACAGCGGGCAGCCAGGTTGCCCAGTCGCACGTCGGTAACATAGCGACCACCAGCGACCGCTCGACAGGTCTGATGCTGCAGAGTGTTGGCGGCGGTGGTGGCACATCGGCCAACAACATCAGCCTTCAGGATGGCGACGGTATCGAGATTGATGCGCGCCTGGGCGCGATTGATACGAATGATGCAGCAGGTGGCGATGTGTTCGGCAGCCGGACGGGCGATGTCGGCACTGATGGTGCGTTTTCCTCGGCAGGTACGGCGCAATCTATTGGCGGCGGCGGCGGTAAGCTGGTGCTCAACAGCACGGGCACGGCTGATACCAACAGGTTTGCTTCGGTAATCCTGGGGTCCGATCCAAGCTTCCGCAACAACGGCGGTGATATCGATCTTGATCTGAATGGAGATGTCTTCACCAGCGGTGACCGGTCCTTTGGCCAAAGCGTTCAAAGCATCGGCGCGGGCGGTGGTGAAGCTGTCGTTGCTGGTCTTGGAGGCGTCGATGTGACCCTCGGGGCGCAGGACGATTCAACTGGAGATGGCGGCAACGTCGATTTCACCAATACCGGTGACGTAAACACAAGTGGTACCGGATCGCATGCGTTCGTGATCCAGAGCATCGGTGGTGGCGGTGGTCTTGTCACGACAGACCTGGACCCCAGCCAGGTGACCGTAAATCTGTCAGCTGCAAATGGCGGGGACGGCGGGGACATTCTATTCTCGCAAACTGGTAACACGATCACCAGCGGAGAGAACGCGATCGGTGTTGCAGTGCAATCGCTGGGTGGCGGTGGCGGCATCGTCGACTCCATATTCCGGGGTGCCGCAGGTGGCGCCGGGTCGGGCGGTGCTATCGACATGACCCTGACCGGCAATGTGTTGTCGGTCGGCGACGGGG
Source organism: Ruegeria sp. C5 (assembly GCF_056537605.1). Classification (NCBI taxonomy): domain Bacteria; kingdom Pseudomonadati; phylum Pseudomonadota; class Alphaproteobacteria; order Rhodobacterales; family Roseobacteraceae; genus Ruegeria; species Ruegeria sp. C5. The sequence continues at coordinate 518,444 of NZ_JBQFRX010000002.1, read as the reverse complement.
GCATTGGTGTCTTTGCTCAATCCGAAGGCCGTGACGGGGCAGACGCCATCATGCTTGGTTTCGATGGTGTTGTCATGGGCGGCACCGGGCAAGCGAATTCGGTTGCCTCGATCATTGTCGACGGAGGTACCGACAACACGCTGACCCTATCAGAAGACACGGTGCTGATCGCGGGCAATAACCAACTGGTGAACGGCGGCGATGGCAATGAACAAATTACGCTGTCCGGACGCGCGCTTGGGAACCTGAACCTTGGTGACGGGACGAATGGCCTGACCGTGGAAGATGGTGCAACCTTCTATGCATTGGATACCGTGAATCTGGGCGACGCCGGGCTCATGCAGGTGGATGGCAACTTGGTTCTGGGCGCAAATTGGGGCGTCGACGGAGGCCTGACGGCTGCTGTTCAAGCGGATGATTTTTCCTTCACCGAAAATGTCAGCCAGACCACGAACGTGACCGGAAGTCTGGCCTTTGGCGGCACTGCGACTTCAACGTTCGACGTGTATTTCCGAACCACTGGCATATCGGGCGGAGACAGCGATCTGATCAATGTCACCGGGGATGCCACCATTGGTGGTACATTGGTGCCGCGGTTGAACACGCTCGAACGCGCGTTGCCGCTTGTCATCATCAATCCCGATGGAACGGCCGCAGATGCTGGCACGACCATCCAGGACACTGTGGTTCTTGATTACTCCATTGGTTTGAACGGGGCGACGTCGGACGGCAGTTCGATCGATCTGGTGATCACACCAGACTATTCGACGCCTAGGATGAACTCCAACCAGACCGCGATCGGTGACTATATCAATGATGTCCTGAACGGGCGGGGAACGTCCGAACAGGGCGAGCTTTTGGCGCTGATCGGGAACATGCAATCCGAGGCCGATGTGATCGCGGCCATTGAGAGCTTGTCGACAGCGGACTACGCCGCAGATGCGGTGGATGCGTATTTTGGCACGCGGGTATTCGCGGATACGCTGCAAAACTGTGAACGCTACACCAATTATCAAGCCGGGGATGATCCGCGTAACTGTATCTGGTTTACCGGCGGCCGCTATTTCTTCGACCGCGAGCAGACCGGGATTTACAACGATCTGAACGTCAATAACACCAATTGGTCGGCGGGTGTCCGTCTACCGGTGGGGGATGAGTTGTATGCAGGGTTTGCCCTGGGCTACGACCAGATCAGCCTGCAGAACGGATCGCAATACAATGCATCCGGCGATCGGTTCAATCTGGGTGCATCGCTGACCAAATACACAGGCGCGTGGGAGTTTGCGGCCATGCTGTCGGCAGGTTGGTCAAACTACGATACAAGCCGTGCAGGTGGGATCCGGGGCGTTTTGCCCAATGGCACAATTGTGGACACCGTTGGTGTCAGCGAGATCAAGCACAAGATGAACAACCAGAACCTGCGGCTCAGCCTGGCGTATGATCAAAGACTTGGCGCTGGTGGAGCGTATCTGCGCCCCGAACTGGCCGTCGATGCGACGCGGTTGGCGACGGAAAGCAATGGCGATGCCACTTTGTCAGGTATCGTCTTGCAGGACGACAACGAGATGATCTATTCGCTGACGCCGTCGATTGAGATCGGGGCCGAGCAGATCCTGAGCGCCTCGCAGAAACTGCGTGCGAGCCTGCGCGCCGGTGCCATCCTCTCGTCTGACGACACGGTGTCGGTAACCGCTGGCTTCAGTGGGGCCAGCGCCGCCGACGGAGGGTTCGTGAATACCAGCTATATCGGTGACGCCCACGGCGTCGTGTCCGCGCGGTTGGGATTGTTTGCTTTGGATGAAAGCAGCTTTATCAACCTGAGCCTGGACCATATGTTTGGGGACTCAACCGAAGCCCTGCAGGTTGGCATTGGCCTTGGGATACAATTCTAGTTTATGAGGAACAGCAGTATGAAAACTTGGATCTACGCTTTGGTGGCGTCGTTCGGTTTGACAACTCAACTTGGCGCACAGGAAAACGAAGCGCCATTGTGGTCGGTCAACTGCAGCAATCAGGTCAACGGAACTGAACTGATTTGTGAAATGACCCAGACCATTATCTTAACCGAGAATAATCAAAGGCTTGCTTCGATTGCGTTCGTCAAACCTGCCGGCAGAGACGAGATCGAAGCGGTGCTGACACTGCCATTTGGCCTGCTGTTCTCTGAAGGGCTGATTGCTAAAGTGGATGATGCCGAGATCGCGCGGCTGGATTTTCTAACCTGCGAAGCACAGGGTTGTTTTGCCCGTTCTCCTGTCTCTCAGGACTGGATGTCAAAGATGCGCGCTGGCAATCTGTTGAGTATTGAAAGCGTAAACCGGGTCGGCGATCCAATTTCCTTTGGTTTCGATCTGGCGGGATTTAGCAGAATATCCGATATGCTGCCGTGATTGCCTGGCCTTCCTTCCAGAAGGCCGCGCAGGCCTTCTTGGTCAGCAACGCGTAGAAGGGTCTGACCAGAGCGTTCATTTTGTTATTGCGCTCGCAACGAGCGGAGGCTGCGGCGTAGGGCTATGTGATGGCTTTGGATTTCCGAAATGCGATCGTTCGCGCCGACTAGTTCTCAGAGACACTCCCGGTCGGCGATGTCGAGGGTGCGGTCCAGAATCGCCAGCCCTGTCATCAGGTCGTCTTCACTGATGTTGAGCGGTGGGGTCAGGCGGATCACGTTCGAGAAGAAGGACAGGTAGAGGCCTTCGTTCATCGCAAAGCTCATCATCTCGCTCATGGGTCTGGCGTCTTCGCCTTTGGCGGCAAACGGCACCAGCGGTTCGCGGGTGTCGCGGTTCTTGACCAGTTCGATCCCGTTGAACATGCCCTTGCCGCGAATATCCCCGATCGAGGGGTGTTTCTTTGCCAGCTTGCGCAGTTCGGCGCGCATCTTCTCACCCATCGCGGTGGCGTGGGCCAGCGTGCCTTCTTCCTGCATGGCTCGGATCGCGGCAACGCCAGATGCGCAGGCCAGCGGATGGCCGGCATAAGTCAGGCCTCCGGGCAATGGGTAATCGCGCAGCCAGTCATGCAGCTCGGTACTGACGGACATGGTGCCAAGCGGCACGTAACCCGAGTTGATGCCCTTGGCCGAACAAATGATGTCCGGCTGAACACCCCAGTGATCGACGGCGAACCATTTTCCGGTCCGGCCAAACCCGGCCATGACTTCATCCGCGATCAGTAGGATGCCGTATTTTTCGCAGGTTGCCTTGATCGACTGCAGATATCCGTCGGGTGGCACGATGATCCCGTTTGTGCCGACAATAGGTTCCAGAATGACAGCGGCCACGGTGTTGGGGTTTTCATACATCAGGATTTCTTCCAGATGCGGCCCGCCTTGGGCGACCGGGCACTGGGCCGGGTCTTTGTGGCCAGTTGGTAACCGATAGACGTAAGGATCAAGCATCCGCACGATGCCCGGCATATCGGCGCGGGTCAGATGGTGGCGCGGGTCGCCGGTCAGCGATAGCGTGCCACCGGTTGCCCCGTGGTAGGAACGGTAGCGGGCAATGATCTTTGTCCGACCGGTGTAATGCCGCGCCAAACGGATCGCGGTTTCATTGGCGGCGGACCCTCCTGTTGTAAAAAAGGTTGATGAGATGTTGGCAGGCGTGATCTCGGTCATGATTGCCGCGAGTTCTGATCGAACATCCGAGCCCATGGCCGGGCCGATATAACAAAGCTTGTCCGCCTGATCCTTAATTGCTTGTACGATCTTGGGGTGCTGATGACCCATATTGGCGTTCACAAGTTGGCTTTGGAAATCGAGGTAGCGTTTACCTTCGCTGTCCCAGAACCAGCTGCCCTGCGCGCCGGTGATGACACGCGGGCGGCTGCCCTGTTTAGACCAGCTTTGCAGATAATGATCCGCGTGCATGTCTTTGACCCATTCGGGATCATGGGAGGGGTAGGCGTTGCTGAAGTCTTCCATAACAGGCCTCTTGGCGTGCGGGGTTGGGATCAATCGATGATGGTTACTGGCTGGCCCAAAGCGTCTGCATCAGGCGTGACGCCAAGGCCGGGGCCTTCGGGTGGGGCGATGCGGCCGTTCCGGCGGCTAGGTGCATTCGGATCGAGACGCGGTTTGACATAATGGGACAGATCGCATGTATTCATGATGCCGTGCGCTGGGGTTGAGGCCGCAAGATGCAGCGAGGCGGCCGTCGTAACATCGCTGCCCCAGGTATCCTCGATGCACATCTGCGTGCCAAGCGACAGGCAGAGATCGCGGATTTGACGCATCGTCGAAAGGCCGCCCATCTTCGACAGTTTCAGCGCAGCAGCATCCATGCAGCCAGCGCGGTGTCCTGCCAGAACCGAATGAATGTCACAGGCGCTTTCGTCCAGCTTCATCGGCAGACCAGTCGCGGCGCGGACATGGGCGCATTCCTCGATCGTGGCGCAAGGTTGTTCCAGCATTATGTCCAGATGCGAGACAGCGCGGCCAACTCGTGTGGCGGTCAGCGTATCTGACCCGCAATTCCAGTCTCCATAAACCAACGGGCCATCACCAACAGCCTCGCGCACTTGAATCAAACGAGCAACGTCGGCTTCCCAGTTGTTATCTGCACCCAGCTTCACCTGAAACTGTCGCATGCCCTGATCAAAGGCATTGCGCGCCATGCGCGCCATTTCTTCCGGTGCGATACAGGTGATTGAATGATACAGCGGCATATCGGCAACGGCGCGCCCACCGAGCAAAGCATATAGCGGTAGTCCCGCTGCCTGTGCGGTCAGATCCCAAAGCGCTGTATCAATGGCTGACTTGGCGTAGCCATGCCCGATCAGATGCTTATTAAGGCGCTCCATCAGCGCTTCGGGACCAACCGGGTTAGCGCCGATGAGAACGGGTGCCATCTCTTCAAGCGCTGGAACCACGCCCTTGGCATAGGCGGGTAAATAATGCGGGATCGGACAAACCTCTCCCCAGCCCGATGCGCCGGTGCCGGTATCCAGGCGGACGACCACTGAAACCGTCGTATCGCAGGTCTTGCCCTCGGCCATGTAATAGGTGTCATGCGAGGTCAGCGGGACTTCCCAGGCGGTGATGCGGGTTATCTTCATCAGGCGGTTTCCATCAGGCGCAGGATTCGTAGGTTGCGACAGGTGCGCCAAGGCTGTCAAAGTCCGGCGTCACCCCAAGCCCCGGAGTATCTGTGGCATAGAGTTTACCGTCCCTTACTGTGGGGCCGCCAATCCCGGTGTTACGGGTGTTGTAGTTCATCAGATCGGTTGAATTGATCAGCATCTCTTGGGGTGTTGAGGCCGCAAAATGGCCGACCGCAGCGGTGGTGATCTGCCCGCCCCATGTGTCCTCGGAGACAACCGGAATACCGTGATCAATCAGGAAATCACGCACCCGGCGGGCTTTGGACAGCCCACCAAGGTTTGAAATCTTCAGACAGCAAATTTCGGCACCCCGATCGTTTACAATACGCCGGGCCATGTCGATCCCGGTCACACATTCATCCAGCTTCATCGGTTGCTCGGCTACGCGGCGCACCTGCTGGCATTCGTCATAGCTGTGGCAGGGTTGTTCAAGGATAAAGTCCAGATCTCGGGTTGCCCGGGCCACACGGATGGCGTTGTCAACGCGCCAACCCTGATTGGCGTCTGCCATCGCCTTTTCACCGGGTTTCAGCAGGGGCACGCCTTCGCGGATACGGTCGATATCGGTCACCCAGTCGCCACCTACCTTGATCTGGAACTGCCGGTATCCCGCTGCGCGGTGCTGCTCCATCTCGGCGATGGTTTCTTCCAAGACAGGCCTTTGCGGCACAACCCGGTACATCGGCGCACCATCGGTGAGTTTGCCGCCCATCAGCATCCAAACAGGTTGTCCGGTGGACCGTCCCAGAATATCCCAACACGCTGCATCAAAGGGCGCTTTGGCGTAGCCGTGACCTTGGACCGTGCCATCCATCAACCGTTCGATCTTGGACAGCTGGCGGGGGTCCTCACCCAGCAAATGCGGGGCGGCAAGGCGGGCAAAGGCCTCGACCCCTTCGGAATGGGCGATCATGTAGTTCTCGCCGCAAGGGGCAAACTCGCCGCAGCCCTGCAGCCCTCCATCCGTGTCGATCACCACTACCGAAGACATCGACGTTGTGATCGCGTTGCCCGCCCCCCAGCCGTATGAGCCGCCGATATATGGCAGGGGGGTCTTGAAAACTCGGATGCGCGTAATCTTCATGGTTTCACCACAGGGCTCCTGCGATGGCCGCCATGCGCTGAGGAGCAATCCCCGGCGCACTGACATTCAGATCACGCCAATTCACGAACCGCATCCGTACGTGGGCGCTCAGATTTCGGATCATAGGCTGCTTCGCCGAGGACACGCCCTTTGCGGGGTACACCAGCGATAACTACTTCGATCTCTGTGCCCGGAACATTCACGTGTGGCTTGACGTAAGCAAAGGCGAGGATTTTGCCGACGCTGTGGCCATAGGCGACCGAGGCTGTTGCACCGACAACCTCGCCGTTGATCCGAATAGCCTCGCCCCCATGACCATCTTCGACCCCATCCGGTTCGATCTCCAAATAGGCGCAAATCCATGGCATCTCGCCCGCCTCAGACTGAGCGGCACTGGTGCGCGTTGCTTCGACACCCAGATACTCTTTGTCCAGCTTGAAGAACCGGCTGACATTGGCCTCTGGCAGCGTGACCTCGTTGGTCAGTTCTCCAGCACCGGGGAATGCTTTTTCCATGCGCAGGCTGTTCATCGCAAACGAGCCGTAGTTTTCGATGCCAAATTCCTCGCCGGCAGCCCACAGTGCGTTGTAGACGTCAACGCAGGCTTCATCCGGCATGTGGAATTCCCAACCCAACTCGCCCGCATAGGACATGCGAAAGGCCCAGACCTTGTGCCCCGCGATGGTGATTTCCTGAGCCGACAGCCAGCGGAACCCGGCGTTGGACAGGTCCGCGTCGGTGCATCTGGCCAGCACCTCGCGGGAATTTGGCCCGTTCAGGGACAAAGCCGACCAATCTTCGGAGAGCGTTTTGACAAAGACTGTCTCTCCCGTGAGGTTCTGGTTCAGGTGATCGACAAGGCGTTGTTCGAAGAAGGCGGCACATACAAGGTAGAACCGATCTTCAGCCATGCGAACGATGGTCGTCTCAAGCTCGATCCGGCCTCGGCGATTCAAAAAGTGGGTCAGCGTGATCGAGCCGTCTTTCTGCGGCATCTTGTTGGCCGTCAGACGGTCAAGATAGGCATAGGCATCGGGGCCTGAAACTTCGACTTTGGTGAACGCGGTCACGTCCATGATGCCGACGCGTTCACGTACGGCCTGGCATTCCAGCGCCACCATGTCGAAAACCTCGTTACGGCGGAACGAATAGTGATCACGCTGTTCAACACCATTGCGCGCGAACCAGCGGGGGCGTTCGTGGCCGAAAACCTCTTCATAGACCGCGCCCTTTTCCTTGAGGATTTCATAAAGCGGCGAGGGTTTGATCGGACGCCCTGCAAGGCGGTTGAAATGCGGAAAGGGGATCTCGTGCCGCAGCTTGTAATCCTCATGCGCCTTGATGACCTGCCAGTCTTTCTTGGCATAGCTGCCAAAGCGGCGCGGATCATAGTCACGCATGTTGATATCGGCAGCACCGTGTACCATCCATTTGGCCAGTTCACGGGTCAGACCAGGCCCCCAACCGATGCCGATCTGCGTGCCACAGCAGCACCAGTAATTCTTGACGCCGGGTGCGGGGCCGACCATCGGGTTGCCATCTGGCGGGTGGCTGATTGCACCATGGACTTCGCGGGTGATGCCCAGTTCAGAAAAGATCGGCATCCGTTCCAATGAGTTTTCCAGCCAAGGCATGACACGGTCATAATCCGCCTCGAACAGCCAGTTTTCGTACTCCCATGGGCATTCATCATGCCAGACAGAGTTCGAGTTCTCCTTTTCATATATCCCGATCAGGCCCTTTTTCTGTTCCATGCGGATATAGCCCGAAACCATCTTGTCATCGCGGATCACCGGCAGCTCAGTTATCAGGTCTTTGAATTCAGGCACATCTTCAGTGACAAAATAATGATGGGTCATCGAGGTCATGGGTAATTGCAGGTTCGACCATTCGCCCATCTGACGGGCATAGGTGCCGCCTGCATTAACGACGTGTTCGCAGGTGATGGTGCCTTGTTCGGTTTCCACCACCCATTCACCTGCATCGTTCTGGGTAATGTTGGTCGCGCGACAGTGGCGGAAAATCTTCACACCTTTCTGACGGGCGCCAGCGGCCATGGCCATAGTCACGTTCGAAGGATCAACGTGACCGTCATCTGGCGTGTAAAGCGCGCCAATGACACCGTCGAGGTTATAGTAGGGGTGCATTTCAGCTATGAAGTCAGGCCCTACCAACTCGATGTTGAACCCCAGCGCTCGGCCAACTGATAATGTGTGGCGCAGCCAGTCCATCTCATCCTCGGTATAGGCCAGACGGAATGAACCGCAGCCGTGCCACGTGACCGCTTGACCGGTTTCTTCCTCAAGTGTCTTGGAATAGAGGCCAATGTTATAGTCGACCATCTTGCCCAGCCCGTAGGAACTGGTGGAGTGAGTAATCTGACCAGCGGCATGCCAGGTGGAGCCCGAAGTTAACTCGTCCTTTTCCAACAGCACCGTGTCTTCGCCCCAACCTTCATGGCCCAGGTGATAGGCCAGTCCGCAACCCATGACGCCACCGCCGACAATGACGACCTTTGCGCGTGCAGGCAGTTCCTTTTTAGACATCGCAACTTCCTGTTTCCGAGACATGGAATTCTGTGGACTTCCTATTGCTACATATGTACCACTGTCAATTAAAAATGGCACAAATGTACATACCGAGGTAAGCAATGTGCGGTACAGATGTTTCAAGTGGTATTCTGACGCGTACGGATGTTACGAATCCTGACGCGATCTTTTTGACTGAAACACCAGCTCGGCTTGTATCAGGAGAAAAAATATGACTGTCCTGCCAACCCACTCGCTCGAGGCCCGGTACTATACGGATCCTGACATATTCGACAAAGAGATGAACGGCCTGTTGTGCAGAACTTGGCAATACGCAGGTCATGCGGCAGATATCCCAAATGTAGGCGATTACTTTGCGTTCGAAATCGCTGGTCAGAACCTTTTTGCCATTCGCGGACGCGACAATCTTGTCAGGACTTTCTACAACGTATGCCAGCATCGTGCGCATGAAATGGTGACCGGAACTGGGAATACCCGTGTAGTGGTTTGTCCCTATCATCAGTGGACCTATGAGCTTACCGGCGGCCTGCGGTCTGGGCCGAACATCAAGAAAGTTCCCGGTTTTGATCGCGCGAAAATCTGTCTGACCGAAGTACGGACCGAAGACTTCCTCGGGTTCATCTTTGTCAATTTGGACGATAACGCGGCAACGATGGACGAATGGTATCCCGGTGTCCGGGACGAGTTGTCTGAGTTCGTGCCGAACACTAACGCTCTGGCCCCCTTAGAGTGGGTCGAAATTCCTGAGAACTGCAATTGGAAGGTTTCGATCGAGAATTACTCGGAATGCTATCACTGCCCAACTAATCACCCGACCTTTGCCGAAGGCGTGATCAAACCGGAAACCTATGACATTCAGCCCGATGTGTCGGGAGGTTACGTGCTGCGTCACACGACCGAGTGCCAAAGCCTCGAAAAGATGACCTATCCGATTGATCTGGAAAGCAACAAGTACGCGGGCGACTATCAAAGCTGGTTCCTGTGGCCGATGTTCTCGTTCCAATGCTATCCGGGAAATGTTCTGAACACCTATCATTGGCGGGCAAATACAGTGGACAGCTGTACCGTCTGGCGCGGGTGGTACACAGAAGGCGGTCATGAAAGCGACGTGATCCGTGGCCTTGCCACTCAGGATCGCGAAACGACTGTGGCCGAGGATATTCGGTTAGTGGAATCCGTTCACCGCGGCCTGAAATCCAAAGGGTACAAACCGGGACCGCTGGTGCTTGATCCGGCCTGTGGCGTCATGAGCGAGCATTCCGTTGCGAAGCTTCAACAATGGATGCGCGAGGCGATTGAATAACGTTACGTGCTGTGGATGGGCCAGATAAGACATCACCGAAGCCAACGCTGTGCCAAAGGGCACACCCGACCAGAACGACGCGATCGAGCCCCTTGCCTTCGGTGGTGGGGTTGGTTGTAAGACAGGGGCGGCGGCTTTAGCGGAATATCGAGCCAGGACCGACTAAGTTGCAGATCGGTCGTTTCACCTGAGGAGAGAATGATGGACGACAACCTGTTTGAACATGGCCTGAAGCAGCGCAAGTCGACGCTGGGCGACGAGTATGTTGAGAAGAACCTGGCAGCGGCGGATGATTTTACCCGCTCATTCCAAGAGAACATGACTGCTTGGTGCTGGGGCTTCGGCTGGGGGGATGACACGATCGATCACAAGACCCGTTCGATGATGAACCTCGCTATGATTGGGGCACTCGGCAAGATGCATGAATGGGAAATCCACTGTAACGGCGCGTTGAACAATGGTGTCACCAAAGAGGAAATCCGATCAATCATTCATGTGATCGGCATTTATTGTGGCGTCCCGCAGTCTCTTGAATGCTTCCGTGTCGCTCGCAAAGTCCTGACCGAACGTGGGCTGCTGGACTGACCTGATCCCTTCGCGAGATCTTCAGAAGGAACGACACAATCAGCGAGATTGCGCGTCTGCAGTTCGCGCGGTCTGCTGACACCTGCCTAAGCCGGGTCTGGTACCTCACCTTGCCAATGGTCCCCCATCGCGACGATGCATGAAGTACCGTTGGCGTAGTTCTGAACGATCATCCAGTCTCCGCTTGTGCGTTTGACCCAAACCTCCAGCATTGTTTCGGGATCGCGCAAACCCATGCCCTGACGTTCGGCTCCCAGAACCTGTTTCAGTGTCTGTGCCATCCGCGCGCTGTCATCACAGCTGACATCCGCCATTTTAGACTGCGCAGTAGAAGGCACCGCAAGGCATAGAAGAAGAAGGCTGGCATGAAGACGGGTCATAGGTGAAGGTTAGTTCTTTCTGCGCTCAAGCGTAACAGTTTTATGACGCCCTGTAGATAAAACTCGCGCAGAGTCCTGCGAGAAACGCCACACACTGCAGAACCAGGCAATCATCGCGCCTGTCACAAATCTTTCGCGTAGATGTAAACGAAACGATTCAAAAGCGTCACGAAGCTTTTGTTTTGACGTTCTATCCGCCTCGCAACGATGGGGGCGATATGCTGAGAATTGAAAAGCTGACCAAAAAGTTTGGTGACAAACGGGCCGTGGATTCGGCGAATATCGTCGTCAACAAGCCAACCATGATCGGGATTATAGGCAGCTCCGGGGCTGGAAAATCCACGCTTTTGCGCATGGTCAACCGTCTGAGCGATGCAACGACCGGCACAATTACTTTTGAAGGCGAAGAGATTTCTGCGCTTCGCGGTGCTGCCAAACGCGAATGGCAATCGCGCTGTGCGATGATCTTTCAGCAGTTCAATCTTGTACCGCGCATGGATGTCGTCTCGAACGTTTTGCATGGCACGCTGAACAGGCAATCGACCTTTTCGACGATGTTCAACCTGTACCCGCGGTCGGATATTCATAAGGCGATTGAAATTCTGGATCGGCTAGGCATTGCCGAGCAAGCACCCAAGCGAGCCGAAGCCTTATCAGGCGGCCAGCAGCAACGCGTCGCCATCGCCCGCGCATTGATGCAGGACCCGAAGATCATTCTGGCGGATGAGCCGATCGCTTCGCTGGACCCAATGAATGCACAGGTTGTGATGCAGTCGCTGCGGGCCATTCACGAAGAAGACGGCCGTATGGTCATTGCTAATCTGCACACATTGGATACCGCGCGTCGCTACTGCGACCGGGTCATCGGAATGCGTGATGGTCGGATTGTGTTCGACGGCACCCCTGCGCAGCTGACCACGGGCGTAGCGCGCGACATCTACGGTGCAGGTGCAGACTTTTCCGAGGCCGCAACCTCGACCGAGATCGAAACACTGGACAGGCCAGAGGTCCGCGAAGCGGAAGCCTACGTCTGAGCCAGTTTCCCCCCGCGTCCGTCGCGGGCCACCTTCATCTAACCGAACGGAGAAAATGATGAAAAAGACCCTCGCACTGGCGTTTGCCGCCACGACCGTTTTGAGCACTGCTGCTCTTGCCGAAGAAATCACCGAGTTTCGCATTGGCATCCTCGGTGGTGAAAATGCCCAGGACCGCATGAACTCGTACCAATGTCTTGCAGACTATACCTCTGAGGCGTTAGGCGTTGAGACCAAGCTATTCGCCCCGGCGGACTACAACGGTGTGATACAGGGCCTGTTGGGCGGTACACTCGACATGGCATGGCTGGGTGCCTCTTCTTACGCGGCCACCTATCTGCAAGACCCCGAAGCAGTTGAGCCCGTTCTGATCAAGGTCAATGTGGATGGTTCAATCGGGTATCACTCGATCGGGTTCGCCCGTAAGGATAGTGGCGTCACCTCACTGGACGACATGAAAGGCAAAGTGTTTGGGTTTGGTGATCCGAACTCGACCTCAGGTTATCTGATCCCGTCGATCGAAATCCCGCAATACAAAGAAGGTATCACCATGGATTCGGGTGAGTATTTCGGTGAGGTCAAATTCACTGGTGGCCACGAGCAGACGATCGTCGCTGTGAATAATGGCGACATTGATGGTGGTGTGACCTGGGCCGATGGTCAGGGCAACTGGGAAGATGGATACAATTCTGGTGCCCTGCGCAAAGCGGTTGACGCAGGTCTTGTCGACATGAACGACATGGTCCAGATCTGGAAATCGAACGTTATCCCCGAAGGCCCTGTGGTTCTGCGCAAGGCGTTGCCTGCCGATGTCCGCGCGACCATGACAGATCTTGTCGATGGCCTGCACGAGCGTGACCCCGATTGCGCATATGGTGTGGCGGCAGGCGAAACGCTGGGTTTCCAGCCGGTATCGCATGACACCTACATCTCGATTGTTGAGGCCCGCAAAGCCAAAATCGGTGGCTAACGCGCGCACATGACGTTTCCGGCAACCCATTGGGGTTGCCGGTCTTTATTCATTCGGGGCTCGGGATGGCAGATTTATCAATCGGTGCGGCGCCAGGCGGCGTTGAGACCATTCAATCCAGCTATATGGCACAAGTTCACAAGCGCAGGCTTTATGGCGGGCTGACGCTGCTGATCTTTGTGGTCCTGATGGTATCAGGTTTCAACATTGCGGATTCCCGAAACGCGGGTGGGTTCTGGGACGGATTGTATCAGATCGGTGATTACCCAGCGGATGTGCTGTCTGAAGCTTGGGAAAAGCGGGCCGATCTGCCTGGCCTGATCGTGAAGTACTTCCCTGCACTGGTTGAGACGGTGAACATTGCCGCAGTTTCCACGTTGATCGGGGCCATCGGTGGTCTGATCCTGTCGCTTCTTGGCACACGCGGGCTGGCGAAATGGCCGGGTTTAATCCCGGTCTTCCGGCGTATCTCGGATGTTATGCGCGCAGTGCCGGAAATCGTTATCGCGCTTGTGCTGATCTTCGTCCTTGGGGGCGGTCCGGTGCCGGCGATGATCGCTATCTCAATCCACACCGCAGGGGCGCTTGGTAAAATGTTCTCGGAAGTATCCGAAAACGCTGACCTGAAACCGGTTGAGGGGTTGGCTTCGACCGGGGCGACTTGGTCGAAACAGATGATGCTGGGTATCCTGCCACAGGTCGCGCCAAACTATATCAGCTACACGTTGCTGCGATTTGAGATCAATATTCGCGCTTCTGCCATCCTGGGCTTCGTCGGCGCGGGAGGGTTGGGTTACGAACTGCGCAATGCCATGGCTTGGGGTCCGGGTCGTTTTGACGAGGCCGGCGCGATTTTCATCCTGCTATTCGGCACCATCGTATTCTTCGATCAGGTGTCCAGCCGCTACCGCAACCGTCTGACCGAAGGGCAGGGCCAATGACCACAATTGATTGGAACTTCGGACTGGACGGAGCCAAGCTTGACGCCGAAAAGCTTTTTAAGCGTAAACGATTGATCGGCTTTAGCATTCCTGTCGTGATCCTCGTTTATCTCACCTACATCTTCTTTACCTTCGACCTGCCGGGCCTTGCGCAACGTGCCAATCTGGACAACGCCGTTACACTGGCTTCTGATAGCTGGTCACACAAAGTGCATGTCACACGCAATAATCGGAGCGGTGAGGTGACCTATGCTGTTGAGGGCGAGCGCAAGGGCACTTATCCCGAGGGTCAACGCCCCGACTGGGTATCGGGTGAAGAGGTGACGACGATCGATCTGGGCCGCAATCATATCGTGCGGTTCCTGCCTGACAACCGGACCGAGATTGAAATACCTGACTTCCAGCTGATCGAAGTGCAGGCCAAGGGACGTCGCCTGACGACAAATCTGCCCTCTGAACTGCCCGACTGGATTTCCGCATCTGAACGGCGTGTTGGTGTCACAACGCATGAGGGCCGGATCACCATGACGGGCGCTCGGACTGAAGTGTTCAACTATTTCCCGGGTTGGGAGCTGTTCTGGTTCACGCTTGACAGTCCCTACCACGGCCATGGGCTTGGAGAGATCCTGTTTGGCGCGCAGATCGATCCAAGCCGTTCGAATATCGCAGGCGCAATCTCTGACTGGTGGAACAACGCGATGTGGCGGCATAAGGATGTGGCCTGGGCCATCGGAGAAACGATCCTGATGGCATTTCTGGGTACGATGGGTGCCGCGATGATCGCGCTGCCATTGGCCTTTCTCGCCGCCAAACGGTTTTCGCCGATCATGTTGCTTCGCGCCGCAACGCGCCGTCTTTTCGACTTTGTGCGCGGTGTGGACGCATTGATCTGGACTGTGGTTCTGTCTCGGGCCTTTGGCCCAGGACCATTGACCGGCGCGTTGGCGATTCTGATTACCGACACGGGCACCTTCGGCAAGATCTTCTCGGAGGCGTTGGAAAACGTTGATCAGAAACAGATCGAGGGGGTGTCCTCGACCGGGGCCAAACCGCTACAGCGATACCGGTTCGGGGTGATCCCGCAGGTTGTTCCCGTGCTGCTGGCCCAGATTCTATATTTCCTCGAATCCAATACACGTTCAGCGACGATCATCGGTGCGATCACCGGTGGCGGCATCGGACTGATGCTGACGCAAGCCATCCAGACGCAGAAAGATTGGGAAGAGGTCGCCTATTACATTGTCCTGATCATCATCATGGTAATGTTCATGGATTGGGCCTCGGGCTGGTTGCGCGGTAAGCTGATCGGGCGGAAAGACTGATGGCGCGGCTTTCAGCGGAACAGACCTTCATTCACCCCGAATGTGAGATTACCGAAAGTACGTTCGGGGCCTATGTTGAAATCGGCAAGGGCAGCCGCGTCGTACATACAAAAATGGGCGACTACAGCTATTGCGATCGTTATGCCGACATCGCCAACGCGAAGGTCGGTAAGTTCGCCAACATCGCCGCGTTTTCGCGGATCGGCGCGACTGATCACCCGCTGCACACGGCGTCCTGTCACCATTTCCTGTATCGCTCGAACGATTATTGGGACGATGCGGATCGGGACGAGGTGTTTTTCAGTCACCGCAAATCCCGAATTGTCCATATCGGGAACGATACATGGATTGGCGCAGGCGCGATGATAAAGCCCGAGGTCACACTGGGTGACGGGGCCGTTGTGGCTGCGGGTGCCTTGGTGACGAAGGATGTAGACCCCTACACAATTGTTGCCGGTACACCTGCAAGACCCTTGCGACTGCGTCAGCCACGACACATCGCCGATCGGTTGATCGCATTGGCCTGGTGGAATTGGTCTCATGACAAGTTGCGGTTGGCGCTCGACGATTTCCGTGCTCTGACGGCGGAAGCGTTTCTGAAGAAATACGAGCCTTAACTCTCAAGGGTCAGTGTCACCCGATCTCCAACAAACCAGGTTCGGCCAAATTCAACCGGTTGTCCCTGTTCGTCAACATTCACTCCGGATGATCTAAGCAGCGGATCACCTTCCGAAACCTGCAGATGCAGAGCTTGAGTGGCCGTGGCGCGCGTGGCCGTCAGACGGGTTGAGGCCCGAGTATAGTCAGTGACACCCGACCTGTTTAACGCCTCGGTAACGCTGCTGGTGTCTTGTAGCGCTGCGCAGATGCCTGGCAGTCGATCAAGAGAAAACATGCTTTCGAATACGGCAATCGGGTGCCCGTCCGCCAATGAGAGGCCGTGATACGCACAGATCTGATCACCGGGTGAAACAGTCAGCGCGGTGGCCTCGCCCTCGGTCGCTGCCCGTTCTTCAACATGAAGCACCCTCTTTTCTGGTCTGCGACCAGCAGCGATGAGGTTTTCATGGAATCGCACCCGCGAGCCGATGGGGTAATCGGTGGGCGTGGCTGCCACAAAAGCGCCCGCGCCCCGGCGCGTTCGGATTAGGCCCTCATCCACAAGGGCCGAGATGCCGTGACGCACTGTATGGCGGTTCACACCGAACCGCTCTGCCAGTGCCGCTTCGGTTGGCAGCTTATCACCCGGGCCATAGCGCCCTTCGGCCATATCGCTGCGAAGTGCGTCGGCAATGGCCTTCCAGATCGGGGTTTTGGTGGGAGTGTCACGCAAGTTTCACAAAATTCCTCTGTCTGACGGCGGCAAATATGATAAGATGTGTATAGTTGTATAGTATATGGAAAAGTTGTCGAGATGAAAGACACTTTTGATGAAAACGCGGACCGGAAGGCTTGGATGAGCCTGCTGGCCAAAGCGCCGGAGGGACGCGTGGCCGCCCTGTTGGATGCAGCGATGCCTCGCCCCGGCTTCACATGGCTGCGTGCTCCTGAGATTGGCAGCACCATGGTTCGGGCTCGCGCAGGTGGGACTGGTGCGACGTTCAATCTGGGCGAAATGACGGTAACACGCTGTGCGCTGACTCTGGGAGCGGGCGAAGTCGGACATGCCTATATACAAGGCCGTCGGAAAGAAGATGCCGAAGTCGCCGCGCTGGTTGATGCACTGATGCAGACAGATGTGTCTGATCTGTTGCGCACAAAAGTGCTGACCCCTTTGCGAGATGAGCTGACCAATGCAAAGGCCGCGCGTGCCGCCAAAGCCGCAGCCACTAAGGTTGATTTCTTCACCATGGTACGAGGAGAGGATTGATGCAGTCAGAAGCCCTGATCGGCGGTTTCAAGGACCCCGCGATCCAATCTGCCCACGCCTTTCGCAGCGTGATGGAAGCAATGGCGCGTCCCGGTACCGTGCAAGAGATTTCTGGCGCAGTTCCTCCGGCCCCAATGTCACCAGCAGCAGGTGCGGTGTTGTTGACGCTTTGCGACACTGAGACGCCCGTTTATCTGGCAGGTGCGCTAGATTGCGACGCCGTACGCCGCTGGCTTGCATTCCACACCGGCGCACCGCTGACCGGCCCGTCGCATTGTATGTTTGCCATTGGTGCGTGGTCGGATCTGGAACCATTGAACGCATACCCGATCGGGACGTCTGAATATCCGGATCGTTCTGCCACGTTGATCGTGGAATGCCCCGAACTCATCGCTTCAGGGGCGACACTGACAGGTCCGGGAATCAAGGATAAAGCCGCGCTTTCATTGCCCGAGCTTGAGGCGTTTCAGCATAATCAGACGCTATTTCCACTGGGGCTCGACTTCATCTTCACGAATGGCAGCCGCCTAGCGGCTTTGCCAAGAACGACCGAGGTGTCTTGATGTATGTCGCAGTAAAAGGTGGCGAGCGTGCGATTGAAAATGCCCACGCCTGGCTTGCCGAAGAACGCCGTGGTGATACCGATGTGGCGGAACTGAGCATCGCGCAAATCCGCGAACAGCTTAGCCTGGCGGTCAATCGTGTCATGGGCGAAGGCTCGTTGTTCGATCCTGATCTGGCCGCACTTTCGATCAAGCAAGCACGAGGCGATCTGATTGAGGCCATCTTCTTAATCCGCGCCTATCGAACCACGTTGCCACGCTTTGGCGCATCCGAGCCTGTTGATACCGGGGCAATGGCTTGCGACCGGCGCATTTCGGCAACCTTCAAGGATTTGCCGGGCGGGCAGGTGCTTGGGCCGACCTTTGACTACACTCATCGCTTACTGGATTTCAAACTGGCTGCTGATGGTGAGGTGCCCAAAGCCCCAGCGCGCGAAGCTGAACTGGGTGAAGTGCCGCATGTCACGGATTTCCTCAATCGCGAAGGCCTGATCGAAGAAGCGCCGCATGACGATACGCCGCCACCTGATCTGACCCGCGAGCCGCTTGAAATGCCCGCCGATCGCGCCCTGCGCCTTCAGGCGCTGACCCGCGCGGATGAGGGTTTCACCCTCGGTCTGGCGTATTCCACACAGCGCGGATACGCGCGCAATCACGCCTTTGTAGGAGAGCTTCGGATCGGGTCCGTTCCGGTGGAAATGGAGATCCCTGAGCTCGGCTTTGCCATCGAAATCGGTGAAGTCGTTCTGACCGAATGTGAAACAGTTAACCAGTTCAAGGGCTCCAAAACCGAGCCGCCGCAATTCACCCGAGGTTATGGGCTTGTGTTTGGTCAGACGGAACGCAAGGCGATCTCGATGGCTTTGGTCGACCGTGCGCTGCGGTGGGAAGAACTGGGTGAGGATAATGTTGGCGCACCTGCTCAGGATGCCGAGTTTGTCCTCTATCACGCGGACAACATACAGGCGACGGGGTTTCTAGAGCATATCAAGCTGCCGCATTACGTCGACTTCCAGTCTGAACTGGAACTGGTGCGCAAACTACGCCGCGAGGCCGGCGCGGATCAGGTGCAGGAGGCTGCGGAATGAACGCCTATAACTTTGCTTATCTGGACGAGCAGACCAAGCGGATGATCCGCCGTGCAATTCTGAAAAGTCTGGCGATCCCGGGCTATCAGGTGCCGTTTGCCTCGCGCGAAATGCCTATGCCGTATGGCTGGGGTACGGGCGGTGTGCAGGTCTCGGCCGCGGTGTTGACCCCGGATGACACGTTCAAGGTGATCGATCAGGGCTCGGACGATACCACAAACGCGGTCTCGATCCGCACCTTCTTTGAACGCACTGCGGGGGTTGAAACAACCACAACGACAAGCGACGCCTCCGTGGTTCAGACTCGCCACCGGATTCCCGAGGAGCCGCTGCAAGAAGGTCAGATCCTTGTCTATCAGGTGCCTATCCCTGAGCCGTTGCGCTTTCTGGAACCGCGAGAGAGCGAAACCCGCAAGATGCACAGCCTTGAGGAATACGGGCTGATGCATGTGAAGCTGTACGAAGATATCAGTCGTCACGGGCATATCGCGACGTCGTATGCTTACCCGGTGAAGGTCGAAGGCCGCTATGTAATGGACCCGTCGCCAATCCCGAAATTCGATAACCCAAAGCTTGGTGATATGGCTGCGATCCAGCTGTTCGGAGCTGGGCGTGAACAACGGATCTACGCGCTGCCACCCTACACGCAGGTTGTCTCACTGGATTTTGAGGATCATCCGTTTGAGGCGTCCAAGGCCGACCAAGCCTGCGGCTTGTGCGGTGCCGAGGACAGCTATCTGGACGAGGTAATCATCGATGACGCGGGTGGGCGGATGTTCGTCTGCTCGGATACCGATTATTGCGAGGCGCGCCAGGCGGCGGGTCACAAAGGAAAGGACGCTGCATGACACCTTTGCTGTCTGTTCGGGACATCACAAAGCGCTATGGCCCAAATATTGGCTGTGCCGATGTGTCATTCGACCTCTATCCCGGTGAGGTCATGGGGATCGTTGGCGAAAGCGGGTCAGGTAAGTCGACACTGCTGAATTGCATGGCCGGGCATCTGACCCCGGATGCCGGAGAGGTTGTGTTCGACACCCGCGCAAAAGGTCCGCAGGACACGGTAACGATGTCCGAGCCCGAGCGCCGGATGCTGAGCCGTACCGATTGGGCCTTTGTCCACCAACATGCACGCGACGGGTTGCGCATGGGCGTCAGTGCCGGTGGGAATGTAGGTGAACGGCTGATGGCCGTTGGAGAGCGTCACTATGGCGACATACGTGACAAGGCTACGGATTGGCTGCAACGAGTGGAGATCGATGCCTCCCGTGTGGATGATCGCCCGACGACCTTTTCGGGTGGGATGCAGCAGCGCCTGCAGATTGCACGAAACCTCGTGACCGGTCCTCGGCTGGTGTTCATGGATGAGCCAACGGGCGGTCTGGACGTGTCCGTTCAGGCGCGGTTGCTCGACTTGTTGCGTGGGTTAGTTCGCGACATGGGCTTGTCGGCGATCATCGTCACGCATGATCTGGCCGTGGTGCGCCTGCTGGCAGATCGGTTGATGGTGATGAAATCGGGCCGCGTGGTCGAGGCAGGCCTGACCGATCAAGTGCTTGATGACCCGCAACACGCCTATAGCCAACTTCTTGTCAGTTCCGTTTTGCAGGTGTGAGCAATGATTGAGCTTAACAACGTCTCAAAGACTTTCACTCTCCATAATCAAGGTGCGGCCGTGATCGAGGTGCTGAGCGATGTATCCTTCTCGGTCTCTCCGGGCGAATGCGTGGCGCTGACGGGCGCGTCGGGGGCGGGCAAGTCCACCCTCATGCGTATGATCTATGGCAACTATCTGGCCCGAAGCGGAGAAATTCGCATCGGTGATGTGGATATCGTGCAGGCAGAGCCTCGGACAGTTATCGCCCTGCGCCGCGAGGTTCTGGGCTATGTCAGCCAGTTCCTGCGTGTGGTGCCGCGCGTGCCCACCGTCGATGTCGTGGCCGAGCCCTTGCGGGCTGTGGGCATTTCCGCTGCCGACGCGAAGGCGCGGGCTGAAGCTCTGTTGCGGCAACTGAACATTCCCGAGCGGCTCTGGACCCTTTCACCGACTACCTTCTCGGGTGGTGAACAGCAGCGTGTCAACATCGCACGCGGGTTCGCCCATTCTTATCCCGCGATGCTGTTGGATGAGCCGACTGCCAGTCTGGATGCGGCCAATCGCGAGGTTGTTCTAAGGCTCATCGAAGAGGCAAAGGCGCGTGGTACTGCAATCATCGGCATTTTCCATGACGAAGCGGCTAGGGCGCGCGTTTGTGATCACGAAATCGACGCCAGTCAGTTTTCGCCCGAGGTCGCGGCATGACCCGGGGTCGCCTCATCGCTGTGGTTGGCCCGTCGGGGGCTGGCAAAGACAGTGTGATGCTAGGGCTTTGTGACTTGTTGCCCGATTTGCATTTGGTGCGCCGCGTCATCACCCGGGCACCAGAGTTGGGCGGGGAAGACTATGACGCCGTCGAACTCGCCGAATTTGAAGAAATGGCGGCGAATGGCGCCTTTGCGATGCATTGGGTTGCTCATGGGCTTTGCTACGGGATACCGGTTGCCGTCAAAGATCGGCTGAGTGATGGCGCAGACTGTCTGGCAAATTTCTCGCGTAAAGCTCTGCTCGAGGCCGCAGAAAATTTCCCGCGCTTCATTGTCCTGAATATCACCGCGAAGCCGGAAACTCTTGCCCGGCGTTTGGCGGCTCGCGGCCGAGAAAGCGATAGCGAGATTGCAAATCGGCTTGCTCAGGCAGAAAAACCCTTGCCCGATGGGTTGGGCGTTATCACCATTTCCAACGATGGCCCACTGGCCGAGACGGTTGCGCGCGCCGCGGAGGTCCTTCAACCAGCGAGCGCGTACCGATGAATAAGCTCGAAACGCCCATCAATGCGCTCGCCGCACAAGGCAATTTGGTCGATGACGAAGGGCTCGGGCAAGGCTGGCAAATGGCGGTGCAGCGCCTCGGTCCACACAGGAATATCGCCATTCGGCAGCCGACCCGTCAGCGTCATGTGAAACCGAAACTCGTCCATCACATAGGGATAACCCCACTCGATCAACAGTGCGTCTTGACGTGGGCTCAGCCTTGCACCGCGCCGCCGCTCAAGTTCAGCCTCATCGGTTGGGGCGCGAAACGGGTCAAGCTCACGTACACAGACCGCAGCAATTCTTTGCAAGCCGCTAACATCGCCCTGTGGGGTCAAAGCGAGAAACCGGCCCAGCCTCGTCAGACTCAGCCCTTCACAGCTCGAAGGCGCCAGGCCAGCGGCCATCTCAGACGCCGCCGCTTTCAGGGCTTCAAGCGAATAACCTCCGGCAAGTTGAAAGGGTGGTTTCAGCGTTCCGTGAAAGCCGTATTTGCGCGGTGTCATCGTAACGTCATGCAAATCGGGCAGATCGGGCTGAGGCACCTCGCAGCCCTGCACGACATCCCATCCCAGCCAGCGCGCGCCGAACTGTTCCAATGGTCCTTCGGGCGGCACGTAGTAGATTGCAAATCGAGAGTATGACATGAATTCCCCTTTTCCCGCGCCCTCTTTGGCAAAGGCTTGTGACAGCGATATGTCAGATAATCTGTGCCTTGCGAATGCCCAGCTTGTGATGCCCGATCGGGTAGTAACCGGTTCGGTGACAATCGAACAGGGCATCATTTCCGAGATCACCGAAGGGGATCATGTTCCGACCGGCGCGGTCGATTGTGCAGGTGATTACATCCTTCCGGGACTGGTCGAGCTGCACACCGACAATATCGAACGTCATATCGAGCCTCGCCCGGAAGTGGACTGGCCTCATCTTCCGGCCCTGATCGCGCATGATAGCGAGCTGGCTTCGACCGGAATCACAACCGTGTTCGACGCCATGCGAGTAGGTTCCATTCACAGCGGCAAGGGCCGTTACATCGATTATGCCCGCAAACTGGCGGACGAACTGTTGTCGGCGCGCGCCGCAGGCTATTTCAAGATCAGCCATTTCCTTCACCTGCGAGCCGAGATCTGCTCGGAGACACTGCTTGAGGAATTGGCGACCTTCGGGCCGGAAGACAGGGTTGGCATTGTCAGTCTGATGGACCACACGCCGGGTCAACGTCAATTCAGCGATCTGAGTGCATTGAAGACCTATGTCGCCAAAAAGCGCGGTATGACCGACGCCGATTTCGTTGCACATGTCGAGAACCTGCGTGGTCTACAGCAGCGTTTCGGAGAAAAGCACGAAGCCGGTGCAGTGATCGAAGCCGCCCGTCTTGGCGCCGCGCTGGCCAGCCATGACGATACCACGGCGCGGCATGTCAAAAAATCGTCCGAAAATGGTGTGGCTTTCGCCGAATTCCCAACCACGTTCGAGGCGGCCGAGGCCTGCCGTACCCGCAACATCGCCGTCATGATGGGTGCCCCGAATCTGATCCGTGGCGGCTCGCATTCCGGCAATGTCGCGGCTGAAGATCTTGCAAAGGCCGATCTTCTGGAAATTGTGTCTTCCGACTATGTGCCTTCTGCGCTACTGCTGTCGGCTTTTCATCTTGCCAGTGTTTGGGACGACCTGCCACGTGCTGTGGCCACGGTTACACGTAATCCTGCAATGGCTGTCGGTCTTGATGACCGTGGCATCCTGAAAGTAGGTCTACGCGGTGACGTTCTGCGTGTGCGTCGCATGGGTCAAACACCAGTTTTGCGCGGTGTCTGGAGCCAAGGCAACAAGGTTGGATGAGTTGTGATTGGTTGAATCAAACTTGCTAAACAGAACATTGCTGGCGGCCGAAAGCTCGCGGATTATCAGATGGGATTTGCGCCCTTGCTCCGCTTGATTTTTCTGGACCCGCATCTTGATAAACTGATGTCGTGCCAGAACATTAAACTCGTAAAGAATATGGTTACTTTTTTATCGCACTTTCTCCTGTAACGCAAAATGCGGGCAGCAAGTTCCACGATTAACTGACTGGAAATTTGTTGCTTATCTCAGAGTTGAAATCAGGAGCTTTGGCGGGATGAGGGCATGGTTGTCGGTTGTGATAGCCACTATTATTTTGGCGGGCTGCAGTCAGGATTTACAGGGAACCAAGTCCTTTGATCCCGGGGCGACACCAGCCCCCGCTCCCTTATCGGGGGGGAATAATCTGAAGGGAAATGTCGCACGCACTGAATTCGCTGAGTTGGTGCGAAGGTCTGTCGCGACATCGCCCACCACCGCAGCCGGAGCCGCCAGCGTTCTGGCTTCGAAATCCCGCATTGATGCCGAGCAAGGCGCGTTCCTGCCGCAGATCGAGGCCGAGACATCCCTGACGTCCGATGGGGATACCGTACCGATCCTGCGGCTTAGCCAGATCATCTATGATGGTGGCAAAGTCTCGGGTCGTGTGGGTTTGCGTCAGATTGAAGCCCGGCAGACCTGGTTAAACGAATTGTCAGAGCTGAGCGCGCTGAGCTTCGAGGCCATCGAAACCATAATTGATCTGGATCGAAATCGCCGCCTCGAAGAACAAGCCCAGCAGAATCTGGATCGTACGGACGTTTTGGTCAGCGACCTCCAGTCCCGTTTTGATGCCGGGGCGGGGTCGGTGGCGGATTTGCTGGCGGGGCAGGGGCGGAAGTCTAATGCCGAGACAGAATTAGCGCAGGCTCAGACGGATGTGGAACTGGCGACGGCAACATGGGTCGAAGTCTTCGGAACGCGACCCGGTGCTATTCCGACCATCCCCCCCGCACCCATTCTGGCAGCGGCCACCTCGCAGCAAATGGTTGCACGCAGCCCGCGTCTGCGTACTCAGGTCGCCTTCAGTCAAGTGCGTGCGCAAGAGGTTGTGGTTGCTGAACGAGCGACCCGCCCAACACTCTCTGCGATTCTTGAGACAGATTTCGACCAGGGCAGTATCGACGACGGTGTGCAGGCCCGATTGGGTGTAACGGTCCCGATTTACCAAGGGGGATCCGCGCGCGCCAATGTCGAAACCGCAAGGGCGAATCTTCAACAAAGCCGGGCTGATGAAGAAGAATTGCGGCGCGAGTTGCAACGTAATCTCTCCCAGGCCTTGGAAGAGACCAATTCAATTCAGCGACGGCTCGCCACAGCCCGGCGCGCTGTCGAGATCAATGAGCAAGCGCTGGATGCAGCTCGTGGACAGTTTGATATCGGGCGCAGCACGCTGGTACAGATATTGGATGCGTTGCGCGAGTTGAATCTTGCGCAGGTTCGGGTGATCCAGCTTGAGGCTCAGGCACGTCGTGCAGAATATGCCGTGCTGGCGGTCACGGGCGATATCCTGGACGCGTTGGGTGTTGCACAGCCGACCGATCCAACCTTGTGATATCCGTCGTGAACCCGACTGCGACTAACCCGCTGAATACGCACCTCCGACTACTGACAGAGCATTTGGGTCTTGGGTTGTCCGAGGTGGATATCTTTCGGGTGTTCTAGGGCAATGAAGTCGCCTAGGCGGTCAGCGCAGTGGAAGCGGTGGGCTACAGTCAGGTTTTGGGAAAGCGCGGTTACTGAAACTGGACCTGAACTTGTTTCTGGTCCTGGCGTTTGCCCCAGATGTTCAACCTTTAGTGGTTCTGGATCGAGAAGACACCGACGCTTTCTTGTGATCGATGCCAGCAGCGGATTCAGCGAACCTCAGATCTGGCGGCGACAGGAAACACGACTGCGCAAGACGCGCAGGATATTGCGAGCATAATGCTCGCGCCGCTGGAACGAGAATCGTTTACGCCACAAGGTCATCGGTTTTGGTCCGCGTTCAGCGATCTGCGCGGGGTCTACATTCAGATCCTATTGGCCGCGATGGTGACAAGCGTGCTTGGGCTGGTGACGTCGCGGTTCACCATGGTCGTTCATGACCCCATTCTGCCAAACGAAGTGGTTGATAGCTTGCTGGCTCTAGTCGTCGGGGTGGCCTTGCACTGTTGTTCGATTTCCTGATCAAGAAATTGCGGACACGGTTCATCGATGCAGCGGGAAAACGGGCGGACCTGAAGATCACCGAGCGGCTGTTCAATCAGTTGATGGCGCTTATAATGAAAGCCCGGGGCGGGCAGAATGGACGCATGGCCTCGATCCTTCAGGACTTTGAAGTCGTGAGGGATTTCTTTACGTCTGCCTCGCTGGTTGCTTTGGTCGATCTGCCCTTCCCTTTCGTATTCGTGGCGTGATCTAGGCGATTGGCAGGCCGCGACAGGGGATTGCGATCGCGTCGCGCGCAAGACTTGAGGCTCAGATATCCGGACAAGAATTTGATCTCCCCGACCGTACAAGTGTGGAGGCGGCGTTGCTGAAGGAAGAGATTGGCGTGATCCAACCTCTGGTCGAGCACGGCATCGAAAGTCCGCTGGCGATGATTGACTTGCGCCGGCAGCTTAACCGCCAAATTGGGCAGCTTAGAGAGGCCGGTAGCCGAATACTGATGACTTTGTCGGAGCGAAGAGCGGAAAACTCTGTCAGATTTCAGCCTGGCCGGAACCAACTCCCAACCAGGCTGTTGATTGAGTCAAAGGCACTCAGACAGTGTTTTGGCCAGATTGCTGATGAGTTGCGGGTACAGATTTACTCCGGGTTCCAGATCAGATCCCAGCGGGTCCATGATGCCGGTTTTGGCTTCGGTGCCGTCGAGAACGGTTGCGACAATTCCGGGGTTGAACTGGGGTTCAGCCATGACACAATCCACACCTTCGTCGCGGATACGCCCCTGAATTTCGGCGATCCTTGCCGGGCTTGGATCGGTCGCATCGCTGAGGGAAATTGCACCCGAGGCCGGGAAGCCAAAGGCATCTTCGAAATATTGATAGGCATCGTGGAACACGATGAAGCTGCCACCTTTGACCGGCGCCAGCGTTTCGGCCACTTCCGCTGACAAAGCAGCCATTTCTTCACGCGCAGCTGCCGCATTTGCAAAATAAGCACCTGCGTTGTCTGGGTCAGCCGAAGAAAGCTGCGCCGCGATCGTTTTCAGCCAGATTTCTGCGTTGACCGGAGAGAGCCAGGCGTGCGGATCATGTTCGCCATGCGCGTGGCCCTCATGGTCGTCATGTCCGGCGTGGTCCTCATGATCATCGTGGTCATGCTCATCCGCATGCTCTTCGTCATGATTATGATCATCATGCTCTTTGTCCTCGGCATGATCCTCGTGATCGTTGTCATCGTCTTTTGCATGATCGTCGTGGTCGTCGTGATCATGACCATCATCCTCAGCATGGTCGTGATCGTCATGATCGTCATCCCCATGATCTTCGTCGTCGCCATGGTCATGCGCTTCGAACAAAGCACTTTCACGGAAATCGAGCAGAACCGTTCCGTCCGACTCAAGCAACGCCGTAACAGTCGCCCCGTCGCTGAGCGTCTCGACTGCGCCTTCCATCCACGGGGTCAGGTCCTCGCCAATCCAGAATACCAGATCTGCCTCTTGCAGTGCGGCTGCTTCTGACGGACGAAGGTTGTATTCGTGTGGCGAGGCACCGGGCTGCACTATCAATTCAGGCGTTCCTACCCCCTCCATCACCCGGGCCACGAGTGAGTGAACGGGTGCGATGTCAACCGCAACCTTGGGTGCATCCGCCATGGCGGTTCCGCCCATCAATGCAGCGGTAATCGATAGTGGGAGCAGCTTTCTGGACATCAGACCCTCTGTGTGATTTTATAACGTTACGAGCGGCATATATGATATGGTATAACATGACAAGTGAGATGCACCCCATTTCGGTTGGTGAAGATGCGCCGGTAGGATTTCAGGAGCATGATCACAAGAATTGCGTCGAAACGGCGTTGGCCACAGCGGATGCTCGGTGCAGGGAAGAAGGGTTGCGGCTAACCCCTGTGCGGCGAAAAGTTCTTGAAATGCTGTTGCAAGACCACAAGTCGCTCGGGGCATACGCTATTCTGGACCGTTTGCGCGAAGCCGGTTTTGGCTCTCAGCCGCCGGTGGCTTATCGCGCGCTTGATTTTCTTGTCCAGAACGGGTTCGTCCACAAGATCGAACGTTTGAACGCCTTTGTGGCCTGTTCTCATCCAGGAGCGTCGCATTCCCCGGCTTTCATGATCTGTAGAAAGTGCGATGCTGTTGCCGAGGCCCAGTCGGCGCCATCCAAAGGCGTCCTCGGCGCAGCTGCGCGCGCGGCGGGTTTCGAAATCGAGCGAACCGTTGTAGAAGCCGAGGGACTCTGCCCAGACTGCACCGAAAAGGCGTAGACATGACCCTGATCACCGTTGAGAACCTCAGCGTGCGTTATGGCGCGAATACCGTTCTGCGCCATGTCGGCATGACGATCGAGGCTGGTGAAATCGTGACGATCGTTGGTCCAAACGGATCGGGAAAGACCAGCCTGTTGCGTGCCGTCATTGGCGCGACCAAGCCTGCAGAAGGTAAGGTTACGCTGAAGCCTGGGCTAAAAATCGGGTATGTCCCCCAAAAACTGCACATTGATCCGACCCTGCCGATATCAGTCGAAAGATTCATGCGTCTGACGGATCGTGTCTCTAGGCTTCAATGTACAGAAGCGCTTGAAACTGCTGGGGTGCCGGATCTGCTAAAGCGCCAAATGTCGCAATTGTCAGGCGGACAGTTTCAGCGCGTCTTGCTGGCGCGGGCGTTGATCAATCGGCCCGACGTTCTGCTTTTGGACGAAGCCACTCAGGGTCTCGACCAACCGGGGTCTGCGGCGTTTTATCGTCAGATCGAGGAGGTCCGGCGTGAAACCGGATGCGCCATACTGATGATCAGCCATGAATTGCACGTGGTCATGAGCGCGTCGGACAGGGTGATCTGCCTCAATGGTCATGTGTGCTGCCAAGGGTCCCCCGCAGTCGTAGCTTCGGCCCCGGAATATCGGGCCCTGTTCGGAACGGGTACCGGAGGCGCACTGGCCCTCTATCGCCATGATCACGACCATGATCACGATCACGGTCACTGTGAAACCTCTCAGGAAGCCGCAGAATAATGCTGGATGATTTCATGACGCGCGCGACGCTTGCAGGTGTTGGCGTTGCTTTTGCTGCGGCACCACTGGGGTGTTTTGTTGTCTGGCGTCGAATGGCCTATTTCGGGGATGCCACCGCCCATGCGGCAATCCTGGGTGTCGCTTTGTCGCTGACGTTTCAGCTGTCCATCTTTACTGGGGCGCTAGCTGTTGCGCTTGCAATGGCACTTACCGTGACACTGTTGTCCGGACGTGGCTACGCGATGGATACACTGCTGGGTGTTCTAGCACATTCTGCACTTGCCTTCGGTCTAGTCGCCGTATCGTTCCTGTCCGGTGTTCGCATCGACCTGATGGCCTATCTCTTCGGTGATATTCTGGCCGTGTCACGCACCGATCTGGTTGTGATCTGGGGGGGCGCAGCGCTTGTCGTGGCCCTGATCGTATGGCGCTGGTCGCAGCTTTTGACGGCGACCATGAATGAAGAGTTGGCCTATGCCAGCGGCTTTGACCCCAAGCGAGAGCAGTTGATCCTGACGCTGTCTCTGGCAGTTACAGTGGCCGTGGCGATAAAGGTCGTAGGTGTTCTTTTGATTGCTGCAATGCTGATCATCCCGGCGGCGGCTGCGCGCAGTCTGGCCAGATCACCGGAAGCGATGGCTTTGATTGCGGCGGCGATTGGTGCATTTTCCGCAATCGCCGGGCTACGGGCTGCTTACATATTTGATACGCCTGCAGGGCCATCCATTGTTTGTGTTGCTGCAGTAGTGTTTGCGTGTTTCAGCCTGATCGGATGGCAAACGCGGCGTGGAACCTAGGGCATCTGCAAAGATCAATGCGGTCGCGTCGACACGGTCACGAATTCAATTTCGTCTGACAGGATGTCCCGCACCCCATGTGGGAGCTTGGCGTCGAAGCTGAGCGTGTCACCTTCTGAAATCTCGAACTCTTCGGTCCCACAGCCATAGATGGCGCTGCCTTCAATCATGTAGATGAAGACGTAGCCTTCGTGCTGATAGTTAGGCAACTTGCGTTGGTCTTGTTTTGAGATGCGGATGCGTGCGGATTGGAATGACCCGCTAGGCCCGCTGTGTTTGCCGAGCAGTAGATAGTCATGGGCATGGTCTGGTGTGATACGCCGCGACGGCAATCCGGTTCCCGCCTGAACGTGATGCACATCCGAGGTCGTGTCGGTATGGCTGAACATCGCCATCAGAGAGACAGATAGTGCATCTGCCAACGCGTGTAAGGTACTAAGGGACGGCGACACATGACCATTTTCGATTCGGCTGATCATGGGCGCGGAAACCTTTGACTGCGCAGCAAGTTCGGTCACCGTGAGCTGACGTTCCTGTCGCAAACGCTGCAGGGTTCGCCCGATCTCAAGTTCTGGTTCTGTTTTCTTGTCCTGCATCGGGCCGCTTTGACATTCCTTCTTCCAGTTAAAGTAGCTGTGGCCTGAATTGCAGGATAGTAAAAGTGTGTTCTAACAAAAAACAAGCTTAGCTGAGCGATTGGCGCAAAACTGCGCCAATGCGATGAAGGCAGCGGTGTTTTGAACTTATTTTCCTTTCCAGACCGGATCACGCTTTTCAGCGAAGGCTTTTGCGCCTTCAAGCTGATCCTCGCTGGAATAGAGGATATCGACGGTGCGCAGCTGGCGCTTGGTGATGCGGTTCATGGCGTCCTGAAATTTGCTGTCTTCAGCTTCGCGCACGACCTCTTTGATCGCAGCATAAACCAGCGGAGGACCCGAGGCGAGCAGACGCGCCAATTCCCAGGCACGATCCATCAGTTGATCGGCAGGCAGGACTTCATTGACCAAGCCCCAACGCTGACCTTCTTCGGCATCGAACCAGCGTCCAGTCAGCAATAGCTCCATCGCGATGTGGTAGGGAATGCGTTTGGGTAGCTTGACGCTCGCCGCATCTGCAACGGTTCCGGATCGAATCTCAGGCAGGGCAAAAGTTGCGTGTTCAGCGGCCAGGATCATATCGGCTGAAATCGCAAGCTCGAGCCCGCCACCACAGGCAATACCATTGATGGCCGCGATGACCGGTTTGTTCAGATCGCGTAACTCCTGCAAACCGCCAAAGCCACCGACACCATAATCTCCATCTACGGCATCGCCTTCGGCGGCTGCCTTCAGGTCCCAGCCGGGGCAAAAGAATTTGTCACCTGCTCCGGTCAAGATCGCGACGCGCAGTTCGGGATCATCGCGAAACTTGGCAAATACCTGCCCCATGATGCGGCTGGTAACTAGATCGATTGCATTGGCTTTTGGCCGATCCAGCGTCACTTCGAGAATTGCGCCGTCACGGCGGGTCTTGATCGGGTCCATTTCTCAGGCCTTTCTGATAAGCGCATCCACCGCCACCGCCCGGGTGGGCGTGCAGAGAAGCGGGTTGATTTCGACCTCGCCGAGCGTTTCGGCATTTTGCATTACATAGTCTTGAACGGCCTGAATGGCGGCAACGATTTCATCCATATCAGCCGCTGGTTGGCCTCGATAGCCTGCCAGCAATGACGCGATCTTTAGTTCGCCGAGAGCAGCGCGAATACTGTCGGATGTTGCCGGGACCAGAAGAGAGGTGGTATCGCGCAATATTTCGGTCAAGACACCACCGGCCCCTATTGTCAGCACAAAGCCATGGGCAGGGTCCCGCACCACACCGACTAGGATTTCAGCCACCGCACCCGTGATCATCTCTTCGATCAGAATCTCATCGGTTCCAATATCCGCTGCCACACCTGTCACATCGGCAGCCTGAACCCTCAATCGTACAGCGGAATGTTCGGACTTGTGGGCAAGGCCGACGCCTTTGACAGCAAATGGCGCTTCCATTTCTTGCGCCGCGCTGAGGGCTTCCTTTGCGCCACGAACGGACCTGTTTCGAGGGATGCGCAAACCATGGGCAGCCAGAGCTTGCTTGGCCTCGGCTTCGGACAGCGTATGCTTGACATCAGACGTACCCGGCAAGCAGATTGGCGCGCTTGCAGGTACGGCGACCTGACCCGCCGCGCGCGTGGCAGAAAGGGCTTCGCGGAGACCCATGAGGGGTACCACACCGGCTTCCATTAGGGTTTGTGCTACATCCTCAGGTAGCAATTCGGGCAGGGTAGAAACCACAGCAAAACGCGCACCCGTATCTGCCCGCACTTTTTGTGCTGTACGCGTGGCAGCGGCCCAATCTGTGGGATCGGTGGTCGGGTAATCAACGATCGTGAATGTCAGATCTATGTCGTCGCCAGTCATTCCCGCCCAGGCGTTCGCCATCGCCTCTTCATCGCGCCAGATATAGGTGTGGTAATCGAGTGGATTGCTTAGTGCGACCATCGGACCAAGCGCATCGCGTAATCGGGTTTGCTTATCTCTGGACAGTTCTGGAAATCTGAGGCCGGTGCCGATCGCCATATCGGCGATCAGGCTGGCCTCGCCGCCCGAGCAGCTGATCGAAGCAATGTTGTCCCCCGGTAAAGGCCCATAACAATGCAACAATTTCAGGGTTTCCAGAAACTCGGGCAGCGAGGACAGGCGCGGGATGCCCAGCCGGTTTAGCAAAGCCTGCGCACCCGCATCGCTCCCAGCCAGTGAGGCGGTATGAGAAACTGTTGCTGCCTGCGCCTGTTCGGATGCACCCACCTTAAGTGCGATCAGAGGCACGCCTTTCCGATGTGCTTTGGCAGCAAGGGCCTCCCATTCGCGGATATCCTTGAAGCCCTCGATATGTAAACCGACCGCAGTGACCCGTGGATCATCGATCAGCGACATGGCAATCTCAGCCTGACTGGTCTGCGCCATGTTTCCGCAAGTCACCATATAGGCAATCGGCAGGACTCGTTTCTGCATAGTCAGGTTGATCGAGATGTTGGAGCTCTGGGTCAGAATGGCAACGCCTCGATCTACCCGAGCGGCTCCATGCTGATCGGGCCACAATAGCGCACCATCAAGCGCATTGATAAAGCCATAGCAGTTCGGCCCAAGAATGGGCATGCTGCCTGCTGCATTGATCAACTCTGATTGCAAATCTCCTCCTGCCTGATCCTCGGCTGCAGCTTCCGAGAAGCCAGAGGCAAAGCAAACTGCGCCGCCGCTGCCCATGTCTGACAGAACCTGAACGGCCTCAACGGTGGCGTGACGGTTGATGCCAACAAAGGCCGCGTCCGGGGACGATGGCAGGTCTTCAATCCGTGCGTAGGCCTTGTGCCCGGCAATTTCATCCGCCTTGGGATGGACAGGCCAGGTTTTCCCTGCGTAGCCCATGCGTTCCGACTGCAGGATAACCTGCTGGCACCACGCGCCGCCGCCGATCACCGCGATGGATTCTGGGCGTAGAAGACGGGAGATATCTTTGCTCATTCGGTCCTCAGGCACCCAGGGGCCGCAGCAGATCACGACTGATGATATGCCGCTGGATTTCACTCGTACCATCCCAGATACGTTCTACACGCGCATCCCGCCAGAACCGTTCGATCGGGAAGTCGTCCATCAGACCCATGCCACCATAGATTTGCAGCGTCGTATCCGTGACCTTAGCCAGCATTTCCGAAGCATAAAGCTTGGCCGAGGCGATCTCGCGATTTGAGGGCAAGTCCTGATCCAGACGCCATGCGGCCGCGAGCGTCAGCCAGTCAGCAGCGTCGATCTCGGTGATCATGTCGGCGATCTGAAAGCCGACACCCTGAAACTTACCGATCGGCTGGCCGAATTGCTTGCGTTCAGCCGCGTAGTTCAGCGCATAATCAAAACAGCGCCGCGCGCGCCCGACCGAAAAAGCAGCAACCGTCAGGCGCGTTGCATAGAGCCACTCGTTCATCACGGCGAAACCGCCATCGACCTCGCCCAGAACCTGTGCGTCGGGCAGGCGGCAATTGTCAAAATACAGGATATAGTTCTTGTAGCCTTTATGGCTGACTGAGTTGTACCCCTCGCGCACTTCAAAACCCGGCGTACCACGATCTACGAGGAAGGTAGTGATCCGTTTTTTGGGGCCTTTGGGAGTTTCATCCACACCTGTTGCGATGAACACGATGAAGAAATCCGCGTGCTCCGCGCCCGAGATGAAGTGTTTCGAACCGTTGACGACCCAGTCACCGCCATCGCGTACGGCCTGACATTTCATGCCCCGAACATCTGAACCCGCGTCAGGTTCGGTCATAGCCAGAGCATCCATCTTTTCGCCACGCACGGCAGGCAAAAGATAGCGTTCACTCTGGTCGGCGTTGCAGGCCATCAGGATATTCTGCGGGCGACCGAAGAAATGGGTCAATGCCATCGAACCTCGGCCGAGCTCGCGTTCGACAAGAGTGAAATCAAGATGCGAGAGACCTGCGCCACCAACTTCTTCGGGGAAGTTACAGGCATAAAACCCCAGTTCGATGCATTTCCGCTTGATTTCGTCGCCCAGCTCCTGCGGCACCTGTCCGGTGCGTTCGACCTCAGCTTCGTGGGGGTAAATCTCGTTCTCAACAAAGCTCCGCACTGTTGAGACGATCATTTCCTGTTCTTCGGTTAAGCCAAATTGCATGACGCGTTCCCTTGATGTCTGATTGGCAATGAAACGTAATTGCCTGACACGATGACATGCAGTAATCGTACGATATCATGCCGAGTTAGAAAAATTTGACCCAGATATATAACTTTTTGTTGTTCAACGGGTTCTCGAACCTTTGCCTCGCCAACATGGTCGAGCCTCTGCGCGCGGCGAATACACTGGCGGGGCAGGATCTCTATGCCTGGCAGTTTTATTCACCCCATGGTGCGCCAGTCCAAAGCTCCAGCGGGTTGCAGGTCGCGCCGCATGGAGCGATGGGCATTGAGGCGGGTGATGCTTTGGTTGTCATGCCGTCTTATGGGTATCTGGAACACTCGGTTCCCGATACTCATCGCGCTTTGCGCAGGGCCGCAACCCGTCATCGCAAACTGGCTGGTCTGGACACAGGGAGTTGGTTGCTCGCGCGTGCGGGACTGTTGGAAGGGTATCGCGCGACCATTCACTGGGATGAACTTTCCCGGTTCGAAGAAACTTTTACCGATGTCGAGGTCGTGCAGGAACGTTTTGTGATCGACCGGGACCGGATCACCTGTTCAGGCGCGATGGCTGCTTATGATCTGGCGACTGCTCTGATTCTTGCGGATCACGGGCCGCTGTTGTCGATGGAGGTGGCGCATCTTCTGATGAACCGTGGTGAACCAAGTGCTGCTTCATCACAGATGAAATCCGAAGACAGGCTGGTGAATCGGGTGCTGGGCGTCATGCAGGGCACGTTGGATGCGCCAGTAATGATAAAGGATATCGCTCGTCAGCTCGGGTGCTCTCAAAAGAAGATTGAGACCCGGGTTTTGTCCGAGCTGGGTGTAACACCGCAGGCGCTCTATCGTCGCCTGCGTCTGAATTTGGCGCGTAAACTTGCGGTCGAGACCCAGCAGTCCGTGGCCGAGATCGCCAGCCGCTGCGGGTATGAGAACCCAAGCGCAATGACGCGGGCGTTCCGGATGCAATTCGGGCAGACACCAACAGCCTATCGAAACGGGGAGTAACTTTGGGATTAGCCTCGCACGCGTGAGAGGTCCGGGTCATACGGGGACGGCGCAATCACCTCGGCCGCGATCATTTCTCCGCACAGGTCAAGTTGCATTCGGCTGCCGGGTTCGGAAAATTCCGGATTCACAAAGCCGTAAGCAAGGTTTAGCCCTGTTCTGTGGCCCCAGTCACCTGACGTGATCGTACCAACAACCATGTCGTCCAACATCAGGGAGGCTCCACCATGCGCCGGTGCTTTGGTTGCATCGATTTTCAGGCTTACCAGTTTCTTTTGAGGCCCGTTCTCAAGGCGTCTCTGCAACGCGTTTCGGCCAATGAAATCGCCTTTGGTCAGTTTCACGAACCGATCCAAACCGGTCTCAAACGGGTCGAACTCTGTGAGCAGATCGGCTTTCCAGTGCAAGAACCCTTTCTCCATCCGCATGGACTCGACGGCGCGAGCACCAAATAATTTCAAGTCACGCGTCTCGCCAGCTTTTCTGAGCGCCAGATAGGCCGCGTATAGTGAGGCGTTCGGGACATGTATCTCGTAGGCCAGTTCCCCTGAGAAGCTGATATTCAATACAGTTGCTGGCGCGGACCCGACAAAGCACTCGCGAACTGACAGCCAGGGAAAAGCTTCTCGCGACCAGTCTCCTCGAGCACAAGCGGACAGCACGTCGCGCGATTTGGGTCCGGCCAGCACTAATATTGTCTGATCATTGGTGAGTGAGCGGATTTGCACATCTTCGCCATCATGCAGATGCGCCTTTAGCCAGTCCATATCATGGTATTCGCTGGCGGCGGCGGACCCGTACCAGACCCGTGCCGGGCCGCGATCACTCGCGGGCAGGTTGGCGATGGTGGCCTCGGCTTTGACCATCCCGTGGTGGTTCAGCAGATAACCAAGGCCGACCCGCCCGTCGCGTTTTGTCACCGCGCCGCACATCATCCGATCCAGAAACCGATGCCGATCGGTTCCGGTGATTTCCAGCCGGTTGAAGCCGTTCACTTCGGCCAGTCCGACATTTTCCTGAAGGTTTCTGATTTCCGCCGCGACAACGTCAAAGGCCTCATCAAAACTGAAACTCAGCGTTGGGTGAAAATCAGGCGCAGGCTTGATATAGTCGAACCGCTCCCAACCGTTGACCACTGTAAATTCAGCCCCTTCTGCTGCGAGGATGGGGGTCAGCGGTGTGGTTTTGGCGGGGCGACCGGCAGGCCGGTGTTCGTGCGGGAAATGAAAGCGGAATTCATTCTGGTAATCTTCGATGGCTTTCAGCGCGGTCAGCTCCACATTTGTGTGGCCGGTAAACCGACGCGGATCAAGGCACCAGGTGTCATAGCAGGCTTCGCCATGAACGATCTGTTGGGCCAGCAGCCAGCCGTGGCCTCCTCCTTCACCTAGACCTGCGCGTAGGCCGATGATGCAGAAAGCATTGCGCTTTCCGGGGATTGGCCCGACCAAAGGTGCGCCGTCAATTGTGTAGGTGATCGGACCATTCACCACTGTATGAATACCGACATCCATCAGTGCAGGCATGCGTGCGAAGGCACCTTCCAGCACATCCGTCACGCGGTCCAGATCGTCAGGGCACAGCGCGTTCACAAAATTCGGATCGATCCCGTCCATGCCCCAGGTTTTGCAATCCTGCTCGTAGAAGCCGACCAGCAAGCCGTTCTTCTCCTGCCGACAATAATAGTCGCTGATCGGACAGCGCAGCAGGGGCATCCGATGGCCTGCGTCGCGGATCGCTTCGATTTCTTCTGTCAGAAAATACTGATGCTCCATCGAAGCGATAGGGTGGTGCACGCCCATCATCGCGCCCACTTCGTTGACCCGATAACCACAAGCGTTAACTACGATATCGCAGTCAATATTGCCGTGTTCCGTGTGAACCGTCCAGGTATCGTCCTTGTGCTGTGTCAGTCCTGTGACCGGAGTATTGCGATATACCTCGGCCCCAGCTTTGCGCGCACGGCGTGCCAGAGCTTGGCACAGTTGAGCCGGATCGATGTCGCCATCTAGCGGATCCCATAGCCCACCGAGAAGGTTGTCGGTGGAAATCAACGGGTGCCGGCGGGCGCATTCCTCTGCATCTATGACCTCGAAATGCACATCCATTCCGCGCGCCATAGACGCAAAATGATGGTACCCCTGCATCTGCTCAGGCGTATTTGCAAGCCGGATGCCACCGTCACCGTGATGGTAGTTGATAGGATAGTCCGGATCCTCGGCCAGTTCCTTGTACAGGTTGATCGAGTGGGTCTTCAGACCAACCATGGTCTGGTTCATGCCAAAATTGGTCACCTGCGCGGCCGAATGCCAAGTTGTGCCGCTGGTCAACTCATCGCGCTCGACCAGCACCACATCGGACCAACCTTCACGGGTCAAGTGATACAGAGTCGAGCAGCCGGCGATACCGCCGCCAATGACGACCACTTTAGTGCGCGATTTCATCAAGGACCCTCCGGTACGTAGTCTTTTGGGGATTAGCCTGTTCTGTCAGTTGGTTCACAAGCGGCTGGATATTGTTACGTAAAAAATCGAAAATAAAAGCTCATTAACTCGTAGTAATTCGAATGCGGTTGAAATTGGCTTTAGGCGTTTAGTTGAATTGATCCACCTGATGCGGTTGGAGGATCACAAATGGCTGCGCCGCAGGCGAAAAGGTCCGGTCGAAAAGGACGTATCGCACAGCGGGCTGAAAAGCCTGCGCTCGACCCCTGTCCGCCAGGTCAACCGGGAGGCGCTTACAAACCCTTGACTGGGGTTGAGCTTGAGCGGATTTACAACACAGCTCTGGATCTTCTTGAGAAGCTGGGGATCGGCGAGGTGCCGGATCGCTTGCGTTCTGATTTGTTGGCGGTTGGGGCGCAAGATAGCGGGGAGGGGAGGATACTTTTTTCGCCTCAACTTGTGGAACAGGCGATTGATCAGGCAGCCAAGACCTTCGTTCTGCACGGGCGTGATCCAGCCCGATCCATCGAAGTTGGCGGTAATCGCGTCTATTTCGGAACCGGAGGGGCGGCGGTTCAGACGCTTGATCTGCGCAGTGGTCGCTATCGGCCTTCAACCTTGCAGGACTTGCATGATTTCACGCGTCTTCAAGATGTCTTGCCAAATGTCAGCTGGTTCACGCGCTGTTGCGTTGCAACCGATCTGGAGGAAACCTTCGATCTGGATGTGAACACCGTCTATGCGCTGTTGAAGAATACCTCCAAGCCCACCGCGACGTCTTTTACATTGGCGCAGCACGTTGCGCCAATTGTTGAGATATTAGATATCGCAGCCGGGGGACCCGGTGAATTCGCAAAACGCCCGTTCATGAAAGCACATATAAGCCCGGTGATCTCGCCGATGCGCTACGGCGAAGACGCAGTGGATGTGGTCTACGCCTGCATCGAACACAATATTCCGATTTCTTGCATCACCGCTGCTCAGGCCGGCGCGACTGCACCAGCGACCTTGGCTGGTTTTCTGGCGCAGTCATTGGCAGAAACTCTTGCGAGTCTGGTAATGGTCCACGCGATCCAGCCCGGGTTTCCTATGGTCTTTTCAAATTGGCCACTGGTGATTGACCTTCGGACCGGCGCGTTCTCAGGTGGCAGCGGAGAGACGGCTGTCCTGAATGCAGCATCAGCACAATTATCAAATTGGCTTGGGCTGCCGTCAGGCGTGGCCTGTTCGATGTCTGATGCCAAGGCGATCGACGCTCAATACGGGATGGAAAAGGGACTGACCTCAATGGCGGCGGCGCTGGCAGGTGGTAATCTGATCTATGAAAGCTCGGGCATGACGGCCTCGTTGCTGGGTGCAAGTTTTGAGGCGTTCGTGCTGGATGATGAGATGCACTCGTACACCTACCGCGCTTTGAGGGGGATAGAGGTGACACACGAGAATCTGGGCTTTGACGCAATCTGCGAAGCAGTTCTGGGCGAGGGCCATTTTCTGGGTGGTCAGCATACTTTTGCGGCCATGGAACGGGATTACTTTTATCCCTCACTCGCAGACAGGGATGAGCCCCGGACTTGGGCAGAAAACGGAGCGCAAGATGCCTGGAGCCGCGCGCGACATCGGGCGCAAGAAATTTTGCAGACCCATACGCCAAGATACCTGTCAGACGAACAGGATCGGCAAATCCGAGATCGCTTCAACATTCTTTGAAAGCTGATCCAGTGCTATTCGATAAGTTTGAAACTATCCGTCAGCCACGGGATATCATCGCGCAGTGGGGAAATGATGCGGTCATTGATCAATGATCGGGTTTTGGCATCCACAAGCTCAATCACTGATCTTGAACAATCCGGCGTCGCGACCAGCGCCAGTGTGCGTGCAAAGCTCTTGCCCGGAAATGGGTGCATGCACAGCTTTGATTGGAACCGCTTTGCCCGAGAATACAGCAGCGGCGTCGTGATGGTCCAACCCGCACCGGAGGACACCATCGACATCAGCGTCTGATTGTTGCTGCATTCAAACCTGTGAGAGGACGAAATCCCCATCCGGCGTAATTGGGACTCGATCTGGCGCGCGATGATCAGATTGCTGGAATATCGTAGAAACGGCAATTTGGTTCTACCCTCAACAATGTCTTGCAAAGACTTGTCATTCACCGCAGGCAAAACGATCACAAATGGATCGCGCAGAAGGGGGCGATCCTGCAGATCGCGCATTCGTTCGCTAGGAGTAGTGGAAATCCCCAGATCCAACTGCCTGTCGCGCAGCATGTCGATAATCGCGTGGCTGGAATCCGTGTGGTACATGAAATCACAGGCGGGCATGTTCGCGTAAAGATAGACCGCCAGCTCTGGAATGATGTCGCTGTCGAAGTCTTCGATCGTGCCGAAACGCAGATAGCTGGCCTCGGTGATGCTTCCTGCAGACGCTTCGGCCTTGGCCTTTCGGATCAGGTGCAGCGCATCGTCGATATTGCGCAGGAAGACCCGGCCCTTTGGGGTCAGAACCATGGGTCTACGGGTGTGGTTGAACAGCTCAACGCCCAGATGGTCTTCGAGATTGCGCAGGTGATGGGAAACGGTGCTTATCGTCAGCCCTGTTTCCTTTGAGGCCGCCTGTAGCGAGCCCTTTTGCGCGCATATCTGAAACAGTTCCAGCCATTTGAGGCTGAGGTCTTTCGGAGTAGACTGACGCGGCATTCCGGTGCTTTCGTGAGATCAGGGCATTCCCGGCAAATCTACGCAGATAATGAGAGCTTTGATATCAGAATCTTGGAATTCTGGCTCAATTGCCGAGCACTCAGGTTTCAGAGCTTTCCAAAAAGCCGCGCGCGGTCTGTGCAGCATCCGCGATATGGCTTTCGACTGCTTTTCGGGCTTTGGCAGGATCACCACTGAGGATGGCATCATGGATGGCAGTCATGTGGCTCATCCCAGAACGCTCTCGATTCCGCGCTGCGAGGGTCAAGGCCCGCAGGCGGCTGATCCGGCCGTTCAGACGTTGCACGACATCCCAGGCGATGCTGTGCCCAGCCTGTAAAAAAATCATTTCATAGAAGCGAGTTGTGGCCTGTAGCAGATTTGACCATTCGGTGTCATTCTGCGCCGCGCCCACTGCTTTCAATGCCTTGCCCAGATCGTTTGCGAAACCTGTCTCATGCGCTTGTGCACAGGCGGCGGCGGCTGAGCCTTCTAGCTGTAAGCGGATGTCATAGATTTGCCGCGCTTGGTCCCAGCTGAGGGTCGAGACGATTGGCCCGCGGTTGGGGATAATCTCAACCAAACCTTCGGCTTCCAGAAACCGGATCGTCTCGCGGATGACGGTGCGGCTGACACCAAGCTGATCGCAAAGCGGGCGTTCAACAAGCCGCTCACCGGGGGCAAAATGCCCGGCGATGATCGCTTCGCGCAGGCGCGCTTGCACGATATCCCGCAAGGTTTGCGGTGCTTTTTCGATCTTTTGCAGGGTGGAGTCGGTGTTCATCATCGACGCTTTCATATCTGTGGTACGGATCCGGAACAAGTATGATTGACATATCGTATTATGGTATACCATATTCTCGACCAAAGGCTTGCCAAAGGAATCACCATGTCCGCCGAAATTCGAAAAACGCTTCTGCATGTCGAAGACACTCTGATCGAGGGTGGTAAGTTGGCGGACACTCCGCTGAAGCTAATTGCCGCAATGGCTGTCATTCGGAACCCTTGGGCTGGTCAGGGTTTTGTCGAAGATCTTGGCCCCGCGATCCGCGATTGCGCCCCCGGATTGGGGGAGTTGCTGACCAAAATGATTTTGGATGCTTCAGGTGGCGGCGATCGGGTCGAAGCCTATGGAAAATCCGCGATTGTGGGCTTGAACGGAGAGGTCGAGCATGCGTCGGCCCTGATCCACACGCTGCATTTTGGCAATCATTATCGCAAAGCAGTCGGCGCGAAATCCTACCTTTCCTTCTGCAATACGCGCGGCCCAGCCAATGCGCCGCTGCTGATCCCCTTGATGGACAAACATGATGGCGGTCGTCGCTCTCACTACCTTACGATCCAGACTTCGGTTGCAGATGCACCTGCGGCAGATGAGATTCTGATTGCACTGGGTGCATCGATTGGAGGGCGGCCGCACCACCGGATCGGGGATCGCTATCAGGACATCGAGGAACTTGGTCATGACGTTGACAACCCTGCAGCTGTCTAACTCGGGCCGATCAGTCGCGTTCAGAGAGGCGGGCGAAGGGCAACCGGTCTTTATGATTCATGGCGTTGGCATGCAATCTGCGGCCTGGGGCCCTCAGTTTGACACGCTGAGCCAGCATTGCCGTATAATTGCGGTTGATCTGCCGGGGCATGGAGGCAGTGACCGTCTGCCATCTGGAAGCCAATTGCCGGATTTTGTTGGCTGGATGCATGATGTTGTCGACGCATTGAATCTGGCTCCGGTCGCAATCATCGGGCATTCAATGGGGGCACTGATTGCCGCCGGCTTTGCGGCAGAGCACCCCGATATCACTAGCCGTGTTGCTATGTTGAACGGCGTCTTCTGTCGCGAAGCCTCAGCCCGCGCCGCAGTCATCCAACGGGCCGCTGAAATCAGCGCGGGTCGAGTTGATCTGGAAACGCCGTTGTCGCGCTGGTTTGGTGACAGTCCGGGTGATTTGGCTGCCCGTGCGCAGGTGGCGTCGTGGCTTGGGTCTGTGGACCAAAGAGGCTACGCCACCGCCTATTCCGCTTTTGCGCGGGGCGATGCCACTTACGCCAGCAAGATGAATCTGATTTCGTGCCCGTTTCTGGCGCTCACCGGCGACGGAGACTCGAACTCAACCCCGGCTATGTCACAAGCTATGGCCGCAGCAGTTCAAAACGGTCGGGCCGTTGTGATCCAAGGCCACCGACATATGGTGAACTTGACAGCACCCGATGAAGTAACAGCGCATCTGGTTGAATGGCTCGGCCAGCCCGCCGAAGAAAGGATTGCGCAATGACCTCGATCGATCCCCGCACGCTGCGAAATGCATTTGGAGCGTACATGACGGGCGTCACCGTGGTTACGTCGCATGATACCCAAGGTAACCCGATCGGGTTTACTGCGAACTCGTTCACATCCGTCTCACTAGACCCGCCGCTTGTGCTGGCATGTCTCGCCAACAGTTCAAAGAACTATGACGCATTGATTGCCGCCGACGGGTTTGCCGTCAATATCCTGTCAGAGACACAGATCGAGGTATCCAATACCTTTGCCCGGCCCGTCGAAGACCGGTTTGCCAGCGTCGAGTGGCGGCGTGGACCTGCGGGATCGCCGTTGATCGATGGGTCGTCGGCCTGGTTTGACTGCGCTATGCACAAAACCGTCGAAGCGGGGGATCATGTGATCCTGATCGGCGAGGTCAAAGCCTTCGACAATACTCCGGCACCCGGTCTCGGATATGTCAGGGGGGCCTATGTAACGCCATCAACAGCGGCTGGCGCCTTGATGCAGGACACCGGCCTGATCGTCTCAGCCTTGATCGAACGCGCAGGTGAGGTTCTGTTGATCGATGCTGGTGACGGCGCGCTTGCACCGCCCGAGGCAGTGGTTGGGTCAGAAGGTGTTTCAGCGGCATTGGAACAATTGATTGAGGCCACCGGGCTGACCGCAGAGCCTGGCTTTGTTTATTCGGTTTACGAGGATGCAGAGAAAAAGCGTCAACACATCGCGTTTCTGTGTCAGGCCGCAGATGATGAGCCGAAGAAAGGTAATTTCGTCCCGCTGGATGTCGTATCCTTTGGCACTGTAACCGACACGGCGACCCGAACCATGCTGGAACGATTGTCCGAGGAATCCCGTCTGGGAGATTTTGGCATTTACTACGGAAACAAGAACAGCGGCGAGGTCCGCCCGATTACACGAGGAGGTCACTGACATGCGGTTTTCGCTTTTCGTTCATATGGAACGCACCTCTCCCGATCAGGACCAGCAGGAGCTGTATGAAAACTTCATAGAACTGGCCAAGATCGCTGATGCGGGCGGCATGCATGCGGTCTGGACCGGCGAACATCACGGGATGGATTTCACCATCTCGCCGAACCCGTTCCTGAATATCGTCGATCTGGCACGCCAGACCAACAATGTGCGTCTGGGAACCGGAACCGTTATCGCTCCGTTCTGGCATCCGATCCGGCTGGCCGGAGAGGCCGCAATGACGGACATGATCACGAATGGCCGTTTGGATCTGGGCATTGCGCGTGGCGCCTACAGCTATGAATACGAGCGGATGGTGCCGGGGCTGGACGCCTGGGAGGCAGGCCAGCGTATGCGCGAACTTGTTCCGGCGGTGCGGGGTCTTTGGGAAGGCGATCATGCGCTGGACGGAGAGTTTCATTCTTTCCCGGCAACCACATCTTCACCCAAGCCTCTGCAACAAAACGGTCCACCGATCTGGGTTGCCGCGCGCGATCCCAACAGTCATGAGTTTGCGGTATCGAACGGTTGTCACGTGCAGGTCACCCCTTTGTGGCAGGGCGACGAAGAGATTACCCGGCTGATGGATACGTTCAATGCCGCTTGTGCCAAATTCCATGACGTCCCGCGCCCCGAAATCATGCTGTTGAACCACACCTACATCGCCTCGGACGAGACGGATGCCCGTCGCGCGGCGGAAGAGATCAATCGCTTTTATTGCTATTTCGGCGCGTGGTTCAAAAACGAACGCCCTGTGTCGCAGGGTCTGATCCAGACGCTGAGCGATGACGACATCGCTAACCATCCCTTCTATTCGCCCGAGGCGATGATCCGGGACAACGTGATCGCCACGCCCGACAAAGCAATCGAACGCCTCAAGGGCTATAGCGATCTTGGATATGATGAGTATTCTTTCTGGATCGACAGTGGGATGAGCTTTGAGCGCAAGAAAGCGTCGCTTGAGCGGTTCATCGCGGACGTCATGCCAGCCTTCGCCTAAGGAGAGAAAATGCGGCAGTTTCAGCACTATATCGGCGGCACGTTTTCGGATGGGACCGCGCATTTCGACAGCCTTGATCCCGCGACGGGCACCGTTTGGGCGAAAATGCCTGAGGCCAGAACACATGATGTGAACGCCGCGGTTGAGGCTGCGTGTTCAGCGCTGAATGCCCCCGAATGGGCGACCATGACAGCAACGGCGCGTGGTAAACTGTTGTACCGGCTGGCCGATCTGGTCGCCGAAAATGCTCAGACCTTAGCCGAGCTTGAAACGCGCGATACCGGCAAGATCATTCGCGAAACCTCTGCTCAGATCGCCTATGTCGCGGACTACTACCGTTACTATGCCGGATTGGCGGACAA
Source organism: Ruegeria sp. C5 (assembly GCF_056537605.1). Taxonomy (NCBI): domain Bacteria; kingdom Pseudomonadati; phylum Pseudomonadota; class Alphaproteobacteria; order Rhodobacterales; family Roseobacteraceae; genus Ruegeria; species Ruegeria sp. C5. The sequence goes on along the minus strand of NZ_JBQFRX010000002.1, from coordinate 473,493 downwards.
AATCGAAGGGGCGCACCTGCCGATCGACAAGCCCGACATGGAGGTTTGGCTGCGCCGCGAACCAGTTGGTGTGGTGGCCGCCATCGTGCCGTGGAATTCGCAACTGTTCCTGTCTGCGGTCAAGATTGGCCCGGCGCTTGCCGCCGGTTGCACAATCGTTCTGAAAGCATCCGAAGATGGTCCGGCCCCGATGCTGGAATTCGCGCGTATTTTCGATCAGGCAGGCTTCCCGCCGGGAGTTCTGAACGTCATCACCGGCTTCGGGCCGGAATGCGGCGCCGTTCTGACCAGTCACCCGGATGTCGATCATGTTGCCTTTACAGGCGGCCCGGAAACCGCGCGCCATATCGTGCGCAACTCGGCTGAAAACCTCGCTTCGACTTCGCTGGAACTAGGCGGAAAATCCCCGTTCATCGTGTTCGAAGATGCCGATATCGAAAGTGCTGTGAACGCGCAGGTTTCGGGGATCTTTGCTGCTACCGGGCAAAGCTGCGTGGCGGGATCGCGATTGGTAATCTCTGACAAGATCAAAGATGAGTTTCTGGCCCGGCTCACCGAAAAAGCGTGTGAGATCGTGATCGGGGCGCCCGATGACCTAAAGACCGAGGTTGGCCCGCTGTGCACTCAGGCTCAGCTTGTGACTGCTGCAGATCTGGTTGCTGAATCCGTCTCGGCAGGGGCTACCGTGATAGCGGGTGGGCAACCTTTGGACCGTGAGGGGCACTATTTTCCACCGACAATCATTGATTGTACGGACGCGCCTGATGCGCCCTGTCTGACGCGCGAAGCCTTTGGTCCGATCCTCTCGGTCGTCAGTTTCGGGACCGAAGCGGAGGCGATACAAATAGCCAACAACACCGCGTTTGGGCTGGCGTCGGGTGTCTTTACCAAAGACTTGACCCGCGCACATCGAATGATCCGCAGAATTCGGGCTGGCATTGTCTGGGTTAACACATATCGCGCTGTCAGCCCGATTGCTCCATTCGGAGGTCATGGACTGTCGGGCCACGGGCGCGAAGGGGGCCTGCAGGCGGCGCTTGATTACACGCGGGTCAAATCGGTCTGGTTGCGCACAAGCGACGATCCGATCCCCGATCCGTTCGTGATGCGGTGAATCTGACCAATCAACAGAATCCTTGGGCCAGATTTAGCACACTTTAGACAATCGCATCTCTGCCGCGCGTGCGTGGCCTTCCATGCCTTCCATCCGACTGATCCTAGCAGTGCGTTCAGCAAGCTCGTGCGAGGCTTGCGCTGAGCAGCGCTGCCATGTCACCGTTTTGGTGAATTTATGCACTGACAAACCGCCGGTATATCGGGCCGCTCCGCTTGTCGGCAAAACATGATTTGGCCCGGACGTCTTGTCGCCGAAGGGTACTGTTGTTTCGGCACCCAGAAACAGCGATCCATAGGTGGTCAGTTGGTCCAGCCACCAATCCAGGTCCTCGGCGATCACCTGCAGATGTTCGGGCGCGTAGTTGTTGGCGACCCTGGCAGCCTCGTCGCGGCTGTCGCAAAGAATGATCTCGGCCCGGTCGCGCCATGCCGTGCGCGCTGCACTAGCGTTCGGCTCGGGAAGACTTTCGATCAGGGCATCGGCGCGTGCGATAACGCCCTGGGCCAGAGCTTTATCGGTGCTGACCAGCCAGACAGGGCTATCGACGCCGTGCTCGGCTTGGCTCACCAGATCCCAGGCGACAGTCTCGATCGATGCTGTGTGATCGGCAATGACCAAGGTATCGGTTGGACCTGCAAACATGTCGATGCCAACCTTACCAAACAGCATCCGTTTCGCCTCGGCGACATAGGAGTTTCCCGGACCGACAAGAATGTCGGCTGGCCGCGCACCAAAAAAGCCATGGGCCATCGCAGCAATCCCCTGAACTCCGCCCAAATTCAGGATCAGATCTGCACCGCTAAGGTCCATCGCATAAACTATTGCATCAGGGATGCCCGCACCGGGACGCGGTGGCGAGACCGCCGTGATGTGGGACACCCCAGCCACCTTTGCCGTGGTAATTGTCATCAACGCACTTGCGATATGGCTATACCGACCACCAGGAACGTAGCATCCCGCACTAGCGATCGGGATCTGCTTTTGACCTGCGATCAGCCCGGGCATCACCTCGATCTCGCATTCGCTCACCGTGGTCATCTGCGCTTCGGCAAATCGACGGATATTGGCATGGGCAAAGCGGATGTCGTCTTTGACCTGTTCAGGCACGCGGTCACATGCGGCTTTGCGCGCTTCATCAGTCAACACGAACTCTCCCGTCCAGCCATCGAGCGTTCCGGCATAGCGCCGAACGGCCTCTTCGCCCTCGCGCTCGATATTGGAGAGCATGATTGCGACGATATCGCGGATATCCGAATTTTCTGCATCGGGGCGGGGCAGGGCGGTTTTCAGATAAGAGACGGCCATGGGAAACCTCAACGCGTCAGAGAGTGGGAGTGGATAGCGCCCGCCAGAATATCGACGGTGTCGATGATCGGAACGCTTTTGGGCAAGTCGCGGGTGAGCAGAGAGAATTCGGAGCAGGCCACAAACAAAAGCGCGGCACCCCGGCCCGAAAGGGCGTTAGCAGCGTCGGAAAGTGTGCTGAGTGCAGCGCCGGTTGGCCCTTCAGATTTGATGTGGCGGATCGTGCCGAGCATCCTATCTTCATCCTCGGGCCAGATTGCGGTAAATCCGGCGCGGTTCAGGGGGGCGTCAAAAATTCCGACCTTTCGCAGCGCTGGGGAGGCAAGAATTCCGACCTGGCTGCCAGAAGGCAGGAGCTGCGCCGCTTGATCCACGGACAGGTCTACCATGTTCAGAAAGGGGATCGAGACGGCGTCCTCTATCTGCGCCGCATAGTGGTGTGCGGTGTTACACGGCATCGCAAGCGCGGTTGCCCCTGATTGCTCCAATCCTCTCGCCATATCGGCCAGAACCGGCCCGGGATCAGACCCGTTGCCCTCGATCAGGTGCGCGATGCGGGAAGGCACCTGTGGGTTCATGTCAATCAGTAGTGGCAGGTGATCGGCATCATCCGCCGCCTGTACCGTGGATAACACGCGCTGCTGCAACAGAATTGTCGCCTCGGGGCCCATTCCGCCCAATATGCCGGTGACGCGGGGTTTCATGCAAAGACCTGCTTGCTGGAACTTATCACCGTGATTTACAGATTGACCCAGCGGTCGGTGTGATCGAAAGCGAAATCATAACCGAACAGGCCAACCGAGCCTCCGGTATGCAAGAACACCACGCGCTCATCCTTGAACGAGCCCTTGCGCGCCAGATCGATCAGACCGGCGGCCCCTTTGGCGGAATAGACCGGGTCGAGCAGAATGCCTTCCAGTTCGGCAAACATGCGGATCGCCTCAATGCCGCTTTCGGTCGGCAAGCCGTAGCCGTCGCCTACATAGTCGGTATTGGCCATCACATCCTCGCGCCGCACCACGTCTGGGCAACCCAATTTCTCAGCCGTGTTGCAGGCTAGATCATAGACCATCTGCTCTTGTTTGGGCTGCGGCGCGCGGGTGCCAATGCCAAGAACCGGAATGCCCGTATTCATGGCGCAAAGCCCGGTGACCAGCCCGGCTTGCGTGCCCGAGGAGCCCGTCGCATGCACCACGCGATCGATTTTGAGACCGGCGTTATTGGCTTGGCTCACAAGCTCTAGCGCGCAGTTCACATAGCCAAGCGCTCCGGTCGGGTTCGAGCCTCCGCCCGGAATGACATAAACGTTGTGACCTTCTTCACGCTTCTTCGCGGCCGAACGCTCCATCTCGGCGGGCATGTCGTGGCCGCCGGGAAACTTCTCGGTGGTTGCGCCATGCAAATGATCCAGCAGAACGTTGCCGTTGTTGTTGTAGTTGGCGTTGTTATAGCTGGTGCGGTCTTCCAGCAGGATATGACATTTCAAACCCAACCGGGCAGCGAAAGCAGCCGTCTGGCGCGCATGGTTCGATTGCGTCGCACCTTGGGTCATCACCATGTCTGCACCTTGTTCGAGCGCTTCGCCGAACAGAAACTCTAGTTTGCGGGTCTTGTTGCCACCCGTCGACATGCCGGTGCAGTCGTCTCGCTTGATCCAAAGATCGATTCCCAGAGCCTCGGACATACGATCCATCCGTTCAAGCGGAGTTGGCAGATGGGCAAGAAAAGCACGGGGAAAACGGGAAAGATGCATCAAGCTGTCCTGATCTGGACCCGGCACATGGTTCAAGACCGGTAGGTCTTGCCAACACGGGCCGCTGGGTAGGTTTCTAGGTTTAGAATGCCGCCTGTAGTCAAGCCGCAAGGTCAGGCCTAATCACAGCGGATGGGGCGCGTCGGTCAAGCGCACTGTACCCGGTTTCGAAAAAGCCGGAGAATAACTTCGATATTGCACGCAGGTCACCTGGCTGCTCACTCGGGGGGGGCGGGAATGGTTCGAAAGTCGTCATTCAACCACGGAAACCGCGAATTCATAGGCTCGGTCACATGACGACGGATCAGGTTTTGCAGTGTGTTGTGGATCAGTCGGGTGGTTGTCGACGGATAGATATTGGTCGTGAACAACGACACGGTGCGCGCAAAGCTTTTGCCCGGGAAAGGTAATGCGCGTGTATCTTTGTGGAATCGCCGTGCGCGATAGTAGCTGGCAGCAGTCGTGATCGTCCAACCACTGCCCCCGGCGACAAGTCCGATAATTGACTGATTACATTCAAGTTCGAACCGGTTGGGCAGGTTGATCTTGCTGCGGGTTAGCTGAATTTCGATGAGTCTGCCGATGGTGTGATCACGCGAATATCGTAGAAGCGGAAGCGGACTGTCTGATTTGGTCAGTTCGTCGACCGGTCCGTCATATGCGGGCGGTAGAATGACGATAAACGGATCTCGAAGTAGTGGGAATTCGATTAACCCCTCAAAGTGCTCAGGAGGTCGGGTCGCAACGCCTGCATCCAGCTTTTGAGACTGCAGTTTGTCAAGAATCTCATGGCTGGGACGGGTAAAGTGGCGAAAATTGCACCGCGGCAGGCTTGCAGAGAGATGACGGAACAGTTCTGGCGCGACCCGGCTGTCAAAATCGTCAATCAGGCCCAGGCGTAAATCTGTTGCATGTTGCCAACTGCCCGAGCGAAGCTCGGCCTCGCCCCGTTTCAAGGCGATCAGGCCGTCATGCACATGTCGTGAGAACACCGTGCCTGCGGGTGTCAGACCCATGGGTCTGCGGCTGTGGTCCACCAAATCCACATCCAGCGCCTTTTCAAGACTGCGCAAGTGATTGGAGACCGTACTGATTGACAAACCGGTTTCAGCTGACACCTTTTGGATTGAACCCAACTTGGAAATAAGTTGGAAGACCTCCAGCCACCTGAGACTGAGTGCTTTCTTTGTCATCGGGGGCTCCCAAACCAGCGAACTATCAGTCAAAAGCGAAACAAAGTTTCGCTTTTTACGCAACCAGTATTTTGATTTACTAATTCAACGCGTAAGGACTATGGTTTTTCTACTGTTCCAGAGTTCGGACGTTTCAAGAGCCGACAAGTGGAACCAGCAGGGAGAAAATAGTCAAAATGATCAAGAAATATCTGCTCACAACAGCATATGCCGGGATTGCGGCCGTCACCGCTTCACAAGCTGCCGCGCTTGATGAACTGACGGTTGCTTATTTCCTCGAATGGCCGATGCCGTTCCAGTATGCGAAAGCAAACGGAACCTACGAAGAAGAACTGGGCGTCAAGATCAACTGGGTGTCTTTCGACACCGGTACCGCCATGTCAGCTGCGATGGCCTCGGGTGATGTACAGATCGCGGTCAGCCAAGGGGTGCCACCGTTTGTGGTAACCACTTCGGCCGGTCAGGACATCCAGATCGTCGATGTGGCGGTCAGCTATTCAGACAACGACAACTGCGTTGTTGCCGAAGCGCTTGAAATCGACAAGGGCAATGCGGGTGAACTGAACGGCAAGAAGGTCGGTGTTCCGATCGGCACAGCAGCGCATTACGGTTTCCTGTCGCAAATGTCTCACTTTGGTGTCGACATCGGTTCAATGGAAATTGTTGACATGGCTCCGGCCGATGGCGCCGCGGCATTTGCGCAGGGCAACCTCGACATGGTTTGCGGCTGGGGTGGCGCGCTTCGTCGTATGACTGAGCATGGCAACATCCTGCTGACCGGTGCTGAAAAAGAAGAGATCGGTATCCTGGTGTTTGACGTCACTAGCGCTCCGGCAAGCTTCATCGAAGAAGAGCCCGAGCTTCTGTCGAAGTTCCTTAAGGTTACCGCAGAGGCCAACGCCAAGTGGAACGCAGGCGACAGCAAAGATGAAATGCTGCCGGTGATTGCTAAGGATGCTGGTATGGATCCTGCAGACGCTGAAGCCACAATCGCGACTTTCACCTTCCCGTCAGTTGAAGACCAGCTGTCCGAGAAGTGGCTGGGCGGTGGCGCGCAAGACTTCATGCAGGGTGTTGCAAACGTGTTCGTGTCGGCAGGCAGCATCGAATCCGCTCTGGATTCGTATGATGGTGCCGTTAATGCAGGCCCGCTGACAGCTGCGAATAACTAATCACGCAGGACATTTCATGCGACCGGCCCCGGTTTCGGGCCGGTCGACAGCTATGAAAGCAGGAAGGAGGCAGGATGCCTGAACTGGACATCGTAGAATTGTCCATGCGCTTTGACTTACCCAACGGCTCCTCAGTACAGGCCCTACAAGATGTTTCACTCAGCCTTAAAGAGGGTGAGCTGATGTCTGTCCTTGGCCCGTCGGGCTGTGGTAAAACGACGTTGCTGAACATCGTTGCAGGATTTCTGGCGCCGACATCTGGCAAGATTGAACTGAACGGCCATCTGGTCAAAGGCCCTGATGCTGAACGCGGGATGGTGTTTCAGAAGGGCGCGTTGTTCGAATGGATGAACGTGCGGGAAAATGTCGAGTTTGGCCCGCGTATGAAAGGCATGCCCAAAGCCGAGCGTGACCAGATTTCCGACCATCTGCTTGAGGTCGTCGGGCTTCAGGATTTCAAGGACAAGGCGGTTTATGAACTATCGGGCGGGATGCAGCAGCGTGTTGCGTTGGCTCGGTGCCTGGCAAACGAGCCGGACGTCATCCTGATGGACGAACCGCTGGGTGCTTTGGATGCGCTGACCCGTGAGAAAATGCAGGGCCTTGTCCTGAAGCTTTGGAAAGAAACAGGCAAGACGATCATCCTGATCACCCACTCGGTCGAAGAGGCCTTGTTGCTGGGTGAGCGTTTGATTGTTATGGCCCCCAGACCGGGGCGCATTCACCGCGAATACAATCTGCCTTTTGCTGAACGCGGTGTGAATGCCGATCTGCGTGATGTGAAGAAATCCGAAGGTTTTGCGGAAAAGCGCGATGAGATCCTCTCGATGATCTGGGAGATGGAAGAAGAAATTATGGGTCGGACGGAGCAGGCATCATGATTGTACTTCTCTTCTATATCGGCCTGTTCGGTGGCGCGTTTTTCATCGTCTACGCGTTACGCCGCGGTTTGCAATCGCGTCAGGATTTCACAAGCTTGAAAACTGTGACTTTCGGCGACGAAAGTGCCGTACGAGCGGATAGGGCTGCATCGATAATCTCAGTTCTCGTGATCTTTGTAATCTGGGCGGCTTTCACCGGCTCGAAGTTGTTTCCGATCCATGTGCCGGGCCCATTTGTAGGTGATACGCAATTCACCTATACGCTCGAAAACGCGGATGGCAGCACGGATGAAGCCACGATTTTTGTTCGCGTTCCAGCCTTCGGTGAGGAAGCAGAGAAATTCGAGGTCGAGCCCGGCAGCGGATTTGCCAAAGACGATGCGGTTGCTGCTGCTGCGGGCCGCTCATCGACGATCCTGTTCGACAAGAACGATGATGCCAAACGTAATGAGGGTGCAAAGATCGTCGCGATCAACGGCACACCTATAGGTGAAGGCCAAAAGGTTGATACAGGCGATGGTACCGTAACGCTGACCGGGAAAGGGGCGATCAGTTTCACCCCCAAACAGGGCTTGCAGATGAACCCCATCTGGCTTCCAGCCCCTGAAACCGTTGTGGCCCGGTTCTTTGAGATTGCGAATGAAGGCTACCAGAACTTCTCGCTTTGGGAGCATCTGGGCTGGTCGCTGTTGCGCGTGATTGCTGGGTTTATCGCAGGTGCGCTTGTGGGGATTCCGCTGGGTTATGCAATGGGCCTATCCGGTTGGTTCCGCGGCTGGTTCGATCCGATTGTCGAGTTCATGCGACCGGTGCCGCCACTTGCGTTGATCCCACTGGTGATCATCTGGTTCGGCATCTGGGAGACCGGCAAGATCGTTCTGCTGTTCCTTGCGGCCCTTTGGATCATGACCATCGCCGCGCGGGCTGGTGTGTCCGGTGTGAACATCTCGAAAATCCACGCAGCGTATTCTCTGGGGGCGTCGAAATGGCAGATCATGCGCCATGTGATCGTGCCCAACTCGCTGCCCGAGATTTTCACCGGTGCACGTGTGGCCATGGGTGTCTGTTGGGGAACTGTTGTTGCGGCTGAACTGGTTGCCGCACAAAAGGGTGCCGGTATGATGATCATTGCCGCATCCAAATTCCAGCTGACCGACATTGTCATCATGGGGATCGTCCTGATCGGGGTGATCGGATATGGAATCGATATCCTGATGCGCAAGGCCGAGAACTGGCTGGTGCCATGGAAAGGCCGCAGCTGATCGGTCGTTCCCGATACTGTGGTAACAAAGCGGCCCCCGAGCAAACTCGGGGGCCTTTGCTTTAGCTGCATGTCAGACGGAGGCGTTATGCCATGCTCCTGTCCAGGCTTGAACCCGGCATCGGTGCGCTTGTTCTCAGAGTTCCTGCGCCCAAGGCGGGTTTGCCCCTGCTCGGGATACGGTAACGGCAGCGACCTTTGCCCCGTACTCCAGCGCGTCGCGAAGACTGCTTGTGGGCAAAGTGCGCAAGGCGGGTTTGTTGAGGTGACCGGTTTGGCTCAACGCGGCCAGCACACCTGCGTTGAACGTATCGCCAGCACCAACAGTATCCACGACCTTAACTCTCTGGACGGGTACGGATACGTCCGTTCCATCAGAAAGATAGCCTGTCGCGCCATCCCCCCCTTTGGTCACGATTGCAATCGCTGGTCCTGCACGAAGCAGCAGTGGAATTTTCTCGGCATGGCTTTCGGGGCCCGGTATAATCCAATCAAGGTCTTCATCAGAAACTTTAATGATGTCGGTCTTTGCGATCATACGGTTCAAGCGGGTCCGGTATCGCGTCTGATCCTTGATAAAGCTGGGTCGAATATTGGGATCCAACATCACTGCATGATCCGCGCCATGACGATCAAGTGCGGCCGCGTACGCATCAGCGCATGGTTCGCAAGCCAGGCTGATCCCTCCGAAATACAGTGCGGAAACGCCCGGTAGTTGATCCGGCATGTCTTCGGGCCGCAGCATCCGGCCCGCCGTATTCTCATCGACAAAACTGTATGTGGCGTGCCCATCCCGCAACTGCACGAATGCAAGTGTCGTAGGACGGTCCGAGCGGATAACGTGCGAGGTCGCGACATGGCTGATCTGCAAGGCGGCGATCAACTGTTCTCCGAACATGTCCGTAGATAGCCCTGACAGAAGCCCCGTTTGAATGCCCAAACGACCCAATGCAATTGCTGTATTGAAGATCGCGCCGCCGGAATGTGGCACAAACCCTTTGCTGCCAGAAACCGTTGGTTCGGCAATCATATCGATCAGAGCTTCTCCACAGCACAGGATCATTCTGCTATCCCTCAGCCTGCTTGAAAATGCGCGGCCAAATTACCGTGCCAAGGCATTCTTACAGAAATTGTTAGCGCCAACAATGCCAAACTCATCCTGTTCTGACACATACAGGTTCATCGATTGCCGCAATTCATCGAACCGCCCACCCGCGTTGAAGGCACGCAGAAAATCCTGACCAAACAGCCAGCGGTTCTTTTCGGCCACCCCGCCAACCAGAAACACACCTCCGGATGGGATAAGAGCAACAGCAAGATCGCCCATTATGGCGCCCAGATGCTCGGTAAACATTCGCGCCGCTTTGACAGCGCAGGTATCCGAGCCGTCCTGCGCATCCTGCAGAATGTCTTTTGCCGAACGTACCACACCCTCGGGCCGACCCTCGGCCATCCCGATCGCCTGATAGAGGACCGGCAGCCCGGTTCCGCTCAGGAACATCTCGGCCTCGATGGTGAGCGTATCGTCAAAAAAGCACTCGGGTATGATCTGGCGCGCTGCGCGGAAAACCTCGACCTCGTCAAGATGGCGCGGGGACAATCCAACATGGCCGCCTTCGCCGGAAACGGTGTGAAAATGTCCTTCAGAGTAGAGCAGGGTGCCCACACCCAGCCCGGTTCCCGGCCCGACAACTAGCCGTGTCCCCAGTGGTGGAGCGGGTGAGCCCTGCAATACCTCAACATCATTCTCGGTAATCTCGGCGACTGACCATGCGGCAGCCGTGAAATCATTGATGACATAGGTATGGTGCGCGCCGGTTGCTCGGGCCAGAGCGTCTTCGGAAAGATCAAGATTGGCATTGGTCAGGCGAATGGTGCCGTCCTGAACCGGCCCCGCCCCGGCGGCGACCACAGCGCGCGGCTGTGTCCCGACCTCGTCGCACAAGCTGTGTAATGCGTCTTGCAGGTCGCTTACAGTGCCCGTGGGGTGTTTGCGAAGATCGGTCAGCGCCCCCTCGGTTACGACGCCCAATCTTGTATTGGTGCCGCCGATATCGGCCACCAGATTCCAATGTGCGTGTAACCCTCCCTTGGGTCTAACCCATGGGGCCGGCTGGGCGTCACTTGTTTGGATTGTCTGCAACGCCTCGACGTCGGTCCCGGACTGAACGAAAATGCCGTGTACCAAGGTGTCGGATTCAAGCGCGTCATGCACGCGCGCCAGCGAATGCACCAAGTCATGACCCGCATCGGCGGCTACGGTCACGAATGAAGGCAGCGATTGCTCATGTGTTGTGCGCATGAGTATGTCTATGTCAGCGCCCTCTTTCACGACTACGCTGCACCAATCAATCGGCTCGGCGATGATGGAAAAATCATCCCGCCAATTTTCGGGAAAGTGGCGGGCCAATCGATCCAGCAAAGTCTGCGGGTATTGCCCGTTGGTTATCGTATCAAGGATGAGCGGATCGACCTCTACACCCAGATTGGCCATCCCATAGCTCCGCATTTCCTGACGCGCCGCGCCCTGTGCAAGCAATTGATGGTGCAGGCTGCGGGCATTAGTGCGAGGGTCGCGTTCGATTCCGACGGACGGGTTCAAGGTAGAGATGTTGAATATCCGATCACCCATCCGAGCGACGACTGCCTCAGAAAACGCTGCAAAATAGTCGGCCATTACTCGATTGCGCCACCCGCCGATATCCTCCAGCGCTGGGGGGATATCGTTGTGATCCAGCACAATGCATGGCCGAATGCTGTGTGCCAAAAGCTGATCAATCCGCTGCTCGCACTGATCCAATGCGCGTGCATCAGGAATGCGACCGTCTGGCATGATTTGCTGCCAACGGACTGTAAAGCGGTGCATGTCTAGCCCAGTTGCCGGTTCTGCAGGGGCAGCCGCACCAAACAGAAAGCCATTGGGAAAGTCAGAACGGGTATATTTCATTGTCGCAACCTGTTGGAGCCATGACCAGCGTCACGCCATCTAACAGGTTATGTTAGCGGTATCTAGATTAACGTTTATATGAACCGCGCGTCCTGAACAGGACATCACATCCCTCGATCTGCTGGCCGTCCCATGTCACTGAATGCGCATTATAGTTGATCAGCACTTCGTGCGACTGCGTCTCGCGCCGCCGCAGCCCTTTGGGCATCGGATGGAGCGCCAGATCCGTTTTCTGGGCCGCCATGGCTATGACGCGATCCCAAAGGGCCTCATCGGGGAACCCCGCCAAATACCAAAGACCGGCACCGCCATGCAACGCCGCAGTGCCATCTGCGAAAGAAAGCAATTTTTGGGCGGAGCCTGACAAGCGCTCAACCCAATGTTCCGCAGCACCACCCCCTTCGACAATACGGGTTACGCCGGGTGGCAAAGTTTCGATCAGATCGACATGGCTGCTGAGGCCATCAAGACCTGGGCGCCCCGAATCAGGGATCTGAAAATCTGCGGTGATTGCCCCGCTGCGCGGTCCCAGAACGGCAAGATCACATCCTTGTAGTAGCCTTTGTTCTAGATCGCCTAGGGCAGCCAGGCCCGGTGCGAGGATCAGATTATAGTGCTCCTTGCCGACCTTGTCCTGAGGCACGAAATCCACCGACAACCCAGCGCGCCGCAACGCGCGGTAGGCAGAGAATACGAGCCGGAAATAGTCGAACCCCGCGCCCTGAGGCTGCGTTGTCCAGGCCCAGTCAGATGCATAATCGAAGACGATAGCAACCTGTGCATGGGCTGGTTTAACCGTGCCTATCGCGGCCAGATCATCGGCGGTCTGACGCGCCTCTGCCAAACCAGGTGCTTCGTCGCCATGCGGGGTAAGTAGACCGGCATGCATCTGTTCCTGCCCGAACGGTGCTTGCCGCCAGCGGAAATAGCTGACCACTTCGGCCCCATGGGCCACCGCCTCAAGCGACCAGAGACGCACCATGCCGGGCAGGGGTGCCGGGTTGTAGGGGGCCCAGTTCACTGGACCGGGTTGCTGTTCCATGACCCACCAACGGCCTCGACCGACGGCGCGGTATAGGTCGTGGTGAAAGGCCTGCATGTCCGGATCACCCTGCTGCAGAAATGCAGTCTTGTGCGGCTCGTCCACTTCCAACCGATCCGACAGGAAGCCAATCGGATAGCTGTCCCACGTCGCGATGTCCAAATCCCTGCCTACATCGAAATGATCGAATTCCAGCACACGCCCCATGTAATTGTGCAGCAATGGTTGAACCGTTAGCGGCCGCAGCGCATCGACCTGGGCCTTGTTGAACGCCACCACCTGATCCGAACTGAACCTGCGAAAAGCCAAAACGTGTGCCGGGTTGGGCTCGGTTACGGGCTGGTTCGGCAGCTCGATCTGATCGAAGCTGTTATATTCCATCGACCAGAACACATTCCCCCAGGCATCGTTCAACGCGTCGATCGAGTTGTATCGGTTCGACAGCCAGCGGTGAAAAGCATACAGCGCCGCAGCACTATAGCTGAGCGTCGTATCGTGACAGCCATATTCGTTATCGATTTGCCAAGCAGCGATATACGGGTTGCGGCCATAGCGCCGACCCATGATCTTCGTGATCCGCTTGCATTCGTCGATATAGCCGGTGTGACTAAAGCAATAATGTCTGCGTGAGCCGAACTTGCGTAGATTGCCATCAGCATCCACAGCCAGCATATCGGGATGCTTGTCCAGCATCCATCGCGGAGGTGTTGCCGTCGGGGTGCCCAGCACAATCTTCAGCCCTGCCGCACCCAAGGTTTCAATCGCGCGATCCAACCAGTCGAATTGCAGGTCTCCAGCAGTGGGTTCCATTCGGCTCCAGGCGAATTCGCCGATCCTGACCCATTTCAAGCCAGTCTCGACCATGCGCGCGGCGTCCTGAGCCCAGTTTTCTTCGGGCCAGTGTTCAGGGTAATAGCAAACGCCAAGTTCCGGCTTCATAGTATAACTCTGTGTTCAGCTTGACCTTGCGCCACATTTGGCGCGGTGAGTGTCATGCCATTCGTCGGCGTTCTTACAAGAGTGTCCGCGTCCAGCCCTTGGCGGGCGGTGGTGCAGAACAGTGTAGTCAGGTCATCACCACCAAAACTCGGGCACGAAGTGTGTTTGGCATCGAAACCAACCGCTCTCAGGAATTGACCGCCGGGCGTATAGGCTGCAACCCGGCTGGCACCCCATTGGGCGATCCAGATGTTTCCGGAGCGATCAACCACAGCGCCGTCCGGGTTCAGATCTTCGCTGCGCAGGTCAAGGAAGACCGCCGCTTTGCCGATGGGCCAGCCTGTCTGCGCGTCCAGTTCCCAGCGCATGACTTGCTTGGTGGCAGTATCGCTGTAATAGGCGCAGGATCGGTCCGGCGCAAAGCAGATTGCATTTGAGATGGTGATATCTCGGACCAATGGCCGTAGCTCGCCATTCCAATAGCGATAGATCGAACCTGCGCCTACTTCTGCCTGTTTGCCCATGGTGCCAATCCAGAACCCGCCCCAAGGATCGGCGCGCCCATCATTGGATCGAGTCACCGGATTGTCGACCTCAAGCGGGGCGATCAAATCTTTGGCTCGACTCTCAAGCCCAAATCGCCACAGGCCGGTTTCCGACGCGATCAGCAAAGTGTCTCGGTCTACCCATCCTGCGGCTGAGACATGTTCATCGAACGCCCAGCTATGCGCCTGGTCATTTTCTCGCGTCATCAGTCGTTTGCCGATGATATCGAACCAGAAAAGCTGTTGCCGTTCAGGGTGCCACAATGGCCCCTCGCCCAATTCGCAGGGGCGGTCGTCATAGAACAGACTCATCCAACGGCCTCATCATAGGCAGCAACGATTTGCCGGGCACGGTTTGCTATATCTCCAACTGACATTCCGGGCTTATAGAGTGCAGACCCGATTCCGAAGCCGTCGGCGCTGGCCTTCATCCAGTCCCCAAAGTTCTCGGGGCCCGCACCGCCCACCGCAAAGACCTGAGCGCCCGTCGGCAATACAGGGCGCAGGGCAGCCAACCCTGCAAGACCGGCAAGCGAACCGGGGAAAAGTTTTAACCCTGTAGCCCCGGCCTGGAGCGCTGCGAAGGCCTCGGTCGGGGTGAACACACCCGGCCAGCTTTGCAGCCCAAGTGCGACAGAGCGTTGGATCACGGACACATCGCAATTTGGCGAAACGATCAGTTTGCCCCCGACATCGGCAACCGCGTCAACCTGATCGGGGGTTAATACAGTGCCCGCTCCGATAAGCGCGCGGTCCCCGATCTCCGAGGCGAGAACTCGGATACTTTCCAGCGGATCGGGAGAGTTCAGCGGAACCTCAATCCGGTCAATTCCCGCTTCCAGCAGGGCGTAACCGACCGGTAACGCCTCGTCAGAGGTTAACCCACGCAGAATGGCGATGATTGGGCGGCTCATGCGGTTTGCCTCGTTAATGTTCGGGCCTGAGACAGACCTGCAAGGGTTGCGATCATGGCGTCTGCGGTTTCGACCATTGCGCCTTGTTGTTGCAAGGCTGTAGCGTAGGCGTTGGATAAGCTTTCCGAGCCGATGATCGCCAATTGCTGACCCAGCCAATAGGGCCGCGATGCGGCAAGCTCGGCACCTATCAGGAACCCCGACAGGCGCGCGCGCGCAACGCTCTTGCTTTGACCGTGCAGCAAATCGGCGGCCCGTAGCCCGAATAGGCGCGCTGCCAGCTGCTCGGGTTTCGACAGCATGTCGGCAACCGCTTCGGTAAAACTCGCGTCGTCCCAGCCCTCGTCAATTGAATGCTGCAGAACGGATTGCCCGCGCAGCAGATTAAACAACTCGCCGGTCATGAAGGTTCGGAAACTGACCACCTCTCCGGCACTGATCTGGGCCCATTTTGTATGCGTGCCGGGTAGGCAAATCACACCGTCCCAATTCTGATGCGTGCTGAGGAACCCCGCGATCTGCGTCTCTTCCCCGCGCATCACATCGGGGGGGCTGTTCTGTCTCAGCCCAGGAACAACGAAGGCCCGAATACGCGGATCGGTGTTTGGAACGCGGAAGGGTACGACCGGAATAGGCTCGGATGGAACCGCAGAATACGGGGCCTCGACCCAACCCTGTCGTGCCCCAACCATTCCGCAGGCGATCACATCTACCGGTAGCCCGGGCAGCCAATCTTCGATCAAAGCCAGCAGGGCTGCCTGAAATCCTCCGCCGGCTGTGCGGGACATACCATCTGACGACGCGGCCTGTGCCAAAACGCTATCACCTTGCATGGCCCATGCCCGCAGATGAGATGTTCCCCAGTCAACAGCGATCCACTCGACATTCATAGCATCACCCCGTTCCTACCACGCCGCCGTCAACCACCATGCACTGCCCGGTCATTGCACGGCTTGCGCTTGAAGCCAGAAACAGGGTTGGTGCGATCATGTCTTCGGGCGTCAGATGCTCTTTCAGGCTCTGGCGATCCATATGCGCAGCCAGATCTTCGGGTGTGGCCCACATGTCCAGCTGTTTCTGTGTCAGAACCCATCCCGGTGCCAGCGCGTTGACGCGAATTTTATGTGGCCCAAGTTCACGCGCCAACGAGCGTGTCATGCCGGTGATTGCCGCATTTGAACTGGTATAGATTGGATAACCTGCGTTCCCCATCAGGTAACTGATCGAACTGAAATTGATGATCGAACCGCCTTTGTCCTTCATCTGTCGCGCGGCTTCCTGACAGGCAAAATAGTAGGCCTTTAGGTTGACTTCGATCATCCAGTCCCAGAACTCGGTTGTAGTTTCTTCAAGTGAGTGCCGCTTGTCATTCGCGGCGTTGTTGACCAGCACTTTGATCGGGCCATGGGCTTCAGCTGCTTTGGCCATGGTGGCGTGCAACAGCTCGGTATCAGTCATGTCACCCCGCAGGAACAAGGGGGCGCGGCCGTGCTTTTCACGCATCTGTTCGACAAATTCACCGGCATCTGACCGACCGATAAAGGCAACTTTAGCCCCTTGGGCCATGAACCCGTCAGTCAACGCTGCACCAACGCCCGAACCGCCGCCGGTGATATAAACAGAGGCTCCGTTGAGGTCTTGAAATGTAGCAGGTTGATCCATCAGTGGCTCTCTCTCGTCACTAAGCGCGTGTCTTTGCCCACAAGGAAATCAAGGTCCGCGCCGCGATCAGCCTGCAACACGTGGTCGATATAAAGCTTCGCATACCCGCGCGAGTAATGCGGATCGTCCGGTTGCCACAGGGCGCGGCGGGCGTCCAGTTCCTTTTCGTCGACCAGCAGCTGCAGCTCGCCCTTGCTCGCGGACACGCGAATACGGTCACCGGTTTTGACCAACGCCAACGTACCACCGGCCTGAGCCTCAGGGCTGACATGCAGGATAACTGTCCCGAATGCAGTACCAGACATACGCGCGTCCGAGATCCGGATCATGTCGCGTACGCCGTCTTTGACCAGCTTGGCCGGGATCGGCATGTTCCCAACCCCGGGCATCCCTGGATAGCCCTTGGGCCCACAACCTTTGAGGACCAGAATGGTCTCAGGTGTAACTGGTAGGTCGTCGCGGTCGATATTGGCTTTCAGATCTTCGATGCTTTCAAAAACGTATGCTTCGGCCTCGGTTTCCAGCAGTGCATCTGTGGCCGCCGAAGGCTTCACGATTGCCCCGTTGGGCGCAAGATTGCCGCGCAGAACCCGCAGGCCTGCGGCGGGTTTTACCGGATCGTCAAATGGGCGGATGACGTCTGTGTTGAAACACTCAGCCCCTTCATAGTGGGCCGAGATGTCCTTGTTCAGAACTGTTCTTGCCGGGCGCAGGAAAGGTTTGAGTTCGCTCAGAACCACTGGCACGCCGCCTGCATAACAGAAGTCTTCCATCAGGTATTTGCCGGAAGGCATGCAATTGACCAGCAGGGGGATTTCTGATCCGATTTCAAAGTCTTTCAACGTCAAGTCGACACCCACGCGACCTGCAAGTGCCAACAGGTGGACCACTGCGTTTGTCGATCCTCCGACGGCCGCATTGGCGAGGATGGCATTCTCAAACGCCTCCCTGGTCAGGATATCTGATGGCTTGAGGTCCTCGTCCACCATCTCGACAATGCGCTTGCCGGTCAGATGCGCCAGCGCCATGCGGCGGGCATCAACGGCGGGCAGGGCGGCGTTGGTGGGCAGCGACATGCCCATCGCCTCAACCAATGAGGCCATAGTACTAGCGGTGCCCATAGTCATGCACACACCCGCGCTACGCGACATGCCTGATTCAGCGTTCATGAAATCCTGAAGTGTCATTTCTCCGGCACGAACAGCCTCGGAAAACTTCCAGACATCTGTGCCCGAGCCGATATCCTGACCCCGGTATTTGCCGTTCAGCATCGGGCCAGAGCTAACCACGATGGACGGTAAATCGACCGAGGCTGCACCCATCAGCTGCCCCGGGGTGGTCTTGTCGCATCCACCCAGCAGGACAACGCCGTCGATACCATAGGCGCGGATCGATTCCTCCACATCCATCGCCAGCAGGTTGCGAAACAGCATGGCGGTGGGTTTCATCTGGGTCTCGCCCAGCGACATAACGGGGAATTCCACTGGAAAGCCGCCGGCCTCCCACACGCCCCGTTTCACGACTTCGGCCAGATCACGAAGGCCCGAATTGCAGGGTGTCAGTTCCGACCATGTGTTGCAGATGCCGATGATGGGGCGCCCGTCAAAAGCGTGATCCGGAAAGCCCTGGTTTTTCATCCAGGACCGGTGAATGAACCCGTCCTTATCGAGTTTTCCGTACCAATGCTGTGAACGGCGTTTCTTGGTCATTATTGGTTCTGTCTGTCTGGCGTTGGAATTGAAAGCTTTTTTAGAAGACGAAGATCAAGCTGCGCGGGCTGGACGGCACCAATCTGGCAGCCAATCGCCATGGGCAGAAAGCAGATCGGTGACGAGGTTGCGAATTTGGCGCAGATCCAGCTCGGCCGCAGTATGGGGATCCATCATTGCGGCGTGATAGATGTATTCGGGGTTTTCTTCGGTCAGCGCGCGAACCGTTAGCTCTTGTACGTTGATCTGGGTCCGCATCAACGCGATCAGTTGTGGCGGGATATCCGTGACCACGGAAGGTTGGACGCCATTCGAGTCAACCAGACACGGCGTTTCAACCGCTGCACCTAGGGGTAGTTGCGGAATCTGACCCGTATTTGGCAGGTTGCCGTAAGCTGTGTACGGCGTGTCTGTCACGATTGCGTTCATAAGGTCGGCGGCGAATTCATGGCTTCGGGTTACTTCGATGTTCCGACCATCTGTCAGGGTCTTGGCCTGTTCCTTCCAATTGGCCACCTGCTCGACACAGCGGGTCGGGTATTCGTCCAGCGGTATGCTGAACTGTTCGATCAGGTCATTGCGACCGTCTTTGATGAACCAAGGAACGTATTCTGCAAAATGCTCGGAACTTTCGGTGCAGAAGTATCCAAGATGGTCCATCACTTCGTACCGGACTTTGTTTGGACAGCGCGGCATTAGCAGCGGAGGCTTGGGTAAATGCCCGGCGCGATAGCCCTGACGCAAAGCCGGATACAGATCGCGGCCTTGATGCTCGAGCTTGAGGAAGAACGCGACGTGATTGATACCGGCAACTTTGTAGCGAAAGTCCGCCTTGGGCAGGTCTAGATCATGCGCCAGTTCTTCGACCGTGTTCTGGACAGAATGGCACAGGCCGACATGTTTCAGATTAGGGAAGCGCTCAGCCAGAGACCAGGTGTTGATGGCCATCGGATTCACGTATTGCAGCAGCGTTGCATTGGGGCACAACTGCATCATGTCCTGCGCGACGCCCCACAGAACGGGTACAGTGCGCAGGCCGCGCATAATGCCACCAACACCCAGCGTATCGGCGATAGTCTGACGCAGGCCATATTGTTTTGGGATTTCAAAATCTGTCACCGTGCAAGGCTCATACCCGCCAACCTGAAAGGCAGTGATCACGAAATCTGCGCCGTCCAGCGCCGCGCGACGATCCGTGTGGGTTGAGACGGTTGCACCCGTGCCGACTGAGCGGATCATGGCCTTGGCCACAGCTTCGCTTTCGGCCAAGCGCACCGGATCGATATCCATCAGCGCAAAGTGGCTGTCTGCAAGGGCAGGGGTGAGCAGTGCGTCGCCCACGATGTTCTGCATGAAGATCGTGGAACCTGCACCTACAAAGGTGATCTTGGTCATGAGGTAAACCTCTGGTTTGACGTTATTTTACGGCACCGAGGGTCAGGCCCGCGATGAAGTGTTTCTGCATCAGGAAGAACATGGCAACCGGCGGCAGGGCTGCCACTATAGAACCGGCACTCATCAACTGATAAGCAGCGCGAAATTGCGCGTTGAAGCTGGTGATCCCGGCTGTCACGGGCTGGCTTTCGGCCCCTTGGGTCAGGACAACAGCCCAGAAATAGTCGTTCCAGATGAAGGTGAAAATCAGGACACTGAGTGCGGCGATGGCCGGTTTCATCAGTGGTAGAACGACGTACCAGAAGATTCGCCATTCGCTTATGCCCTCGACCCGTGCGGCCTCGATCAGTTCGAATGGCAGGGCGCGGATGAAGTTGCGCATGAAGAGCGTGCAGAACCCGGTCTGGAAGGCGATGTGGAATAGCACAAGCCCTGTTTTGGTGTTGTAAAGGCCCAACTCCAGCGTGAGATCGCGCACAGGGACCATCAGGATCTGGAAGGGTACGAAATTGCCCGCCACAAACATGAAGAAGATCCAGAGGTTCGATTTGAATTTGTAGATCCCCAGCGCGAAGCCTGTCATGCAACTGAGTGCAACGGCCCCGATTACCGTTGGTACGGTGATCAGGAACGAGTTCATCAAGTAACGTGGCATATCCGAATTGAAAAAGACCTGACCATAGTTGAACGCGCCCTCAAAACTTGACGGCATCCCCCAGTAATTCGCATTGGTGAAGTCTGCGGCAGGTTTGACCGAGAAAAGCGCGACCGCCAAAAGGGGCCCCAGCCATAGTAGCAGTGCCAGAGGCAACATCGCCTGATAGGTGATCTGCGCTGCGCGGGGTTGTTTTTCGATCGGTTTGGGAAACATCTCAGTGCCCCCTTTCTTCGCGGTACATCGACCACAGGAAGTAGGCGATGAAGCAGAGCATAATCAGGAACAAGATCACAGCGATAGCTGCGCCATATCCCATGCGGAAGCCGTATTCGGACAGCGCGACCTCGAACATGTAGTAGGCCAGCACGCGGGACGAACCAAAAGGACCGCCCTGTGTCATGATCGAGATCAGGTCAAAGCTGCGCAGCGCGCCGATGATTGTCACAACGAATGCGATGAAGGTTGCCGGGCGCAGCTGCGGCAGAATAATGTGCCACAGCATTCGCCCACCTTTTGCGCCGTCCAGACGCCCGGCTTCGATCTGTTCGGGGTCGACGGCGTTCAGGCCGGTGAGGTAGAGGATCATGCAATAGGCCGTTTGTGGCCATAGACCTGCGAAGATGATGCCGTAGGTTACGAAGCGCTCATCCCCCAGCACGTTCAGTGGACCGAGGCCAAAGAGGCTTAGGAATTCATTTAGAAGGCCGAAGGTTGGGTCGTAGAACCATGTGAATACTAGCCCAACGACGACCTGAGAGATGACGAAGGGAAAGAAGAACAAAGACTTGTAGAGGCGGATGCCCCAGACCGTCTGGTTCAGGAACAGTGCGATAAACAAGCCTGCAGGGATTGCGGCCAGATACAGGATCAGCCAGATCAGGTTGTTCTTGAGCGAGATGTAGAAAGCGTCGCGGTCCACCCATTCCCAATACAGATCTTCATAGTTGCGAAAGCCGACATATTCAGCTGCACCTAAACCGTCCCATTCATAAAGAGACAGATTGAAAGACTGAAAGACCGGGATGATCACATAGACCATGAAGAACAACAGACCCGGAGCCAAAAACAGCCAGGGCGCGATGCGCTGTTGGTTTCTGTGGAACCAGCTTTCTTGCTCGGGGGCGTCAACGGCAGCGGTCATGGGCATCTCGGATCTGGTGGGTGAAGGCGGGCTGAAGCCCGCCCTACTATTGTGCAAGGTGTAGGCCGGGCTTCAGCCCGACCCTGGACAAGATTTAGTTGTCGTAGATGCGCTCGCGCGCACGTTCCAGCTTGGCCAGAATCTTGTCAGCGTTGTCCGGCTTGACCATGAATTCCTGGAAGCCTTCCATCGACACTTTTGCCATTTCCGCTGGTGCGTCGCGGTCCCAGAACTGTGCAACACCGCCGGGGCTGTTAGACGATAGCATGACAAAGCCCTGCTGCAGGAACTTGTCGTCGTCCACTGCAGATTGCGCGTTCACAGGCAACTGGCCGAGGTTTGCACCGTTGTTGATTTCGGTCTGTTCGTCCGCAGAGACTGCGAAACGCAGGAACTCACGCGCGGCTTCCTTGTTCGAGGCATTGGCCGGGATATGGAACGTATCGGTCGGCGCGTCTTCGGCCAGTTCAACATCGGGGTTGATGGCGACAAACTGATAGAAGTCCAACTGATCGTCGGTCAGGCCTGCTTCACGCAGCGGAGCCACAGCGAAGTTACCCATCAGATAGGCGGCGGCCTCACCGTTGACCATAAAGGGCAGGGCTTCTTGCCAGCTATATGTCTGGTGGTTGTCAATGAATGCGCCCATGTCGATCAGCTGTTTCCAGTTGGCGAAGGTCTGCTTAACCCGGTCGTCTTCCCAGCTGATCTCGCCATTTGCGAGTTGATTGTGAAAGTCGAACCCGTTGGTGCGCATGTTCAGATAGTCAAACCAGCCACCTGCTGTCCACAGGAACTTGGTGCCGATGGTATAACAGGCGCGGCCGGAATCGACGATCTTCTGGCAGTTGGCCAGTTCTTCTTCCCAAGTGGTCGGCTCGGTCAGACCCAGCTCATCAAAGATGTCTTTGCGGTAATAAACGCCCCATTGATAGTAGGTGTACGGAACGCCCCACTGTTTGCCATCAATGGTCATCGCACCTTTGGTCGAGGCCAGATTGTCGGCGATTTCAGGTTCAGCCCACAGGTCCGAGACGTCTTCGAAAAGACCCGCTTCAACATAAGGCTTCATCCGGTTGGCTGCATACCAGGTGGCAACGTCTGGCGTGTCAGCCGTCAGGAAGTTGCGAATCTGGGTCTTGTAGGCCTCACGGTCGATCACGGTGGTTTCGATTTCCAGACCGGGATGTTCGGCCGCGAATCGCTCGATCATCGCTTCCATCGTCGCGCGCGGCGCCGGGTTGGACGTATCGAGGAAGATTCGCAGTTCGCCGGTCAGCTCTGCTGCGACGGGCGCAGCAAGTGCCACACTGGCAGCCAAAGCAGCCGCTGTGCGCTTGAACATGGAATGCATAGTTTCCTCCCTTAAGCTTCCATATTGGTCTCAAATATTGAAACCTTGTTTTATATATTGAAAACTACACATCGACTCGGCTACTCTTGTCAAGACCCTCGTGCCCAAAGCCGAGGGAAAGTGGAGGAGAACAGGCACCCGTGGCAGGTGACGGAACAATAGGAAAAGCATGTGACGTGCTGGAACAGGTCGCGGCCTTCGAACGCCCGGTGCGGTTCGGGGAATTGCTGGAATGCAGTGAATTTCCCAAGGCGACGCTATACCGTTTTCTGCAGTCGCTAACCAATCAGGGCATGCTGCACTACGAACCGGAACGGCAGACCTATTCGCCAGGTATGCGATTGGTGCGATTGGCGCATTCGGCATGGACGCATAGCTCATTAGCTCCAATAGCGCGGCCTTTCCTGGACGCTCTCAGCGCCGAGACAGGGGAGACCGTGCACTTGGCGCAACTTGATTCCGGGCAGGTGCTTTATGTGGATAAGCGCAACGCGCAACGACCAATTGAGATGTATTCCGAGGCCGGCAAGGTCGGCCCGGCCTATTGCACAGGCGTTGGCAAAGCGATGATGGCCTATTTGGACGAGGCACAGTTGGAAAAGACGATCTCGCAACAAAGCTTTCATCGGTTCACTGACAAGACCTTGGCCTCGGAAAAGGCATTGCGGGCTGATCTCGTTAAGATCCGCAGCCGCGGTTACGCAGTTGATGATGAAGAGCATGAGCCCGGCATCATCTGCATTGCCTGCCCGATTCTGACTAACGGGGGCCGCATGTTGGGGGCCCTATCGGTGACAGGATCGACTGGGCGAATGGATTTCGAGCAATTGCAATCTTGGGTGCCGCGCGTCCGGCGCGTCGCTGAACAGATCGGCACAGAAGCACAGGCGTGGCGGTTCCCCGAGGGCCAACAGAATAGGATGCAAGCAACATGACAGGTGTAACCCTGAAAGGCGCGATCAAACGGTATGGCCAGACGCAGGTCATTCACGGGATTGATCTGCAGATTGAAGATGGTGAGTTTTGCGTGTTCGTGGGCCCCTCGGGCTGCGGTAAGTCGACGCTGTTGAGGATGATCGCGGGTTTGGAAGAAACCTCGGACGGGGAAATCCATATCGGCGCACGTGAAGTCACGCATGTGGATCCGGCCAAACGCGGAGTGGCGATGGTTTTTCAAACCTATGCGCTCTATCCCCATATGACCGTGGCCGAGAACATGGGATTTGGTCTGCGGATGAACGGTGTTGCCAAGGCCGAGATCGATCAGAAAGTTCAGGAAGCGTCAAATATTCTGAAGCTCGACCAATATCTGAAACGCAAACCCAAAGCGTTGTCCGGCGGTCAGCGTCAGCGGGTCGCGATCGGGCGTGCCATTGTGCGCGGCCCCGAGGTGTTCCTGTTCGACGAACCGCTCTCGAATCTGGATGCAGAACTTCGCGTGGAAATGCGGGTTGAAATTGCGCGGCTTCATCAGGAAATCGGCGCGACGATGATCTACGTTACGCACGATCAGGTCGAGGCGATGACCATGGCCGACAAGATTGTGGTATTGCGCGACGGTCGGATTGAGCAAGTGGGAGCCCCTATGGACCTGTATCGCGACCCCGACAATAAGTTCGTGGCGGGTTTCATCGGGTCTCCTGCAATGAACTTCCTTGAGTGCGATATCGTGGACGGCATGGTGCGGCACCCTGCACTTACTGATGATGTCCCGGTCACCGAGAGCGTTCCCAAAGGAGCGACGAAAGTAACATTGGGTATTCGCCCCGAGCATATTCAGGTGGATCGAAACGGTGACACCTGCACAGTTGATCTGACCGAAGCGCTCGGTGGTGTTTCATATTCTTATCTGCTGACGCCAAATGGCGATAAGCTGATTGTGGAAGAACGGGAAGACCAACGCAGTACGACCGGTGACCGCATCGGGCTTTCGGTTCGTCCTGAGCGTGCGATGCTGTTTGATCCAGAGTCGGGTCAGCGGCTGCGATAAGGCTTGCCAGACCGGATCTGTTTTGCATGACTGCGCATTATCCATCGGCTTTCAGGAGGCTCAATGCGCAGTTCCAAAACCATCCATGTAATCTCGGCCCATGCTGAAGGCGAAGTGGGCGACGTTATCGTCGGCGGCGTCGCTCCGCCTCCGGGAGAGACGGTATGGGACCAAAGGACCTTTATCGCTGAAGACCAGACATTGCGGGATTTCATGCTGAATGAACCTCGCGGCGGTGTCTTTCGCCATGTGAATCTGTTGGTTCCACCAAAAAACCCCGAGGCCGATGCAGCGTTCATCATAATGGAACCGGAAGACACGCCACCGATGTCAGGCTCCAACTCGATTTGTGTCTCAACGGTTCTGTTGGACAGTGGCATTCTTCCGATGCACGAGCCTGAAACCCATCTGACATTGGAAGCCCCAGGAGGGTTGATCCGCGTCCGCGCCGAATGCCGCAATGGCAAGGCTGAACGTATCTTTGTGCATAATGTGCCAAGTTTCGTCGACAAGCTGGATGCTCGGATCGAGGTTGAGGGCATCGGGACGTTGCGCGTGGATACCGCGTTTGGTGGCGACAGTTTTGCAATTGTCGATGCCGCCGATTTGGGTTTCGAGCTTACCCCTGATGAAGGAGCTGATCTTGCAAGGACTGGCGCGCGTATCACCGATGCCGCCAATGAGCAGCTAGGCTTCGATCACCCCACTAAAGACTGGAGTCACATTTCGTTTTGCCAGATTGCAGGCCCGCTCGATCGTCAGGGCGATATTCTCATCGGACGAAATACTGTCGCCATCAAACCGGGTAAGCTGGATCGTTCACCTTGTGGCACCGGTGCTTCAGCCCGGATGGCGGTTTTGCTGGCCAAGGGAGAAATGACGATGACCGATCGCTACCACGCGCGTTCAGTCATCAACAGTGAATTTCGCTGCGGTATCGTAGAGCGGCATGATCTGAACGGCCGCGTGGCGATCACCCCGGAAATCTCAGGGCGAGGCTGGATTACGGGTACGCACCAGCACATGCTCGACCCCGATGACCCATGGCCTGGCGGCTATCGCCTAAGCGACACTTGGGGGGCATAAGCCGGGGCCAAATTCGACCCCGTACTTTTCTTAGGTTTCAGCCTTCGAGACTGAACATCAATCGTGCGGTCACCGGTACGGTGCGGGTGATGCTGGGTAGTTGCGCCAACTCCATCAGCTTGTCTACGCCTGCCGAAACGCCCGCATCCTCGGTGCTGATGAACACCATGTCGTTGGATGAAACCATGACGGTATCTTCGGCCACACGCAGGACAAACATATCGGTGTAGAATTCCACCTCGGTCCCCGCCAGAGCCAGCTTCGCATCCACCTCAATCGTGTTACTGGCCCCCACATCCAGTTTCGACACTTGGTCCATTTCAATGTTCGCGCTCAATGTCGCGGTCGCGGCCTTGCGAAACACATACTCGATCATCCGTTCGTTACGGATTTCGATATTCGTTTCGACCGACGACAGATCGATATCGATATTAACCTTGCCATCTTCGCTGACATGACCCGAAAGGTTGGTGAAAGAATTGACCTCTCCAACATCATCGATCTTGACCGTTCCATAAGCCAGATGAGACGCATCCGGGTTTAGTGTCCAATCAGCGGCCAGACCCGGGCCTGCAATAATAGCCGACGCAATCGTGATTGTTTTGAACAGAAGTTTCATTTCTTTCCTCCAGGATCTATGACAGTTCTGACCAAGCGGGCCCGGTCCCATGTCAAAGCAAACACACACAGGTCGCGTTTTATTCGATGAGTGTTGAGATAAGCACCGAACAAGCCGTGCGCGGCGCTATCCAGACCCACTCGAAACGGGTCTGGCGGTTTGGGCTGGCTTTGTCGGGGGCGTCGGATGTTGCAGATGATCTGTTGCAGGCGACGGCGTTGAGGGCGTTGGAGAAGCACCACCAGGTCACCTCGTATGAACGGCTGGACAGTTGGCTGATGACGATCTGCCGTTCAATATGGCTGAACGAGATACGGGCGCGATCCGTAAGAAAGGCACAGGCGCTTTCAGTCACGCCCGAGGCGGAATTAGTCGCGACAGGGCCTGATTCAGAAACGAATATTTTCGCCGCTCAGGTGTTTACTCAAGTGATGCAGCTGCCAGAGGCGCAACGTGAAACGGTGATGCTTGTGTTTGTCGAAGGCTACAGCTACCGCGAAGCTGCGGATATGCTGGACGTACCCATCGGCACAATCATGAGCCGGCTTTCCAATGCCCGGCAGAAACTGAAAACCGTTATGCAGCACGATGCGGCTGACACCGTGCAACGGAGTGGCAAATGAAGTTTTCCGACGAAACACTTCTGGCCTATCTGGAAGGCAGCCTCGATGAGGCCGAAGCCCGCGCCATCGAAGACGCGGTGGCCGAGGATTCTGCACTCGAACACCGACTCATGGCGCTCGACCCATTTGCCCAGGTTGTGCAGCAGGCTTTTGAAGGCATTCCAACTGAGGCGCCTTCGATCGATCTGCCCATTCCGAGCGCTCAACAATCCAATGCCGGACCGCTCCGTTTGCTGGCGGTCGCAGCCTCAGTTGCTGTTATTGCTGCGTCTGCAACATTCTGGGCCACGCGACCACAGGCATTGGGCTGGGCGGAGCAGGCTGCGATCTATCAATCGCTTTATTCACCGGACACGATTGCCGATCTGGACAATTCTCAGCAAACGCTGGACGCGCAGTTTGTTCAGGCCGAGGCTCAGTTGGGTCGTTCACTGAACCGGGACGTGTTGGAAACTCTGCCGGGCCTTGATCTGAAACGTGCTCAGGTACTGTCGTTCAAAGGTAAACCTTTGGTGCAGGTGGTCTTTGCTGACGCTCAGGGCAATCCGGTGGCGTTTTGTGTGATCCGGCAAGGCGCGGGAGCACCGGTCAAGGATGTGAACCTTGCGGTGCTCAGTGGTCTTGCGACAGCGACATGGGCGAATGATGGCTACGGCTATATGCTGTTGGGTGGAGATGCGCCAACAGACCTGAGTGGAGAACTAAGTGTTTTGACCGAGGCGTTCTCAGGCTGAGCGACAAGAATCCGCAAAACCACTTGTGAACCGCGGTAAATGCCCGAAGAATACCCGACATGAAGCCGAACCCTCAGATACCGGACCCGGATGATGAGGCCTTGGAAGAAGGGCCGCGCAGCATCTATGACGCCGATCCGCCGGAAGACGACGATTTGTGGTTCCTTCCGCCCGACGGCGAGGAAGACCCGGGAGAATTTCTACCCTCTGTACCGAGACCGGACCAGCGTTTGCTGTTTGACCCAAGGGACTGGCGTGCGGCCCAATCCGAGTTATCAGCTGAACTTGCCGATCTGGCCGTGACATTTGGAGCTCTGGATGAACGTTTGCGCGCGGGTCCCAAGGGGTGGGGTCACCGTCTGGCCCTGATGGAGGTCTCGGATCTGGGCTGGTGGACGGGCGATCGGATCAGCGTCGACCGCCTTGCGCTTTGGACCGGTTTGCGGATCGGAGCAACCGGTGATGATGTGCAGGCTTTGTATCGGGCGGGATGGGCAGTGAGGCGGCTGTCGTCGGGTGCTGCGCCATCAGAGGGCGGCTGGGATGCGGGGCTGACCGCTTTTCTAGACCGTCAGGCCCAAGGTTTCGAAGATACACCCGAAGCAGTGATTGATCTGGCAGAAACCATGCGAAATGTCGCCGGTTTGCACCCGGTTACCCAGGCCGCCATCGGATTTCACGCGTGGTGCGCGTTGTCTTCTGGCATTGGACAAGATACCGAGGCCGCTGTCATCGCGGCCCGTCATGCCTCCGCGATGGGTCGAGGTGGCGCATTGTTCATGCCGCTTTCTCTGTCGGGCCCAGGTGCATTGCGGGGGGCAGGATCGTTGGACGAGAAACTTTCGGCTTGGATTCAGGGGGCAGGCCAGGCCTCACTTGCGGCTTTGCTGCATTTGGACCGGATCAGCGCTTGGGAAGGGCGCGCCCGCGACGCCATTTCGGACCTAAGCGGTCGTACCCCACCCGTGCTGATTGATGCGTTGACGGCTTGGCCGATGGTTTCCGCCCCGCTGGCCGAAGAACTGACCCATGCCTCGCGTGCAGCGGCACAGCGAAATCTGGACAAATTCAGCGATAGGGGGCTAATCCGCGAAGTAACCGGGCAGGGTCGATATCGCGTATGGACGGCGGCCTTGTAACTGGCCTTGATCTGCCGCTTTCACAAAGAGTGAAATGATAGGGTTGTTAGCTGGGTTCCTGGTATC
Source organism: Ruegeria sp. C5 (assembly GCF_056537605.1). Taxonomy (NCBI): domain Bacteria; kingdom Pseudomonadati; phylum Pseudomonadota; class Alphaproteobacteria; order Rhodobacterales; family Roseobacteraceae; genus Ruegeria; species Ruegeria sp. C5. Next base: position 444,248 of record NZ_JBQFRX010000002.1, on the reverse strand, counting down.
GATCTTGGGTACAGGATAAGACAGATCTTTGCGTGTTGTCTGGATCGGTCAGAAACCAATTTGCAAGAACGATAACCGTCCGGGCGATGGCCCGAACGGTCTTTATTCAGTACCAACGTCCGACTGCGATCACTGTTGGCGCTATACTGGTAGCGTCCAAGGATGGAGCCATCACCTGATACGTCGCTTGAGTTTCTGAAGGTGCGTCAAACCCCATAAATCGGCCAATACCGCCGCCGTTCCCGCTGAGAGCGGGAGAACTGCTGTCAGCAAAGGCAATAGGGAAATCCCAATTGGCGGTACCGCTGGCGAACATACTACCAGTTGCGGTCGTGCAGGCCACCGCACTTAGAACGGCGGTGCAAATCTGGGTTCCGTCAGCAAAGCGCGTGTAGTCACCATTTGCCTTGCTGCCCCTCTCGATCACCGCTCCGCTGGGTACACCGCTGCTTTCGGATACGGTGCCCAGCACATTGCCCGGTCCGTACCCGTAATCTGCCCGCATCAGGCGACCCGAGGTGGTGTCATCGGCGCTGCTTTGCACAGCCGCTCCGCTGGCTGTTCCGGTTGTGGCGTCAAACCGCAAAGCATCGACCCAGCTTCCGCCATCCTGCGAGACCTTGATTGAAAAATTTGTATCGCCGGATAGGCCCATTTCGGCATGGCCGGTCCAGTTCGATTGAAACAGCAGCGAGGCAGTATCACCGGCACCAGCCTTGTTGATCTTGAGTTGGTGGCCAGCGCCCTCATGCGTCAACAAGGTGGCAGGGCTACGTACGGCCAGACGGTTTGTGCTGTCTGATCCGGTTGCGATGCCGATCCCGGAAAGGTTCTGTGTATTGACCGGCGGGTCGATCCACGCCGACCCGTCCCAGACTTTCAACAGCCCTGCATTTTGATCCCAAGCCCGCCAGCCCATGTCGGGCGTCAAGAAATGCCACCCGTTGTCCAACCAAGCCGCCAGTTTTCCATCCTGTCCGGACCATGCCGCGGTCGGAGACGTGCCCAATGCATAGGTTTCACCCTGATCAGGAGCAGCTGGTGGGATAGTCGCGTTAACGGACGCAACGCTTAGCTGCACCACCAGATCTAGCGCACGCAGCGCTTCGTTATGGGTCACATGTTTTTGGGCCTGCGCGGGTTGCAGATAGGGCAGATTTAGACGGGGAGAGTTCTGTGGCATGGGCATCCTCCTGTGGTGTCGGTCCGATGATGATTGCGCGCCACACTGCCGTGATGTGCGTAAATCCCGCCTGACCCAGCCGAACGCCCAGGTTTCGAATTTTTAAGATTTGGTCTCAGAAATATGGAGACATATGCCTTGCAGATGCCCCAAACTTGGATCAGTTCTTGAAATCAGATCTCAGTCACGAGCGTAGACATCTTCGTAGCGAATAATGTCATCTTCACCCAAATAGGTCCCGGTCTGCACCTCGATAAGAACCATTGGCACTTTGCCTGGGTTTACCATCCGGTGCACGGCCCCGAGCGGCACATAGACGGATTCATTCTCAGACACGAGCTGTACCTTGTCGTCAATAGTCACCTCGGCGGTGCCTTCCACGACAATCCAATGCTCGGACCGATGGTGATGCGATTGCAAGCTCAGCGAAGCGCCGGGATGGACGTGAATGCGTTTGACCTGAAACCGATCGCCAATGACGAGGCTTTCGAACCATCCCCAAGGGCGATGATCAACGGGCAATGCTACCGCCTGCTTGGCGCCTTTTGCCTTCAATGCTGCGACGGCCTGCTTGACGTCTTGCGTCCGGTCCATGCTGGCGACTAAAACCGCGTCAGGCATAGCCACGGTGATTACGTTCTCTAACCCCATTGCAACAACTTCTAGCGCGGGCGATTCAGAACGCACAAGCACGTTGCGACAATCTATGGCGGTCACTTCGCCGGCAGTTGCAACGCCGTCTGGATCGGGGTTGCTCAGCTCTTGTACGGCAGACCAGCTGCCCACGTCTGACCACCCGGCGGCATAAGGGACAACGCTGAGATTGTCGGCCTTCTCCATAACCGCATAGTCGATAGAGATGTCTTGAACCGTCGCCCAGGCCTCGGGATCTAACCGCAGGAAGCCCAGATCACACTGCGCATGCTCAACCGCCTTCTGAACGGGCGCAATTAGATCATGTGCATGCTGGTCGAACGCCTCAAGGATATCTCTGACCGCGAATAAAAAGATGCCCGAGTTCCAAAGATAACTCCCTTCAGCCACCATTGCCCTGGCGTTTTCAAGATCGGGTTTTTCAACGAACCGGTCAAGTTGCACAGAAGCGCCCGACGAGTCCGGTGCTTGGGCGAGCTTAAGGTAGCCATACCCGGTTTCGGGTCGGTCGGGTGTGATCCCAAACGTCACCAGATCTCCACGCTCGACTATTGTTCGGACACCTTCGGTGACGGCCTCGTGAAAGGCCGCACTGTCTGGAATGACGTGATCCGACGCGGCTACCAGCATCATCCCGTCGGGATCAATGGATGAAAGGTGCAGGGCAGCGACCAGCACCGCAGGTGCTGTATTGTGTCCTTCGGGTTCGATCAAGATCGGCCCCGGATCGATTCCTATGGCCATCAACTGTTCAGGGACAACAAAGCGGAAAGCCTCGTTGGTCAGGATCAGAGGTTTGGCGTAAGGCGTATCGGTCGGGCCTTTCAACCGCTCGGCACATTGCTGCAGCAGGCTGGCTTCACCGATCAGCGGAACAAATTGTTTAGGGTAGCTTTTACGCGACAACGGCCAAAGCCGAGCACCTGACCCGCCACATAGAATTACAGGATAGACTGTGCTCATAATGTCTGCCCCTTCTGAACTATAAAGCTAAAATTACTGAATTGAATCCAGAATGGCTGACACGGCTAGGCCTATTGTGCGGCCCGTTCAGAGGCCACGACTTCATGCAGATATAGGTTTAAGTCGTCGCGCAGATCATCGCGGGCCAACGCGAACGAGACCGTTGCCTGTAGAAAGCCAGCCTTTGAACCACAATCGAACCGCTGTCCGTCAAACTTGTAGCCAAAGACAGGGACACCATTGCCAATATCCTCAGCAATTGCGTCGGTCAGTTGGATTTCGCCACCACTTCCCTTCTTTTTCTGGTTCAGATTGTACAGAACCGAAGGACCCAAGATGTAACGACCGATCACCGCAAGATTGGATGGCGCGTTCTCTGGTCTCGGTTTTTCCACCATTCCTTTGGCACGGACAACCGTTCCAACAATCTGGCCGGTATCCAGAATACCGTAGGAGCTGGTTTTTTCGTTGGGAACTTCCATCGCGGCGACCATGTTGCCGCCGGTTTCCTCATAGGCTTCGACCATCTGCTGTAGGCAGGGTTTGTCGGCGGCAATCACATCGTCGGGCAGCATCACGGCAAAGGGTTCATCCCCGATCAGTCGACGGGCGCACCAGACCGCATGCCCCAATCCCAAAGCCTTGTGTTGACGGATATAGGCAATCGCTCCGCTTTCCATATTGGTTGCGTTCAATACTTCAAGCAGTTCGTCTTTGCCCTTGGATTTGAGGTCTTGTTCCAGCACCAGATTGTGATCGAAATAATCCTCAAGCGCTGATTTTCCGCGCGATGTCACGAAGATGAATTCAGTGATCCCGGCCGCACGCGCTTCGTCGATGGCATATTGGACCAGCGGACGATCAACCAATGTCATGATTTCCTTTGGCACCGACTTTGTCGCCGGAAGAAACCGAGTGCCCATTCCCGCTACGGGAAATATCGCCTTGGTGACTTTGCGTACCATATTACCTCACTAATTCTATATATTGCCGACGACTCTCGGTGATGCCGGAGCCCCCACATATAATCTAAAATCCTACCAATCAATCACACCCGGCTGGTCTGGTACGGGTTTGCTGGAATCTGCCATTAACTTAAGGGCAGAGTCAAAACGAAACACGACCGAATGCGGGATCAAGGAACTAATCCACTAATCACTTGTTCTATGAAGTTTAAGACGCGCCCGATAGATCGGATCGGGCGCGTAAGCTTATGCATTGGCCATAATCGCCTCAAGCGGATCGTGTTCGGCGACGAAGTGATCCGGGGCAATCTCACTGAGTTGAGGTACATAGTCGGTCTCACCCATAGACAATCTGCTGGGCAAAAAGCGCAAAGCTGCTTTCGGATCCATGGGAGAAGGCAATTCTCCCGGTAGTTTAAGCCTTTGGCGGCTGCGCTCGACATCCGGATCAGGGATCGGAACCGCCGAGATCAGGGACTGAGTGTAAGGATGTTTCGGTTCGGAGCAGATCACTTCACCATCGCCCAATTCAACGATGCGGCCCAGATATAGAACCATGATCCGGTTCGAAACCGCACGTACCACAGACAAATCGTGGCTGATGAAGATCATCGATAGGCCAAACTCTTGTTGCAGTTCACGCAACAATCCTACGATCTGGGCTTGAATGGACACATCCAGCGCAGAGACTGCCTCGTCACAGATAATCAGTTTTGGTTTGTTGATCATGGCACGCGCGATTCCAACACGCTGGTTTTGCCCCCCGGATAGTTCGTGCGGATATCGGTTGATCATGTTGGCCTTCAAGCCAACACGCTCCATCATCTCGGCGACCAACTCTTTGCGTTCCCGCTCGGTCAGATCCGGGCGATAGGTTTTCAGCGGTTCCGCGATCGAGGCCGAGATCGTCATCCGTGGATCAAGGCTCGCCAGCGGGTCCTGAAACACGATCTGCAGGTCCTTGCGGTACTTGTTCAACTCGGCCCGTTTCAGCCCGACGATCGGATGCCCCAGCCAGCTGACATTACCCGCGCTAGGTTCGATCAATTGCAGCACAGCCCGGGCCAGCGTGGATTTGCCACAGCCGGATTCTCCAACAACACCCAGGGTCTCGCCCTTTCGAATGTCGAAACTCACGCCATCTACGGCTTTCAGCGGCACCTTATGTCCAAAAAGGCCGCCCGAGACATGGATCGGGAAATGCACCTTGACGTCATCCACTTTCAGTAACGGTTCTTCCGTCTGCGAAAGAGCTTTCGGAGCATCGCCCGCATCAATTCGCGGCATCGCCTCAAGTAGCGTGCGGGTATAATCATGCTGAGGAGAACGAAAGACTTCGCGCGTGTCACCGGCCTCCACAAACTCACCCATACGCATGACTTGAATATTGTCGCACATGCGCGCGACAACACCCATGTCATGGGTGATCAGAGCTATGGCCGTACCTTCATCCTTTTGCAACCGTACCATCAGGTCCAAAATGTCGGCCTGAACGGTCACATCCAACGCAGTAGTCGGCTCATCCGCGATCAACAGTTTGGGATTACACAGCATCGACATGGCAATCATCACGCGCTGGCGCATGCCGCCAGACAACTCGTGCGGATACTGATCCAGACGTCGTGCCGCTTCGGGAATGCGCACGCGGTTGAGCCAGTCAAGGCAACGTTGGCGGGCAGCCGAGCCTTGCAAGCCCTCGTGAACTTGCAGCACCTCGCGCATTTGCTGGCCAACTCGCAGATGAGGGGTCAGCGCGGTCAGCGGATCCTGAAAGATCATGCCGACGTCAGAGCCTCGGATTTTGTTGATTTTGTTCACGGGCAGATTCAGGATTTCCTGACCATTCAGCATTGCGGAACCGGTCGCGTGGCCAGCGGTGGGCAATAGCCCCATCGCTGCCATGAACGTCTGGCTTTTGCCCGAGCCACTTTCGCCGACGATGCCCATACATTCGCCGGGATCAATGTCGAAACTGATGCCTTTTACAGCCTCAACCACGCCATCGGGCGTATCAAATCGGACGCTCAGGTCCTTGACGGAAAACAGACTCATATCAGCGATCCTTCGGGTCCAAAGCGTCGCGTAGCCCGTCACCGATGAAGAACATGGTGATGATGATGGCGACATAAAAAGTAAGAGGGAACATCAGCTGCCATAGCGTACCATACGCCATGGTGCCAGCCCCTTCAGCGATCAGGCGGCCTAACGATGTGTAGGGTTCTGAGATCCCGAGGCCCAGGAACGAGATGAAACTTTCCGTCAGGATCATCTCGGGCACCAGCAGCGAAGCGTACACGATCACAACGCCCAACAGGTTGGGCAGAATGTGTCGGTACATGATGGTGAACTCACTGACACCGGCGGCGCGCGCGGCTTCGATAAACTCGCGGTTCTTGAGGGTCAGGGTTTGCCCCCGAACAATCCGTGCCATCGTCAGCCAACCAACAGCGCCCAAGGCGATGAACAGCATGAAAAAGGATCTTCCCGCCACGACAAGCAGCAAAATGATGATCAGTGTTGCCGGAATTGCAAGCAGGATGTCCACGAACCGCATCATGGCACTGTCGGTGCGCCCGCCAATATATCCAGCGGTGATGCCATAGCAGGTGCCGACGATCAGAGCGGTCGCGGCCCCGATCAAACCGACCAGCAGCGATGTGGTGGTGGCCTGAATGACACGGCTGTATAGGTCGCGCCCCAGATCATCGACGCCGAAAAAGTGTCCGGTTTCCATGGACGGCATACCCATGCCGCGCACGTCCCCCATGACGTTCCAGTCGATCTCTTCATTGTTCCAGACTGCGAAGTAAGGGCCAACAATCGTGAACAACACGATCAGACCCAGAATGAAAACGCTGGCCATTGCGGCCTTGTTGCGGACAAAACGTATCCGTGCGTCCTGCCAAAGCGAGCGCCCCTGAATGACCGTGTAATCAGTGATTTCCTCGGCCAGATGGGCGGCTTTTTGTGATTTTCCAAGCATTGCCTGCCCCTCAGTATCGGATTTTTGGATCGAACCAGGCATAAGCCAGGTCGGTCAGAAGGTTCACAACCACGGTCAACGCGCCGTAAAGAATGGTGACCCCTAGCAGCACAGCATAGTCGCGAGACAAAGCCGAGCCGACATAGGCCTGCCCCAGACCACCGGTTGAGAAATAGATGTCGACAAAAACCGAACCGGTCAGAACGTAGACAAAAACCGGCCCGAGGTACGAGACAACGGGAAGCAATGTCGGCTTAAGCGCATGGCGCCAGATCACGGTTCTTGTCGGCAATCCCTTGGCCCGTGCAGTTCGAATGAAGTTCGAGTTCAGAACCTCCAGCATCGATGACCGCGTAATCCTTGCGATTGAGCCCATGTAGGAGGTCGCCAACGCAATCACCGGCATCACCAGATACTGCCATTGACCGCCATGCCAGCCGCCACCCGGCAGCCACCCCAGCCACAGGGTAAAGGTCAGGATCAGGATCGGCCCCATGATGAAGTTAGGAAGCGCCTGAGCGGCGATACCCAGACCCACCGCAAAGTAGTCAATCCAGCTATTGTGTTTGATTGCAGCGGCAATTCCCAGCGCGACGCCAACGGAAGTTGCCACCAGGAAAGACAACGAACCATAGGTCAGCGAAATCGGGAAACCCTGCGCGATGATGTCGTTCACATCCCGATCCTTGAATTTGAAGGACGGTCCGAAATCGAAATGCACCACGATGTTATACAGATAGTCCCAAAGCTGTTTCCACAGCGGTTGGTCCAATCCATAACGCGCCTCGATATTGGCCAGAACCTGCGGCGGCAATGGCCGTTCCGAGGTGAATGGCCCGCCAGGCGCGATGTGCATGAGGAAAAAGCAGGCGACGATCAGTAACAGGATCGTCGGAATAGCGACCAGCAGCCGCTTTAAACTGTAGGCAAGCATTTCATGCCCCCGTGTTTATTGGCCCTGCCCCGGATGTCTCCGGGGCAGGGCGTGGTTCAAAGACGATTATTCAGCGAGCTTGTAGAGGTTTTTCGAGTACCAGTTCTGCTCGACGTTGTTCACCGGCCAGTTGCCTACATCGCTGTCCATCATATAGACGCCTGCGTAGTGATAGATCGGGATCACAGGCGTTTCTTGGGCGATGATGCGTTCAACTTCGGTGTAAAGCGGAGCCGGATCGTCCGAGGTTTTGGCCTCGGCCAGCAGCTCATCAACGCGCGCGTTGGCATATTTGCCGTCATTATAGCCCGAGTCCGACTGCAGCAGGTCCAGGAAGGTCGACGCTTCGTTATAGTCTCCGCACCAAGCACCACGTGCCAGCTCAAAGTTTTGGTTGCCGCGCTCCTCGAGGAAGACTTTCCACTCCATATTTGCCAGTTCGGCGTTCACGCCAAGCTTCTGCTTCCACATCTGGCTCAGCGCAACGGCGACCTTCTTGTGGTTTTCCGCGGTGTTATAAACCATCTGGAAGCTCAGAGGGTTGTCAGGCCCATAACCTGCTTCTGCTAGAAGCTCCTTCGCCAACTCGTCGCGTTCGGCTTGGGACATGGATGCCATTTCAACGGCCGGTACGGTGAAGCCTGCGGTTGCTTCGGGGGCGAAAGTGTAGGCTTCGGGCTGACCGCCTGCCATCACTTTTTCGGTGATAATCGCACGATCAACGGCCAGTGACAGGGCTTGGCGGACGTTCGGGTCCTTGAAAGCCTCGGGGCCACCATCAGATAGGTTGAAGGTGTAATAATAGTTGCACAGGCGTGGGAAGCTGATGGCTTCTACAGGGTGCTCTTCCTTCAGTCGTGGGTACTGGCCGGCTGGAATTTCGGTGCGGTCCAGTTCGCCAGCCAAATAGCGGGTCAGGGCGACGTTTTCATCATTGATGACCAGCGCCACGACCTTGTCGATGATGGTGTTATCGTTGTCCCAATAGGCGGTGTTGCGTTCACGTACCGAGCGTTCCTGCGGCAGGTGCTCGGTCAGAACATAAGCGCCGTTCGAGACGATGTTTTCCGGTTTGGTCCAGGCGTCACCAAATTCTTCGATCACTTTCTGCGGTGCCGGGAAGGTTGTCGAATGTGTGGTCATCTGCGGGAAATAGGGCAGGGGGGCGCTCAGGCGGACTTCCAGCGTTTTGTCGTCGATGGCTTTGACACCCAACTCATCTACCGGTTTTTCGCCCGCGATGATCTCGGCAGCGTTTTCGATCGACATCAGTTCCATGAACCACGCATAGGGCGACGACAGTTCGGGATCGACGGCGCGCTTCCAGGCATACACAAAGTCACCTGCGGTCACCGGATCACCATTCGACCACTTCGCTTCATCGCGCAGGGTAAAGGTGTAAACGTCCTTGGTATCGTTGACCGAGAATTCGGTGGCGACACCAGGAACCAGGTTACCGTCCTCATCCTGATTCATCAGGCCTTCAAACAGATCGCGAACAATTTCTGCACCCGACACATCTTCTACGACTTGCGGGTCGACCGAGCTGTGTTCATCGAGAATCCGATAGGTGAAGGTCTGATCGTCGGCCAGGGCTTCTCCGGTTTCGGGATGTGTACCGGCAGCAATTGCAGCACCGGCAATGATGGTCGAGGACAACAGTCCTGCCAAAGAGGTTCTGATTATTTTGTTCATGTGTTTACTCCCATTTTGTATGGTTTCGAACGTCCAAACCGCATTCGCGGTGGGCGCTTGTCTGCCATTTTGTCTCCGGCAATTGTCTGGACTTTACCTTGATCTAGATCGTGCCAAGATCGATAATTTCGGCATTCATGCATCAGGCAATGTCGGAGATCCGAATGCGAAAGCTATCTTTCACTGCCCATGAACCTGTCAGTTTTGAAGCAAAGGTAAAGGGTTTTGCGGTGGGTGAAGACCACAAAGGCTGATTAGAACCGCAGCCGGCGGAGGTGTTAAAATTTTATTTTGAAACGCTTCGTGGCAGTGACATTTTCGTGAAGCTCAACATATCACCGTGGGTGAATGTGTTCGCAGTGATGCTCGTAAATGGCGAATCAGTACGCTGCTACGGCTTCAGAACGGCCTTCAATGAGGCATCGGGGAAGCAGGTTGGTGTGCTTCCAGAAGCCTCTTGCCAGCGCCCGATCGAGCGTCGGGTTTTGTATCCGGGCAGGCCATCGACGCCACCGACGTCATGACCCTGTTGAACAAGCACCTGCTGCATGCTGGCGACATCTGAACGATAGAGATTGCCGACATCGCCCCAACGACCCCGAAAATCGCCAACTCCGTATTGGATGCGATCACCGACATGTCCCACAAACAGCGCATAAAGGTCGCTGGTGTTATAGTCTTTGAGGACATAGAAATTGGGCGTTACGATAAAGGCCGGACCGCTACGACCGGCAGGCATCATAAGATAGCCCTCGGCATCAAGTTCATGTGCCGGAAAAGGTTTGCCGGAAACGCGATTTACGCCCATGGCGACCCAATCGCGGATCAACCGCCCCTGATCAGGGCCCTCCAACGCGCAAGAAACGGTCGTGGGTAGGATAACTTCGAACCCCCAGTCGCGGCCTGTCACCCATCCGTGCTCGTCAAGATACGCGCCGATCGATGCAATCGTGTCCGAGGCTGAGCCCCAGATATCAGTTCGGCCATCCCCATCGCCATCGCGCGCGTAAGTCAGAAAATTTGTGGGCATGAACTGAGGCTGCCCCAAGGCACCCGCCCAACTGCTTTTCAGTGCGTGGCCTTGGCCGTGACCGGATTCAGCGATCTGTAGCGCAGCAATCAGTTCAGCCGTGAAATACTCTGCCCGTGTGCTCATGAACCCTTTGGTGCCCAGCACCTGAAACGCATTATGGCGGATCGGGACTTGTCCGTATCCGCTTTCGCGGCCCCAGATGGCCAGTATGATACGGGCAGGTACGCCGGTTTCTTTCTCGACACGTGATAGCGTGTCCGCGTGGCGCCTAGCCATCTTGCGACCGACGGAGGTGGCACCCTGGACTGATCCGGCATTGAAATATCGACCAGGTGAGCCGAACTCGGCCTGCCGTTGTTGCTTGGGTGTCTTTTTGGGGCTGCCCGGCGGAACCAGGTCAGGAAGGTCCCAGTTTAGCGTTACCCCGTCAAAGGCACTTTGGAACGTGCGTTTCGAAACGCCCTTGGCTTTTGCCCGAGGCCATATGGCTTGGTGCAGCCAGTTCTGGAACTGACGTTCAACCTCAGCGCGATCTTGCGCTACCGAGGGGGCGGCAAGACAAACCAGGGAGACTATAGCAAGAACCAAACGCATATGATTGGTCTCGCGCGCGCTTGACCTCATGTCAACAGCGGCGGCGCAGGGTGATTTTGGAAAAGTTCTTGAGAAAATCCGTGACTCTGCCGATAGTTGCCGGGAAACCCCGCCGCAAGAGGATCATCAGGTGTGACCTTGTCTCGGATACATTCAGTCGCTGTGCCAGCCTTGGTGATCTTTGTTGCTCTGTTGTTGACGGCTGAGTCTGCCGGGGCGAGTGATAGCTTCATGGACCCCCAAGGCCCGATTGCAGCGGTGCAAAAGACACACCTTTTGCGCGCGACGGCTCTTATCCTGATCGCTGTGATACCGGTTCTGGCTCTGGTGCCGCTGATTGCCCTGCGTTATCGCCGACGTAAGGGTGGAAATGCTGCATACACGCCGCATTGGGATTTTTCGGCGAAGCTTGAATTTGTGATGTGGGGCGTCCCGGTCGTGATCGTGATGATCCTGTCTTTCTATCTCTGGAAAGCGACACATCGTCTTGACCCTTATTCGGCCCCTTTTGGAGAAGAGCCTGCCCTAAATGTGCAGGTGGTTGGCCTCGATTGGAAATGGCTGTTCATCTATCCAGATCATGGCATCGCAACGGTGGGAGAACTGGGCATACCGATCAAACAGCAAGTTGCGATGACGCTGACCACAGACACGGTGATGCAGTCGTTCATGATCCCGGCGCTGGCGGGGCAAATCTATGCCATGCCGGGGATGACGACTCGGCTACACCTGGTGGCAGACTCGCCTGAAACGATGCAAGGCGAGAACACACAGTATAATGGCCGAGGATTCACAAAGCAGAAATTCCTGGCGCAAGCCATGCAGCCCGAGGATTTTCAGGCATGGGTCGCCAGCGTAAAAGTGCATGGCATACCGTTGACCGAAAGCACTTATCGGACGTTGGCGATGCGTACGGATCGGGATGAGGTGCAGGCGGCATTGGGCACCGAACTCATGCCGCTGAATGCGCTTTATTTCACGCTGGAAGAGGGCGACCTATTCCATTCGATCCTGCGTCGTTATCACAGCGGCGAGCCTCTGCAGTTGGATCAGCAACCCGGAACGGCTGAATACGGGCAGGAGGCAAGCCAATGACAAATGCCGAGACCGGTTTCTTCGGTCGCCTGAGCTGGGATGCCTTTCCCATCGCTGGACTGATCCAGAACCCTGGCGCAAATGAGATCATTGCAAACGCTGCTGCTGCTATTGTGATCGTGGGCGTAGTGGTAGTGATTGGCATCCTGACGTGGTTCCGGTTGTGGGGTCCGCTCTGGCGCGATTGGCTGACCAGCGCTGATCACAAGAAGATCGGCATCATGTACATTGTCTTCGCCATCGTCATGCTGGCGCGGGGCGTCTTGGAAGGCGTGGTGATGCGGGCCCAACAGGCGGCGGGACCGGGGGACGGATTCCTGGAACCCGAGCATTTCGCGGAACTGTTTAGCACTCATGGCACCATAATGGTGTTCTTCGTCGCGGTACCTTTTGTCTTTGGCGTCGCTAATTACATAATTCCGCTCATGATAGGCGCGCGCGACGTGGCCTTTCCGGTGATGAACCAGATCGGGCTTGGTCTGACCGTCTCGGCCGGGCTGATGCTGATGGTCTCGCTGGTGGTGGGCGAATTCTCAACAGGTGGTTGGACCGCCTATCCGCCCTATACCGGGGCCGCGTTCAATCCCGGCGTTGGGCCGGATTACTGGATCTGGGCCATCGTGGTCTCGGGCGTGGGCACAACACTGACTGGCATCAACTTTGCCGTCACGATCTACAAGCTGCGTGCGCCGGGGATGAAGTTCATGCGGTTGCCCATGTATTGCTGGACGATCATTTGCAGCTCGATCCTGATCATCTTTGCTATGCCGCCCCTAGGCGTTGCCGCGCTGCTGCTGGCCGCGGATCGCTATCTGGATTTTCACTTCTTCACCAATGACCTTGGCGGCAACATGATGAACTATGCCAACCTGTTCTGGCTGTTTGGCCACCCCGAGGTCTACCTGTTGGTCCTGCCTGCATATGGAATCTATTCTGAGGTCTTTGCCACCTTTTCGGCCAAGCGTCTCTATGGTTACAACTCACTGGTCATCGCAACAATGTCGATTGCGGTCATGTCCTTCACGGTTTGGTTGCATCATTTCTTCACCATGGGGCAAAGCGCTCTGATCAACGCGGTGTTCGGGATTGCCACGATGCTGATCGCCATTCCGACCGGGGTTAAGGTCTATGACTGGATGGCGACTCTGTACCGTGGGCGCATTCGATTCTCGGTCCCGATGCTTTATGGCCTTGCGTTCTTGATGTTGTTCGTCATCGGCGGCCTCAGCGGAGTGGTTCTTGCCAATCCAACCGTCGACTATCAGGTCCATAATACGCTGTTTCTGGTTGCGCATTTCCACAACGCGTTGCTACCCGGTGTGCTGTTCGGGTTGCTAGCCGGCTATAACTACTGGTTTCCCAAGGCCTTTGGGTTCCGTCTAAACGAGTTCTGGGGCCGCGTTTCGGTTTTCTGCTGGACGGTTGGGTTTCTGCTGACCTTCATGCCGCTCTACTTCGTTGGTCTGATGGGCATGCCCCGCCGGTCGTTCAGTTGGGAGGATCCCAGCTTTCACCCCTACATGATCACCGCCGCCATAGGATCGCTGGTGATTACTTGCGGGTTGCTTTCGATCCTGGTCCAATTGTGGGTCAGTATACGCGACCGAGAACAGACCCGCGCACCGGTCGGTGATCCTTGGGACGGGCGCACGCTGGAATGGTCGATCCCGTCTCCGCCGCCGCCCTACAACTTCGCTATTATTCCGCAGGTTAGTGACCGCGATGACTTTGCTGCAGCTAAGGAGCGCGGACAAGCCTATCCTGCACCCGCGGCCTACGAAGATATCGAGATGCCGCGCAACACCGGCATCGGGTTTATCCTCTGCGTGCTCAGTGGCATCTGGATGTTCTCTCTGGTCTGGTGGATCTGGTGGCTGGCAGCACTGATGACCATCGCGATGATCCTCGCCATTATCATCTGGAGTTTCGACACCAGCACCGAGGTCATCATCCCCGCCGAAGAGGTCCGCAAAGAACACGAGGCGTGGTTGGCGCTGGTCCACAGCACCGCCGCTGTGGATCGCGATCATGAAAGTACACCGGAAAATCGCGGCCTCGCCCGCCCGGATATGGAGGCCGTGACATGAGGCGCGCACCCAAGCACAGCTATCCGGGGATAAACCTCGGCGAGGACCACGCCAGCGCCCACAAGGCGACCGAGGTCGTCACTTTCGGCTTCTGGGTCTTCCTGATGAGCGATCTGGTCTATTTCGGCCTGATGTTCGCGATCTATATCACCATGATAGACGCGCAGGCCGGCGGTCCAGGCCCGCATGAGCTGTTCGACCTTAAAAGCATCTTTGCCCAGACTCTCATTCTGCTGACCAGCAGTTTGACCGTCGGGCTGGCGATGTTGGCGCTGAAATACAACCTGCCTCGGGCACGGATCGTGCTGTGGTTCGGAGTGACTCTGTTGCTGGGGCTCAGTTTTCTGGTTTTGGAAATCCGTGATTTCATGAACATGGCAGCCCAAGGCGGTATCCCACAGCGTAGCGGGTTTTTGTCGGCCTTCTATGGTCTCGTACCGCTCCACGGCTTGCATGTTGCAGCCGGGTGTCTGTGGCTAATCGTGCTGGGTATTCAGCTGCGTATGTTCGGGCTGACCGATCTGCTGATGTCGCGTATGGTGCGGTTGGCGCTATTCTGGCATTTCCTCGATCTTATCTGGATCGGCATAATAACCATCGTGTATTTCGGAGGGCTGGCCTATGGATAAACGATCCGAGATGCATCACCGCGAACGGCGGCGTTACGTGATTGGCTATGGTGGGTCACTGCTGCTCACGCTGGTGGTATTTGTGATCGCCTATCATTTCGGTATTGAAACACCAGGCGTCTATATGACCATAGGCCTTCTGGGGTTGGCACAACTGGTTGTTCAACTGATCTATTTTCTACACATCGACCGCCGCCGCAGCAGCCGAGAGGATCTGGACCTGGTTCTGTTTTCGACACTTGTTCTGCTGATTATCATCGGCGGGACAGTTTGGATTCTGGGCAATCTGGCCATGCGCATGCATATGCAGGTGATGTGAGGTCGCTCGCTTAGGCACCAAAAAGGAAGCTGCTTATGAAGTCATTCAAGGCAATTGCCGCCGCAGGGATCCTGGTCACGATTGCTGTTGGATTGTTCCTTTTCTGGCGGCATGAAGAGCGGTATCCGTCAACAAAAGACGCCTATATCGGCGCGAATATCATCTATGTGGCCGCACAGGTGACCGGGCAGGTTTCAGACGTTGCGGTGGTCGAAAACCAGCCGGTCAATGCAGGCGATTTGCTGTTCTCGATTGATCCGACACAGTTCCAAGCCTCGGTCGATCAGGCCAAAGCTAATCTGGACAGTGCCATTCAGCAGGCTGACTCCTTCTCGAACCAGATCACCGCTGCACAGGCCGCTGTCGAAAGCGCCAACTCGTTCTACGAAACCGCGCAGAGCAATCTTGAACGCGCCCGAGCTTTGTTTTCGGACGGGGACCTCGCGCAGGCCTCGCTGGACCAAACTACATCCGAATTCGCACAGGCTTCGGCCCGGTTGACCACCAGCCGGTCCGAGCTTTCTGCGTTGCAAAGTGGCCTCGCGGCCCGGCAGGACAATGTGTTGTCCTCGCAGGCTGCGTTGGAAATCGCGCAGGCCGATCTTGTCTGGACCAAGGTCTATGCCGCGGCCGATGGCTGGATCGCAAATCTGACGCTGCGGCCAGGGTCGTCTGTCTCGGCCAATGCGCCGCAATTTTCCATTGTCGAGTCGTCTGACTGGTGGGTCGATGCAAATTTCAAGGAAACATCACTGCCACGCATCCGACCCGGTCAACCGGTCACAGTGCAGGTGGATATGCTTCCAGACACGACCCTGACCGGCAAGGTTGCGTCGATCGGTCGAGGCTCGGGCGATACGTTTTCGTTGTTGCCGTCCGAAAACTCCAGCGGCAACTGGGTCAAGGTCACTCGACGTTTCCCGGTGCGGATTGAGCTTGATCCAACTGATGCTCCGCTACGTGTAGGAGGCAGCAGCAAAGTTACGGTGGATACAACCGGAACCAGCCAATGATTGATGCCGGCCATATCAATCGCGTGATTGTCGTGGCCGTCGTGCTCAGTGCAATTCTCGAAGTTCTGGACAGTACCATCGTCAATGTTGCGTTGCCGCATATTCAGGCGGCTTTTGGGGCCACAACCGATCAGGCGACATGGATCTTAACCAGCTATATCGTCTCAGCCGTTGTGGTCATGCCGCTGACTGGGTTTGTCGCGCGTCGGGTCGGGCGGCGCAGGCTGATCCTGACTGCGGTCACGGGTTTTGCCACAATGTCTGTCATGTGCGGCCTGTCATGGAGTCTTCAGACTATCGTCGCGTTCCGCCTGGCGCAGGGGATGTTCGGCGCGTTCCTGATCCCGTTGTCGCAGTCCATCCTGTTTGATGCCTTTCCGCGCGAAAAACGGGGGCAGGCCATGGCGGTCTTTGGCTTGGGCGTGGTGGTCGCACCAGTGTTGGGCCCAACTGTAGGCGCAGTCCTGACAGAGTATTTTTCGTGGCGAATGGTGTTTTTCGTCAACCTTCCGGTCGCTGCCATGGCCCTGCTGCTTTTGGCGGGCGAGTTGCCGGACGACAAAACCGAAGAGGTGCGCATCGACTGGAAAGGTCTGGCGCTGCTGGCACTTGGCATCGGATGCCTTCAATTCATTCTTGACCAAGGTGAGACCAAGGACTGGCTGTCATCGAGGATGATACAGCTGGCGCTGATCGCTTCGGTTCTTGGGGCGCTGGGGTTCATCGTCCATTCTCTGACATCCCGGCATTCTGTCGTTGATTTGCGCCTTTTTGCGGATCGCAACTTTGCCCTGTGCAACCTGGTGATAGCGGGGTTCGCGATCTCATTGTTTGGCGGGATCGCCATACTGCCAACCTTTGTGCAAAGCCTGCTCGATTACCCCGTGATCGAATCCGGTCATTTGTTCATACCGCGCGGGATCGCAGCAGGTGCATCGATGGTGCTGACCGGGGCCGTACTGGTCACCCGGTTTGATCCACGAGTTTTAGCCGGGTTGGGGATGCTGTTGACAGCAGTGGGGAATTTCATGTTGGGCACGCTCAACCTCGACGCCGGTTTCTGGCAACTGGCTTGGCCGGGCTTTGTCAGTGGTCTGGGGATGGGGCTGGTGTTTGTGCCGATGTCTATTCTGGCATTCGAGAGCATCAGTAAATCAAGGCAGGATGAGGCATCGGGCCTATTCAACGTCACCAGGCAGCTTGGCTCTTCGGTAGGTATTTCATTGGTGGGGACTTGGGTCGTGCGAGGCCTGCAAACCAATACGGCAGTGCTCAGCCAGAATGTGACACCCTACAATCCTGCTGCACAGGCTTATCTTGCGCCGCTGGGGCTGACACCCGATAGCGCCCGGGGCGCCGCCATTTTGGGACAAGAGATTGCTCGGCAGGCCGAGATGATCTCGTACCTTACAGTATTCAACAATCTTGGACTGCTGGCGTTGGCCACGATCCCACTGTTGTTCTTCTGCCGCGCGCCCAGGCCCGACCAAAGGGCTGCAGCACCCGTTCACTAGCGCGTCAGAACAAGGCCCAGCCATAGCGCGAACCAGCACAAGACGAGGCTGAGAACGATGTTACCGGCGGCAAATACGATCGTCCGTTCACGGTGCAATTGCAGCGATTGATAGGCGAAGCTTGAGAATGTGGTGAAGCCGCCGCAAAACCCGAATACAAGGCGTTTTTCCTCTTCGCCCATTTCCGCAGAGCCACCCAGATAACCAATCCATAGACCCAGCAGAAGGCTGCCCAGAACATTCACGATCAGGGTCGAGTACGGCAGATCATGCGTCACCCGAAGCGCCAGCCAATGCCGCAGTACAGCCCCCAATCCTCCGCCCAATGCGAACATGGCATGCAGATACAAGGTCGTCATTCCGATGTTTCCCGGGAATGATGCCGCCGACCCAGCGCTTCCCCAAGAACCGCCGCCGTAAGACCAAATGCGATCTCCGCGCTTACGGCGATAATCACAAACCAATTCCCGGTTTCTGCCAGTCTTTCCAGCTCGGCGACGAATGAGGAAAACGTCGATAGCCCACCGCAAAATCCGACGGCCCCTAGATGCAGGACGTGGGCGTGGACACGATTTCGAATGGCATAGAGCCAACCTAGAACGAAACAGGCCGCAACATTGATGCCGAAAGTCGCGGTCAGGAACGGAGCGCCGGGGATCTCCAGCGAAAATAGCTCGCGCAGCAACGACCCTGCAGCACCCCCCACAAAGACGGCTGTATACATCAGGGCGCGATGCCCGAATGCAGGCGCTGTTTTCGACACTGCGGTTGATCCTGCTCTGACCAGCGTTTCATTTTGCATACAGACTGCTTTTGCTTGGTTCAACCGGCCTCGCTAACCCAACCGTTATCTTTGTTTGATTGGCAAGGGCTTGCGCAAACAGGTCAATTTGTTCCACGTTCTGGATGAAGAGCAGGGTCATGGACCCAATGCCCATTCAAGGTCACGCTGTCACAGCGCTACTCAGGGAGATAGAAAATGATTGTTCGCAGGCTCTACTATTTCCTCAGCTATGTCTGCTTGCCTTTGACTTTGCTTTGGGGTTTTTTCTGGCCACCCGCCCACTGGTTGCTGATCATACTGATCCCCTATGCGGTTGTCGGTCTCTACGATATGCTGACAACCAAGCATAATGTGCTGAACAACTACCCGGTACTGGGTCACTTCCGATATATGTTGGAGTTTGTCAGCCCTGAAATCCGGCAGTATTTCGTTGAAACCAATGAGAGCGGGCGGCCCTATAATCGGATTATCCGCAGTCTGGTCTATTCCCGCGCCAAGGGGCAGGTGGATACTCAGGCGTTTGGCACTCAGTACGATATCATGACGGTAGGTTATCACCGCGCTGATCACTCGCTATCCCCCAGGCACGTTGAAGAGAGCGAAGAACGGGTGATACTGGGCGGCCCTCAGTGCGACAAACCCTACAATGCGTCGCGTCTGAACGTATCAGCAATGAGTTTCGGTGCACTCAGCGCCAACGCAATCCGTGCTTTGAATGGCGGTGCAAAAGATGGGGGTTTTGCGCATAACACGGGCGAAGGCGGACTGTCCCCCCACCATCTGGCAGAAGGTGGAGACATCATCTGGCAAATCGGAACAGGATATTTTGGATGCCGCACGCCTGAAGGTGGGTTCGATAAGGACCTGTTTGCCGAAAAGGCCAAGAAAGATGTCGTCAAGGCGATCGAGATCAAACTATCGCAAGGGGCGAAGCCGTCTCATGGCGGGGTCCTACCGGCAGCAAAGGTGGATGAAGAAATCGCCGAGATTCGTGGGGTTCCAGTACATCAGGATGTGATTTCCCCACCTATTCATTCGGCCTTTGATGGACCGACTGGATTGATGCATTTCGTTCAGCATCTGCGAGAGATGTCAGGTGGCAAGCCCGTGGGCTTCAAACTGTGCATCGGTCGTCGATCCGAGTTTATGGCGATTTGCAAAGCGATGTTGGAAACTGAGATTCTGCCTGACTTCATCACGGTGGACGGCGCGGAAGGGGGCACTGGCGCTGCCCCGGTCGAGTTCACCAACCGATTGGGGATGCCGCTTAACGAGGCACTGATATTTGTAAACAACTGTCTGCGCGGTATCGGGGTCCGCGACAAGGTGCGGGTGATCTGTTCGGGCAAAGTGGCCACTGGGTTCGATATGGTCGAGAAATTCGCTTTGGGTGCGGATATGTGTAATGCGGCGCGGGCGATGATGTTTGCGGTGGGGTGCATTCAGGCGCTGCATTGCAACACCAACAGGTGCCCATCGGGGGTGGCAACGCAAGATCCGATCCGTGGGCGGGCGGTGAATGTGCCACAGAAACGACAGCGCGTGCATCGGTTTCATGACGCGACGCTTGAAAGTTTCCGCGAGATATTAGGGGCTATGGGCAAAGCAAAAGTTTCCGACCTGCGCCCTGCTGACATCCGGCGCCGAAATGCGGATGAACGAGAGCGGTCTTATGCCGAGCTATATAGCTTTCTGGATGACGGCTCTCTGTTGGGCAAGACCATCCCCGAAGAGTTCGCCGCTGACTGGCAAGTCGCCTCAGCGAGCCAGTTCTAGCGACCACTAGCTAGGTCTTGATCGCGGGTTATTGAGCGTATGCGTATGGATTTTGCGGATACTCCATTCCACGGCATCCCGCATTGTCTTGCCCAAGGCGATATCAAAGGCCTCAACCAGTTCGGGTGTTTTATCGCTGGTCGCCAGCACTGCTTCCTGGAATGAGCTTGAAGCGATGATCTTGTCCTCGTACTCATCGATAATCTTGATATTGATGCGCACTTCTACGCGGACCGTCTTCGTGTCTTCGGTTTCGCTGATGACGATGCCCTGAAATTCGCGCAGATCAGGCGCGATCACATAGTCCGCTCTCAGGCCTACGGTCGAACGTCCTACGGCCGCGACCTTGCCGGAATTTTCATAGCTTTCGACCATCAGCGCCTGCACAATTAACGGCGCGCGATCCACCCATCGAGCCCGCGGCAGATACTGAACCTGAAGCAAGGTGGGCTGCACGGCGATCTGATCGGTGTTCACGGCCGCCGTCGCTGTGGGCTCTTCGACAACGATCTGTTTTTGGATACGCGGCAGCGATGACGAGAACGTGCTTTTGGGTGTCAGCAAATACAAATCATTGGGCTTAGAAGCCTGCCGCAGCGTGCCCAAGCCCGTGCAGCCTGTTAATGCGGCCAAAACCAGAGTCAATATTAAGGGCCGTATCATTGACGAAACTCCGATGCTTGGGTGCCTAACAAAAAGCGGGCCGGGTCGCGTTCGACCTTGTCGACCAATCTATCCAGACTGATGACCAGACGTTGTGATTCCTCGATGAACCGGATGAACTGAGGCAACCCAACGCGCAAGAAGTCCGAAACCTGACGGCGGTTGTCCTGAACGATCCCGTCGATGGTTCCCAGCAGATCCGACGCCGATTGGGAGGCGCTGAGAACATCGTCGGAAATCTTGTCAATCTTTTCGGTGATATTCGAGACGGTTTCCGCAACCTGATTAGCCGCCTTACTCACATCTTCAGCGACAGGTGAAATATCCTCGTCCATCACGCGGTTTGCCGAGTCAAACGCCCTCTCTGCTGAATCGAGCGCCCCTTTGGCTGAATCCATAGTCGATGTAACCGATTCAAGGGTGGTGTTTGCATTCAGAACAGTCTCGCTGATTACCTCAAGCGTAACGCTGCCTTCATCTGACAGCCGAGTCAGCCTTTCGGCCAGGATTGACCCGCGTTCGATAAAGGGCCGGATATCTTCCTGAATCACGCTTTCAGCACTGGCAATGGCGTTATTTGCAGTCTCTAGCGTTGTTTTGGCGGATTCTGAGGTCTCTTTGATGCTCTTCAGCGTGTCCGTTCCTGTGCTCAACGTCGTCTCGGCCGTGTTCGCCAACGTATCCAGTCTCTTGGTAAATTCTCCAACGTCTTTGGCCGCACCGCCCAAATCGGACGAGAGCGACTGGAAATCCGTCAGAGTTTTATCCAGCTTGCCCGACGCTTCTGCCAGATTGTTCAGGATATCCGACACCGCCTTTCGGTTTTTGTCATCAACAACCGAATTGAGGTTCTCCAACAGGGTGACCGCCTTTTCCAGAACCTCTGGCGCACCCTCAAGCAAGGATTGAATCGAACTGCGCTTGCTTGGGATGACACTGTTCTGGGCCAGCCTTTCTGCGGTTGGGGACCCGCCGGAAAGCTCAACATAAGCAACCCCTGTCACACCCAGAGATTGCAACTGTGCGATGGTTTCTTTGGTAACAGGGATGTCGGCATCAACCTCAAGCCGCACTCGCACCTTTGACGGGTCATCTTTGTCCAAGTCCAGGGAAACCACCTGACCCACGGGCAAGCCGTTGTAATTTACGCCACCTGCAGCCGACAGGCCCGAGACATTGTCGAACAACACATCATAATAGGCGTATTGCCGAGTCACTTCGAATTTGGCGAGCCACAGAAAGAACCCGAAGGCACCAAGGATGCCCGCCAGGGTGAACGCACCGATCAGGATGTAATTCGCTCGGGTCTCCATCGCCTCTACCTGTCCTGCCCCTTCTGTTGTGCCGCACGGGCGCGGGGGCCTGTGAAATATTCCTGAACCCAAGGATGGTCGACCTTGGTCATCTCTTCTATCGGACCTTCAACCAGCACGCGTTTTTCCGCAAGTACCGCGACGCGATCACATATGGCATAAAGGCTGTCCAGATCATGCGTTACCATGAACACGGTCAGCCCCAACGTGTGCTGAAGTTCCCCGATCAGGTCATCATATGCGGCGGCCCCGATCGGGTCCAACCCGGCAGTTGGTTCGTCCAGAAAAACGATTTCCGGGTCCAGCGACAGGGCGCGGGCCAACGCAGCGCGTTTGCGCATTCCACCGGACAGTTCCGAGGGGAACTTGCTGCAACTTAGTTGAGGCAAGCCAACGAGACTGATCTTCAGCCCACCTAGTGCGGCCATCAATTTCTCACTGATACCCGTGTGCTCGCGCAGAGGCGCCATCACGTTCTGCAATACAGTCAGTGAGGAAAACAGCGCACCGTCCTGAAATGCCACGCCCCAGCTTCTTTCGATCCGCTGACGTTCTTCTTCGGGGCCATTAAGAACATCGACGCCAAGAACCTCAATACTTCCCGACTTGGGCTTGTTCAGCCCGACGATCGTACGCAAAAGCACGGACTTCCCAGTGCCCGATCCACCGACAACACCCAGCACTTCACCGCGCCAGACATCGAGGTTGAGGTTGTCGTGGACCACTTGCTCGCCGAACTGGTTGGTTAAATTGCGCACACGAATAACGGCCTCGCGTTTCGCGTCGGATTGGGGCTTGTCCTGAAGCGCGGCTCCATCCATGTCAGATCCCCAACTCTGAGAAGAAGATCGAAAACAGGGCGTCGATGGCGATGACCATAAAGATCGATTGCACGACCGAGGCTGTCGTCCGCTGACCAACGCTTTCGGATGAACCTTTGACCTGCATAGCCTGCCAGCAGGCAATGACACCGATCACCAGTGCAAAGAACGGTGCCTTGATCATCCCGACGGCAAGCTGTGCGACGCCGGTATTTTCCTTCAACCGGGTCAGGAACATGCCGGGGCTGACACCGAGGTCAATCCAACTCATCAACGCTCCGCCGATCAGGCCAGCCATATCAGCAACAAAGCCAAGAATGGGCAACATGATCAACAGCGCCAGAACACGGGGAATGACCAGAACTTCAATCGGATCCAACCCCAGGGTGCGCATCGCATCAATCTCTTCCTGCACCTTCATCGAGCCAATCGAAGCCGTAAAAGCCGAACCGGAGCGACCAGCGACGATGATCGCTGTCAGCAGGATACCAAGCTCACGCAGGATCGAGATGGAGATCAATTCGACAACAAAGATCTCAGCCCCGAACTGTTTCAACTGCGTCGCGCCCTGAAAGGCCAGAACGACGCCGATCAGGAAACCCATCAAGGACACAATCGGCAGCGCCTTGAAGCCGACTTGCTCCATCTGTGACACCAACGCAGCACGACGCAGTCGCCATGGCATGATCAGAGTCCGGACCAATCGATGCAGAGTAAGGCCAAGAAAGCCGATGATTGATAATGTGTCCTGCCAGGCGCCAAAAGTTTTTTGCCCAATCCGGGCAACCCAATTCACAAAGCCATGCGGCGGCAGTTCTTCTCCTGTAACCTCGGGTATGTTGTGCGATACTGTTTCGATCAATGACGAATGCGCAGGGGCCAACCCTTCGAGCTGGACCTGAGCGCCTTCGCTTCCCATCCGCTGCACCAAATTGGCGACTAGCCAGGCCCCTCCGGTATCCAGTGATTCAACTTGCGACATGTCCACAATGACATCTTGGCCGTTGGGCTTTTGGGCAGCAAAACCCGCTTCGACACGATCCAACGATTGAGTGCGCAGATCTCCGGCAAGGCGGATACAAACGCCGGTTGCGCTGGTCTCGGAAATAATCGTCGGCCGTGTCATAGCGGTATGTGATGGCAAACACCGGGTCGCTGCAATGGATTTGTTCGAACCCCTCAGGATTTTGCGCCCGCGCATTGCGGTAGAGCGACAGTGAAGCCCATGGTTCCGGTTCTGGAGCAAGCAGAGCGAGTGAGCCATGCGTTTCGCGTGTTTGCATTGTGGGGCAGGCTCAGTCGGGGTGTTCTGAATGAGGGCGGACAAGCAGAACGATTAATATTCAGATAATTATAGACAAATGTCCTTTGTAAGGTATCGTGAGGCCGAAGTTTTCCTGTTGCGGTTGTGTATTCGAACAGGCGGCTTGGTCGGGCAGCAAGTGGGCCAATTGGGCGCTTCTTCACCTTGTCTCCGGCTTTTGCCTCAAATGCCTGTCAGGCGCGGATTGAGAGGTGATTGATGGTCGATTGGCTGGTGCATATTCTTCAAAACTACCCTGAATTGGCGGTGTTCCTGTCCATCGGTATCGGCTTTCTCGTTGGTCCCTGGAAACTGATGGGGTTCAGTCTGGGCACGGTCACGGCAACGTTGTTGGCGGCGGTGGTGATCGGACAGGCCCAGATTGAAATCGACTCGGCGGTCAAATCGACTTTCTTCATCTTGTTCATCTTTGCTGTGGGCTACGGTGTCGGACCTCAGTTCATCCGCGGCCTGAAAGCAGACGGCGCGCGCGAGGTGTTCTTTGCGCTCAGCGTGCTCGCACTTTGCCTTGTAATCCCGATCATCGCAGCCAAGGTCGCGGGTCTGGAACTTGGCTATGCCGCGGGGCTTTATGCCGGATCACAGACGATTTCAGCGGCGATCGGTGTTGCCACCGACCAAATCGGCCAGCTGGGCCTGTCGGCGGAACAGGCCAAAACCTATGCGAACCAGATTCCGATTGCCTATGCGGTGACCTATATTTACGGCACAATCGGGTCGGCGATCATTCTGGCCAAGATCGGCCCGCGCCTGATTGGCGTCGATCTGGTCGCGGCCTGCAAGGAATATGAGGCTAAGCTGGGAGGCACGACGTCGGTCGAAACCGGTGATGGCATCGTCTCGGCATATCGCGCGATCGAGGCGCGGGCCTTTGAGATCCCAGAAGGTAGCGATCTGCTGGGGCAACCGGTCAAAGATCTGATGCCGGGTATCCGCATCTATGCCGAACGCCTGAGACGTGACGGGAAGATCATAGAGGTAGATGATAACACCGTATTGCAGGCCGGAGATGTTGTGATGTTCTCAGGCCGCCGCGCTGATCTGGTGGGTTTGCTTGAGACCAATCTTACAGAAGCTGACGCGCCTGATCTGCTGAGCATACCGTCGGAAAAACTGGATGTGCTGATCACCAGCAAAGAGGTTCATAACAAGACGCTTGAAGAGCTAAGCAAACTGTCGATCGCGCGGGGCATTTATGTCTCGAAACTGATGCGAAACATGCAGGATTTGCCGCTGCTACCCGGGACAGTCGTGCATCGTGGTGACATCGTCACAATTCAGGGCAGCAAGCGTCATGTCGAGGCCGCAGTTGCCCAGATTGGCTATGCCGACCGCCCGGTAGACACCACAGATCTGGCCTTTGTAGGCTGGGGGATTTTCATCGGTGGCATCATTGGAACACTGTCAGTCATGATGGGTGGTTTCCCGATCAGCCTTTCCACCACCGGAGGCGCGCTGCTGGCTGGGCTGGTGCTGGGTTGGCTGCGTACGGTGCACCCGACCTTTGGGCGCATCCCGGGTCCGGCACTGTGGTTGATGAACACGCTGGGCCTGAACGTCTTTATCGCGGTAATCGGGATCACCGCAGGGCCGGGATTTGTCGCGGGACTGCAACAGGCCGGTATTGCGCTGCTGCTATGGGGAATCGTCGCGACTTCGCTACCAATGATCTTTGCAGTTTACGTCGGGCATTACGTGTTCAAATTCCACCCGGCCATTCTGTTTGGTGCCTGCGCAGGTGCGCGCACCACGACAGCGGCGTTGGGAATGATCCAGGAAGCCGCGCAAAGTCGCATCCCGGCGCTTGGCTACGGAATGCCGTATGCGATTGGAAATACATTATTGACCATCTTTGGGATGGTCGTTGTTTTGATCCTAAGCTGATTTGGAGAGGTTCACGTTATGGATAGAGTAACGCTGCACGATTACGAAGCACTCAGCCCGTTTCAGATCAAGGATGAGCTGATCAAACTGGCCTCGGCCGAGGCGCGTAAGGCCAATAGTGCTTTCCTGAACGCGGGGCGCGGCAATCCTAACTGGGTTGCCACCCGTCCGCGTGAGGCGTTCTTTGCCCTTGGTCAATTTGCCATAACTGAATCCAAACGTGTGATGGATCACCCCGCTGGTTTAGGCGGAATGCCGGCGCAAAAAGGTTGCCATGGACGGCTGCAAAGCTGGGCGTCTGATAATTCCAAAACGCCGGGCGTCGATACGCTGCTTGAGCTCGTGGCGCATGCCATATCCGCATTTGATTTCGATGCGGACGAGTTTGTGCATGAACTGACGGATTCGATCATCGGTGATAACTATCCAGTGCCTGACCGCATCCTGAAACACAATGCCACCATTGCCCATGAATACCTGATGTGGTCCATGTGTCGAGGCCACCGGCCTGACGCTCAGTTCGATCTGTTCGCAGTCGAAGGCGGCACGGCGGCGATGTGCTACATCTTCAAGACGCTCAAAGCCAACCGATTGCTGAACCCGGGTGACACGATAGCTCTGTGCACTCCGATCTTCACGCCTTACTTGGAAATGCCTGAGTTGGAGGATTACAGCCTTGAATCCGTGCATGTGGAAACCGATGAAGAGGATGGTTTTCAACTGACCGACCAAGCAGTGGAAAAGTTGAAAGATCCCAAGGTAAAGGCGTTCTTCCTAGTCAATCCCGGCAATCCGTCTTCGGTCGCGCTCAGTACCGCGTCACTTCGCAAACTAGCGGATCTGGTTGAAAATCACCGGCCTGATCTGATCGTGCTAACGGATGATGTCTACGGCACCTTTGTGCACGATTTTACCTCGGTCATGGGCCATCTGCCGCGCAACACAATCGGTGTGTATTCCTACTCGAAGTATTTTGGCTGCACCGGCTGGCGTCTCGGCGTGATTGCCGTGGCGCAAGATAACATCTTCGATCTCAAGCTGGCGGATCATCCGGATGAGATCAAACAGTCCCTGGACAAGCGCTACGGCACGCTCAGCCTGACACCGCGTGACATTCGCTTTATCGACCGGCTTGTGGCCGATAGCCGCGATGTGGCCCTGAACCACACGGCAGGCCTGTCGCTGCCGCAGCAGGTGATGATGACGCTCTTTTCACTCAGTGAATTGGTCGACAGCAAGAAAATCTATCAGACCGCTTGCATGGAGCTGGTTCATCGCCGTTTCAAACTGCTGACCGAAGCGATGGGCGTCGAGGTGCAGGCAGGTGAGCAATACGACGCCTATTACGGCATCATCGATTTCGAATACTGGTTGCGAAAATATGTCGGTGAAGATGTCGTGGCGTGGATCAAGCAGAATGTTCACCCATTGGATATTGCGTTCAAATTGGCCGAAGACTATGGGATCGTTCTACTGAACGGCAGCGGATTTGATGCTCCGGGCTGGTCGGCTCGCGTGTCCTTTGCGAACCTGCCGGACGAGGCGTATTCGCAGATCGGAACAGCCGTT
Organism: Ruegeria sp. C5; assembly: GCF_056537605.1. Classification (NCBI taxonomy): domain Bacteria; kingdom Pseudomonadati; phylum Pseudomonadota; class Alphaproteobacteria; order Rhodobacterales; family Roseobacteraceae; genus Ruegeria; species Ruegeria sp. C5. Next base: position 416,453 of record NZ_JBQFRX010000002.1, on the reverse strand, counting down.
CGATCAGTGGCACGCGGCTATGTTCAAGCCTACCGTGCCGCGAACAATTTGCCGCTGCACGGATAGGTAAATCTCCCTACACCTGCGCCTGATCTGGTGATACCCATGGGCGCAGGGGAGGATGAATTTGGACATTTCCGAACAGCGCATCAAGGCGATGACCACGGCTGGCCTGAACCTGATCGGTCAGGCGCTGTCAATTTATGACAGCCAATTGCGTCTCGTTGTCAGCAACCTGCGGTTTCAGGAAATGTTCGACCTGCCAAACGAACTTGTCGAGCCGGGGGCTCTGTTTCGCGACACAATTTATTTTCTCGCTAGCCGCGGGGAATACGGTTCGGTCGGCGATGTTGACGAGATGGTCGAGCTACGCGTTTCACAGGCCCTCGCGTTCGAGCCGCATTATATGGAGCGCACACGGCCCAATGGTCAGGTGATCTCGGTTGAAGGTGCACCTTTGCCCAATGGGGGTTGGGTGGCCGTCTATACCGACATAACTCGCACGAAGCGGGTAGAAGATTTGCTGCGTGCCCGTTCAGAAGAACTGTCTGACCAACTTCTGAGCCATGCCGAAGAGCTTTCTGCAACCAACCGCAAACTGGCCGCAACCATCACCGCGCTGGAAGAAGCCAAGCGTCAACTGACCGAGATCGAGGCCCGCACGCGGATGACGACCGAGATGATGCCGGCTCATATCGCGCATCTGGATGCCGATGGACGATACGATTACTCAAACCGCCGCCTCAGTTCGGTCATGCCCGGCCGTCCGTCTGACATTCTGGGCCTTCATATTTCAAAGGCTTTGGGGTCATCTGCCTATGACCGGGTAAAGCCACATCTGGAACAGGCCTATGGAGGCCAACCTTCGGTTTTCGAGTTTACCGAAGATCAGGATTCACGCCGCATTCGGGTATCATTCACCCCGGATAAAGCGGGTGGTGTTTATGTCATGTCGGTGGATATCACCGAAGAAACTCAAGCCCGTGTCGCCCTTCAGCAAACGCGGCGCAGAGCCATGGCGGCGCAGATGACAAGCGGGCTTGCCCATGACTTTTCTAATTTGCTGACCATCATTCTGGGCATGCAGGCGCGATTAGAGAGGATGAATCTGCCCGAGGAAGCCGATCAGCTAGTCACGGCTACGCAACAAACTGCCCGACGCGGGGGGCAATTGCTGAATCGCATCGCAGACATGACCGGCAATCGCACGCCTCAACCTCAGGCGACGGATATGCGCGGTTTACTTGAGGATTTGCGAATCCTTGCCACCCCGTCCTTGCCGCGGGGCATGGGGTTGTCGGTGGTCAATACTCTACCCGACAAGGCGCTGATGCTAGATCCCGGCATGGTTCAGGATGCACTGCTGAACCTGGTTCTGAATGCGCGGGATGCTTGCGGCACATCGGGCCAGATCACGATCACTGCGCATGCAATCGGGACAATATGGGTTGAGATCACGGTGTCGGACACTGGCCCGGGGTTTACCGGGGAAGCATTAAAGAAGGCGTTAAACCCATTCTTTTCCACCAAAGGCAGCGATGGCTCGGGGTTGGGACTTCCAATGGTCTACGACACGGTAAAGCTGGCGGGCGGTGACCTTAATTTGCGCAACACGCCTTCTGGTGCTTCGGTCGTGATACGTTTGCCCTACCGTCCTGCCCCGTCCGCGCAAGCGGGTCTCGTATTGTTGGTTGAAGACAGCGATGACCTGCGCAGTCAGTTCCGGGATATGCTGGTCGATTTGGGGTGTTCGGTGATCGAGGCAAGCTCGGTCGATGAAGCTTTGACCTTGACGTCGGAAATCGGTGATATCGCGCTGGTTCTATCAGATATTAAGCTGGAGGGCGAAGGCACTGGGATCGACATTGTCGACCGCCTGAATGGTGCGTTGCCCTGTATACTGATGACGTCGCTGCCGCTAAATGACCCGCTACATCATAAGGCATTGACCCGTGCACCTGTCCTAAGCAAACCATTCACATCGTCGCAATTGTCGGCGTTGATCCGAACCGAGGCCGCCTGAATGACACAACCTTTGGTGACCATTCTCGATGACGAACCTGAAATCCGCCGTATCCTAACGGAAGCGCTGGAAGATGCCGGGTTTCAAACTCAAAGCTTTTCACGTGCCCGTGAATTTGAAGCTTCGCTGAAAAGGGTCACTCCAGATCTGTGTTTGGTGGATTTATCATTGCCGGATACTGATGGACTTGCACTTGTGCACAAACTTGCGCTTGAGCAAGGTGCTGCCGTCATCATCATATCAGGCCGCGCTCAGGTGCAGGACCGGGTAACGGGATTGGAGCTTGGCGCAGATGATTACATCACCAAACCATTTGATCCAGCCGAAGTAATTGCTCGGGTCCGCGCTCGGCTACGCTCTACTGGACCAGCAACGCCGAATTCAGACATAGCCGAATTCAATGGTTGGACCGCACAGTTTGATCGATATGTCTTGATCAATGCCGATGGCGTCGAGACACCTTTCAGTCATGCCGAAGGTGAGGTTCTGCGATTGTTTCTTGAAAGTCCCAAACGCCTGATCAGTCGCGCGCGCATGCAGGACATGTTGGGTGGCGGGGCAGGTGACAGCTTTGACCGCGCTATGGATGTTCGGATTTCCCGCTTGCGAACGAAGCTGGGCGAAGATCCCAAAAACCCGCGCCTTATTAAAACGATATATGGTGCGGGATATATCTTTCTTGGTGACGTGACCTGGTCTTAGTCGTCGGTCCCCCCGACGCCTAAGATGTCTATCGGCTGGCGCTTTGCTATCTGCTGCCCATCTGTCGTTCTCTTCAATCGCGCAGCGCCTCGTCTTTTATCTTCAGAGCAGGTTGGATCAGATAATCCAGAACTGACTTTCGCCCCGACAGAATATCGACCTGAGCGATCATTCCTGGGATGATTTCAACCGCTGTACCACCCGCATCCAACATCGTGTCTGAAGTCTGAATTTCGACGACGAAAACCTCTTCCTCACTTCGTTCCGAGCGAGTGATGGTGTCGGCACCGATGCGAACGATCACGCCATCCAGACTGCCGTACCGCGAAAAATCGTAGGCCGTGATCTTGATTTTGACCTTTTGCTCTGGGTGCAGGAAGGCGATGTCCTTGGGCCGGACATAGGCTTCCACCAACAATCTGTCGTCCAACGGAACAATCTCAATCAGTTCCTCACCGCTTTGGGCCATCCCGCCGATCGTCGTCCGGTGAATCCGGTTTACGACACCCCGTACGGGGGCTCGGATCAGCGCGCGAGACGCACGGTCACGCAAAGAGGGTAGGGCAGGTTGCAAGGCGGCAAGCTCTGCCGAAACCAAAGCCAGATCAGTTAGTGCGGCACTACGAAACCGACTGCGCGTCGCGCGGACCTTGTCATCCACTTCATCCAGCCCGGCCTTCAACCGGTTGATAATCGCCTCTGCTCTGACCTTGCGGCCTTTCCATTCCGCCTCGCTACGGCGCAGGGCCAAAAGGGTTGTTGCCGGTTCCATCTTCTGTTCGACCAATGGCACCATCATAGCGCGCTCATCGGCCAACACATTCAGGGTCTCGGTTGACGTGACCTGGTCAACCAATCCCTCTTCGTACTCGCGTTGCCGCTGTTCGCGCTGTCGAGAGAGAATTGCAATCTCAGCTTCAAGTTCTGCTTGCCGACCGTGGTACAGCGCAGTCTCCGACCGCACGACATCTGGCGCGCCAGTCAGAAGATCGTCGTCAAACTCAAGCTCAGCCCCATCGATTTCGGCACGTAGTCGTTGTGCGCGGGCCATCAAACCAAAGGCACGCTGTTGCTCTTGGCTCAACTCTCGTTCGATCTGAGTAGTATTCAGCTCCATCAGCAATGTACCAGCCTCAACCACCAGACCCTCGCGCACGTGAACGGACCGCAAAACTCCGGGTTCGGTCGCTTCGATCACCTGAATATCGCCGGATGGCACGATACGCCCATCTGCCCTCACGACATCGTCGAGTTCAGTTAAATGAGCCCAGGCGACGGCGCTTATCAAACAACTGAGTATCAGGAGCAGCAGCAATGATCCCCGCAGCGGTGACCCTCCACGCATTTCACGGGCGAGGCTTTCCAGATCAGGATGCCGCGACATTCAGATGCCTCCCGTGTTTGCGAACTGTCTGCGTCAGTATGTTTTTGGGTCCGTCCATCGCAATTTTGCCATCCTCAATCACTATGACCCGATCAACCAGTTCCAGCAGGCTGGTTCGGTGCGTCACGATGATCATCGTGGTATCTGGCGTGGTCTTTTTAAGGCGGCGTATAATTTCGGATTCGGATTTGACGTCCATCGCGCTCGTAGGCTCATCCAGCAGCAGAACAGGAGGATGCCCGATAAGCGCCCGGGCCAATGCAATCGCCTGCCTTTGACCACCTGACAATCCTTCTCCTCGTTCGGCTACAGGCTGATCATAACCCCGTGGGTGCCGCGCGATAAAATCTTCGACACCTGCAATGCGCCCTGCACGGATCAGTTCATGATCACGCGGGCGCACCGACCCGCTGGCAATGTTTTCCCGGATGGTGCCGGAAAACAGCCAGATGTCTTGCAAGACTGAACCAATGTTTCGCCGCAAGTCGCCGGGATCAATCTGGCGAATGTCCAGCCCGTCCAACATCACCGAGCCCACACGCGGTTGGTAGAGGCCCAACAAAAGTCGCGCAATCGTACTCTTGCCCGACCCGATCTGGCCCAGGACAGCGACTTTTTCACCGGGTTCGATTGTAAATGAGACACCTTTCATCGCATCTTCCGTTTGATCAGGATATGCGAAATGAACATTGTTAAACGTTATCCGCCCGGAAAACTCGGATCTGCTGATCCAAGATTTGCCTTCAGGCCGCTCATTGCTCGCCTGCATTAACGTGTCCAGATTGCGGTAGGCACTGCGTGCCTGATTGACACGTGTCAGGGTTTGCGCCAATTGTCCCAGCGGTGCTAGGGCACGGCCGGTCAGCATCACCGACGCAACAAGTGCCCCCATGCTCGTCTGGCCATCCGTGATCAGAAATACACCATAAAAGACGATAAGAACTTGCGCGGCCTGCTGAGTAAATCCAGTTAGGTTCAGGGCAAATTGAGTAACGGCCCTGCTGCGTGATCCGTAGTTTGACTGGCGTGCAATTGCACCTTCCCACCGCATTCGCATCTGCCGACTGGCGGCGGTTGTCTTGATGGTTTCCAAGCCTGATACAGCCTCAACCAGAACAGATTGCTTGGATTGTCCGTCTGCAAAACTTTGTTCAGCAAGACGCGACAGGATCGGTTGAACAGCCAGTCCGCTGAGAAGAACGACTGGTACAGCGAGTGCCGGAACAAGCGCCAGCGGGCCGCCCACCATATAGATCGCGAATATGAATACCGCGATGAATGGCAAGTCTACGACAGCGACGAGTGTGGCAGAAGTGAAGAATTCACGCAAAGTTTCGAATTCGCGGATTGTACTGGCCATTGCACCCGTTGAGCCCGTTCGAGACGACATGCGAATATTCAGCACCTGGTCAAATACTCGCCGTCCCATGGACATGTCAGCATTCTGGCCGGCGCGATCTATGAACCCCGCGCGAAGTAGCTTCAGCGCGAAGTCAAAAAGAAGCGCCAACCCCACGCCAAGCGTCAAAGCTATCAGCGACTCGGTCGCCTCGTTGGGCAAAACCCGGTCGTAGACGATCATGATAAAGACTGAGGTCGTAAGCCCCAGAACGTTTGCCATTGCCGCAGCCAGCGCCACCTGAACGTAAGACCAGCGGTTTGCGGAAAGTGCCGACCAGAACCAATGACCCCGCTGATCCGCTTGATCTGTGTTAACTTCGTCGCGGTGCAAGGGTCGAAACAACAATGCATAGCCCGTGTAGACTTCGCCCACGCCGCTTTCGGGAACCTCTCCGATACCGTCATCCAAAGCGGGGTCGTAAAGCAATAGATCGCCATTGCGCGTGCGCCCGTGGTACACAACGGCGCGATCGCCTTCCAACAACAAGATCGCAGGTGCCAGCGATGCATCAAATGCCGACAGCTTTCGCGCACCAAACCCGACCTGCAGGCCTGCTCGTTGTGCCGCGTGCATCGCATCGCGCACGGTCAACTCACCTGTATCGCCAGATTGGCAGGCGTTCAGTGCTGCAACTGTCAATGGCCGCTCAAGTGTCGCCGCGACATTCAACAAGCAAGCTTCCAATTCGGTCAGAGTTGCAAGATCAACATTCATAGCGACTTATCCAGCGTGTCCATCGTGAACCCCGGAAAACCCAGAATGGTCTCGGTTCGGATCGATGAGGTGTAATTGGCCAAAGCGAAGTTCTGTTCTGCCAGAATCAGCCGTTCCTGTAGCTGCATGTCGTTGCGTTTCGTACCCGACACTCGGGATCTCGCAGTCAATACATCCATTCTAGGTTCATGACCTTCCGATACCCGCCAGTAAGGGGGCGCTTCACTACTATTGGAGTTCGTCTGAACGGGCCGCGCTATCAACCCCAATAAGGCCTGAGCCAAGAATGCACCGCCAGCGGCATTCTGGTAAGCTTGGATTGTCCTTGTTTTGGACCCACTTCGTGCCACAATCGAACTGCTCTGAACAGCCTGTCGCACTTGTTGGTCAAAAGCGTTCTTTGAAAGCTGTTTTGATCGTGCTGTTGCGCTTGCTCCGGTCGTTCCTCGCGTTAAAGATGTCTCGACATCGGCTAAGTTGGGCGTTGAGGTGCAGGCTGAAACTGACAGTAACCCCGCTGTTATGCCAAGGATTCCAAGCCCGAACTTAACCCATTGCATGGATCGCGCCCTCCTTGCATTGTCCGTGCCGAACCTCTTCAGCAAGTGCAGTCATGAATCCGCCAAAGGTGTCGTTTTGTTCTGAACTCGTCGTGCCTGATTGGCTCTGCGCACTGGACAGCCACACGCAATGCGACAGGGATACTTGATGAGCGTGAATCAACTGTAGCGCGTCGCTAGAAAGTAGGGCCAATTTATTAGACTCGGGCAATTGTTCCAGCAGAATTGGATCAACGCCCCAGTAACCCTCGGTCAAAGTGATGCCATTCTGTTCGCCCAGTGGTACAAGCAGACCCATTTCAGCGATCAAAGAGCAGACTTGGTCCGTTTTGTTTGCCGAGGCCAGGCGATTTTGCAGAAAGCGGCGCACACGGCAGAGATCCTGCGTCAAAAGTCCGTCCACTGTAAAAAATGGTTGGTCTTTAGGGTCATGTGTAACCAACCCTGAATCCTCGTCGACAAACAGACGTGACCGAGAGTCGCCCTTTTTCATAGCTTCTGCCTGGAATGGAAAGCAACGCAACGCTGAGGGCACATAAGGCGCAAGCCAGCGACCGTTTTGGTCGACGAAGGGCGGTGCCATTTCCGGGATGACTGAGAATAGTGCGACGGGAGAAAAACCTGTTTGGTTTGACAGGAACACAATCGGAAAAGATGTGGCAATTTGCGGAACTTCTGAGATGACGATGGGACAGGCGTCCATCTCTGCAACAAATTGGTATGATGTGAACCGGCGCCAGAATCGATTCCTGTGCCGTACAAGGCTAACTGGGAAAAGGCCGTTCTCTGCCATGTGATCCTCTTGTTTTGAAGAGGCGAGGCTACATTTGTGCATCGCCCCAAGCTACGAGCGCCGTTTAGGCTGAAGCGCCAGTTGGGTCAGTGATCAGGATGTTGTCGTCGGACAAACTGCTCAGATCGGAAAGGCCATCGAACTGTGCAAGCGCTTCGACCGACGCCGAATCTGGGCCAGAGTAGTCAACCTTCACCAGAATGCTGTCAGTGCCGTCCGTTGCCAGCAGATACATCTCATCACCTGATTGAGCACCATTCAGGTTTTCAGCTGCGCTAGTGATTGTATCCAGATCAAGGTCCGAAAGCGTGGTCTCCAGCCCGACGAACCCGGTGTTGGCACCAATTGTGCCGCCGGCCACCAAGGTCTCCACACCGGTCCCGTCGCCGCGAAGCGATGTGGTATTCAACCCCTGGAACATCAAGGCGTCAGAAACGCTGGCTGCTGGGCCCAGTGTGAACCCATTGATCGTATCAATGCCATTTAAAGATGGGTCAGCTTCGAAAACGATGACGTCTCGACCCGCCCCGGACACATCTATGGTGTCGTCGCCCTGGTTGCCGCGGATGACATCATCAACATCCGAGCCCGTAATGGTATCATTCCCACTGGTGCCGAGATGGAGCTGTGATGGCCCTCCGTCTGGAGTGGTCAACGTCAAGACGATGGGTTGGTTCGCGTCCTGAACTGTCATAGTAAATGTCACCACAGGCTGCGATAAATCCCCATAGCTCGTGGCCGCGCCCGCGAAACTGATTGCGGAACCTCCATTCGGGTTAGCCAGAAAGAGATTGAAGTCAGGGTTTTCTGTCTCGGAGCCGCTATCGTAGGTCGCCGCCGTAGGATCGAACCCCAGCTCGGCGGTAAAGGCCAGACCGCTTGAGATATCGCGATCGGAATCTGCGTAGACCTCGAACGTCACTGTCGTTCCGCTGCGACCGGCTTCAACGATGGTGTAGGCCGCCGGAACATGAGCAATTGCCTGTTCGGACACCGGATCAGGATCGGGGCCGCCTGCGACTGTCGCCTGTGCCGCGAAATCGAGGGCGTCTCCCGCTTCAATCGAGGCAAAGCTTGCAGCAGGCGCGGACAGGGTCCAGCTCCCATCGGCTGCAACTGTGGCCGAACCAAGCGAGACCGAGTTAAGCGTGACATCGACCGCTTGTCCGGCAGACAGGCCTGCGGAACTGCCTGATACGGTCATTCCAGTGTTTTGTGCATCGATCAGCGACACGGCACTATTGGCACCCACATCATTGATGTAGAGGATAGGTTTGAAATCCGTGGCCAACATGGTTGTCGCATCGGTTGCCGGGTTTCCTGCGGCGTCTTGAACCGATGCCGTGACCGCAAAATTGCCTCCATCGGCCAAACTGGCCAAATCCGCCGAAGGAATGCTTGTGCTCCACAAGCCACCAGAAACCACCGCACTGTAGGTCTGACTATTAAGGCTAATCGTTACAATCTGCCCGTCCTCGGCATTTGTTGTCCCCGACACATTGAGGTCTGTTACCTGTTCAACGATATCCAGAACCGATCCAACCGAAAGCGGGTTCAATGCAATTGTTGGTGCGCTGAGGTCGGTGCTGAAACTGGTCGTCGCAGCATTCGTGTTGCCAGCCGCATCCGTGATTGAGGCGTTCACGTCATACGTTTGCCCGTCCTGCAGGCTGCTCAAATCGGCAGCAGCCGCTGTGAATGTCCAGATGCCACCATTTACAGTGGCGGTTCCGCCGGTCAGAACCGCACCTCCGGATTGGATGATCTGTACCGAAACTTGCGTACCATTGGCCGCATCAGAAGTTCCCGAGACCACCAGATCCGTTGCTTGTTCGGTCAGGTTGACTACTGCTCCATCTGACAGTGATGATATGGCGAGCGACGGGGCGGAGAAGTCCGTGTCGAAGCTGTTGGTCGCCTGTATCGCCGGATTGCCGGCGGCATCCGATACATCCGCTATCACGCTGATCGTAGCTCCATCGGGTAGCGCCGCCAAATCCGCCGAGGGGACACTCACCGACCACCCCCCGGTTGAGGCCTGTCCAGTGTAGGATTGGCCGTTCAGATTTACGGTGATTGTCTGACCATCTTCGGCGGATGTAGTGCCCGTAATGGTCAAGTCCGTACCACGTTCCGCAGCATTCAAAACCGCTCCGCCCGAAAAACTGTCGATACTCAGAGTTGGGGCGGTGACATCTTTGGATAAGTTGACGCTGACTTGCGGGGCGACAAGGCCGTCGGCGTCCGTCACGTCGCCCGTGATATTGAAGTCTCCACCATCGGCAAGCGCTATGAGATCGGCGCTGGGGATTGTCACACTCCAACTGCCGCCCGAGACCGAGTCGGTATAAGTCTGCCCATCAAGGGTTACTGTTACCTGCTGCCCGTCGGTTACGTTCCCTGTTGTCCCGCTTACGACCAGGTCAGATCCGGTTTCGACCGCATTCAGGATAGCCCCGACCGACAAGGGAGTGATTGCAATTGATGGGCCCGTGAGATCGACCGGAACGGATACCGATATCGGTGTTGCCGAATTGCCTGCTGTGTCGCTGACGGCAACTGAAACGGATGCGGGCACACCGGTTGCCAAACCAGACAAATCGGCATTCGGGATCGTCACTGACCAACTGCCGCCCGATACAGAACCCGTGTAATCCTGACCGTCGAAAGATACATTGACCACCTGGCCGTTTTCAGCTGTGGTCGTGCCCGACAAGACAAGATCCCCAACGACATCGGCCAGATCTATTGAACCGCCACCCACTGGGTTTAGTGTCAGATCAGGCGCGGTCAGATCAGTGTCAAAACTTCCATTGGCCTGAGCTGCTGGGTTCCCAGCGCGATCCGATACATCAGCCGTCACCGTGACGCTTGACCCGTCTGGCAGCGTGGTAAGATCTGAAGCGGGCACCGAAACGCTCCAGCCGCCGCCCGAAACGGTGCCACTATAGGATTGCCCACCAATCGCTACCATTACGGTCTGCCCATTCTCGGCATCCGTTGTGCCAGAGATTTCGAGATTTGTACCTTGTTCTGCAGCATTCATTACCGCACCCGCCGAGAATGTATCGATGGTCAGGACCGGCGGAATGGTATCAACGTCGAACCTTGCGGTTTCAGCCGATAGCTCCATCCCGCTACCATCCAGATGGCGCACGGAAACATCCGAGATCCCCTGAGGCAGGGCCGCTGCCTCGGCCTGCGTCAGTGAAACGCTCCAGCTTCCGTCGCCTGCAGGAGTGACTGATTTTGTCACCGATCCGATGGTAACTTCGACAGTCGTTGTTCCATCCGGCGCTGTTGTTTGGCTGCTGAGATTGCTCAATACGTTTGATTGCAGCTCAGCCAGGTTCAGGCTGGGCGGTCGAGGAGGTGAGGGGGTAACGGTGGGTTCGGCATCAGTTTCATCGTCGCTGTCTCCACCGCCGCCGCCTCCGCCACCGGCAGCTGCAGCACCGGCTATTCCCAGCCCGCCCAAGGCCAGCCCGGCACCGCTTACGCCACCTGCGGTCGCTGCGGTCGCACCTGCGGCCTCTGCGGCTAGACCTAATTGTGCAATTTCGCCGACGACTTCATCTGCAACCATTATGGTGCCGTTTTCCAGAATCTGTACGTTCTCGGCAGAGACAACAATCGTCCGCCCATCTGTCAGTTTCAGCTGCACGTCGCCATTCGAAAGCAGCTTTGCCACCCGAACGCCCGGAATTGACTCAGCAAACTGATGAGACGCAAGCTGTTCATCGGTGGCCTGCGCAAGAGCTGGTAATGCTAATAGTGTCGAGCCAAGGCCGCCAGCAACCCCGCGTCCTACCCATCGCTGAAGTTTTTTGTCGAACCATTTGCGGATATGGCGCGTACGTTGCGCATCGGGCCCGGCGTCCGTGGTCGATTTATTGGTCGAAACGGTATCTTTGGTCATTTTGCCCTCTCATTAGATGGACGCTGGTCGTTGCGTGATATGCTGTTTTCGGCCGATCTGGTCTGTGGTTTGATCTTCTGAGCCATTCGACCGCTGCGAAAAATTTGAGTTAATCTGGAACTGAAGTCCTTGTTTTCACCACATTTCTGTTCTGGTTCAGAACCGAACATCGTTTCATCCTGTATGTGTTGCCAGGGGTGGCAGGGGGTAACGGGCGATGATGCTTCAGTTCGAAAGAGTGGTGGCAACGGGGACCGCAGCGCTCGATTCAGGTATCGGCGATACGGCTTTAAAAACGTTTAACGGGGAAACGTATCTTTACAGCACGAGCGGACCCGGGGGAGGGCTCGTGTCTTGGCACCTTGTGGAGGGGGCTGGCCCACAAGAACAGGACCAACAATATTTCGATGCCTCGATTGCCCATCAGGTCGGGCGCAGCGGAACCCCGATTCATCTGGCGGGCAATAATCAACTGGTCCTCGATGTCGATACCGCCACAGGACTTGTGGGTTATGAACTAAACACGGATGGCACTATCGGTGCCTTGCAAGAAACCGATGCCTTGACGGGCGGCGGAGATATCGCTGCAGCGGTTCAGGTGACGATTGGGGCTGGCGACTTGCTTGCGCTTGCGCATGAGGACACAGGCCAGATCGGCACCTATAGTATCAATGGTGATGGATCGCTGAGCCCGGCGCATAGCATTAACGCGTCTGCCAGTACGCTTCAGACCCTGCAATCGGGGTCGAATCATTTCATTGTCGGCGCAGATGCAACCAGTGGAACAATCTCGTCATATTCGATCGATCAAGGCAGTGGCGTGCTCTCTGAGGTTGCCGGTAATGACGATATCCAAACGCTGGGCATCAGTTCTCCTACGGCGGTTGAGACAATTCAAGCCTATGGAAAGTCATGGATTGTTGTGGCCGGATCGCAGAGCAATTCGCTAAGCGTTATGGAATTGGACGCCAGCGGGCAGTTAAAGCCGACGGATCATATTCTGGATACCCTGCATACCCGGTTTGGGGCCGTACAGGATCTTTCAATTCTTGAAGTTAATGGTCGGGTTTTCGTGGTGGCTGGGGGCGGGGATGATGGGATCACGCTGTTTACAATGACGCCGGACGGGCAGCTCATCCATATGGATAGTTTTGCTGATACCCTGGACAGTGGATTGCAAAATGTCCAAACGATCAGCGTTGCGCATATGGGGGATGAGCTGCAGATATTTGTATCATCTCAACAGGATGCAGGGCTCACTCAGCTGAGCGTATCGATTGCCGACCTTGGAATTGTTGCCGAAGGGTTCGGAACAGTAACCGGAACCGCGCAGGACGACATGCTAAAAGGCGGTGTACTGGACACTATTCTGGACGGCGGAGCAGGGGACGATATGCTGATTACGGGCACCAGTTCCACGACCATGACGGGTGGTGCTGGCGCGGACATCTTTGTGATCCGTCAAACAAGTGGCCCGACTGTGATCACGGACTTTCAGGCCGGCACCGACCGTTTGGATCTGACTGATTATCCTTTTCTGCGCACCCCAGCGCAGTTGGATTTCACTTCCACCGCTCGAGGCGCCCAAATCGCTTATCGCGACGAAACGATAGAACTTGTTTCAGCTAATGGCACGTCCCTGACAAATGAGCAGGTATTCGGCGCAGGGTTTGGTGGTCCCGATCATATTCCTGTCAATCTGGGTAGCGGGCCGGATAACAACTCATCAGACGGGGTAGCTGGTGGGTTCACGCTGAATTCGACGACTCCAAACGCAGCGTTGGGAAATGCTGAAATCCGGTTCACCCCAGACGGAGGGTCTGCAGTTGTTGCGCAGGCAAATGCACAAGGTGAATTTGATCTGGATCTACCAGACGGCGCGTTTTCCGGCCAATTGGACATCATCAAATCGTATTCAATGGCAAGCAGCGAGATAACAGCGCTGGATGCATTGCAGGTTTTGCGCATGTCGGTTGGACTTGATCCGACATGGGGTCCGGCAACGGCCGAAAATTACATTGCGGCCGATATCACCCGGGACGGATCGGTAAACGCGTTGGATGCACTGGCAATTCTTCAGGTTGCGGTCGGCCAGCCTTCTGCGCACAACGCTGAGTGGGTTTTTCTGGATGCAAATGCGGATCTATCCGGAATTTCACGCAGCAACGTCATCTACGAAACCGGAGCAGAGGTCACAATTGTTGATAGTGATCTGTCGGTCGACATGACCTCAATACTGCTTGGCAATATCGAGGCAGTTTGAATGCGATTGCGTGATCGGTGCTATTCTCGAAACGCGCGGTAGAAGTAATCTGCCAATGGTTTGACCAGGTAAGAAAGCGGAGTGCGTTCATCAGTTTTGATCATGGCTTCGACAGGCATACCCGGCAACAGTTCCTGGCCATTCAAACGGTCCAGTTGTCCTTCGTCAGGCACAACTTCAGCACGGTAGAAGGTAAAGCCGCTCGTCTCATCTGTGAATGAATCTGCTGAGACATTGATCACACGGCCATTCAGCTCAGGCGTGTCGCGTTGATTGAATGCGGGAAAGCGCAAGGCGACTTCCTGTCCGCGATGTAACTGATCCACATGCAACGCATCCACCCGTGCTGCGACCAACAAGGGCGTATCCTGCGGCACTACATACATCATCGGCTCACCCGGCTGGATCACAGACTGGATGGCAAAAACCTGACTGTCGTAAACTGTGCCAGCGACGGGTGCACGGATGTCTAGACGCGACAAACGCTCGGAAAGGGAAAGACGACGTTCCGCCAGTTCTACAACGCGAGACTGCACATCCCGAAGCTCGGTGATGGCTTCTTCGCGCCGCGTGGCCTGCAATTCAACAATTTGAATTTCGGTCGTGGCGATCTGGCCTGTCAGTCGCGCAACTGTGGATTCGAGGCTGCCGATTTGCCCTGTTAGATTTGCCTCTTCCCGCTGCAATGCAGAAACGCGGCTGGCCTGTGTCAGGCCGCGATCAAGCAAACCTTGCTGATCTTCGAGCTCCGTTCTGATCAATTCGACCTGAGTATTCAGTGACGCCAATTGCGCCTGCGTCCCCTCAATCTCGTTCTGGATCTGTATCTTCTGTTTCCCAAGCTGGTCGATCTGCTGGGTCAGCGTTTCCAACCTGGCGTTGAACAGACGTTGTTGGCCTTCCAACAGATCGTCGTCGATCGATTCGCGGGCTTTGAGCTCTTGCAGATTTTGCTTTAACGTATCTGCGTTCGCACCATCCCGTTCAGCCTCTAGCCGGGTCTTTCGGGCAAGTAACTCAAATAGCTGAGATTCCACGATCGTTTGCTCCGAGGCCAAAAACGTGTCGTCAAGCCGCAGCATCATGTCCCCACGCGCCACTGCGTCACCGTCACGTACGAATATCTCGCCTACAACGCCACCATCGGGGTGTTCGATGACCTGACGATTGCTCTGAACTTCGATCACACCTTGCGAGATAATAGCACCGGCCAGCTCAGTGCGGACGCTCCATAATCCCAGTCCCAGGATCAAAACTGCCAGAGCCAAAAGGCCGACAAAAGCGGGCGCTTTAATACTCCAAACGGGACGTGAACTCTTGTCTGCCATTATTCACCCACCTTGTTCAGGTGCCTTTTGATAACGTTGGCGTTTTGGACCATCGTGTTCAAAACTTCATCGCGCCCACCGGATTTGACGATCTGGCCTTTCTCGACAACGACAAGATCGTCGCATTCCGAGATCGCCTGAGGCCGGTGCGTCATGATAATCGTGGATTTGCCCGCGCTCTTGAGCTCGCGGACCGCGTTGTTCAGGGCGAGGGTTCCGTCTGCATCCAGGGCCGAGTTTGGCTCATCCAGAATCAACAATACCGGATTACCATAGAGAGCGCGCGCCAATGCAATCCGCTGTTTCTGCCCACCGGAAAGCTGGCTGTCATTGCCCTCAAGGAAGGTATCGTATCCTTTCTCAAGCCCCAGAATCAGCTCATGCGCATTGGCTGTTTTCGCCGCTGCAACAACCGCTTCGGGATCAGGGGTTTGTGACATCCGGGCGATGTTTTCAGCAACCGTTCCGTTGAACAGCGTCACTTGCTGCGGTAGATATCCAATATGCCGCCCCAGATCGTCGGGTTCGTACTGATCGAGTGTAGCACCGGCCAAACGAATTTCCCCAGCGGCCGGTGGCCAAAGGCCCAACAACGCTTTGGCAAGCGTTGTTTTGCCTGACCCGCTTTTCCCGATCACACCCAGGGCCGTGCCAGGGCGCAACTCAAGAGATGCATTCCGCACTGTCGGGATCTTCGCGCCCGGAGGGATCACCGTCAGTCCTTTTGCGACAAGATGCGCCTTGGGATCGGGCAGTTTGGTACGAGACGATTCAGGAGGCGTTGAATCAAGAAATGAGTTCAGGTTAATCCATGCCGTGCGCGCGCGTTCGATCATCGACCATTGACCCACCGCCATTTCGACCGGAGCCAAGGCGCGACCCAGAAGGATCGTACCCGCGATCATAGCACCGGGCGTCATCTCGTTGCGCAAAACCAGCAACGCGCCGAGCGCCAGCATAGCGGATTGCAGAAACAGTCGCAGAGACTTCGTCAGCGAGGTAAAACTGCCGGTCCAGTCGCTTGCAGATATGGATTGAGACAGCGCTTCGGTGCGCTGGTTCAACCAGCGTTTTGAGACATCTTCCTGCATGCCCTGAGATCTGACGACCTCGGCAGCTTGTCTGGCGTGTTCAGAGAAAGAATTTGCTTTGGCAGAGGCGATTTGAGCATCTGACACTTTGCGATGGGTCAACGCTTGGTTCAGCAGCGCGATAACAATCAGAAGCGTTCCACCTGCGACGGCCAACCAGCCAAGCAACGGATGGAACAGGAAGATTGCGGCCACAAAAATCGGCGTCCAAGGGATGTCCATAACCGCCAACAAAACGGGCGAGGCGCATAACGCGCGGATCGATTCCAGATCTCGCAATGCAGTCGCAGGTGCTGATCGAACCTGTGGGAACAATGCGCGTCGCATGGTCCCTTCAAACACGCGTTCATCGAGTGCTGATTGAAATCGCGCTCCGAACCGAGCCACGATTCGGCCGCGCGCATAGTCCAACATCGCCATCAGCGCATAAAGCAGCGCGACAAGCAAAAAAAGCGCTGATAAAGTCTCGACCGAGCGCGACCCAAGGACCCGATCATACACTTGCAGCATGAACAGCGGTCCGGTCAGCATAAGCAGATTGACAAAAACGCTGAAAATGAAGGCAAGCGCCAGGAAACTGTTCCCTTGGTTGCGCACCTTTCGCAGCTCATGACGCTGAGGCGGGGTGTTGCGGTTTTTCAAGCTCACGCGTTTTGGCCCTTGATTGCTCACACTTGGAACTCGTCAACAGCCAATCTTCCTGTACCCGAAGGCGGCCTGACAATTGCCGCAACTATATCTGCGTACCTGCACAGGAACAACGCGCGTTTCATGCGCCGCCAATTGTTTAGGCGGTGTTCGTACCGATGAATTGATTGGAATGGCAGGAAAGTGCCGACATTTTTGCCTTGCGGGTCCAATTCTCAGCGCATTCATCCAGCGCTTAGGACACCGTCAAACCATTCAGAGTTTTGGTCCCGCGTAAGCGGTCATACGAGCGACAGCCGTTCCTAAGTACCATCCGCCAGGTGTTCCGGCCCTGCTCGGCAAAGCCGGTCGCAGTTTCATTTAAGCACGAACAATATTTTGCTCAGAGGTACGGTATTTACCGCGGGTGTCGATGAGGAGCTTCGCGTGATTTTTGATCAACTCATAATCAAAGGCATCGTGATTGGTCGCCAGAATAACTGCATCCTGCTCCGACAGAACCTCAGGGGTAAGGGTTTCAGATGACAATTCAAAGAAGTGTTCCCGCATCGTGGGAAATTCGGGCACATGGGGGTCCGAGTAGCTGAGGTCTCCTCCATTGTCTCGGATCAGCTCCATCAAGGTGACAGAAGGGCTCTCTCGCATGTCGTCGACATTTTTTTTGTACGCGATGCCCAAAACCATGATTTTACTGCCACGAATCGCTTTGCTGCGATCATTCAGCGCATTGGCGAGTTTGCCAAACACATATTCCGGCATCGCCGTGTTCACTTCACCGGCCAATTCGATGAAGCGTGTATTGATGCCGTATTCACGTGCTTTCCAGGTCAGGTAAAATGGATCGATAGGGATGCAGTGCCCTCCAAGTCCCGGACCCGGATAGTAAGGCGTAAACCCGAAGGGTTTGGTCGCGGCCGCGTCGATAACCTCAAAAATATCGATCCCCATGCGGTCAGCAACGATTTTCATCTCGTTCACGAGGCCAATGTTTACCGCCCGGTGGATATTTTCCAGAAGCTTTGTCATCTCGGCAGTCTCGGTCGAGCTTACCGGTACGAGCTTATCAATCGCGAGCTCATAAAGCGCGATACCCGCCTTCAGGCATGCCGCTGTATGTCCGCCGACCACTTTTGGTATTGTATTGGTCGTAAAATCCGGGTTGGCGGGGTCTTCGCGTTCGGGTGAGTAGACAGCAAAAAGATCCTCACCAACCTCAAGTCCATTTTTCTCAAGCCGAGGCAAAACTTCTTCTTTGGTTGTGCCTGGATAAGTCGTGCTTTCCAGCGCAATAACCTGACCCGGACGCAAATGATCTGATATTTGGTCACACGTATCGGTGACAAAGCTCAAATCTGGCTCGCGATATTTGTTGAGTGGAGTTGGTACACACAACATAATGCCATCCGCCTCAGCGATGCGCGAGAAATCTGTAGTGGCCTCGAATCCACTTTTTCGCGCCTCTGCAATGCGGTCATCGTCGATATGCTCAATTGAGCTGTGACCGGAGTTTAAATTCTGCACCTTTGTGGTATCCAGGTCGAAGCCAATCACCCGGTATCCAATTTCGGTATATCTGAGGGCCAGGGGTTGTCCGACATATCCCAGTCCAACAATCCCGATCACAGCCTGCTTCGCAGTAAGCTTTTGTAGCAGGTTGTTTAGTGATGTCTGTGTCATGATAAAATCGCTCTTTATCTAAGTCTGCGCAGGATAGTCAGAGGGGCCCCAAATACGAAGTCGCGTCTCTACTAGTTGCTTTGTTGAAAAAGGCAATGGGTATTTGGGTCGCAAACAGATTTGGCGATTGTAATCTCGCTAGGCACAGAAGCGTTTGATACGCCTATTGGGAAATGAACGGCAGTTGGGCTCAGTACTCATAGCCAATAGATGACGGTTGCGGCGAGCGCGATTGCCGATAGGAAGACTTTGGGGCAGCGATCGTATCGGGTTGCGACATGCCTCCAATTCTTGAGCCTGCCGAACATGATCTCGATCCGGGTGCGCCGCTATTATCTTCGCATGTCGTAATTGTCCGCAGTTATTCACTGGTTTCAACCGGGGGTACAGGCCCGTATCCCTTTGTCTTTCAACGCTTCTCGAAACCAATCAGCGTCACAACCTCGGCCCCCGAGCGGTAGTCGACATCTGGCAGGCTGCTCAGCAAAGCCCGCGCACCATCATGGTCGCTGACTTGACCGGCAGCAACAGAGAGGTTTAGCGGACGCATCTGGCTGTCGCAGATGGCGTGCAGCTTAGTATTCAAGCCGCGCTTCGTGCGATCGATCAGATCACCACACCCCCTTTTTGACGCCCAAACTGTACGCCGTTCGGTGGGTTTCAAGTAGGTCGCGTCGATCATAACAATCTTCTCCTCGCCGCGCTCAGCGGCCAAATCGTCCATCATCTGTGAAAAGATACCCTTACCGCTCCACCGTTACCAACGGTTGTACAGGGTCTTGTGTGGCCGTATTCCGAAGGCGCGCACCGCCAGCGTAACTCATTGCGGTTGATGAAAATAATTCCAGTTAGGACGCGCTAATCATCAACGCAGGGTTTGCCATGGAGCTTTGGGAGATAGGGCTCGAGACGTGCCATCCGCGCGTCGTTCAACCAGAAGAGATCAGACCTATTCACCATTCGTTTTGTGAACAGTGAATCAGGCAGCAAGGCGGAAATCAATGGGTCCTGAGCCTAGGCATTAGCAGAAGTACTAAACGAGTAGATTTCCCATCCACAGTCTTTCAGAAATGTTCCGTCGAAACTCGCGCAGTCGCCTGATATTGAATTTTGCCTTAGAGTTTTCTTGCGATGTAAAAATATGCAAAATACCTTTTTCGGATAAAATGGAGCTGCGCGATAGATTGAGGGATCTCAACATTTTTTTTGCATATTTACTCTTCAGATTTTCATTTTTTTGAAGATTGTTTCCGGAATAAGGGTGATGATCATCATGATCAGCCTCCAAATCGAACGAACATAAATCACATTGCGTCCTTTGATCAGTGCGCGAGAAATGGCTTCTGCTACTTCTTCTGGCGCCGCAGTAAGACGTGCAGGCAGGTCCATGCCCTCTGTCATTCGCGTGGCCACAAAGCCTGGCAGAACCGTAAGAACATGGATATTCCGACGAGCCATGCGGTTACGCAGACCGGAAAGGAAGGCCGTGAATCCGGCTTTGGCCGAGCCGTAGACATAGTTGGTGGCACGCCCGCGCAAACCTGCAACAGAGCTGATACCAACGATTTTGCCCGAACCGCGTTGATCGAAGCGATTTGCCAAGACAGCCAGAATGCTGGCGGGCCCTTCATAGTTGGATCGCATGACTGTCACTGCAGCATCCACATCTTGTTCATTCTCTACTTGGTCACCCATTAGTCCAACCGCACAAACGGCGATCTGGGGGAGCTCGGGTAGATCGTCGACAAAACTTGCGTGAGTTTCTAATGCAAGAGCGTCAAAGGCGTGAAGAGTGACCTGTACATTATAACGCAAAAGCAAATCCTTCTGTGCCGCTTCAAATTGTGCGGGATCTCGCAGTGCGAGCTGTATTGGATGACCGCTTTTTGCGAATTCGTGGGCTATCGCAAGACCAATGTCGGATCGTGCCCCCAAGATCAGCACTGCACCTTTGCTCATAGTTTGAGCCTTTCTGATTGTTTTGAACGAAAACTGCTGCTTAGCCCGGCTTCATCGCGGTGGGCGGCGAAAGCAGCGGCGCGTGGATCAGAACGGTGCAAAGTATCGGCGGGCATTCGGCTGTCTTTAGCCAGATAGAACCGGCCGCCATGGTCCATCGTGATTTGGTCGAGCCGCAACATCAGCGAAAGCGTTCGCTGGTTTACCGGGAAATCGAGAGCCAATGTGTAGCCTAGCATTGGGAAAGAAAATGCGCTGTCTTGCTGGCCGAACCGCTTTAGCACCGCCAAGAAAGAGCCGGCCCCGGCGGCGGATGTGGCTTGAAGTAGCGCAGTTAGGCCGCGTTTGGAGTGCTCCAGAGGTAGCGCACATTGAAATTGCATTAGTCCTTTGCGCCCATAGATCTTGTTCCAGCCGAGGATAGCATCGAGTGGGTAGAAATAACTGTCCCAATCCACCAGTGTTTCGCCGCTTTCGCGAGAGCCATTCCAATAATAGAGCCCATTGAACCCTCGCACAGACAGTCTGTTTAACAGTCCTTGCGGAAAGTCGAACGGAATAGACAATTTCCTTTTCGTTGGAGTTTCGAAAGGATACCTCAACTTGTCCCCTGATAAATCGGCGCGCGTGGCGTGCTCCCCCAGCATCAAAAGAGAACGACCGAGTTTGTCATCCCGGCTTAGGCAGTCGATCCACGCTACCGAATAAGTTGCGTCCTGAGTTGCTTCAAATGCCTCAAGCGCTGCATCTAGATTTGGCAACGGTCGCAAGGTTTGACGTATCCAGGCGCTTTCGACTGGGCGTAGACGAAGAGCTGCGCGCAAGATGATACCCGTAAGCCCCATTCCACCGGTGGTCCAGTTGAACAAATCTGCATTTTCCTGCGGCGAACAGCGCTCTATCCTACCTGCTGGTGTGACGACATCAAGCCAGTCCACAAAAGCGCCAATACTGCCCTCTTTGTGGTGGTTCTTTCCATGCACGTCTGCAGCGATCATGCCTCCGAGCGTGACAAATTTCGTCCCCGGTGTCACAGAAGGAAACCAACCTCGTGGGAGGAATGTTGATATCACATCAGCCAGCAATACACCCGCCTCGGCGACTAGAATGCCAGCCGACGCATCAAATGAGAGCATCCGATTGAAATGACGCATCGAAACGGTCTTATTCGATCCTATGGCGCTGTCCCCATAGGCACGGCCATTTCCACGGGCAATGACGGCATGCTCAGATACCAATGCAGACAATGCCGCCTCGTTCCGCGGAGCCTCGGAAGTGCCCTGATAGACGGGAAATCTGCCCCATCCTTCAAGCGTCATGCTGGTTTCGCTCTCTGCGAGTCTGTGAAGACAAATCGGCGATCTAAATGGTATTTAACCACATAACCAATTGTCAGGCCGATGATCGCTCCGATTTCTCTCATCAAGTTGGATTTCCAGATCACCCAGAACGTGGTTTCTGTTGCCCAGAAAATCAATGTCGTGACAATTCCCATGGTGGTATAGAGAGTAAATTTCCGACTGTGTGCGCGGATGCTGCGTGATGTATCGGCGAAGATCCAGCGCTTGTCTAGGAAGTACTTAATTAGAAGCCCCACAAGCGTGCCGCAAAAGACAGCAGATGCAAATCCCCAGGTTGACGAATTGATCGACAGTACCAAGCGTTGCATCCCCAAATTGGCTATGGTCGCCAAGACTGCGAAGACCGTATACCGAAATACTAGGACCTCCACACTCACAATACTGCACCTCCGATAACAAAGCTAACCATCAGGATAACGCAAATCTGGCTTGTGCGGTCACGTGCTGCAAACACAACTGGATCATCGTGCATTTGTCCTCGATGCGTTAGCATCGCTATCCGTGATATCCAATAAAACAAGATGCCGCAAATCGCTCCCAAAACTAGGGGTTCGGAGTAGAGAACCATCACGGAAGGAGAATTGATATAGAGCGCCATCACCAATATCGAAACGTAGCCGGAGGCAACTGACATCATTGAGACTACAGGCAAATCTTCGACCTGGTACCCCCTGCCTTCAGCCTTCAACTTGCCACGTGCTGCATTGTCGATTAGTTCGGCCTGCCGCTTGACGGCAGCCAATGAAAAAAAGAAGAATGAAGAAAATACTAGGAGCCATACCGATAGCGGAATGCCTGTGGCCACAGCCCCTGCGGTGATCCTCATCGTATACAGGGCGGCCAGCGTACAAATATCGATGATCATACGGCGCTTCAGCGATAGCGAATATGCCGTTGTAATGATGAAGTACACTGCCATAACAAATACAAAGGGCCAACCCAGGAGCGTGGCTATTCCCGTTCCCGCCCCCATAAGCACCACGAGCATCAGCGCGCCATGCGAAATGGGTAACGCACCTGATGCAAACGGTCTTTCTCGTTTACGCGGATGGGCTCGATCTGCGCGTAGATCCAGAAGGTCGTTCGTCACATACACGCTTGATGCGATTAGTGAAAACGCAACGAAAGCCCCGAGGCTATGTAATATCGCAGAAGCCGAAAAATCATGTGCCGCAAAGGCTGGTAAGAAAACGAGAATATTCTTCAGCCATTGATGTGGCCGGATCGCCCGTAGGTAAGAGCTAAAGCTAGTTTGACTAGTTTGGAGGTGTTCAACACGCGTATCAATCGAGTCGACGACTTTGCGCAGAGACGGTGAGACATTCACCGTAACTGCTTGGCTGGAATGTTCCCAGATGGGCAAATCCGCTGTCGCATCACCCATATAGGCATAACGCCCCGAACCGAAATGCTCCTCCAAGAAAGTGGCCTTGTTAGCCCCTTTGAGGTTCTGCTTTCCATTTGAGCCATGTACTTCGTCGAAGATATTAAGATACTTCGCGATGCAATCGGCAATTTTTTGATCGCTAGCAGTAACCAGGGCGGTTCGCCCTCCCGCTCTACGCCAACTCTCGATATATTCAATGACCTTCAAATCATAGGGGAGGGTTGACGAGTCGATATCTGCGTGCGCGGCCAGTTCGCGTTTTAGAGCTGATCTGCCCGCGCCCAACGCCTTTATTGCGCGAAACGGTGTGCGCCAGTTTGACGAGAAAGCTGCCCAGAAACTTTCGTGCAGCATATCTGATCTGAGCAGGGTGCCGTCGAGATCAACCACCAAGGTGTCTGGAGATGTGGTTTGCCGGTTTAACATAATACAGTCTTGCTCCAGACAGCATGAGGTTTCACGTTTGAAATCAACTCCTTGAAATCGGCAAAATATATTTGATTCAAGCCCGTGCAGCTATTTGCGATAATGAGGTGGGGGTGATTTAGATGCATTGCTAATCTCTGGCCAATTTGACGCTACAATGCGTAGGTGCCACTCGGGTTGCTTCTTCTGGCACCGGTTTATTGCAAAGCATCCGGTAGCTTCTTCTAGCTGGCAAAGTTACAAGCGCGTAGGCTCAGGTGTACTAATTTAACAAGTATCTTAGGCAATAATAAAATACTAGCAAGATAACTCCTCAAAGCTGTCTAAGTATCATTTGTGCGTCTAAGCTAAGCTCCCGCGGTGTCGCGAGAAACGTCGCATTTGACGCATGTATCAGCCAATAAAATTGGATCCGAAATCGGGCCCGAGTGAAGAATATGGCATATGGAAGCGCTACACCGACACAGAGTACCAGAAACAAGTACTCTATGCGTGGAAACGGGATTCGTCGTCGCATGGCCAAAAGGGCTGTTAGTGGTAGTATCAGGTTTATATAGCTGACAGCAGGATCGCCTCACGCGTATCAATTCTAGTGTCACGATGCATCGATTTTGTTAGCACTGTATATTTAGCAGCTCGGATAGCTGAGCTTTGATATGAGCGGTCCTTTCGACGCTCTGTAGCCGATGGAAACTTAGGAACGAGAAAGGCATCTTCGCGCGGATGATGGCTGGGCTCGCTGCCGAACACTGCAAGCAAAAGACTGTTATGATCGTGCAATCCATCCGAAATTGCACCATACCGCGACGAGTATGGCTGCCAAAATGGGATGTGGTCGTCTGATTGGTCAAACCAAGGGCGGTATGAACACCAAGCTGCGTGCGATCTGCGATAGCTAGTGGCTACCGGTCAATCTGCTTGTCACCGCCGGACAATTCAGCGACGACGTTGGTGCACACTCGCTGCTTGGCAGCTTTCCTAATTCGAATGGCAGTTCGGGGATCGCGGCTACGATGCTGACTGGACCCGAGAAGCGTTGTGAGACGAGGGGGCACGTGCCTGCATTTCGGGTCGAAAGCAACGCAAGACCCCAGTCAAATATGCCAAAACGCAGATACGAGCGGTGAAACCGCATCGAGATCGTGTTCGGCGGGCTAAAGGGCTGCAGGCGCTTGGCGACGCGCTTCAAGTGCTGTCCAGAGGTCTGTCCCTTTACCATTGCTCTCGTGGCGGCCGTCATCTGTTGGTTATGAAGGTTGACCCTACTGTTAAGTTAATCTGAACCCGCGTCAGTAAATCAGTCACGAGATATCACGTGGAATTTATACTGGCCGTGTGTTAGCGCGGTTTTAGGCAATTATTTATTTGGAGCTACCGTGAAAATCGCAGTTGTAGTTGGCGCGCGCCCTCAGTTTATTAAATTGGCTCCGGTGAGCAGAGCACTTCGTTCCATGCCGGGAGTAACAGAGGTGCTGATTCACACAGGACAGCACTATGACGATTCGATGTCTAAGATTTTTTTCGACGAACTAGAAATTGCAAAACCCGACATCAACCTATCGGTGAACTCAGGCAGTCATGGTGCCATGACAGGACTGATGATGCAGAAACTTGAACCCGTCATTCAAGAACATGAACCAGATGCGCTCCTTGTTTTTGGAGATACGAATTCAACATTGGCTGGTGCATTGGTCGCCTCAAAACTTCATATCCCGGTGGCGCACGTAGAGGCCGGGCTGCGCTCATTTAATCGAAAGATGCCCGAAGAAACGAACCGAGTTCTAACGGATCACGTTTCCGACCTTCTGTTCACGACTTCCAGCGACGCTGTGGAAAATCTGCGAAGAGAAAGCATTTCGGAGAGCAAAATTTTTGAAGTCGGTGACGTGATGTTCGACGCAGCACTACACTTCGGTGAAAAGGCCAAGCAGAAATCAACAATTTTGGCTGACATTGGGTTAGACGCAAACGGATTCATACTTGCGACGATCCATAGAGCTGAAAATACGGATTCGCCAGAAACGTTAACAAACATTGTTGATGGTCTGGAGGCGGTTGCAAAACAACATCCGGTTGTCTTGCCATTGCATCCACGTACTGCCGCGAGGATAAAAGGAATCGGTCGTAAATTCGAACATGTCCAAACGATAGACCCAGTCGGTTACTTGGATATGGTCGCTCTAGAAAGCAATGCGGTGCTGGTTGCTACGGACTCTGGCGGAGTGCAGAAAGAAGCGTATTTCTACGGCGTCCCTTGCGTAACTCTTAGAACGGAAACAGAATGGGTTGAGCTTGTTGAAAGCGGCTGGAATCGTATCGTTTCGCCCATAGAAGGGGATATCGAGGATGGTATCCTAAGTGCGATAGGGACTAGCGGAAATCAGATAGAAATCTATGGTGATGGAACCGCTTCGCAACAAATCGCACAGATACTTGCCGCGCGAGTTTAAATACCTTCATAGAGCGCCGCCAACTTCTTGGCTTGCGCAGGCCAGCTGTAGGTCTCCCAAAGCTTCCTTCTGTTGTCGACGCTTAACGTAAAGCGTTCGGGATGGTCCAAGACATCCCGAATAGCTTCAGCAATGCTCTGAGGATCTGTTTCGTCCATTGCTCGTCCGAAACCGAGAGACTCCGCAAACCGACGCATCTCTGGAAGATCTGAAACACATATTGGTACGCCAGCAAATGCGGCTTCAAAAAGCTTGTTAGGCATTGCGTAGCGGTGATTGAGCGATACGTTCTGAAACGGGCATATAGCGAGGTCTGCTGTACTAATTGCGACTGGTACATCTGGAGCTGCCACAGGTGGAAGCAAGGTAACGCGATCATCCACACCTAGGTCATGAGCGACACTCATGAACCACTTGTCGTTTCGGAGGTGCCGTGGGCCCATCGAAGCTAACTTGACTTCGGGAAGATGAACCAAAGCCTCAAGAACTTTATCTAACCCACGATGTGACATTTGAATGCCACCAGTAAAAATAATCAAGGGCGCCCCGTCAGCAACGTTTGCCTGAGCACGGATAGAAAGCTGATCCAACGCCTTTTCTTTACGACTATCCATGTAGTCGACATCTATCTCTGGAGCATTGAGGATAAGTGTCGGACTATCTTTGAAGCGTTTGGCATACAAATCTGCGATGGACGAAGATACGGTGATCATATAATCGACGAAGGGGAGGCAATCGTCTTCTAGGTTTTCTGCAAAGTTCGATCCATTCGACGGATTCTTTGTAGCGCGCGCGGGCTCATACTCATGGGCGTCATAAACAAGTTTTGCGTTGAACTGCTTGGCAATTACGACGCCTGCAGGGAGACAATAAATATCATGAGCGTGGATGACATCAGGGACCTCATCAAATTTAAGGTGGCAAAGGTTTTCTGCGTAAATCAATGATTCCAACTGATAGAGTTTAAAGAAATTTTCTCTGACTTTTCGGGCCATCAACATAAATGACTTGAGGTTTTTCGGGCCTTTTCCGAATCCAAGTCCAAGCCGTGTTTTCCAAAGCAGTCGCTTGTGTACGAGTTTTCTAGCCCGCCTTTCATCACCGCCGAAGTTTTTATAGTACATCGGGTCAAGCTTTTGGACGTCTTCGTCCGTGAGGAAAGTCTTCAACCAGGTTTTCAAAGAATTCAGCTGAATAGCGGATTCGACATACGGTACGACACGTTGCTCGACTTGAGCGGACGTGCGCTCCATAAACGAGAAACGTTTAAGCAATTTTTCAGTGATGTTGTCACAAGACTGCCAGTTGAATCGAGTGATCCGAATGCCATCGATGCTGTCTTCTTGCGGCAAGCCCCCTGGCCAGTCGCAGAAGATATGTACGTTATGGCCCGCTGCATGAAGTGCGCGCGCTTCTTTAAGAACGCGCGCATCCGCCGTTATCTCGTGGTAGGTAAGACAGAATACGGTTTTTTGAGATTTGGGGCGGGTGTCTGACATCGGTCGAAGATCAATCTAGCTCTGACAATTCCGAACCGCTCTAACAGAGGTTGATCGGGGTTTCCAGCTTGATTGGTGATGCTTGAAATGCCTTCCACTATTGACTTCCCAAAGAATTTCTTGGAAGCGCTGTAGCACAATTTGAGCACTTGGGACGCACCGAATGAGCAACTTTGCATTAATAGGAACCGCAGGATACATCGCGCCGCGCCACATGAAGGCGATAACGGATACCGGAAACACGTTGTTGGCTGCTCTGGACACAAGCGACTCCGTTGGAATTATCGATAGCCACTTCCCCGATGCACATTTTTTCACAGAGTTTGAGCGTTTTGATCGCTATGTTGACATGTTACGTCGCAGCGAAGCGGGCAAAATTGATTATGTCTCGATCTGCTCGCCGAATTACCTCCATGACAGCCACATGCGGTTTGCATTGCGTTCTGGCGCCGATGCGATCTGTGAGAAGCCGCTGGTGTTGAACCCAGAGGATATTGATGGCCTGGAAGCGATTGAGCAAGCGACTGGACAGACCGTAAACACGATCCTGCAGTTGCGCGTACATCCCTCGATCATTGCTCTTAGGGACAAGATTCGAAACAGCCCCAAGGATACCAAGTACGAGGTCGATCTGACTTACATCACGTCCCGTGGACGTTGGTATCTGGAGAGCTGGAAAGGGGATGTCCGCAAATCTGGCGGTATTGCCACCAACATCGGCGTGCATTTCTTTGACATGCTGCACTTCCTCTTCGGAGATCTTCAGGCGAACCATGTGCATCTCAATGCCCCGACCAAGGCAGCGGGCTATCTTGAGTTTGAACACGCCCGGTGCCGTTGGTTCTTGTCGCTGGACGTAAATGACGTTCCGGCAGAGGCGCGAGAAACCGGAGCCAGAACCTATCGCTCCATCACTATTGATGGGGAAGAGATCGAATTCTCGGGCGGATTTGCCGACTTGCACACGCGAAGCTACGAAGAGATTCTGAACGGGAACGGGTTTGGATTGAATGAAAACCGGCCTGCAATTGCGATGGTCAGCCATATCCGCAACGCCTCGATCGAAGCAAGCAAAGGTGAGCAGCATCCGAAGCTGATGAGCAGCACGGTACTCTGATCAAACGGATCGTCTGCATGTTGTCCCACCACCCATGACGTTTTTGGCACTGGGCAATACAGGGAAACGGTCCGCCCAGTTATTAGTACTGCGGTAATCCGTGCCAAACAGACCCGGTGTATTAAGTCTTTGCCGACGAATAGACATGGTCGAGCGGTGCCGGATTATGTATGGGAAACTGCAGAGGTACAGCTTGCAGAAATTCCTCAAGAACCAATAGGGCGTTTTAGCGATGCAATTTATTGACCTGGCGGAACAACAGAAACGTATCAAGGATCAGCTTGATGCTGGCATTGCCAATGTGTTGGCGCATGGAAAGTACATTCTTGGCCCAGAAGTGGCTGAACTAGAGGCACGGCTGACTGCCTTCACGGGAGCTAAACATTGCATCACCTGCGCCAATGGAACGGATGCATTGCAAATTGCCTTGATGGCGTTTGAGGTCGGGCCGGGGGATGAGGTCATCACGCCCGGATTTTCATATATCGCCACGGCTGAAGCCGTCAGATTGCTGGGCGCAAAGCCGGTTTATGTCGATATTGACCAGACTAGTTATAACCTTGATCCCAACAAGCTTGACGCTGCGATCACACCCCGGACAAAGGCAATTATACCGGTGTCGCTGTATGGCCAACCTGCTGATTTCGAACGAATTAACGAGGTAGCTGTGGCAAACGGCTTACCTGTCATCGAGGATGCTGCTCAGAGCTTTGGCGGATCGTTGCGTGGCAAACGGTCAGGAAACCTATCAACGATTTCCTGCACCAGCTTTTTCCCATCGAAACCCCTTGGCTGCTACGGCGATGGTGGTGCTATCTTCACCTCGGACGATGATCTGAGCATCATTCTTCGCCAGATAGCCCGGCACGGGCAGGACCGGCGTTATCACCATATCAGGGTTGGCGTTAACAGCCGTCTGGACACATTGCAGGCTGCGATCCTGCTGTGCAAGCTGGATATTTTCGAGGATGAACTTGTCCTGCGAGACTCCGTCGCGGACCGTTACAAAGTGCTACTGAAGGAAACCAATATCGCCGCTCCGACGCTGATGGAGGGCGCGACCAGCGCCTGGGCGCAGTACACGATACGCGTGGACAATCGTGAGGATGTGCAAGCTAAGCTCAAAGACGCCGGGGTTCCGACCGCCGTGCATTATCCACTGCCGTTGAACAAGCAACCAGCTGTTTCTGACCCAAATGCCGACTTGCCTGTTGGCGATCAGGCCGCCGCAACAGTGATTAGCCTGCCGATGCACCCGTATCTGCAGGAGAATTCGCAAGAGCAGATAATCGAGGCACTGAAAAAAGCGATCTGAACGCGCTGACGGTTTAATCGGTGCTGGGGCCGGCGAATTCAGGTTTAGGCAGGTTCGCAGGTTCTATTTACCGTAATATGCGCGATACCAGTCCACGAAGGCCTGTATGCCGTCCCTGATTTCGGTTTTTGGGCGATAACCGGTCAGGCGGTGCAGCAGTGCGGCATTGGCCCAAGTTGCAGGCACATCGCCCAACTGCATCTCCATATAGTTTCGGATCGCGGGTTTGCCGAGGCTTTCTTCGATGGCGTCGATGAAATCCAACAAACGCACTTTGTCTGAATTTCCAATGTTCACTATGCGATAGGGAGCGACCGGGCTCAGGCTGTCACCTTCGGCGATGTCTTCGGGGGCTTTGGGGCGAACAGGCACAACGTCGATCAGCAGAGAGATTGCGCGCACCAGGTCATCCACATAGGTGAAATCACGATACATGTCGCCGTGGTTGTAGATGTCTATCGGGCGGTCGTTGAGGATAGCGTCCGTGAATTTGAAGAACGCAAGGTCCGGGCGCCCCCAAGGACCGTAGACTGTGAAGAAGCGGAACATTGTCGTCGGAATATCCCAAAGATGGGCATAGGAATGCCCCATCGCTTCATTTGCCTTTTTGGTGGCTGCGTACATAGTGAGTTGATGATCTGCTTTTTCGCACTCGTCGAAGGGCATGTCAGGATTTGCCCCGTAGATCGACGAAGTCGAAGCCATCAGCAGATGCCGCACTTTGTGCCGCCGCGCAGCTTCCATCACGTTGAACGTCCCGACAACATTGCTTTCGACATAGGCGCGCGGGTTTTCCAGGCTATATCGGACGCCAGCTTGCGCCGCGAGGTGGATGATCACGTCCGGTTCAAAAGCATCAGCGATCTGGTCGAACTTGGCGGTATCTTCCAGCATCCCTTCATCGCACGAAAAATTTGGGTTCTCCTGCAACAGCGCATGTCGACTCTGTTTGAGGCGGACATCGTAATAATCAGTCATCCCGTCAAAGCCATGAACCCGGCAACCGTTCTCAAGCAAAAGTTTGGCAAGATGGAACCCGATAAATCCGGCAGTACCTGTGATCAGAACCTTTTGCATGAGGTATTTCCTTGTTTCGGGGCATCGCGCGTGCGTTCGAAGGCACATATGACGCCAAGAGCCGAAGGGCTCAAGCGGTCATTTCATGGCTGAGTGAGCATGAATCTCTCGTGGTGTGCATTGCAATCTTCAACAAGTCTTCAACCGGGCCAAGGAAGCGAGTAGGTTTTGACATTCGTAAAGAACCTCATGGCCTCGATGACCCCTTCTTTGACACCATTGCCCGAATCCTTGATGCCGCCAAAGGGGGACATTTCGATACGGTATCCGGGTTGTTCCCAGATATTGCAGGTGCCCACGCTCAGCCCATTGATATAGGCAATTGCGCGGTTCAGGTCATTGGTACATACCCCCGACGACAGGCCGTACACAGTAGAGTTCGAGATGCGCATGACCTCGTCATCGTCGTCGGGCACGCGAATGATGGGAATAATGGGGCCGAAAGTTTCCTCCATCACTAACGCAGAGTCGTGGGGAACGTCGTCGACCACGATCGGCGGCAGCAGCGCGCCCTGACGTCCGGGGTGGTAAAGGACTTCTGCTCCCTCTTTCTGGGCCAAGTGAACACGATCTTCGAAAAGCTTGGCCGCATCCTCGTGGATCACACAACCCAGCTCGGTCTCAGGATCCTGCGGATCTCCGAATCTGATCTTTTTGGCCTTCTCCAGCACCAAAGGCACAAAGGTGTCCGCGACACTCTCTTGCACCAGTATTCGCTTGATCGCAGTGCAGCGTTGTCCCGAATTGCCGGTGGCCCCGGCTACGGCGATCGTTGCTGCCCTGTTTAGATCGGCATCGTTGAGGTCATTCAGAACAATCAGTGGATCATTACCTCCCAACTCCAGCGCCTGACGTTTGTAAACCGCCTTCTCTGCGATCATCTTGCCCACGCGAACACTACCGGTGAAGGTTATCATGTCGATGTTTTCATTGGCGATCATCTCATTCCCAATGTCCTGTGGCCAGCCAGTGACCACCTGAAACATCTCAGGCGGCAGGCCTGCCTCATAAAGGATATCGGCCAGCGTCAGGCAGGTCAGAGGCGTCAACTCGGTCGGTTTGCAGACCATGCAGTTATTGGTGGCGATCGACGGAGCAACCTTGTGGCTGACCATGTTGAGTGGATGGTTGAATGGAGTGATCGCGCTGATTGCGGTCACAGGCTCGCGCATCGTGAAAATCTTGCGGGCTTTACCGTTTTGGGTCAGATCGCACGCAAAGATTTCGCCATCATCCTTCAGTGCCTCGGCCGCTGCAAATTGAAAGACATCCTGCGCGCGCTTGGTCTCGTAGATCGCGTGTTGATGGCAGATGCCAAGCTCAAGCACCAGCCATTTGGTGAGGTAATCGCGACGTTCACCAATCAGCTCTCCAGCCCGTTGCAGGATTTGGCTGCGTTCATAGCGGGTCAGTTCGGGCTTGTAGTGGGCCGCAATTTCGAGGGCGCGGCGCGCGTGTTCAGCCTGCCCTGCGGGCACATGGCCCACGACCTCATTGGTATAGGGGTAGTGAACCGGGATGGTCTCAGCGGTAATGATGATCTTGCCACCAATTCGCATCCCTTCATTACGGATTTCGGTGACTGCCATGGCAAGAACCATCCAATGAAATCGGACCGCGTACCGGTCTATTACTCTGAAAACACATCAAACGCCTTCAACGCCTTGGCGCTGTAGGCGTAAGACGGGCCGCCGCCCATATAGGTGGCCATAGCCAGCGCTTCGCACAGCTCTTCGCGGGTAGCACCCAGCCGCACCAATGAGCGGATATGGAAGCCGATGCAGCTGTCGCAGCGCGTCGCGATGGCAATCCCCAACGCCATGAATTCCTTTGTCTTTTCACTCAGCGCACCATCTGTTTTGGCGGCCTTACCCATGATGCCAAAACCACGGACGGTTTCGGGCACTTCTTTCGAGAATGCACCAATATTGGCCTCGGTCTCGGCCATGAAGTCTTTCCAGTCCATTTCTCTGCTCCTTATCCGCGCTCATCTGCACCCATCCGGCGCTCGAGCCAACGCACACCGGCGCTGATGATCAGTACCAGCACCAGATACTCGAAGATCAACAAGGTATAGATCTCAAGCGGGCGGTATTCCGTCACTACCAGCTCATTCGCACGGCGTGTCAGTTCTTGCATGCCGATGACGCTGGCGAAAGCGCTCATCTTCACAATGTAGATAAATTGGTTGGCCAGCGGCGGCAGAATGCGCCGGATCGCTTGCGGCAGGATCACATAGCGCATGGTCTGAAAATAGTTCAGGCCAATCGTTTGCGCCGCCTCGCTTTGCCCTTTTGCGATAGATTGTATACCGGCACGGTAGATCTCGGCGGTAAAGGCGCTGTCCGATATCGCAAGGGTGATAATTGCGCCCCAGAAGGGATCGATTGGGATGTTCATACCCATCGACTGAAAGACAATCGGCAACCCGTAGAACACCCAAAACAGCATAGGCAACAGAGGGATCGAGCGAACGAACTCGACATATACCCGGTTTACCAGCCGCCAGCCGCGCTTTTCCGATAAACCGGGCAGGGCAACCAGCAGCCCGATGACAATCGATAAGATCGCCGCAATCAGCGAAATCTGAATGGTCGCACCCATGCCCGAAATCAGGAATTTTACATTGGTCCAGCCTGAAGCCGTGGTTGGGTCAATGACGTACCAACCCCAGGTCTGTGAGGACGAACAGCCCGTGATCAGCATGAAAAGGGGAAGGAAGAGAAGTGTTTTTTTCATCGGACCCAACTCAATGCTGCAGAATTTGGCTCAGGAATTTCTGACACCGCTCAGACTTTGGATTGGTGAAGAAATGCTCGGGCTTACCTTGTTCGACAATCTCGCCTGCATCCATGAACACCATGTTGTCGGCCACTTTTCGGGCAAATCCCATCTCATGGGTCACCACAACCATGGTCATGCCTTCCTCGGCAAGTTCGACCATCACGTCGAGCACCTCGGAGATCATCTCAGGGTCGAGCGCCGAGGTGGGTTCGTCGAACAAAAGGACCCTGGGCTCCATGCAAAGCGAACGGGCAATTGCCACTCGCTGCTGCTGTCCACCCGAAAGCTGTATCGGGCGCTTGTCGGCCTGATCGGGTAT
Organism: Ruegeria sp. C5; assembly: GCF_056537605.1. Lineage (NCBI taxonomy): Bacteria > Pseudomonadati > Pseudomonadota > Alphaproteobacteria > Rhodobacterales > Roseobacteraceae > Ruegeria > Ruegeria sp. C5. The sequence goes on along the minus strand of NZ_JBQFRX010000002.1, from coordinate 382,255 downwards.
ATGAACACGCTCAAGGTAGTGGCGCGCTTTGTCTTCGGCTTCTTTTCGGCTCAACCCGCGGGCCTTGATGGGGCCAAGGGTCAGGTTTTCCAGCACTGTTAGATGCGGGAACAGATTGAATTGCTGGAACACCATGCCAACTTCTGACCGGATGGTGGCTGCAGATTTGGCATCATCGTTCAGTTCGACCCCATCGATGCGGATGGTGCCCTTTTGATGTTTCTCAAGCTGATTGATGCATCTTACGACCGTTGATTTACCCGATCCGGATGGGCCGCAGATCACAACCTTTTCACCACTGTTGACTGTCAGGTTGATGTTCTTGAGCACGTGAAATGTGCCAAACCACTTGTCTACGTCGACAAGCTCGATCGCTGCGTTTGGCATCTGCTGGCCCACTTGTGATTACTATGAGTTAATTAGTTGCTTGAGGTTATCTTTTTCTTTACGCTTAAATCAAGAAGCAATGTCGTGATAAAAGACTAACGCCACCAACGGGAGAACCACATGAAACGTTTTGTTAAAGTCGCGGCTGCGGCTGCGCTCGGTCTTGTGATCAGCGGCGCTGCGCAAGCACAGTCGGCTCTGAATGAAATTTTGGATGACGGCGTGCTGAAAGTGGGGACAACCGGTGACTGGAATCCGATGTCACTGCGCGACCCGGCGACTAACAGCTATAAAGGCTATGATATCGACATCATGAACGCGCTGGCCGCTGATCTGGGTGTTGAGGTCGAATATGTGCCCACCGACTGGAAAACATTGGTCAATGGTGTGGTAGCGGGGAAGTACCACATCACCGGTTCGGCTTCTATCTCACCTCCGCGCATGAAAGTTGCAGGGTTTTCCGACAGTTACATCGCGGTTGAGTTGTTTCCCTACACAACCAAGGAAAAGGCCGACAAATTTGATGGCTACGACTCGATCAACAAGCCGGACGTGAAGGTTGCTACTACCCTGGGCACCACCTTTGAAAAGCGCGTGCGCGAATGGTTCCCCGATGCGGATATCAAAGTGGTCGAAGCTCCTGCACGTGGTTTTCAGGAGGTCCTGGCCGGTCGTGCAGATGTGTTCATAACCTCGAATATCGAGGGATCGACCCTTGAAGCAAAGTTCCCGGTCGTCCGCGTCAAGAATGCCGGTCCACGTTCTCCTTCTCCCATCGCGATGCTGTTGCCGCAAAGTGATCAGGTCTGGATCAACTATGTGAACAACTGGATTGAAGTGAAAAAAGCCCAAGGCTTCTTTGACGAAAACCGGGAGCGCTGGGGCCTCTGATCAGAGGCCCTAGTAACTGGAGCGCCTGCGAGAGTTTTCAAAGTCATGAAACTTGAGCACATGACATGGTACGAGGTTGACACTCGTATCAATGCCGGTGCGGCCGTGTTGCTGCCGGTTGGATCGACCGAGCAGCACGGCCCGATGGGTCGCATTGGCACCGACACGATTTGCGCCGAGGCTGTCGCACTCGCTGCCGCCAGGCAATGCGAGGGTATCGTCGCTCCGGCGCTGGCCTACACGCCAGCGCCTTTCAACGCGGGATTTCCCGGAACGGTGTCTATTTCAGCCGAAACCTTTCGCACCATCGCAGATGAGGTGATCCGGGGGCTCTTGGAGCAAGGTTTCGTTGGAGTGTTCATAGTGAATGGGCACGGGGCCAATCTGGCGCCTCTTCGGCAGATCGAAAGCGAAATTGCCGGTGGTCAATTGCTGATCCGTAGCTGGTGGGAGCCGAACGCAGTGAATGTTCTGCGACAGCAGCTCTATGGAGATTGGGAAGGGATGCACGCCACCCCCTCGGAGGTTGCCATAACCCAGTCTTTGCTTGGACCATTGCCTGCCAATCGGGCCGCTGAGCCGCCCCAGAAACTCAGCGCCGAATACATCCGGGATCACGCAGGGGATCGCCATGGTCCACCTGACGAGCATCGCGCGGACTTCCCGGATGGCCGCGTTGGATCGCATTCAGCTTTGGCCAATCCTCAGGATGGCGAGCGTCTGCTGGCGATAGCAGCTGCGGCTATCGCTGCCGAGTTCCGGGCATTCGAACAAGGCCTCTAGTCACGGAGCGCCTGCGACGGGTGTCGCAGCCCTATTCTGCTTCGACCCCAAGCCCGTCAGTCGACAGGTCATTGAGTTTCGGCATCAACCGCAACAGTTCTTGCGCGTATTCGGTTTTCGGACGGGCAAACAGATCGCTGGTGTCCTGAACCTCGACGATTTGTCCCTGTTTCATGACCGCAACTCGGTCACACATCTGGCGCACCACTGGCAGGTCGTGGCTGATGAACAGCATGGTCAGGCCCAGATGCTCTTGCAGGTCTTTAAGAATGTTCAAAATCTGCGCCTGGATCGAAACGTCGAGCGCGCTTGTGGGCTCATCGCAGATCAGGAACCGGGGTTGTGTCGCCAATGCGCGGGCAATCGAAATACGCTGGCGCTGACCGCCCGAGAACTCATGTGGATATTTCAGCCCGGCCTCTGACCCCAACCCCACTTGATCCAGCAATTCGTCCACGCGGCGCTTGACGTCGGCACCTTCCATCAGGCGGTGATGGCGGATCGGCTCCGCCACTATTTCATCCACCCGCATACGCGGATTGAGAGACGAGTAGGGGTCCTGAAAGATCATTTGGATGTTCTTGCGGTATTCGTCTTGCACCGCACGATTGCTTAGATCGCTAACCAGTTGCCCGTCAAAGGTGATGGTGCCACCGTCCACGGGATAAAGCCCTGCGATCATACGCGCGACGGTGGACTTGCCCGATCCGGACTCACCGACAACCCCAAAGACTTCGCCCGCGCGAATGTCAAAGCTGACGTTGTCGACAGCGGTGAAGTAGGTACGATCCCAAGGCAGTAATCCACGCTTTTGCAGGAATTTCTTGGTCAGGCCGCGGATTTCAAAGATCGGTTTGCTGGCGTCGTTATTCACCTTGGGCCAGTGGCGCGCCATATCCTCGATCGCGAAACGCGTTTCACGCCCGCCATAGCTGATCTGAGGGAAGCGATGCAGTTTCAGCGTCGGGCGTGGTACGGCGGCGATCAGGGACTTGGTGTATTCGTGTTGCGGCTGGCCCATCACCTGTGCCGTGGTGCCGCTTTCAACCACCTTGCCCGCATACATCACGGTCACGCGGTCAGTTGTATCGGCGATCACGCCCATATCATGGGTGATCAGGATGACACCCACCTGACGCTCTTGTGCCAGTTCCTTGATCAGGTCCAGAATCTGGGCCTGAACCGAAACATCCAAAGCCGTCGTGGGTTCATCGGCGATGATCACATCCGGTTCGGTGCAAAGTGCCAGAGCAATCACCACGCGTTGCCGCATGCCGCCCGAGAACTGGTGCGGGTACTGATCCAGCCGAGTATCCGGGTCTGGGATGCCAACGCGGTCGATCAAATCACGGGCGCGCTTGCTTGCCTCGGCCTCGGATCCACCCAGATGGGTCTGGATCGTCTCGACCAGTTGCTCGCGCACTGTAAATAGCGGGTTCAGCGACGTAAGCGGGTCTTGAAAGATCATCGAGATCTTCTTGCCGCGCAGCCCGCGCATCGCATCGGCATCGATGCCGCTGATCTTATCGCCGCCCAGCTTAATCTGACCGCTGGCAATGCGACCTGGGCGTTCCAGAAGGCCCATCACGGCAGCGCCGATGGTAGATTTACCTGCCCCGGATTCGCCCACAAGCCCGTGGATTTCGCCGGGTTCTACAGAAAGGCTGGCGTGGTCCACTGCGGTAAATAGCTGGCGGCGGGTCGGGAATTCGACGGTGAGGTCTTGGATGGTCAGAAGGCTCATGAAATCACCGCAGTTTTGGGTTCAGCGCGTCGCGCAACCAGTCGCCCAACAGGTTGACCGACAGGGCAAGGGCCAGAAGCGTGCAGGCCGGGAAGAATAAAATCCACCATTCGCCCGAGAACAGGAAACCTTGCCCGATCCGGATTAGTGTTCCCAGCGACGGCTGGGTCGGAGGGGCGCCCACACCCAGAAAACTCAATGTGGCCTCAGCAATGATCGCCAGCGCCAGCGAGATGGTGGCGATGACCAGAACCGGGCTAAGGACATTGGGTAGGATGTGACGGAACATGATCGGGAACGATCCACGCCCGATCAGGCGCGCGGCTTGTACATATTCTTTGTTTTTCTCGACCAGAGCAGCACCACGGACGACGCGTGCGAACTGCACCCAGTCCGACAACGCAATCGCGATGATCAGAACATAGATTGCCATCTCATCGCGGTATTCCGGCGGAGTGATTCCTTTGGCAATCCCAAAGATCAGCATTGCGACCAGAATGGCCGGGAACGTCAGTTGCACGTCTGCGATACGCATGATCAGCGTCTCGATCCAACCTCCGAAATACGCAGCGATCAGACCGAGGATCACGCCGATGATCAAGGCAAGAAGCACAGCAGAGGCACCTACGAACAATGAAATGCGCAACCCGTAGAGGATGGTCGAGAACACATCGCGCCCTTGGTCATCCGTGCCTAGTAAAAAGGTCTCTTGCGTGAACGCATTGGGCGTACCTGGCGGTGTGAACCCGTTCATCAGGTTCAGTGTTGCTGGATCGAACGGGTTATATGGCGCGATCAGCGGGGCAAAGATCGCCGCCAGCACCAGAATGACCACGACCAAAGATGCGATCATGGCTACCGGAGAGTGCCGGAAAGACCAGGCGAAATCGCTGTCCCAGAATTTAGCCATACGCGATTTAGGCGCGACTTTCGGGGTTTCCATCGTTTCGGTCATGTGGCCCTCGCGTCGACACGCAGGCGCGGGTCAATGGCATAGTACAGAAGGTCGACAATCAGGTTGATTGTCACGAACATCACTGAGATCAGCATCAGATAGGCAGCCATAACGGGGATATCCACGAACTGGATCGCGTTGATGAACAGCAAGCCGACGCCCGGCCATTGGAACACCGTTTCGGTGATGATGGCAAAAGCGATGATCGACCCCAGCTGAAGGCCCGTGATGGTGATCACCGGCACAAGAGTGTTCTTCAGCGCGTGGCGGAAATTGATCACCCGGTCCGACAGCCCTCGGGCGCGGGCAAAGCGGACATAGTCAGCGCGCAGAACCTCCAGCATCTCGGACCGGACAAGCCGCATGATCAGCGTCATTTGATAGAGGCCCAGCGTGATTGCAGGCAATATCAACGCCTTGAGCCCCGAGGTCGTCAGAAACCCGGTGGACCAACTGCCAATCATAACGGTCTCGCCCCTCCCGAAACTGGGCAGTAGGTCAAGTTCAACCGAGAAAACATAGATCAGCAGGATACCTATGAGGAACGTCGGCAGCGAAACCCCGATCAAGGAAACGGTCATGATCACATTGGCAGCGATCCCTTGTCGTCGGATTGCAGTAAAGACACCGAGGGCAATGCCCATCGTGATCGCAAGAAAGCCGGACACAAAGGCCAATTCCAACGTCGCCGGAGCGCGTTCCACCAGGATGGTCGAGACCGGTCGCCCCTGGCGATAAGACACACCGAAATTGCCCTGAACGGCGCCTTGCAGGAACTTGGCGTATTGCACCACAAAAGGTTGGTCCAACCCAAGCTCGGTCCGTAGGCGGTCAATGTCGGCCTGCGTGCGCTCTTGACCCAGCATGTTGTCGATCGGGTCGCCAACAAATCGGAACATCGAAAAGGCGACCAACCCCACGACCAACAGCACTATGACGGACTGGAACATCCGTCTGACGATATATGCGAACATATGTTTCCCTCGTAGATCGGTCTCTCTAGGCCGACCTTGACCAGATGGTCAAGAGAGTGCTGTCAACTCAACGCGACGTTGCCGCCGATCAATTCACATTCACCCAACGCAGCAGGAAGAAGTTGTCCGGACGCTGCGTGACCTCTACATTGCTGCGCGTGCCCCAAACCAGCGGCTGGACATACATCGGCACATAAACGTGTTCGTCCTGATAGATTTGAGTAACCTCGTCCAGCATCGCCTGACGCTTGGCCTCATCCAGTTCTGACTGGATCATCGGCAACAGCTCATCGACACGTGCATTCGAGAAGCCGCCGAAGTTCCAGCTACCCAGCTTTTTCTCTTCGTTCGGGGTTGCGACAAGGAACCGGACCGGATGCTCGGCGTCGAACGTACCGGGGCTCCAGCCCAGCAGGTACATGTCGTAATTATCTTCGCGCAGTTCCGGCCAATAGTTCCGCACTGGCATCGCGTCCAGCTCGGCGGTGATCCCGATCTGAGCCAGCATACCAACGACGGCCTGACAGACGGCCTCGTCATTAAGGTAGCGGTCATTGGGGCATTTCAGGCCAAATGAGAAACCATCTGCATATCCGGCCTCGGCCAGCAGCGCCTTTGCCGATTCCACATCAAACGCGGGGCGTCCGGCGTTGGCTTCGGAGAACCCGCTCATGGCTGGGCTGACGAGCTGCGATGCGGGCTCGGCATTTCCGCGCATGATCGTGGCCAGAATGGCGTCGACATTCACCGCTTGCGCAACTGCCTGCCGCACGCGCGCGTCACGGAACGGGTTGGGTTTGCCCGCATCGTCTGTGTATTTCAGCGTGTCAGCCTCGTGGTCGAAGCCCAGCATGATCACACGCGCTTCAATGCCCTGGATGACATCGACTTCTGCGTTCTGCTGCAGCCGTGCGACGTCCTGAATGGGGACCGGGTTGATCATGTCCACATCGCCCGATAGAAGCGCCGCTACGGCCGTGGCAGGATTTTGGATCGGATTAAATTCTGCACGGGTGATGTTGTGTTCAACATCCCCCCACCAGCCTTCATAAGGTTCCAACACGGTCTTAAGACCCGGCTCGCGCTCGGTCACCTTGAACGCGCCGGTGCCGTTGGCGTTGATGGTGGCGTAGTTTCCGGTTTCTTTGTCGGGGACCACGGCGTCGTTGGCCTCAGTCCAGTCTTGATCCATGATCATCCAGTTGGCAATCGATGACGGAAACAGCGGGTTAGGTGCTGTGGTCATGATATCAACGGTGTAGTCATCAACTACAATGACGTCACTGACAGGAGCGAACCAACTGCGCGTGTCCGCCGCCTCACCCGAGGCGCGTTGGTAGCTGAACAGCACATCTTGCGCGTCAAAGCTGCTTCCGTCGTGAAAGGTCACGCCCTGACGCAGATTGAACCGCCATCCTTCGCCGTCGCCGATCGGCTCCCAACTGACAGCCAACGCGGGCTCAACGCTCATATCCTTTCCGCGGCGGACCAGCCCTTCGTAGACGTTGTTCAGGAACCCGAGAACTGGGGCCGAGTTGACCGCGTGAGGGTCCATCGTCTGCGGATCGGTGGTCGAGGCCCACTTAAATTCGGCCGCCTGTGCGGCGCTTGCAAGCAACATGGTCAGGCCGATTGCACTGTTTCTGAGGATCATGGCGAAATCTCCCTGTTAGCGCTGAAACAATCCAGCTTTTTCGCTGCCACGTAAAGCCGTTCCTGCGCCGAGATCACATGTCCGTTACCGACGGCGCAAACAAGAACAGGGCGCGTTTCCGCGCCCTGCATACCATCACAAAGGATAGTTTAGTTCATCTCAAAGTACTTGATCTTCGGTGAATCTTCCGGCTCGACGATGGTGCCCACGCCCGATTTCATGCCCCAGTTCAGCACCTGATGGTGGATCGGGATATAAAGCTGTTCGTCCTGAACAACCTGCCAGATATCACCGATCTGCTGATCACGTGCGGGCAGATCAGTTTCAGAGGCAAGGGCCACGATTTTGGCATCCAGATCCGGGTTGGAATAGCGTGTGCCATTCCACGAGCCGTACTTTTCGCCCTTCGAATGGACGAGGAAGTTGAAGATGTACTCCGAGTCATAAGTCGGAACACCCCAGCCCAGCATGTAGAAATCTGTTTCTAGGTTGTTGATCAACGGGAAGTGCTGGGCTTTCGGTTTGGCGTCCAGGTTAACTGTGACGCCGATCTGGGCCAGCATTCCAACCGCTGCCTGACAGATCGCCTCATCATTGATGTAGCGGTCATTCGGGCAGTTCAGGGTCAGCGAGAATCCATCAGGATAGCCTGCTTCGGCCATCAACGCCTTGGCCCCTTCGATATCGGTTGACGAGGACGCATCCATATCTGCATCCCAACCATTCACAAACGGAGGTGAGATCATGCCAGCAGGAGCAGACTGACCACGCATCACGACCTGTTTGATCGCATCACGATTGATCGCTTTTGACATCGCCTGTCGAACGCGGACATCAGCCAGCGGGTTCTTACCATCCACATTGTCCGAGGTCAGATCAGCATCGCCCATGTTCATGCCAAAGAAAATTACCCGGTTCTGCGGCGCGGTGCGTACGTCCAGACCATCGGTTCCGGCTACGCGCTCGAGGTCCTGTACGGGCACGTCCTGAATGAAATCAACCTCACCCGAAAGCAGCGCGGCAACACGGGTCGCGGCGTTCTGGATCGGGGTATAGATGATCTCGGTTACCTGCAGCGGGAACTCATCCTTGCCCCAATAGCCGTCATAGGCGGCCAGGACGGTTTTCACGTCGGGCTCGCGGCTGACCAGCTTGTAGGGACCTGTGCCATTGGCGTTCTTGGCCGCAAACGTGTCTTCGCCGCCCTCATAGTCCTGAACCTTGACGGCGTTGTTTGCCTCGGCCCAACCTTTGTCCATCATGAACATGTTGGTCAGGTTGTTGGGCATGATCGGGTTCGGGCCGTCAGTTTCGATCTCGATCGTGAACTTGTCGGGCGCACGCACCTCTTTCACAGAGGCCAACAGTTCCTTGTAATCCGAATCCGGCGTCATCGCGCGGTTCAGCGAAAACACGACATCCTCGCTGTCGAACTCGGCACCGTCGTGGAAGGTAACGCCCTCGCGCAGTTTGAACACCCAGACATTCGGATTTTCTTCCGATGGTGCCCATTCGGTCGCCAGAGATGGAACCAGTGCACCTGAGTGATCACGCATCACCAGCGTTTCCATGATCTGGTGCGCCATGGCCGAGGTCGGGCCTTCGTTTTGCGCATGCGGGTCCAGCGTAAGCGCGTCACCTGCACGGGCCCATCGCAGCGTCTCCGCCGAAGCGCCCGCCGCGATCATCGCCGTTGCACTGGCGGCAAGCATCAGAGTTTTGAATGACATAAGTCGTCTCCCCATTTTTTGTTGTGGCCGCATTTTCATACGGTTGGCCGAATTTTTCGGCCATCATGGGCCAGCATCATCCAGATCATGGTCCGAGTTGCAACACCCGAATGTTAGCGCCCTGCTTTTCTTTCTGTCTGCCGGGGCTTAGGTGAATGTAGGTCATGCAGAAACACGCCTCGTATTTAGCCCTATGACAGGGTTGCTGCCTAACGTTTATTGAAGGCGTCTCTGAGAGCGTCACCAAATGCCCCGTTCTGGGTGCTCTGACCCCCATGGCTGCGCCGCTGTTCCCCTGGCTTGGGTGTTCGTGCCGGTTTGCCCTTGCCACGAAGTGCATTGCCCTCGCTTGCCGAAGCACCACCGTCCTTGCGCATGGACAGCCCAATGCGCTTACGTGGAACGTCGACTTCGACCACCGTCACTTTGACAACTTGCCCGGTTTTGACCACCTCATGCGGGTCCTTCACGAACCGATCGGCCAGTTGGCTGACATGAACCAACCCGTCCTGATGCACGCCAATGTCGACAAACGCGCCGAAGGCGGCGACATTGGTGACGGTACCCTCCAGCACCATGCCGGGCTTCAGGTCCGTGATTTCCTCAACCCCGTCCGTAAACGACGCCGTTTTGAAACTGGGTCGCGGGTCTCGGCCGGGCTTCTCCAATTCGGTGAAAATGTCGCGAACCGTAGGCAAGCCGAAGGTGTCACTCACAAACTGCTCGGCGCGCAGGTCTTTCAGCGCGCCTTCATGCCCCATGATTTGGCGAATGTCGCGCCCACATGCTGCCACGACCCTACGGGCGACATCGTAAGCCTCGGGGTGAACCGAGGAGGCGTCCAGAGGCTCTGAACCGTCGCGAATTCGCAGGAAACCTGCACACTGCTCGAAGGCGCGTGGACCAAGACGGGCCACCTTCAGCAAATCCTTGCGAGACGCAAAGGCACCATGAATATCTCGGTGCGTGACAATCGCCTCAGCCAATCCCGGTCCCAGACCCGAGACGTGCGAAAGCAAGGGGGCTGAAGCTGTATTCAGATCCACGCCCACAGCGTTCACTACATCTTCGATCACCGACTCCAGTGACTGTGACAAGCGGTGCTGATCCACATCGTGCTGATACTGACCGACGCCGATGCTTTTGGGTTCGATCTTGACCAGTTCAGCCAAGGGATCTTGTAGCCGGCGGGCAATCGAGACCGCTCCACGTAGCGAGACGTCGAGGTCGGGAAATTCGCGCGCGGCAAGCTCGGATGCCGAGTAGACCGAGGCTCCAGCCTCGGAAACGACGACCTTGGTCGGTGCTTTGACGGTCTTGGGCAGAAGCGACAGCGTATCGGCCACCAAACGCTCAGTCTCGCGGCTGGCTGTGCCGTTGCCGATGGCAATAAGCTCGATTTTATGTGTAGCGATAAGGTTCAGGATTGCCGCTTGTGCACCACGCAGATCATTCTTGGGCTGAAACGGATATAGCGTATCCGTTGCAACCACCTTACCGGTTGCATCCACCACGGCGGCTTTGACCCCGGTGCGAATGCCGGGATCCAACCCAAGAGTCGGACGTGCCCCCGCCGGAGCAGCGAATAGCAGATCCTTTAGGTTGCGCGAAAACACTTGAATTGCCTCGTCTTGTGCGCGGCTGCGCAGGTCGGCCATCAGTTCGACCATCATCGACAGCGACAGCTTGACCCGCCATGTCCAGCCCGCAACCTTGCGCAGCCATTTGTCACCCGGCGCATCGCCCCGCGTGTTAAGATGAGCCGCAACCATGGCCTCGGCCCGCGCGGCGCCCGCTTCGGGTTCGGGAGCAATGTCGAGCGTTACGATCCCTTCCTTTGAGGCGCGCAGCATTGCCAGCGCTCGATGCGATGGGGTTTTCGACCAAAGCTCGAAATGATCAAAGTAATCGCTGAACTTGGCCCCTGCTTGTTCTTTGCCCTCGACAACATTCGCGCTCAGCAACGCCTCACGCTGCATGAAGTTACGTAGCTCTCCCAACAAAGCAGCGTTTTCGGTAAGCCGCTCTGTGATGATGTCCCGTGCACCATTCAGCGCGTCTTTGGTCGTGGGGACAGCCTCAATCAGATATCCCTCAGCCAGCCCTTCTGGTTCGGCCAACCGGTCCGACAGAATCGCATCGGCCAGCGGCTCCAGACCATTCTCGCGGGCAATCATCGCCTTGGTCCGGCGTTTGGGCTTGTACGGCAGATAAATGTCTTCCAACTGCGCCTTGGTTTCGGCTTGGGCGATCGATTTCACCAGATCGTCCGTCAGTTTCCCCTGATCCTTGATCGAGGACAGAATCGCCTCGCGCCGGGCCTCAAGCTCACGCAGATAATTCAGTCGGTCGGAAAGGGTGCGCAATTGGGTATCATCCAGCCCGCCGGTCACTTCCTTCCGATAACGGGCGACAAAGGGCACGGTCGCACCTTCATCCAACAACCTGACCGCGGCCCCAACCTGTTCCGCGCGGGCGTTAATCTCGGTGGCGATGGTGCGGGTGATACGGTCCAAAGGGGCCTCCTGACTTGCGGTTGGAAGATCGTCTTAGCCACCGGCACGCGCAAGGGGAAGAGGCTGCACCGCTAAAAGCACCTCTGCACAAAAAATGCACGACCCTTACGCGGTGATCTGCACCTGCCTAGGCCAGACAGAACCAACACAAACAAGGAGCAGTTAAATGGGACAGTTCATCGTGCGCGGCGTACCGGCATCAGTTTTACAAGATAGTTGGTGGCTGGACACCCCTGATCGAGGCACAAACCGAGCCGATGGCTTAGCGGAACCCGGCAATCGCCATGCTTTCTTGGGTTTGGTGTTTCTGGTTGCGCTCGCCGATTTTCTGTTTTTCGACCATTCTCCTGGCCTTTCAATCGCGCTCTTTATGTTGGCGTTTTCCGCTGTCGTGTTTGCCTTACTGCGCCGCCGTGGTGGACTTGTCGGGCCAGCCCTTCTTTTGCTGCTTAGCATTCTTCCGGTGGTGGAATATGTTCAAGCCCTGTCCGTAGCTTTCTTGCTGGGTGGATCGACCATTGCGCTGTGTTGGGCCGTGCTGGGCAATCATGAGGTCGCTTCGGTTCGCCGGTTTCTGTCTCTGTTTCCAATATTGGCGCTCAGACACGGGATAGTGGCGGTTCAGAAAGGTCATTCGGTTTCCCGCGTTGACGGGGTTGCCCTTCGTACACTGCGCAACTGGAGTTTCCCGATCGGAGGCGCACTGATCTTTGCTTCGCTGATGGTTGCGGCCAATCCGGTCTTGTCTGATTGGATCGATCGGATTTGGCGATTTGATCTGCGGTTCGACCGACTGCTATTCTGGATCGGGGCGGCAATCACGATCTGGCCCTTTCTTGCGGTCACCTTACAGCCTGACTTGCTTGCCCCCCGATTTGGCCCCGGACGCAAGCGCCCATTGCCTGCCTTTGGCCTGAATGCCCAATCCGTTGCCAATGCGCTAGTGGTGTTCAACTTGCTGCTGGCGGTGCAAACTGGGATGGACATGGTCTTTCTCTGGGGCAATGCCAAGTTGCCCGAGGGGATGACCTATGCTGAATATGCTCATCGCGGGGCATACCCACTCTTGGTCACAGCTTTGCTGGCGGGCGCATTTGCCTTGGCCGCGCGACCCTATCTGAACGAGCGGCAGGGGCTGACAAGATGGATGATGCTGTGGCTGGCGCAGAATGTACTGCTGGTGATCTCATCGCTGATGCGCCTGTCGCTTTACGTTGATTTCTACGGGCTGACCTATTTGCGTGTTCATGCGGCAATATGGATGGCGCTGGTTGCTGTGGGTTTGTGTCTGACCGGTTGGCAAATTTTGCAGGGTAAATCGAACCGCTGGTTATTGCTGCGATCTGCGATCCTGGGGATTGGCGTGCTCTATGCATGCTGCTTCGTGAATTTTTCAGCCTTAGTCGCCCGTTGGAATCTGGAAAATCCGATACGGTTTGATGCCTACTACGCATGTCAGCTCAATGAGATGGCGGCGGCAGAGTTGCTGAATGACAAACGGGTACGCGCTTGCGCAACCCCTCCGATAGTCGACAATTGGAGGAATTGGGGCTTTCGCGCAGATCGGGTGATCCGTAATCTGGCCGTCGAACCCATGCCGGAGAAGGTAGATGAAAATCCTCGTCGTGGATGATGATCCACGCCTGCGAGAGCTGGTCTCGATCACGCTTGAGCGCGCGGGCTACCAGACGGTTACCGCCCGCGATGGCCAAATGGCGCTAACCCACGCGATGCGGGAAGCGCCTGATCTTGTCGTGCTGGATGTCGGCCTGCCTGAGATCGATGGGCTTGAGGTTTGTCGCCGCTTGCGGGCACGCTCGGACGTACCAATCTTGTTCCTGACCGCGCGTGATGACGAGATTGATCGCATTTTGGGCCTCGAGTTGGGAGCGGATGACTACGTTACCAAACCTTTCAGCCCCCGTGAGTTGGTTGCACGGATCAAAGCCATCCTGAAACGCAGCAAACCGGGTGCTGCAGAGCTTCTCCTGCGGCATGGCCCGGTTGAAATGGATGTGTCGGCGCATTTGGTTCGGGTCGACGGCAATGCGCTTGCCTTAACCGCAACCGAGCTGTCGATTTTGCGTCGCCTGATGCAAACGCCCGCCGCCATCGTCTCGCGACCACAATTGGTTGATGCGATTTATGGCGCAGGCAGTCCGGTCTCGGATAGGACACTGGATAGTCATTTGCGGAACTTACGACGCAAGTTGGGGGATCAGGGCTGGGCCGGTGCCATCGAAACCGTGCATGGGATCGGATTGCGGATGGGTGCATGGCCGGGCTGAGACGCAAATGGCGCCCTTCGCTGGGTTTTGTTCTTGGCGGAGGTCTCGCGGGTACGCTCGCCCTGTCTCTGCTGGGTCTGATCGCGCTGCGGTATCTTGGACCTGAGATCGGGTTTCGAAACGCTGCGGGCTTGCTGGCGATCGTGATCGGATGTGCGACCGGAGTGGTCGGATACCTTATGGTTCGGCTTCTGCTCCGCCCCATAACGTCGCTGGCGACCTATACAGGGGCCATTGAACAAGGGCAACGCGCCGAGCCGCCCGATCACTACGGCACACAAGAACTGTCGCGCCTCGCCGGTTCGGTTCTGAGCATGGCGGATACACTGCAACGGCGCGAAGCTTCGATCCGCGTCTTTGCAGATCATGTCACGCATGAGTTGAAAACCCCTGTCACCGCGATCCGTGCGGCAGGAGAGTTGTTGGCCGAGGCCGAAACGCTCTCGGACCAGGATCACGCATTGCTGCAACAGATATTGGGCGCAAGCGATCAGATGCAAACGCAGCTCAGCGCTCTTAACACGGTTGCACAGGCACGAGTGCCGGAACATCATGGGGAGGCAAGCCTGAACGATCTTGCCGATCAGTTACGCGCTTCGTTTCCCGAATTGGACATCAGCATAGAAGGCGGCGATCAGGCATTGAACCTTGCAGCCTCTGGCCTGAAAATTGCCCTGCAACATCTTCTGGACAATGCACGCCGTCACGGGGCAAGGCAGGTGGTCCTGCACGCAGAACTCGGTCGATTGGTTGTCCAAGACGATGGTTCAGGCATATCCGACGGTAATCGGGACCGCATCTTCAACCCATTCTTTACAACCGCGCGCGAGCAGGGAGGGACCGGGATGGGCCTGACCATCGTTACAAACCTGTTGGGGGCACATGGCGGGCGGATTTTGCTGGTGCCTTCCAAGACCGGTGCGCGATTTGAGTTGGTGTTTCCGGGTGTGTGATATCACTCAATAGCCCAAACTAATTCGACCCGTGTCAATTTGCGCCGCTCAATACGATTGATCCCAAGCCAATCCTCATTTAAGGGAGGCCCTGTCAAATCAGAGTCACCCGTGGGGCCGTCATGTCCCCTTTGGGATTGGTGCCTATGTCACGGCGGCACATGCTCTTGGATCGCACGCCCCTGAAAGGCTTAAAAAAGGTAAGGGAATATGGCAGAAAAATCGAACTTCGACGTATTGTATACCATTGTAGACGAAGCGCCTGAGCTGGCGAGCGCCTCGTTCCTGCCCATTATCCGCAAGTTTGCGTCAGCAGCCGGTGTCAGCGTCGGAACCAAAGACATTTCGCTGGCCGGGCGCATTATCGCGACCTTCCCCGAGAATCTGACAGACGAACAGCGTATTACGGATGATCTGGCCGCGTTAGGTGAACTGGTGAAAACACCGGACGCAAATGTCATTAAACTGCCCAACATCTCGGCGTCGGTGCCCCAGCTGGTGGCAGCCATCGAAGAGCTGCAATCACAGGGTTATGACATTCCGAACTACCCCGAAGAGCCTTCGACGGACGACGAAAAGGCGATCCGTGCGCGTTATGACGCCATCAAGGGTTCGGCCGTGAACCCGGTCCTGCGCGAAGGCAACAGCGATCGCCGCGCAGCGCGCGCTGTGAAGAACTATGCCCAGAAGAACCCTCATTCGATGGGAGAGTGGAGCGCGGACAGCAAGACCAAAGTGTCTTCGATGCCGGGCAATGATTTTTACGCCAATGAGAAATCGGCAACGATCACTGCGGCGCAAGCCGGCGATGCCAAAATTGAGTTTGCGGGCAAAGATGGCAGCGTTACGGTTCTGAAAGACGCTTGGCCACTGGCCGAAGGAACTGTGGCCGACGCAACATTCATGTCGGTCAAGGCGCTGTCGTCGTTCCTGACCGAAGCCATTGAGGACACCAAGAAAGACGGCACCATGTTCTCGTTGCACTTGAAGGCGACGATGATGAAGGTCAGTGACCCGATTATCTTCGGCTATGCAGTCAAGGCCTGGCTTGCCCCCGTGTTCGAAAAATTCGGTGCAGAGCTGGACGCACTGGGTGTAAACCCGAACTCGGGTCTGGGGGACCTGCTTGAGCGGGTTCAGGGCAACGCAGACATCGTCGCCGCAATCAATGCGATCGAAGGGGATCGTCCGTCGATGTATATGGTGGACTCGGACCGTGGCATCACCAACCTGCATGTCCCGTCTGATGTTATCATCGACGCCTCGATGCCCGCAGTGATCCGTGCTGGCGGCAAGGGTTGGGACGAAACCGGCGCCAAGGGCGATACTAACTGTGTGATCCCTGACCGTTGCTATGCACCGGTGTATGATGAGGCCATCAACTTCTTCAAAGCCAATGGTGCACTGAACCCAGCCACCGCAGGAGCCGTCGCCAACGTTGGATTGATGGCGCAGAAGGCCGAGGAGTACGGCTCGCACCCGACGACGTTTGAAGCGCCCGCAGATGGTACAATCCGTATCGTTCTGGCCAATGGCGAAACGCTGCATTCCCATGACGTCGAAAAGGGCGACATCTGGCGCGCCTGCACCGTCAAGAAGGCCCCGATCGAGAACTGGATCCAGCTGGCGATGGACCGTCAGCGCCTGACCGGGTCCGAGGCGATCTTTTGGCTGGATGCCAACCGCGCACATGACGCCGAGCTGATCAAGTATGTCAAACCAGCGCTTGAAGCTGCAGGCGTGGCCGACAAGTTCTTGACTATGGCCCCGCGTGAAGCAACCCGCCAGTCGCTGGAAACTATCACGGCGGGCAAGGACAGCATCGCCATCACCGGTAACGTATTGCGGGATTATCTGACCGACTTGTTCCCGATCCTCGAACTGGGGACGTCGGCCAAGATGCTATCAATCGTTAAACTGATGAATGGCGGCGGTCTGTTCGAAACCGGTGCAGGCGGTTCGGCGCCGAAACATGTTCAGCAACTGGTTGAAGAAAACCACTTGCGCTGGGACTCCATGGGTGAATTCTGTGCGCTCGGAGAATCCCTGAACTTCCTCGCTGACAGCAAGGGCAACGCCAAAGCGGGCGTCCTGGGCGCCGCTGCCGAGGCTGCCACGCAGGGAATTTTGGATAACAACAAGTCACCCAGCCGCAAAGTCGGCCAGCCGGATAACCGCGATAGCCACTACTGGTTCGCTCGTTACTGGGCCGAAGCTTTGGCGGGGCAATCCGATGATGCTGGGCTTGCCGCCGAGTTTGCACCGCTCGCGAAAGAGTTGGCGGACAAAGAAGAACAGATTTTGTCCGAGTTGGCGGCAGCGCAGGGCGCACCCGCCGATCTGGGTGGATACTACCACACTGATCCGGCCAAAGCGGCTGCGGTGATGCGTCCAAGTGCGACCCTGAATGCGATCATCGGATAAGCCAAGGGTTGCATAAACGCCTAAAAAGAAACCGGTCCGAAGAGGGCCGGTTTTTTCATGCCCTGAAAAAGAAAAAGGCCAGCCCCCATAGCCAGCCTCTTTCTGAGTGAGTGGCGGGGCTTACGCCTCACCGGTGCAGTTGAGTTCATCCTACGCTTATCGTTCACGCTGAATATTCGGGGATTCCCGTAGACGGCCGCCTTTTATGAGCGATTAAGGATAAAAATAATCATTATGTATGTGCAAATAAGACCAAATGCTGACTGCGCCACGTCTGAGGCCTAGTCAGTTGGCTTTGCCGTTATCATTGAAGATTCTGACCCACCGACAAAAAAAGGGCCAGTCCGAAGACCGGCCCCTAAGAAAGGTCATAACGACCGAGGGATTAGTTTGATGCTGCGTTCAGCTTTTCATTTTGTTCGCGCAGCGTGTCGGAAATAATCGCGTACCATTCGCCGGATTCGCGCATCTCGATCAAACCCTTGTTCATCATCGCGATGTACTCGCGCGCGAATGGATTGGTGCGGTGTGCAAGGAAGCTCATCGAAGACAGTGTCGAGACATACGGGTTCTCAACAATATCCGCCGAGGTCAAACCCATGTCTTTCATTGTCGAGGCAAACAGATCGACTTCGAATGCAGCCACATCTGCCGTACCGGTCAATACGGCATCGAGACATTCGCGGGCCGAATTGGGTTGGACCACAGTTGTGTTCTCGCGGTTGAGCCCTTGTTCTTCAAGCACCACCATGCTCCAGCCTGCCATGCGGCAAACGGTCGAGCCCTCAAGGTCGGAGAAATCTGTCGCCTTTGCGTATTCGCTTTCAGGCAAAGTGAAGAATCCACCGACAATGTCATATACCGGAACCGAAGCGACAAATTGGGTACACCGGGCTTCGGTCTCTGCAGACCACTCATAGGAGCGGTTGGTACAATCCGGTACAGTCCACGCGATCGAAATATCAAACGCACCCAGTGGCAACAGTGTGTCCAGATGCGAACTCCAGTCATCTACAAAGCTGACCGAGAAATCGCGGCTGTTACCAGCACGCTGAAGGCTTGTCGTCGCCAGACGGGTCATGATGCCACCGCCGCTCAGATCTTCAGTAGTGAACGGTTCCCAACCGTTGCCAGCGACCATCTTGATCGGAGGCGCGTAGACATTCGAGCGCTTGACGCTTGCAGCACGTTGTTCTTCTGCCGCGATCAGTTCTTGCGCGCTCTGACCGTTGGGCAGGCTGCCATCCTCACAGGGCAGCGCCAGTACCAGACCGGGGGTTAGCGAACCGGGATTGGTGATTGCATTGCGGTTAGCGTTAAAGATCGGCTGATAGTTTGAGGTGCCGTAGGCGGCAATGGCGATGGTCGCCAATGTGTCACCATCCTGAACCGTATAGTTGGAGCAGGCCTCTTGAGCGGCGGCTGCACCTGCGCTCAGGGCGGTGAAGGCTGATGCCGACAGTACTGCTTTCTTCAATTTCTTGTTAAACATGTCCACTTCCTCCAGACTTTGTTTCGTTGGGCCAATCAAGGCCTTAGCCATTTTCCATTTGATAGCGCAGTGCGGTAGATACGATGTCGCGCCACTCGCCTGATTGCTGCATGATCGCCAGACCCTGGTTGAGCGTCTCAAGGATCGCTTCCCCATCCGGATTATCTTTGTGGGTCATGACGTTAAGCGACTTGATTGCCGCTAGGTTGGGGTTTTCGATGATCTGATGTTCGTAGCCCAGACGCCCGATTGCTTCGACCGCCAGATGCGCTTCGATCGCGACGATATCGGCTGTGCCATCCATAACTGCGCGAAAACAATCATCGGGTGAAACGGGGCGCATCAAAGTGATTGCAGGCTCGTAAAGACCAACTGCATCCATATGCGACAATGACCAACCTTCCGGCCTACAAATCGTTGTGCCCGCGAAATCTGCATAAGTCAGAGTCTCTTCGTAACCCGAACCGCTTTTTGCGAAGAACGTATCAACGACCTCGTAGAATGGGTTTGAGAAATTATAGGTTTCGCACCGTGAACGATCATTTTCCGACAACGTAGCGGCTTGTTCACAGTTCGGCCGCGACCAAGGGAATGTGGCGTCAAAGGCGAGAGTCGGCATCAATAGGTCCAGATGCGACGACCAGTCATTAACGAACTGAATCTTGTAGGACTGCTCGGGCGCGGCCCTCAGCATCGCGGTTTCAACCAGGTTGGTATAAAGCCCACGATTTGGCAGCGCTTCATCCGTAAACGGGGCGTAGTTACCACCCGTGATCAACAAAATCTGACGGTCACGAATTTCAGGGCTTTCGCCACCATCCGCGTTGCGGATCAATGCGGCACCTTCCGCACGGGCTGCTTCGATCTCTTTCTTGGCCGCAGCCTTGGCCGCGATTACGGCTTCTTCGCTGGTCTTTTTAGCTTCGGCCTCTGCAGCGGCCACACGGGCTTCGGCCTCGGCAATGGCTTTTTCAGCCCGTTCCTCGGCAGCTTTGACCAGTTCCGAGGCCATTTCGGCAGCCATGCGGCCAGCTTCGGTATGCGGCAGTTGCGCCGCGCGCCCGATATCTTCAAGACAAGGGAAAGTCAGGACATCACCGACGCGAATGATATTGGGGTTCGACCCGATCGTATCCCGGTTCGCATCATAGATGATCCGGTAATCTTCCGTCGCGTAGACGGCAATTGCCAGTTCCCGCAAGCTATCACCGGGCTGGATTTCATAAGTCGAACACGCCTCTTGCGCCGATGCTGCACCTGTTGCAGCAGCAAGAGCGAGGGTGGATATGATAAGATGGTTTCGCATTTTGTCCTGTTTCACTGCCTGTCTAAGTCTGTGCCGGTTTGACCACGGCGATTGAAATGTTGTCCTGATCCGGGTCTGCCTTTGCATGCAGTGCTTGAAGCAGCGCATCAGCAATATCGCGAGCCGGGGAATGAATATGCGTGCGCACCAGCGTTTCGATCTCGGAATTGCCGAGATATTGCAGGCCATCACTGCCAAGGATCAGTACATCTGCCGCAATCAGCGCCAATGGTTGTTCCGGACAATCCACTTCTGGAATCGCAGCCCCCATGATCACCGAAGTCAGTTGGTTACGATCCGGATGGCCCTGCGCCTCTTCCGCGCTCAGTAATCCTTGTGCGAGCTGTTCGTCGATCACCGGGGCCATCGAGTGATCTTCGTTGACCTGTGACAGGGCATCATCGCGGAACAGGTAAAGTGGACTGTCACCGATCGAGATCCAGAATACGCGTTGATCCAGCATCAACATGCCCAGAAGGGTGGAGCCCAGATTGACCTCGTTTTCCTCACTATGGCTCGCCATAGCGGCGTTGGCCTGCATTGCGGCCAACGGCAGAGCGTCGAGCAGTGCGCTCTCAGCAAGGTCGGGCCCATCCAACTGGGCATCCATCGCATCGCGCCAGGCTGAAATGACCAACTGCGAAGCGACTTCACCCGCTTCATGACCACCCATACCGTCGGCAATCACAACATAACCCGCGTCTGCCGCGTCAGAGACCCGCGCAGCAATCGCGTCTTCCTGCGAGTCGCGCTGACCCTGGTCCAGGATCAGGGCAATATCATATGCAGGGGTCGCCAGCATTAATCGGCATCCCGCCAGTCAAAGCCGTCATCACAGAAAGCGGTGAAGCGGATCGAGGTTTCGCTGATCCGGATCAGATCGCCGCTGGACAAGGCTATGGTGCTGAGCACAGGCTTGCCATTCAGGCGCACCAAGTTGGCCTTGCCGCCATGGCCCAGATAGCATTTCCGGTCCTCTGGGTCATATGCGATGACGGCGTGATTGCTGCGAGAGATCCCGGTGTCGCCGAAATCCAGCTGAATAGCCTGATCGTCATTCCGACCGATCTGCATCAATCCCTCGGTCAAGGTAATCGCGGCACCCCGACCCGGTCCGGCGGTCACGACCAGCCAGCCAACCGGGAATGTCTGTTCGGCCGCTTCTGTCTTTTCAACGGGCTCAGCTGTTTCCATCAGCTCCTGAACATGCGTGTCTGCACGCTCGAAACCCAAAAACGTCGTCTTCACACGAGAACGCCGATCTTCAGCCGGTGCAGGTGCAGGTGCGACCATGGCGGGTTCCGGGGTTACATCAACAGGCTCCGGTTCCGGTGCGGGTTCTCCGACGATTTCCACCTCGCCCGCAACTTCAGATACGACTTCAGGTTCGATGGCCTCTGGTTCTTCTACGGTGACTTCGGGTTCATCGTCCTGAACCTCGTCTTCCGCAGTCAGATGAAGCGTGACAATCTGTTCATCTTCTTCGACCTCTTGAATCTCGGCCACTTCTTCTTCGGTCGCCTGATCTTCGATCTGGTCTTCCGAAAACTCGGGCATCGGTTCTTCGGGGATCAGTTCGTCTGCTTCCTCGTAGCTGTCCGAGCTAACGTTTCCACCCGCAAGGGCCGCGCGCAGGGCGTTGAAATCCGCAATCGGAGCAGCGCTTTCTGTTTCGACCGCTTCCGCAACGGTTTCGGTTTCCACCGCATCTTCTTCTTTCGGTTTTCCGGCACCTTCTAGAAGCCGGCTCAGAGGGCTTTTGTATTTGAACATGGTGTCGTCACCTTCTTTGATTTCTGATGCGGGGTTTTACCCGCGGGACTGCTACAAACCGCTTCGCCGTAGGC
Organism: Ruegeria sp. C5; assembly: GCF_056537605.1. Taxonomy (NCBI): domain Bacteria; kingdom Pseudomonadati; phylum Pseudomonadota; class Alphaproteobacteria; order Rhodobacterales; family Roseobacteraceae; genus Ruegeria; species Ruegeria sp. C5. The sequence goes on along the minus strand of NZ_JBQFRX010000002.1, from coordinate 360,311 downwards.
GCAGGGCACTGATGAAGAGGAAACAGAGAAACATTTACGTCGCGACGGGTTGGTCCCCGACGGGGTGACGCGATGGGCGGCACCCCCAGCACACTGACCTGGCGATAGTCACATCAACTGGGCGATCACTCCTGCGTTAGTTGCATGACCGCAGTACTTTCAGCTCCGTTGCGCAGAATGCTTAGGCGCGCCTCGGGTTGGTTGTCGGAAACAAGTTGAGCAAGGATGCCGTCCAGACTCTCGGGCTCATTGATCGAGACTCCAGTCTGTGTTTCGCGCAGCAGCACATCCCCCCGCTGCAAACTGCCAGCAACTTCTTCCGGAACAGATGCGACGACGGTTTGCCAACCTGCCTCGCCCGCATGAGCCACATCAAACGAATAACCGTTCAGAAGGCCAAAACTGCGGAAGGCGGGCAGGGCCAGCAATCCATTCTGCGCGCGCGTTTCGCCCAGACTGCGATAGCGCGCTGCTACACGGATATACCCGTCTGGGTCGACCGAGAAACTATCTAGAACATACGATGCAAGCGTTGTGTCCGGACGAATAGGTTCACCATTCAGAGTAAAAATCGTAGCGCCCCGTTCGACCCAATCCCCGATCACCGACCTATCTTGACCGGCGTTCAATCCATTGATGGCAATGACACTCCCGGTCGAGCTGCGACGCTTGGACATCGTGAATGGAATCTCAATATCCCAGTGCCCAAATGCGACCTGGTTTTCGGCTAGATTTACCGGCGTCGCAGGTGCGATGGGTGTGATGTCTTCAACCGTAGGTTCCGTCACTTCAGGTTCCACTTCTTCAGGTTCCACCAAAGCGATTTCTTCGGGTTGCTGCTCTGACACAATGGCGGCTTCCGGCACCTCATTAGCCTGCTCGACAGGTTGTTCCTGCGCCGCTTCTGGTTCTGATGCCAAAGCGACTTCGGCCTGTTGCGGCTCTGTTGTGGCTTCGGCGGTCTGCTCGACGGGTTCCGGAGCTGCTTCTGCGGGCACCGGAGTAGTCGGAACCTCTGCAGTCACCGGAGTTGCCTCGGGCGATTGCTGATCGCCCGTCATTACGAAGTATCCACCTCCGGCCAGAGCCGCCAATACAATCGCGATACCCGCGATCATCTTGCCACTGCCGCCCGAGCCGCTTTTTACAACGGTGTCGACTGCAGCAACGGCCTCGTCCTGAGGTGCAAATTTAGCAAGAGTGTCTTCCGTTTTTTCCTCGTTCCCGAGGGCCAGATCAGAGTTCCCGGCCAGCAGCGCGGTCACGACGGCCTCCGCATTCTCGCTTTCGGCTTTGATCCGTTCTTTTTCGGCTTCTTCGTCTTTGCGATCCATGCCAACAATGACCGAAACCGGGCGATACGCGAAACTGTCGAACATCACACCGGGACCACGGAACATACGCAGCCAGTCCAATGCGGTTTGCACACGGTCAGTGGCGTGCACTTCCATTGCTTTGTCGATCGCCTCAAGGAACCCGTCTGGATACCCTTTGAATCGCCCTGTCAGCGGTTCATAAGGATCGTCTTGGCCGTTGTTGAACGCATTCAAACGTGTCTGGCCATCAATCGGTCGCTCGCCGCTGATCGCATGATACAGCGTTGCAGCCAGTACATAGAGGTCACTGCTGGGGCCCTGATCCGCGCCACGCACATAAAATTCGTGTGGCGAATACCCGTCCTTAATCACGCGCAGCGTCAATAGCGCCGCTGACTTGTGTGCCGCCTGCTCGCGTGCTGCGCCAAAGTCGATCAGGATGGGTTCGCCATTCTCATCGATCAGGATATTGTCGGGTGAAATATCGCGATGTAGCATGCCACTTTGGTGAATGAACGACACCGCAGACAGCATTTTTTCGGTGACCTGAACGATAAAGTCCGGTCCGCTCTTGTTTTCGGGTTTTTCGACATAATCCAGAAGATCGCATCCGCGGATCAGGTCCATCGCGATATAAGCGGTGTCGTTGTCCTCAAACACCTGATGCACGTCGACGATGTTGGGATGAACCAGCCGCGCATGGTTGCGTGCTTCCTGAATGAACAGGTCGATAATGGCGCGCAGGTCTTCTTTGTGGTCGGGGTTGGCAGGTTCGACCAGATCACCATTCCGCTGGCAGAGCGCCCCCGGATAGCATTCTTTGATGACCACATCGCGATCCAGACTATCGCGCGCGAGATAGGTGATCCCAAACCCGCCGTTGCTTAGGAACCGGAGAATTTCATACTGTCCGCGCAGCAGCTTTGCGCCTGGCTGCAATCCTTCGATCTGAGGTTCGTCGTGCGTTGCGCCGACCGCCTGGTTGTGGCTCATTTCTTCCCGCCCATTCTACTCGTTTATTGCGGCATAGATAACCAGGGCTTCAGCCCGCGAACTCACAACCAAACACAACCGCAGGACACTTAAGACGGTTAGACGTTTCAAATTTGACTTTATTGGGGCCGCCTGATGGCTTCACTATGGATCACAAAAATCGAAATCGCCTATATAGTGAGTCCAGACCCTCATACCACAATATGCTGTGTTTGCCTGATGGAAGAAATGGATTCTATACCGCCGAAATAGACGCTTGGTCCACGAATTCGAAACAATATCGCGCTGATTCCGAACGCTTCGAATCGCTGCGATGCGGCTCAATTCAAGCGGGAAAAACTTATGTGCCGGTTTTTGGGGGCGCCGACGCAACAGAGCTGCCTGCCCAAGCCAGATTGTCGCTGAGTTGTGCGAGAATGCTTATTGCATCCTTCAGCGGTGCGTCCCCGGTTTCAAACTGCAGCAACAGCAACAGGTCAGTGGCCTTTTCAAACTCGGCCGGAATCCAGTCTGCTTTGGGATCGATTTCGGTACCAGATTCTAACCTTTCGGCAAAATCCTCGACGATTTCCTGACAGCTTCGCAGGAAGGCCGCCGGTTCAATATCTGAGCTTTCGCGCAGATCGTTGTAAATGCTGGCGATGGCCGCAAGCCAGTCTTCAAGGATTGGATTGTCCAGGGGGGGCAGGGCGGCCTCTAGGCTTGCCTGCACAGTATTGCCGTCGGCCTCAGCGCCATCTGTCGAAGCCGCACCAGTAAGGTTCTCCAGATAAGGCATAAAATCTTCAGCCAGATCTTTTTGGGCGGCCTCAAGATCATGTCGACGGTGATCAGAGGCTATGTGCAAAACCTGTTCTGCCAAGTTCTGCCCGCCACAGGTTTCCCACAAAGCAAAGTCGGGTTCAGGCTCTTGTTCCATGGCCCGTACCGCTACCGGGGTGCCGATGGTCACAACCGCGCGAAACAAATCGCCCTTCTCCTTGTTCAGGCGTGCGACTACCCGATCCAGAGCATCCCGCACCGGAGGCAAATCGGCATGTGTTACAGCCAACAAGCTGTTATCGCGCAGCTTTTGAGGGACCTGCGACCACAAATGGCGTTCGGTTTCACGCCAGGCGTTGGTGCCATTGGTGCACCAGATCGCACAATCCACATAGTCGAGCAAATTTAGAGTCTGTTTGTAGGTATCATCCAGTGCACCGGCACCGGGCAGATCAAACAGCGAAATCTCCTGCAGGGCAGGGGTGTTCAACCCGACCGAGATGAAATCGGGTTCGTCCGCCGCTGCCTTTTCCAGCGCTATACCCGAATAGACTTTGGGTTCCTTGTCCCACCAACCAACGGTTGTCTCAGGCGTATCAGCATAGGCCACGATCACCAGGGGCAATTTCAGATGCTGCGGCCCGGTGGGCAGAATGTCTGCCCCCGCCAGCATGTTGGCAAGGCTGGACTTTCCGGCTCCAAACTCCCCGGCAAAACCAATGGAAACCGCGTTCGAAAGCCGCTCGGCATGGGCCAGCGCGCGGGCGCGCATATCATCCAGCTCTGCCGATGAGTGCGCATTTTCGGTGGCGGTCAGGAAACGCTCTAGCTGGCGCACTTCCTTTTCGGTTCCGGGGAATTCAATCATTCTGCGGCCTCTGCCTGTCGAGTGTCCACGGGTGCAGTTCCGTGCACCGCCCCTAGTTCATCGCTGATGCGCCGCGCTTGGTCAACCGCACGTTGCGCTTCGGCGCGCGCGTTCGACCCATCGGGGCCTGCGCGATGTTCCAGATGCCCGGCCAGCAGCGCCATATAATGGTCAAGAACGGTTTTCATCCGTTCGATCAGGTCGCTTCTGGCGGTATCTACAAGATCGTCTCCGATCATCTCAAACTCTTGAACGATCATCCGTTCGGCGCGGTTCAACACACTGCGACGCGATATCAGTCGCGACAGCCATGTCACACGCAACTCAACCGTAATGCCACGCGTCAGCGCGCTTGTATTCGGACGGAACCAACGCACCGCGCTGGTATTCATGCGATTGTCCACGGGCTCCTGCCATCCGGGCAGGGCGCGCAAAGCAGCATTGGTCTGCATATCGATTGCGTAAAGCTCACTAAGCATACGCTGCCGCACCACCTGGGTCGCGCCCTGGACAAGCTCGCGCATCCGCTCACGCAGAGGCGTAAAGTTCAGCTCGGTATCTCCGTCTTTGGCCAGCAAAGGCGATTGCCCATCAGGGCCGCGCACAACGATCGAGACAGCCTCGGCGACGGTGTCATCCATAACGCCCCGCAAATTGGCCAATACATCGTCCATATCATTGGTGATGGCCTTGGATTTATCTTCAACTAGCGCGCGCAACTCAGAAAGCGTTTTGTTGTTTTCTTCGACATCCGCTGTGTCGGGACCATCCTTTTCTTCAATCGCACGAAGCCGCGCAGTGCTGCGCTCAAGCTCACCTTGGGCAAAACTGTTGAGGTGCTGCCACGCAATATTAAGCTGTTCTTGGCGCGGTCCTTCGGTCAGGGCTTTGGTCACATGACGGCGCAGATCGGGCAAGCCCGACGCGATCATCGCGGCAAATCGCAATACACCTTCGCGGCTGATGGGGCCGGGACCTTGTTTGATCTCTTCGACGCCGTCAAGATATTGCTTCATCTGTTCGGGATGCGTCCTCAGCCACGCCAATATTTGATCATGGTCGATTCCGGTTTCATCCCCGGTCAGCGCATAATGGGCCCATTGGGCGCTGCCCATCAGAACGTCAATCTCCGAGTTGCCAAGCGCCTGTTCGAGCCCGTCCAATACGTCAGTGCGCACCTTGCCGGCATCTTCGGCGCCACCGCCCAACTCGTCCACGCGGTTGATGAAGACCACGATCTGACCAAGCTCTAGCGCTTGCATCAGGCGGAATAGCTTCAGATCAGCCCGCGACAACGCCTGATGCGCAGACAGCACGACGACGAAAAAGTCGGATTCCTTGAGATACTGGCGCGAAATCTCTTCACGGATCAGCAGCGGGTCATTGACACCGGGTGTGTCTGTGACTGTCACCGGATACGGAAAATGGCCAATGTCAAAATAGACCTCGGCCTTACGGGTGATGTCGCTGTAAAGGCCCCGATCTGAACCGGGGTCATACTGGTCTTCATCTGTCGGGTCATCCCCGGCACAGACATAGCGCGCCAGGTCATCCGAGGTCAGTTCATCCAGATCGTGATGCTCGCCAAGCAGGTGCTTATAGCTTTCGCCCAAGCGTAGCTTGGCGCGGGTTTTCATTGCCTCGACCTGCTCTTCGATCATCTCGCGCTTGTAGCTGTCCTCTTCATCAGGGAACATGTTGCGCAACTCTTCACCTTCGGCGATCAGGGCCTGCCATTGGCGATTGTCGAAGAAATGAAACTCGGCGCCCGACGTCCGACCGGACGGATGACCGAAATGCATGTCGGTGATCACTGTCGTCCATGGGTTCACGTCCGAGGGTAGATATTCTGCATGCCCGGTGAAACCGTTGATCAAGCGCGATTTTCCGGCCTTGATTTGACCTACGAATGCTATCGAAGGCTTGAGGTTCGACAAGTCGTCAACGATGCGCGAGATGAAGTGACGCGTTTCGTCATTGCTCGTCCCGTTCATGTCTTCTGCGATGCGAATAAGCTCGCGGCGGTTTAACTCACTCATAAGATTTACCCTGGTAACTCGTATTTTGTTTAACTTTGCAAAGTGGACACTATTTGGCAGGAACGCGGTTATTCAACGGCGCTATTCAATGTTTTCCATAGGTTGATGACAGCGCCCAGCTTGCGGGCGTCATGAACGGCGGCGGCGGTTTCCTGACCGTCGCACAAGATGGCGAGACCCGCGCCTTGTCCACCTGTCGGGCGAATGACGATCAGCTGTGGATCAGTTAAAGCATCGGAACCATCGGCCTGCCATCCCGCCAGATCCCGGGTGAATCGGGCCAATATATCCGTGTCCGGATGTGCGTCTTGGCCCTGCGCACACAACCCGTCAAATTGCATCTCGTCTTCAGTCGACCCAATCAGTATTCGACCTAATGCGAACCGATCCGCGCCCTCAAAGAATTTTCCGGCAATACTGGTGGCGCCTTGTGACGCAGTTTCTGGCTGGGCTTCTGGTTCTAAGGTTTGGTCGGAAACGATGGCCATGCGCGGCTCTTCGATTAGTTCAATCCGCGTGCAGGCCGCTTCGACCTCCGAAAAGGTAACCCCTACGTCATCAGCCTCAAGCGCCGTATCCGGCCGCAGAGAAACCAACTCAAGCGGGCCGGGTGCCGTTGCAATTTCCGACACCACTTGCGCCAGTCGTTCGATCAGTTTTTCGCGTGCTTCGGTTTCAAAATCCGGGACAGGACCCGAAGCACAGCGGAATACGTCGGTGACCCGAGAGCTGTTGACTTCGATAGCCAAAGTTGCCCCGTCAGCCGCCGTAAATTCCAAACGCCGAGGCAAGATCGTGCCCCGGATGGCCCCCAGCACCTCATTCCGGCGTAACAGTGCGCTGCTACCCGATAGGTAGATTGCTGGCGATAAGCGCGCGACCGAAGTCCGCCCGATCCCTTCGAGCATATCCAGTATTTCACTATCCATCATGCGTGACCCCCTCTGGTCCCGTCTACACCGCGGCCGCCACCGGCCCGAGGCTGAGATGTGATTTCGTAAGCGCCAGCCCGACATTCGCGCTGTCGCGGCAGATATAGCATACCACGTGATCAGGATATTCTGTTGTCCTGAGAAAGATGTGCAGCCGGTCGTTTGAGAACACCGCGATTTCCCCAAATCCGGGGTGTTCAGTATCGTCGATTTTTGCCGCACGCAGAAGCTCTTCGAATCCCTTCATACCGCGTCCCTGAAACAGATTAGCTACTGCAAGTGCGAGATTTTCGAGCGCATCAGCGCTGTCTTGGTCCGACGCGTCGACGCCCAATAACATGCCGGTCTCCATGTCGACATACCCGGCTGCGATGCAGTCGGGTATGGTTTCGATGGCCGAAGCCAGAGCAGATTCAATCGACATTCAGATGCCCACCTTCGGGTTTAATCTAAATCGCATGCCACTCCGCTCCGCCGTTTTTGCGAGCCTCAGAAACGGCGCCCGGTATGTCTTGATTCCGCTTAGCGTCATGTTCCAACGCAATCTGGTCAAACTCGGACAAGAATGCTGCAAAGGCGCTTTTCAGGCCATTTGCATCGTCAGGCAGGTTCTCACGCGCCACGATTTCACCCCACATTGCTGCAGCACTGAGTGGCGTTTCTATGAGGCGATCGCCCAAATCATCTGCCTTGTCATCGGCTGCATCTTCAATCTCTTCGGCAGCAGCTTCACCCACCATTGATACGACGCGGTTTGGAGCCAACGCATTCGATTCGGGCTCCGGTTCATATTCGTCTGCCGAGTTTTCCGACTGTTCCGCCAACAGGGCCGTAATCGACGAAACCGATACTTCGATATCTGATGATTCTTCGGCGTCTTCCGACGGCTCTTGTTCGGTGTCCGCAGCTTCGACTGCTTCCGCTTCGTCCTCTTCTTCACCCAAGACGATCAGTTCGGCATCTTCCTGCTCTTCCTCATCATCGTCATCCATGAAATCAAACTCATCCACGTCGGTGATGGGGTTTGCCAAGAGGTTCAGATCCAGCGGATCTTCCGTCTTGTCAGAGAACAAGGCACGTAAGTCTTCATCAGCAGGCTCCGCTTCGGTAGCCATTTCCGCGCGCATCCGCTCGGCTTCTTCTGCATCAATCCGCGCCTGTCCGGACTCCTCGGTGCGGCGTTCCACGCGGGCAGGGCGTACCGGGAAACTTGTAACCACATCACTATCGGCAGTGTCATCCTCCATCGGCGTGACAAGTTTCAGCGGCGCATCGCCAGAGGTTTTCTCGGGCCGCGATGGCTGAACTTTGGGTGCGTCTGACAGGGATTTGTCAATTTGATAGCGCGACAGCATATCCGCACGGCTGTCCATGATCTGCTCAGTGATCTCAAGGAAACTGTCGACCATCTTGCCGCCGCCGCTGCGTGACCACAGCTCGGCGTCGCCGGTTTTGTCACGGGCCATGATGGCATCACGGGCCGAGAACAGGATCGTGCGATTGAACAAATGACCCGCTTCCCGATTTACACGGCGTAAGACCTTTTGACGGTCTTTCTGATTCAAGGCATCTGCGCGTGTCACCAACAACAGCGACTTGTGCTGCAGACGTTCTGGCAGCGAAACCCAAGTGGCACGTTCAGTCTCGCGCCAAGCTTGGGTCGAGTGCGTGCACCACAACACACCATTGGCCTGGCCAACTGCGCGTTGCCAGACATCCGTCGAAATCTTCGGGTCCGAAATGCCGGGTGTGTCGATCAGGTCGACCGCCTCGAGAATGTCGGCTTCAAGGAAGATGCGAATGAATTGGGCGTCGTTGACACCAACCTGTTCAAGCTGATCCAATTCAATATTCTGCGTTCTACCATCATGGCGTTTGATATAGGCGGGTCGATTGCCCCAGCTGAACCAGATCGGCGGCAGTTGCGTCGCTGTGACCTGCGTCGGCAGTGCCTGTTTGCGCAGCAGGAAATTCATCAACGTCGATTTGCCTGCACTGAATTCCCCCATGAGCGCAAACACAGGTTTGCGGCGGGACCACTGCTCGATGCGGTTCCAAGCCTTGGGAGAGACGAAGCGGGTTTGTGATTCTTTTACCATAACTCTTCTTATGCTGCTTCGTTACTAAGGTCTTTCAGGATATCGCCCAGAATATCGTCACGTGATTTCTGCGGCTTCTGCTCGGCCATCTGGGCCGCAGCCCTTTCAGGCGATTGCGAGATGCTGAGCAGCGTGTCCTTCTGTTCGGCAATAAAGTCGGTCAACGTGGCCCGCACGTTCTCTAAGACGGCGGCGATCTGGTTTTCCTCGATGTCTTTGGTGATCGAGTTCGCCTCGGACGCGATCAGTCGCGTATAATCTGCGGCATAGGCTTCGAACCCTTTGCGGCGTTGCCACCAACGTCGCCACCATGTGCTCTGCAGGTCCAGTGCGATTGTGCGGCCAATCCCTAATGGCGGGGGTACACGAGGCACGATCGGAGCTTCAATGTTGAATTCACCCAAGTGGTTGCCCAGCAGCTTTTGATACAGAGCCTCCACGTCCGCCGCAGCAGCCGAATACAGAGCACCGGCATCCTTACGCATGGATCGGGCAAAGCTGAAATATGCCGCCTTCTGCAAGGTGCGCAGACCTGCCGGATCATATTGCCATGTACCCTGCTCACCATTCTGTTCCAGATGTGAGATCAGAGAATCCGTCGCACGTTTGACAAAATTTGCTTCTGCAGACGCAAGTCGCTCTAATACCTTGTCGCGCAGCTTGGTTGTCAGTTCCGAGGCTTTCTTTTCGTACTCAGCCGAAACCTTTGCGATCGCTTCTTCGGGCGACGCACCGTCCAGATCCCGAACGATACCGTCGGAGTTTGACAGCGTCTTGGCCACTGCAGTAGCCCGGATCTGGCTGGCGATGTTGCGCGCCCGATGGCGAACGCGATCCAAAAGACGCGTTCCTGCACCCTCAGCGATACGCTCATTCATGGCGAGCAGCAGATCAGGCAATCCTGATAGCGCCCAGATCTTATCCAGCGATGCAGCCTGATCGCCAAATCCAGCCGCCAGGTAAAAGGTGTTCAACGCCTCGCGCGATTCCTCAGTTAGAATATCCGGGTTTCCGGTCAGCGCAGCCTCGGCCCACAGAGCGCTGCCAAAAACAACGCTGGTGTTGGCGTCTATGTTGTTCTGTTTCAGTGTGTCTTGAATACGATCACGTATCTCAGGCACTTGATTGACCGGGTCTGACAATTCATCGATGCGGTTCACGAACAGGATGATCTGGCGGTTCTCGAACTGTGCGATGATCCGCATTAGCGCCATGTCCATCGTGGTCAGCGCCTGGCTGGCAGCCAAAACAACAACACACACCTCTGATCCACGCAGGCTGCGTAGGGTGATTTGTTCGCGCACCATAAAGGTATCGTTCACACCCGGGGTATCGCAGAGCTTGAGCGAGATCGGATATTGCGGGATATCCATGAACAGCTCGGCCGATTTAGTCACATCGGCGAAACGACCCGTCTTGGGGTCGATATCCGGGTCATCCTCATCCCCGAGGCAGACATATCGCTGTATCAGTTCATCATCGAAGTAATCATACTGGTGGCTCTGACCGAGAATCAGGTCAAAGTGCTTCCCAAGCCGCTCTTCTGATTTGGCCTTCATCTCGCCGATTTGACGGCGAATATCGTCCATCTCATCATCGGCACCGGCTCGATTGGCCAACTCGCCCAGACGACCGCCGCCAACCATCAGATTATCCCATTCTTCCTGCTCGAAGAATGTGAATTTGGAACGGGTGTCGCCTTCTGTGCGGGTGTTGATGTTCAGCGTTGTAACCACCGAGGTCCACGGGTTCACATCCGAAGGCAAAAGATTTGGCCGCCCGGCCAATATGTTCACGATCGAGGATTTGCCGGCCTTCACCTGCCCCACCATCGTGACACTGGCGGTAAAATTCTCCATTTTGGTCTTGAGCGCAGCCAGCCGTGCGGAAGACCGCGCATCCGCCACCTCTGTCAATTGGTCGATCTGTGTCGTCAACGAAGTCATTGCCTCTGTCATCTCAGACAGGGACTCGTTTCCGACAGACAGAAGGTGGTCGTTACGCGCCATGGTCAGCCTCCGGTACCAGTTGCAGCGATGTGGTCCCCTGCCCCGTCAGGCAGGCTTGCAAGCGTGTCGATTCGTGCGATCAGGTCCAGCGCGTTGCCGAGGATTGCGGCCTCGGTTCGCGGTGAAATCGATTCATATGCGAAAGAATCAGCCAGAACTTCGATTGAACTGAAGCCTTCACCATTTTCCAAACAAGCCACACGGCGTCCGGTCGGAAAATCATCTGTTTTGTTGGCAGGCAGCGGCATGCGGGCATTAGCCAGCAAGTAGCGATTGCCCGAATGCGTACGAAGAGCGACGCCGAATCCTGTGCCAGGGTGCTGACGGTTCAGGGTTTTCAGTTCGCCAATAAAGCTTTCACGCGCAAGGCTGACAGCGTCTTGCTCGGAAGCAACGGATTTGATCTGGTTGGTCACGACAGAGACCCTTGTTCTGGAGTTGAGCAGAAACTCGCACGGTGCCAGAAGGCAAAAAGACTCATTAACTCCTGCGCCCAATCAATTACGATTACCGCGGTGTTATTTTGACGCGAATAGGATATTTTGGCGTTTGAAATGTGGCACAATTATGATGGCGTCTCATAGAAAAACCTCAACCTATGAGAGTGTAAACCACGACGTTGACGAGTTGCCCAAGTTTTTATGGCTTTGATTGCTTGTTAAAAAGTCCGAGGTTCCGTGGCGTCAAGGATTTACATGCTGCTTCTTACTTTTTTGAAATATATAGAAATAATTTCTATTTCTGTGATCGAAGGAACCTCTGATTGAAATTCGATACGAAACCACTCACCTCAAGTTACACTTTTTGGAATGTGCTCCACACAAAGAAGTCTTTGAGCGACTCAACGTATGCGAGTTTAAGATAAAGAGAAAAATTGCGATAAATGTTCGCTAAATGGAAACAAAAAGAAGGACCAGAAAACGGGCCTTCACACAGGTGAAATTACGACCAAAACCAGCACCTGAGCACTGTTCGTGCTGGAAAGACTGGCCAAACTGCATTCTCACTGTCCAAGGCACGTTCTTTAACATTTGGCACATGCGAGTTCTGGTTAAACTTACTTGGGCAAAAGATTGTTTCCAGCGAGACGATAATAAACTGCCCTCTCGCTTGATTTTACCTCTCGCACTCATTCAAAAGCTTTGCTATTCAGCGCGTCGTCGCGGTGCTTCGGCATCGGGTTGCGGGTGTGGCGAAATTGGTAGACGCACCAGATTTAGGTTCTGGCGCCGCAAGGCGTGGGGGTTCAAGTCCCTCCACCCGCACCAACTTGTTTTCATTGACATTTCTTGCATCTTGCTCTGCTAACCTCTGCTATTGATTTGGTGAGTTTCGCACTCAGTTTCGCACTTTCACGTTCTGTTTCTGTTTCGTTTCAGCGATCCCTCCTTTGCTGCGCGCGCCTTGAATTCGCCTTCTGACTCGCCTGAGCCCGGTATTTTTGGACCATTGCAAGCGTCTTGTGGCCTGTAACTGCTTGAATTTCGGCGTCTGTGCAGCCTGCTTCGGCCAGTAATCGTGCCGCCGTGTAGCGCCAGCCATGCGGAACAAGGCGATTCTCTCCGTGCATAACACCAATGCCTCTGCGCACTTCTTCGATGGCTTTCTGGACGCCACGCTTTCCGATCGGCTGAGTTAGGTTCTTTGCGAGGATGTGCTTTCCGCTGCGTGGAAGTGCCGACAAGTACACTTGCAAGCGTTCCGGGCAGTAGATCCAGATCTTCTCGCCGGTCTTGTCCTGGACAACCCGCATGAACTCGCCGTCGAAGTCATCCCAGAGCATCTTGGCGCAGTCTCCGATGCGCTGGCCTGTCCCTACGCCCAGCTCGTAAGCCGTGCGTGCGATGAATGCCCTATGATCTGCGCAATAAGCCTCATAAGCATCTAAAACCTTGTCAGGCCAGGCTTCGTATTCGCCGCCCTTGAGCTTTGGAATATCGACAACCGGATTGCGATCGATCCATTCCAGATCAACTGCCAGCTTACATAGGATCGACAGAACGGCGACACGCTCATTCGCCTTGGACCATGTGTCCTGTAGAGCGTCTCTCGCAGCAATGGCGTGCTTGCGGCGAAAGCGGCGCATGTCCTTATCACCGTTCTTTTCGCGGATGGCTTCGCAGTGCCGCCGATAGTTCGCCCTCGTGCCTTTTGCTAGTGCCTTATAGTCAGCCGTTCCAAGGTAGTGAGTGATCAGCTTGTGCCAGGTCGTCTTGGCTGGCGTGTTGCGCTTGCCATTGCGTGTCGCCCAATACTCTCGGCTGAATTCTTCGGTGTCTGGATCGCTCGGCAACCGCCGACGGAACGTGCCTTTGCGGAAATAGATGTACTTGTGGCCTTTGACAGTTTTGAATTCCAGATACGGAAGATCAGGGCGTTTCATGTTTCAAAGTCCTCATCTCCAACGTTCTCACCAGACAATACGGCGTCGATCTCCGAGACGCGCCAACGTGGATGTCTGCCACCGATCATCACTGGCTGTGGCAATGCCCCCTGCCCCACCAAGTTCGCAAACTCATCAGCCGTCAGAGATAGAAGCTTTGCGGCTTCCTGCTCTTTGACGGCCAATTTGTTTGCGGATGAGACAGGCATGGGTTAGCTGGCTTCCTGCGGATAGGCCGCGTCCATTGCCTTGTTAGGGTGAATGCCAAGGCGACCACAAACTTGGTCAAAAACCTCTGTCGCATCGATTGCAATGAAACTCTTGCCTTTGAGATGGTGCCGGATCTTGCCATAGGTGTCGTAGTTTTCGCCTGGCTTCCAAATGTCTTCACAAGTCCGGCCGCCTGAAACCGCGAAAATCGTGTATCCATGGTTGAAGTGATACGGAAAACCTGGCTCGCGTTCCGGAAGCCCGAAGGTCTTTCCGCCTCCGCTGACGTGGGCAAAGTCTTTTGCCGCCCAAAAGGCTGCTTTTGCGTCACCCGCCATGCCCGCGCTCATTAGCTCGCTGGCGATCGCGATTTCCATAACGTTGTGAAACGAATAGCGGCGGTAGTTTCCCGCACCGGATCCACCGCCGCCTTTTATATCGGTCTGCGTTTCCTTATGCCCAATGATAAGGTTGCGCCGAATATAGTTGTTCAGAGCGGCGCGCGTGACGCCAGTTGCCTCGCAAACCTGCCCGGTCTGGAATTCTTGGATATGCAGTTTCATAGTTGCCTCATGTATTCGGTTGACCACATACTGCACTGAGGTAGCTAAGATGTCAACCGAATACATAAACTGAAGTTCGCTAATCTTCTATCAGACTATTCTCTGCCAAGACATTTTTCTCAGTTGCGGTGTGCTTTATTCCGATACTCCCGTATCTGTTGGAATGTCAGTTTGATGATTTGGTCTTGGTCCAGATTGGACTCCTTTGACATCTTTAGCCCCGTCAGGAGGATGTCCTGCTCGGTTTCGTCCAACATGCCAACGAGATCTAGCATTGAGCCTTTGGCAGGCCGCTTGTGGCGATTTCGATACGCGGTTAATGCGGGGCCAACCGCGCCACTGAACAGCCAATCCATTGATGCACCAGTCACTCTTACCCACTCCATTAGCTCATCTGTGATCAGGATTTCATCAGGCTCATCCTCATCGTAGGTAATCTCTGGCGGGTCCACTTCGAACTTTGCGCAGAACCAAGCAATCCGTCCTTCTGAAGTTGTGAAATCAGCGCCCGACTCTGGGTAGAATGAGTGCGGGCCAGTTGGCGTTTCAACCGTCCTTTTTTCCAAAGCTCTATCGTTCGCGCAAACGCGTTCATTGGTCATTGCTATGTCCTCCAAAGATGATATACACTTTTAGTGCATAATTGCATTTTTAATGTAGTTGCACTTTTGATGCAAGGGAAAACAAATGAATGGGGCACAGTGTAGAGCAGCAAGGGCGCTGATCTCGATTTCTCAAGACGAATTATCGGAGCGTTCCCAAGTCTCTAAGAGAACAATTGCAAGTTTTGAGCTTGGCAATCACACCGTAGCGGATAGAACTGCGTCAGCGCTTCGTGCTGCCCTAGAAACAGCCGGGGTAGAATTCATTGCAGAAAACGGCGGTGGTGCCGGTGTAAGGCTCAGGAAATAGGCCCCATGGACTATAATAACGCGAATGACGGTATCCGGCTTTTTGCGAAAGCAACTATCACCGCCGTGATTGCTATCAACTCAGGCGCAATGATAGCGACGCTGACTCAGCTTTCTTCAATAATTGAATTGGTCGAACTGAAATCCCTAAAGTTTGCATTCCAATGTTGGGCGATCGGGGTCGCGGCTGGATGCGTTAGTTGGGTATGTGCTTATGCAGCAGCAAGTGCCTACGCGAACAGTTACGGACGATTGGAACGAGTTAGCGGCTCAATAGGCGCGCTACTCTCGTTGGGCTCAATCGTGCTTTTCCTAGTTGGAGCAATCAGCATTAGTCGCGGCATCACCCCACCACAAACGCCTCCTCCAAACTGGTTTCATTGGATTTGGGGAATTTAGCGTTCAGTTAGTGACCCTCGCGGTCCCTTTGTTCGGGATTGCAAACTTGCCAAGTCTGCCGCGCATTCCGGGGACAGCTAGTCACATTCATCCATTTGCGTTGTTCTGCTTTAATCAGGCTGTGTCCCGAATCCTACCCCTACCCATAGCTGAGATCCCCGAGGGGTTCGGGCTGCATGTGTGCTGTGAGGATAGGGTGTGTCACCGTGGCCGGGACTTCTGGCCGAGTGAGCTGCTGGAAAAGCTAGGGCAGGATTCGACGTTCCACGACATACTGAACCGTATGCGGTGTTCACACTGTGGCAGGCGTCCTGTGGGGATCAGGCAGTTCTATAGGTTGGGGGTGCCTTGAGGTATGGTGCAGTGTCTAGTTTTCCGCTCCCTCGCGGTCCTCTGCGTCACAGTCTTTGATCGCCTCGATCACAGTATCAGTTCCAATCAGCAAAACTGTCCGCGCATATTGATCGGTCAAATAGATACTAGTTGTTCCAGGGACGCCTTTTATCGCCTCAATTTTATCAACACGAACAAGAACATCGCTTCCATGTAGATCGATCGACTTCAACCAAAACACACCAGCTAGTAAGACGCACTCAATCATCGGCCACCACTCCTTATTGTTAGTTACCGTTGAATAAACCACACTTCACAGGGGCCATCCAACCTCGCCTACCCGCTCAAACCGGCGATCCTCGCATACGCGCCTGAGAGACCGCCGCCACAGATTTCCTGATGGTCTGAGGCTCATGCTCAACAAGCATACGTCTGATTGTCTCTGCCGTGCCCTCGACCGCTCCACGCGCGTCGATCGAAGTCGGCATGTTTATAACAACGCTTTTTGAGGTCGAGTTTCGCATGTTCGACATGATGTCTTTGGTTTGAGCCGTTGGGAAGACCTGCGACCCGCGCGGCAGATTGACCAATTCCGGTCCTTCTTCACCTACAACCGCCAACCCACCAGGGGCGTTGTTCGTACCTGAGGCAAAGCCGGGGATCAGGCCCGCAAGGAACCCACCGCCACCGGACAAGCCGCCCAACAGCGATTTAAATGCAGACTGAGCCAACAGAGCCGCCAGATCCTGCAACAGCGCTTGCGCTGCCTCCTGGGCGCTCCCTGCGCTAGTCACAAAGCTGGTGAAGGCATTCTCGAAGCTGCTTTCGAGCGACTGTGTTAACCCCTTCATACGGCCCGTACTGTCCTCAAGCGCCGCCAGCGCCCGGTCGCGAACCTCTGATGTGATCAGGTCCGGAAACTTGCGATGCAGTTCGTTGATCCGCTCGACTTCTTCGGCATAACGTTCTGCTTCAGTCCTAGTCGACTGGAAGAGTGCCTGAGCTTCCCTGAGCCCGTCTGTAGCGCGCGCTCCACCGGATCGACCGCGAGATCGGCGCGGTCTACTATCTGTCCGCGCAGGTGGCGGCAACAAGCTTAGGCCGCCGAATTGATCAGGCTCCAAGCCCGGTGCGCTGTTCATATTGCGCAGGACGCTATTGCCTGTCGTCATTGTCTGGGCAAACGCTGCGTATGCGGTTGCAGCCGAACTCGCCACGTCGACCAGTTTCTGGTCCAGATCCGCACCTTCCTGCACCGCTGACGCAATCGCTGCCGCAAGATCACGCGCAGCCTGTGCAGCCTGTTCGGGCGTCTCGGCAAGTCGCGTATCGCCAATGGCCTCAACAAGCCGATAAGCCTGCGCCGAGGTCAGGTCGAATTCATCTTGCAAAGCCTGCAAGCTTTCTGCCACCGCATCCTCTGCGGCCTTAATTTCAGATGGCAGCACCGAGAAAGAGCCTTCGGCTTGCCGATCGCTCAATTCCAGATATTTGCGGCGCGCTTCAGAGAAACGTTCCAGCTTATCCTCGATTGCTGCGAGCTCATCACCGGCCGCAATGATGGCCGCTTGCGTGGCGTTGAGCGCAGTCTGCTGATTGACAGCCACCAGTTCGATAAAGAGTTCCTTAACGACTTGCGCTTGTGCGCCGTATTTGTCTGTCAGATCCTCAACACTCGCCTCAGCAATGGCCGCAATCCGATCAATGTCTGACATCGCCTGCTTTAGATCGCTCATGGCATCAGACATGGTATCCGCGTCACCGGATGCCCCGAGGAAAGCAGCACCCAGAGGGATCGTCAAAGCGGCCACGGTGCCCAGTAGAGGGGCCAGAAGGCCCAGAGAGCCACCCAGCGCACCAAAGCCGCCAAACAACTGCGGAAGCTGTTGACCTAGCGCTCGGCTGGCAGAAGTCCCGCTTCCCATTTGGACCGCGATATCGCCGATTTGGTTGGCTGTGTTCTGAAGTACAAATCGACCGCGCCCTGATACATTTGACAATCGTTGCAGTCCGGTTGCCGCTTTGTTTGCATTCGCCGATATTCGATCGCCTGCCCGTTTCCAGTTTTGCTCGGACCCGACGGCAGCCTTTTCTGCGGCTTTCCTGCCTCGCTCCATTTGGCGTTCAAACTTCGCGAGAGAAGCCTCCATTCGAACGACAAGCTTATCTTCAACAGTTGCTGTCATGACAGTTCCTCAGATTTTTTTCTCTTGCCCAAACTTTTTTTGTCTGAACGTTGCTCAAGCGACTGGAGCCGCCGATCCCGAAGCCAAAGGCCGTGAAGATCAAGGCCCCGGTGGGGGGGCCGAAGCCGCGACATTGGATAGCCACGCTTCGGCTGCGGGTGTTTGCAGAACACTCCACCGCCCGCTGGGAGCGGGTGCGCCAGTTCGAACAAACGCACCCTGCGCAGCATTAGCTTGACGCCATCTTCAGGAAGCGAAGGGCGTTCTCGTCATAGACGCAGCCGCCAATCCGCTGCCGGATGTAAAGCTTATGGAAGCCTGGCTCAGTGACATTCCGGTCATAGTTGGTGACCGTGAAGCCGCCGATGGTGCACAAAACGTAGGCCGCATCGAAGTCGCCAAACGCGATTGGATGCGCATCAGCGCCAATGTCAGGCATGGCCTCGCAGATGGTGACCGGATACCCGGACAACGTGCTGGGCTGGCCTGCCATGAGGCTATCTTGCCAAAGGTAAGCGCCATTACCGTCCTTCAGTTTACGCGCAAGCGCCGTGGTTGCCGAGTTCATGAGCCAGTGACCGTTTGCGCGGTAACGCGCCTTCAGGTCATAGACCAAGTCGAGCAGCTCATCGCCGGTGAAAGCCGAAGCAGATGCGGCCTCCAGGTACTTGAAGGCGTCGGCAGTGCGTGAACCATCGGCACCGGCTTCTGGTGCCGTGTTCAGCAGGCCAGTCGGCTTGTTCGTGCCGTTGCCGGAGACGATCGAGTTCATTTCAGCTTCACCGATAACGGACCCTGCTTCCCGGATGAACCAATCGCCGATGTCGTAAAGCGCATCGTTTGCCAATTCTTCGGACATTTTCACATAGCTGTAATTCGTGCCGAATGTTGGCCGCTTGCCGTCGAGCGTGGGTTCTGTGGTTTCTGATCGCGTATCCGTCTCGCCAACCCAGCCACTTGTCGCGTCATTGTTCGAAAGCGGGATAACAACGTCACCAGTGTTTACCGGCACAACCCGGATAAGACTGCGCAATGGGTTAACGTCACGTGCCCGCGAGAGAAGAGGACCGGCGATAGTTTCAGGAACGATGTAGCCACCCGCTCCATCAGTCAGGCTGTTTGCAGATCTGGTTTCAGCCTGATCAAGCTGGTTCTGAGCACGACGAGAGTCCGGCGTCCGCAGCCACGACTTAAAGGCGGAAGTGTGGTCATCAGGGCCACTATCGGCACCGCTGACGCGCGCGTTTATCCCTCTGGGGTAGTTGCGCCGAATACTCGCGTTCTCTTCGGCTTCACGTTGTTCTGCTTCTATTTCAGTCTGAAGCTGATCGTGCTCCATCATCAGCGCATCAAAACGACCTTGGATTTTGGTTGCTTCTTTCTCGGTGGTCTGGTCCGTAATCAGCGCATTGAGGCTACGTGCCTCCGCCGAGATTTCGCGCTGACGGGCACGCTTTTCGAGTACATTCATTTTTAAGTCTCCATCAAAGGGCCAACCGCGTCTCACGACGGGGCGGTATTTCATTTACTTGGGAAACGGTCACACGGAAGCGATCCCCAAGCTCGGGGTCTGCCTCTCTGTGCCATGTTGGCCAGGTTCTCACCGATTTTGCGGCGAACAAGCTGCGGTCTCTCAGCAGCCATAGGCTATGGACATATTGCGTCAAAAACCACTTTGAATCAAGCCCTTCCGGTTGGCTGGTGCCGTTTTTGTTCTTCCACAACCAGGTGCGAAACGAACTTTTCTAACTCCGCCTGCCCGTGCACTTTCGAAAAGAGGTGCACACTGGCGCGAAGCATGGTGAAGGCGAACAGGTTAATGTCGCCACCGAAGTCGTGCATCGTCTTGATGGCCTGTTCCAAGACGACCATCGATCGGTCATTCTCAATTAAAAACTGCTGCTCTCGGTCGTTGCTCATTTTCAGGTCCTCAGTTTAGGAATTCATCTGCCGGGTCATCCGAAACACCTTCTGGTGCCACCGTCTTGCCGCGAGTGGTCGGGGTTGCGCCCAAAGAAGTCAGGCAAAGCCTCAGTTGAGCCAACGCGTTGATCCCCATTTCAGGATCGGCTCTGAGACGCGCTGTCAGCCGACATGTGAGCTCGAGCATCAATCGGTCTGACTTTGCCAGCCATGGCAGGTCTGATGCGAATTCTCGCCAAGCTTGCTGTTCATCTTCATTCAACCGAGCAGGCGGCAAGCCGACGGGTGCAAGCTTGTACACCGTCTCGCCCGAATATCGCTGCGGGTTCTTTTTTTTGGCCCCAGTGATGTCGGCGATTTCGTTTGGTGTTTTCTGTCTGGGCATTACTGACCCCCATTGTAGGTTTTGTGGATGTGAAAATTCAGGGTCACCCGCCGGTACCGAGTTTCTATATCTCTGAAAACCGGATTACCCCCGGACACCGCCCCGGGACACGGGACATCCCTTATAGGGGGATGTCCCTGTCCGTCCCGCCCGGGACAGTCCGGCAATGTCCCGGGCATGTCCCAATTTGTCCCGCTACTTTTCATTGCTCGAAACCTTCCAAACGTTGTTGTCGAACTGCTTGATCAAACCCTTGTCGATCAGCGTGGTTTTGGCTCTGTTAAACGCCTTTCGTGCCGTTTCAGGATTGTCGCTATCGGTCAGCCCATGGCGGCTGCACATCGCCTTCCACTCATCGATGCCGACCACTGGGCAGGTTGGGTAGTTTGGGCCGGCAATGGTTCTGCCATGCTCGATCAAAGCTTCGGATAGCGCCTGCAGCGCGACAGCGGGCTTGCCGGACACACGACGTTTTTGCCTGGTCTCAACTTCTTCGCTCATTCGAGGGACCAGTGTCGTGCCGTTGGAAGGCGTTGTTACCTCTTCCAGCCGGAAACCCCATTCACCTTCGCTGTCAGCGTCCTTATGTCGATCGACACGCAGAACGCATGTCTTGCTGTCTTTGTCGCCTTCTGCTTTCAAACGGGTGTCGAAGCTGCCCCAGAAATGCGTGTGCATTCTGGCGCGGGTGTCGTCTGCCCAGCCGGTGTGAGCAATCGCCAGGACGGCACAGCCGGTTTCGCCCATGAGACGATTGACGTTCTTCACCCACGCTCTGGCGGTTTCGTCCGTGGTTTCTGGGCCCATCATGGAAGAGCCGAAGATGTCGATCACGATCAGTGCGACGGAATTGGAAGCGTCGGTTTCGTCGGTGACACGCCCGCCAGCAGCTATCGTGCAATGGGCTTTCCAATTCGCGCAGGACTGCAGAACGTCATCAATCGCCCGTTCATCGTCCAAGGCGATCTCATCTTTGTGCATTTGGATGTTGCGGCGTAGCGGCTCTGCGATTTCGTGCGCCTGCATCCAGCCTGGTATGCGCTGCTTGCCAACGCCGCGTGATCCCTCTGTGGCGACGTAGAGAACAGGTGCCGGATAGCAGACAGCGTGGCCGTGCCAGTCCTTTCCCGTGGCGATCGAACACGCCAGATCAATGCCGAGAAACGATTTGAACGCGTTGGACTTACCGAATAGCAGAGCGGATGTTGCGTCGTGAAGAACCCCATCGACCAGCCAGAGCGGATCTGGCATGGCCAGCATGTCGTCATAGGACAGGAAGTTTAGCTTTGGCTTATCCAGATACTCTGCTTCCGTCAGGTAGTAGCCAATCTTATCAGGATGAATATTTGCCTGTGTGCCGTCGTCGTATTGAATTTTGGCGAACTGAAAGCCGCTCATTTCGGACTCAGGGCAATCAACCAAATTGTCAGTACGTTCGCACCACTTGCCAGGCCGCAGTCCTGCAATCACCCGACAGTTTTTGCCGTTGTTGCGATCGATGTAGTCTTCGTTCGGGTGGCAGCCAAAAGTATCCTCATCAGTGGTGAACCAGATGGTTTTATCATCTCCTGAAGTATCGGCTGGCGGTGCCTCTTCAAGAAAGTCCCTCATCACGACGCCACCCCCCAATGTCTTGTGATAATTGGGCCGGGAATGTTATGGTCGTGGTGAAGTTGGCTTACTTCGTTTCCCTTCCAAACGCCCTTGTCCGCTGCAACGGACGGGGCGTTTTCTATTGGGGGATCGCTGATCAGGTGTTTCGCAGATTCACGACCTGTTCGCGCATTGTCCTGCGAAATGAAATCGCCAAGACTTTGAATCTGCTTTATGTTCGTTAAATTTAGGTTCTGGCGCCGCAAGGCGTGGGGGTTCAAGTCCCTCCACCCGCACCAATACGACTTCTTACCATCAATGTGATTGATCGCTGGCGAACTTACGCAGTTCAAACGCCGTAGCGGGCCATAAACATGTCGACGGCCTGTAATGCAATCTCGTCTATCTCGTTCTGGTCAAATCGATTTTGGATACCGAACGCCGCGCGGCCCCATAGTCGGACTTTGCACAGTTCAGAAAACTGCTCGGCCGCGATGTTGACGTCTTCAACCGCCAACTCACCTTTACCAACCGCCTTGGTCAGATATTCGGCCATCTGGCGTTGGCCGTTCTTCGGCCCTGCTTCATAAAACGCTTTACCAAGCTCGGGGAATCGGTCGCGCTCGGCCACACATATGCGAAAGACTTGCTGCGCGAAGTCCGAGACGAGAAAAGCCGTAAGTTGAGTGGCTGCTATCGTCAGCACCTCGCGGGCTGGCTTGGTCTCATCGATCATCGAAAGGATGCGTTCAGACATCAGGCGACATTCGGTCTGGGCAACCTCGGTGAACAACAGTCGCTTGTCGGGGAAATAGCTGTATAGCGTTGCCTTCGAAACACCCGCCGCACGCGCGATGTCATCGACGCTTGCGCCTTCAAACCCATCCGCCATGAAAACCTCTCGGGCCCCACGTAACACCTGGTCGAATTTACGGCCTGTACGCAGGATGGTGGCGGCTTGGGTCATGATGTCTCCGAATTGCGATATCCTGCAACACTATAAACCGTTCGGTTCAGTTTCAACGCTTTTCACTCCGATAGCGGTTTTGGCACAACGTTACGGCTTCAATCGTACCGCCGACCGTGCGTCAACCTTGCGAGCCTGACCAGCCATGTTAACACGTTGCCATGGTCGAGATATTTCTGCGCACTCTCCCCTTTTTCGCAATCATCGGCCTGGGGTTCTGGGCCGGACGCAGCCGGTTTTTCCCTCCCGAGGCGACAGCATATCTAACCAAGTTCGTGTTTTTCTTTGCTTTGTCGGCTATGCTATTCCGGTTTGCCGCCACCCTGCCTTTTGCCGAAATTTTCAACGGTCGGCTGGTTCTCGGGTATCTGATCGGCACTGCTGGCGTCTATGCGCTGGCGACGGCTATCGCTTATCTCCGAGGGCTGGACATCCCCACCGCCGCGGTCGAGGCGCAATGTGCTGCTATTGGCAATGTTGGGTTTCTGGGCCTGCCCATGCTTGCGCTTTTATTCTCCGAAGCTGCCATAGGTCCAGTGATGTTGGTGCTGACAGTTGATCTGGTTGTGTTTTCCTCATTGATCGTGATTCTGATCAACGGTGGCCGCGATGGTCGGCTCAGCCTGGGGACGATGCGCCTGATCGGGATTGGCCTGCTGAGAAACCCCATGATCTTGTCAATCTCCGCCGGATTGCTCTGGTCTGCGTTAGAGGTGCCTGTACCAGCCCCGCTTAATGATTTTCTGACAATTCTGGGCGGTGCGGCTACGCCGGGGGCGCTGTTTGCCATCGGGGCGTCGCTGGCAGACAAATCGGCCGAGCGCATCCAGATCGCGGGCTGGTTGAGTTTTTGCAAACTGGTGCTGCATCCGTTTTTCGTGGCACTTATGGTGATTTGGCTGATCCCGGTTGCCTCATTCCCTGCGATGGTCGCAATCGCGGCGGCGTCTTTACCAGTTGCAGGCAATGTTTACATGCTGGCCGCGCACTACGGTGTGGCCCCGCAACGGGCATCTGCTGCCATCCTGTTATCTACCATCGCCAGCATTCTGACCGTCCCGCTGGCGATAGGATGGGTCAGCGGATTCTGATCTTCACCTTTTCGAAAAATGAGCTTTCCAGAGGTGGCTGCACTTTACGCCGACGCTGCAGACCGGTAGCCATGGCCCGGAAACAACGTAAGGATCAGCTTGATGGAAACCCTTTCGGAAAATGCCTGTTTTGGTGGTGTGCAGGGCGTTTATCGCCATGCTTCCTCGGCCTGCAAATGTGATATGACATTTGGCCTGTTTCTTCCAGCCGAAGCCAAGGACGGCCCCGTTCCTGTTCTGTGGTACCTGTCGGGCCTGACCTGCACCCATGAAAATGCCATGACGAAGGCGGGTGCCCAGGGCTGGGCGGCCGAACAAGGCATTGCTCTGGTATTCCCCGATACCTCGCCACGCGGCGAAGGTGTGGCGGATCACGAGGACTATGACCTTGGCCAAGGTGCAGGGTTCTATGTCAATGCCACGCAAGGCCCTTGGACGCCTCACTTCAACATGTGGGATTATGTTGCCGAAGAGTTGCCGGCCCTTCTGGCCAAGAACTTTGCGATTGATCCTGATCGTCAGGCCATCACAGGACATTCGATGGGTGGGCATGGCGCATTGACGCTGGCGATGAACCTGCCCGGGCGTTACCGCTCTGTTTCGGCCTTCTCGCCGATCTCGAACCCCATGGGGGCGGATTGGGGCCGCAAGCAACTCAGCGCGTATCTGGGCGATGATGAGACCGCATGGGCCAAGCATGACGCGTCGGCGATGATGAAAAGCACAGGCTTTGACGGACCGATCCTGATCGACACCGGTGCAAACGATCAGTTTATGGATCTGTTGCGCCCGGAGGCACTGGCGCAGGCAATTGCCGAGCGTCGCCAGCAGGCCACTTACCGACTGCAGCCCGGCTATGACCATTCCTACTATTTCGTGTCCACCTTTATGGAGGATCACATCACCTTCCACGCCGAAGCGCTGTATGGGGACTGAGGCATGAGCAAATATGACTATGACCTGATCATCATCGGCTCGGGCCCTTCAGGCCGGGCAGCGGCGATTCAGGCAGGCAAATTGCAACGCCGGGTGCTGGTGATTGACCGCAAAGACCGTTTTGGTGGCGTTTCGGTACATACCGGCACGATCCCATCGAAAACCTTGCGAGAGACGGTGCTGAACCTGTCAGGCTGGCGCGAGCGCAGTTTTTACGGGCGTTCTTACCGGGTCAAGGATCAGATCAGCGCAGAGGATCTGAAAGCACGGCTGCACATGACACTCGATCACGAGGTCGATGTGCTGGAGCATCAGTTCAACCGCAACCATGTTGAAACGCTGAACGGGTTGGCGACGTTCACGGGGCCACACGAGATCGAGGTGGCTACGGATGCAGGCGAATCCACGCGTCTGACAGCAGCCAAATTCCTGATCGCCACCGGCACCAAGACCTACCGGCCAGATTACGTGCCTTTCAATGGCAAAACTGTCGTCGATGGGGATGATTTCCTTGAGATGGAGGAAATCCCGCGTTCGCTCTGCGTGATCGGTGCGGGCGTGATCGGCGTTGAATATGCAACCATGTTCTCGGCGCTTGATGTCCGGGTGACGTTGATCGAACCGCGCGAGACGTTTCTGGATTTCATCGACAAGACACTGATCCACGATTTCACACATCAGATCCGTGAAAATGGCGTCGATCTGCGGTTGGGTGCAGCCGTCGAGAAAATAGAAGACGCCAGTAGCCATGTTGAGATCACGCTGGACAATGGGCGGCACGTCCGGGCCGAGATGCTGCTGTTTGCAGCCGGGCGGATGGGGGCAACCTCGGCGCTGAACCTGGATACGGTTGGCATTGAAACGGATCATCGCGATCGTATCAGTGTGGACCGCAAGACCTATCAGACCTCGGCGCCGCATATCTATGCCACCGGAGACGTCATCGGGCATCCGTCGTTGGCCTCAACTTCGTTGCAACAAGGGCGGGTCGCGGCCTGTCATGCGCTGGAGACTCCAACCCTGCCGGAAAGCCCCTGGTATCCGTATGGGATCTACTCGGTCCCCGAAATCTCAACCTGCGGGATGTCCGAGGAAGAACTGCAGGAGCGTGGTATTCCCTACGAAGTGGGCGTGGCCCGTTTCCGCGAAACCTCACGCGGGCACATCATGGGGTTGGAGCATGGCATGCTGAAAATGCTATTTTCGCTCAAGACCCGGCGGGTTCTAGGTGTGCAAATCGTTGGCGAAGGGGCAACCGAGCTGATCCATATTGCGCAGGCGGTGCTGAACCTGAAAGGCACGGTGGACTACTTCGTGCAGAACACGTTCAACTATCCGACCCTTGCCGAAGCTTACAAAATCGCGGGGCTGGATGCCTTTAACCGGATGCCCATTCCGGACGAATTCAAGGTGCGCAAATCGACGCCAAAGGCGAAGTCAGCCCCAAAGGTCAAAGAGGCGTGACGACGCTTTACATCGACGGGGATGCCTGCCCGGTCAAGGCCGAGGCTGAACGGGTGGCAACCCGGCACAAGGTGCCGATGGTTCTGGTCTCAAACGGAGGGCTACGCCCCTCCGCCAACCCGTTGGTGCAGGTAGTGATCGTCGCCTCGGGAGCAGATGAGGCGGATAAGTGGATTGCCGAACGCTGCGGCACCGGCGATATTGTCGTTACCTCTGATATACCGCTGGCCGCCAAGTGTATTGAAGCCGAAGCACGCGTGCTTCGGCCCAGTGGTGAGGCTTTCACCGCGGCCAATATCGGCCAGCAATTGGCAATGCGCGATCTGATGGCGGACCTTCGCGCGGCGAACCCGCTGGGGACAGGTGGCGGGGGAAAACCATTTAGCAAAGCCGACCGGTCGCGTTTTCTAGATGCGCTTGAGCGCGAGATACGCGCTGCCCTTCGCAGGTAGTGCTCCCGCCGGTCAGAGACGCATCAAAGATGCGTATCCTCCCGTTGGGCTGGGCAGCGCGGGCCGCGCGGCGGTTGGCGCTTGCATCTCTGACTTGCGCTTGGTTCAGTCGGTGGTGATTGAACTGGTATGGGATTAAGTCATGGCCGTTGAAGCCGTCATATTTGACATCGGAAATGTGCTGATCGAGTGGCAGCCCGAGCGCTATTATGATCGAATAATCGGCGAGGATCGTCGTCGCGCCATGTTTGACGAGGTCGATCTGCATGGGATGAATGATCTGGTAGATCAGGGCCATCATTTCACGGATACGATTTACAATTGGGCGGACAAGTACCCGGAATGGCGCGATGAAATCCGAATGTGGCATGACAACTGGATCGAACTGGCCGCGCCCGAGATCCCACATTCAGCGCGACTGCTGCGCGCGTTGCGGACCAAGAAGATCCCGGTCTTTGCCCTGACGAATTTTGGGGTTCAGAATTTTGACTATGCCACTACCGTTTATCCGTTTCTGAATGAGTTTGATCGTCAATACGTCTCGGGTCGGATGAAGACGGTCAAACCTCATATGCCAATTTACGAAATGGTTGAGGCCGATTGCGGCATCCCTCCCTCGGCGCTTTTGTTTGCAGATGACAGGATCGAGAATATCGAAACAGCAAGGGCGCGCGGATGGCAAACGCATCACTTCATCGATCCGCAGGGTTGGGCGGATCGATTGGTTTCTGAGGGGCTGCTGACCGCTGAAGAGGCCGCATAGCTCAGGCTGTCACGCCGGTTGGTGAGCGATTTTCGCGGATGGGCAGGTGAATGATGGCGCTGAACGCTCCGATAGCGACGCCGATCCACCAAACCATGGTGTAATCACCGAATTGGTCGTACATGCGCCCGCCTAACCAGATGCCCAGAAAACTGCCGATCTGATGGCTCAGGAATACGATCCCGTAGAGCGTGCCCATGTACCGCAGGCCGTAGAGATGTGCGACAAGGCCAGATGTTAGCGGTACGGTCGCCAACCAGAGCGACCCCATCACAAGCGAGAATGCGATCACGGACAAGGGCGTGATTGGGAACACGATGAAGGCACCTGCGGCAAGCGTTCGGCCGGTGTAAACCGCCGCGAGCAGGTACTTCTTCGGAAAGTGATTTCCAGCCCATCCGGCCAAAAGGGTTCCGCCGATATTGGCCAACCCAATCAACGAAATCGCAATCGCCCCCAAGGCTGAAGTTGTGGTGATCCCCATCGAATGTAAGAGGCCTCCAGGTTGGATCGGGCCGCACATCTCGGTGACGAAGGCGGGGAAATGGGCTGTGACAAAGCCCAGTTGATAGCCACAACTGAAAAAGCCGATCGCAATCAGCGAATAAGACGGGTCGCGGAATGCCTTGGACAGGATCTGCCCCATACTCTCCTCTAGCTCCGTCCTGCTGATGGGCTGAGGCGCGCGCATGAATGGCAATGTCAGGATCAATGCAAGGATAGCCACCGCAAAGATCAGAAACACTTGCTGCCAGGGTAAGAAAGTCAGCAACCACTCTGCTGTGGGTGCGCCAATGACTTGCCCGAAACTGCCCGCTGCGGTGACAATCGCCAATGACATCGAGCGGTTCGCATCCGATGAGGCACGACCTACGACCGCAAGGACCACGCCAAACCCCGTCCCAGCGATCCCGAAACCCACGAGCCAGGCATACATCTGATGTTCAAACGGGGTAACGGACCATGCCGTCAGGACCATTCCCGCCGTATAGGTCAGAGCGCCCAGAACGATGGCGCGCCGATCACCTATCTTTTCCGCTATGGCACCAAAGATCGGCTGGCCGATCCCCCAAGCCAGGTTTTGTATGGCGATCGCCATCGAAAAATCGCTGCGTAGCCAGCCGAACTCATCCGCAATCGGTATCTGGAACACACCAAAAGAGGCGCGTACAGCAAAACTGACTGTAATTACGATGCAGCCGACGATCAGGATCGGGTTCAGCAAACGGGTGGATTGCGACATTAAGGCTCCGAAGATTGGTTCCAGCAGACGTTAGCGGTACAACTCGGCGCGTCAATTCAGGAGTTTTGTGACGCCAGTTCAGCAAAATTGATGTGTCTGGAAAAAAGGTTTCTTTTCAACCCACGAAGCGATCGGTATGGCTCAACTCATGACGGATCTAATTTCACACTATGAAGATCTTATTGCTGATAGGACACTGACCCGGGACGACGCGCAAGAGGCTGTGCTGCCCCGGTTTGAGCGCATTCGAGCAGCCTTGGCCGAACCGGTTAAGCGTGGATTTTTCCGCAAAGCGCCGCCGCCACCCAAGGGTTTGTATCTTTGGGGAGGTGTTGGGCGCGGCAAGTCGATGTTGATGGACATGTTTGTCGAGACATTGGGTGAAATCCCAGTTCGACGGGTGCATTTTCATGCGTTCATGCAGGAAATCCATTCCGGTCTGCACAAGGCGCGTGAAGACGGCGTTGAGGACGCTCTGGTCCCTGTGGCCGATGCAGTCATCAAATCGGCGCGGGTGCTGGCCTTTGATGAGATGCAGATCGTCGATATCACCGACGCGATGATCGTGGGGCGGTTATTTGATCTGCTCTACAAGGGTGGTGTCGTTATCGTTACGACTTCGAACAGACATCCGGATGATCTATATAAGGATGGGTTGAACCGGCAGCTTTTTCTGCCTTTCATTCAGCATATCAAAGAGCAACTGGAAGTGTGGGAGTTGGTTTCACCCACGGATTACCGGCAGAACCGACTTGAAGGCTCGCCGGTTTACTTCACCCCCATCGGGCCCGAAGCGCGGGAAAAGATTCGTGAGGTGTGGAATGATCTGTCGGGTGGACCGGCAGAAGAGCTGGCCCTTCAGGTGAAGGGTCGCGAAGTTGTCCTGCCCGCCTTTCGCAACGGCGTTGCACGGGCCTCGTTTTATGACCTCTGCGGACGAATGTTGGGTCCGGGAGACTACCTGGCCATCGCAGAAGCGCTGAAGGTACTGGTTCTTGAAGACATCCCGCGTTTGTCACGCAATAATTTCAATGAGGCCAAGCGCTTCGTCACCCTGATCGATGCGCTTTATGAGGCGAAAGTTCGGCTGATTTGTTCCGCCGCCGCAGAGCCTGAGATGCTCTATGTCGAAGGGGAAGGAACTTTTGAGTTTGAGCGTACGGCCTCGCGCCTGCGGGAGATGCAAGACAAGGATTGGGGCAGATAGGGGGCGCTGCCCTGGCGCAGGATCTTTTCATCTGGCGGAGGATCAGGCGTTTTCTCTAAGGATGTTTCCCGCAAGATAAAGCGACCCGCAGATCAGAATGCGTGCATCAGGGGTTTGAGCGGTGATTGCGGCGAGCGCGTCTGTGACGCTGTCTGCTGTTGTGGCGGCCAGATTCACCTTAGCAGCAGCGGCGGCGGTTTCGGCCGCGCTCAGTGTATTCTGCTCACCCGGGATCGATACGGCCGTCAGGCTGTCTGCCCTTTGGGCCAATGGCGCGAGATAACCGGTGACATCTTTGGTATTCAGCATACCACAAATCAAATGCGTGGGACGTTCTGGTAGTGACGCTAAAACCTCGGCCAAAGCAGTGCCTGCAGCCGCGTTGTGACCGCCATCCAACCACAACTCAGCTTGAGGGGCCTGCTCGACCAGAGGACCGGTTTTTAGCCGCTGCATGCGCGCGGGCCATTCGGCCTTGGCCACAGCGGCCTCATAGGCATCATCGCCCATTTGCAGGTGGCGCAACGCAGCCAAAGCCGCGCCTGCATTTTTGATCTGATGAGCACCCAGTAGGTTTGGCATAGGCAGATCGCGCAAACCGGTTTCGTCCTGATAAATAAGGCGACCGTTCTCAGTATGAACATGCCAGTGCTGCCCGTGGACCATTAGCGGAGCGCCCAGACGGGCTGCGGTATATTCGATGACTTCCAGCGCCTCATCCTGCTGCGGGCCGACGATGCAGGGAACGCCCGGCTTGATGACTCCGGCTTTTTCAGCGGCGATCTTGCCCAAAGTGTCGCCCAGGAACTGCTCATGGTCGATCGAAACGGGGGTGATGACCGTCAACTCGGGCCGTTCGATCACGTTGGTGGCGTCCAGCCGCCCGCCCAGCCCGACTTCGAGCAGCGTATAGTCAGCTTTGGTGCGGGAAAATGCCAGCAGCGCGGCGCAGGTGGTGATTTCAAAATAGGTGATGTTCTCACCGCCATTGGCGGCGTAACACTCATCCAGCACGGCGGTAAGGTCGGGTTCGGAAATCAGCTCACCTGCCAGTCGGATTCGCTCGTGAAACCGGGCCAGATGAGGTGAGGTATAGGCATGGACCGCATGCCCTGCCCCTTCAAGCCCCGCCCGGATCATGGCCTGGGTCGAGCCCTTGCCATTGGTTCCAGCGATATGAATGACCGGAGGCAGCTTAACCTGAGGATTGTCTAGTGCCGCCAGCAAACGCCATACCCTGTCCAAGGTCAGGTCGATGATCTTGGGGTGCAGCGCCATCATCCGGTCTAGGATGGCATCCGAAGATGGGGAGGTCATTTTTCGACCGCGTCCTCGGTGGGTGCCTCGGTTGGGGCTTCTTCCGGCTCGGGCGCAGGAAGGTCGCCTTTGACCGCAGGGGGCTGCTTCATCAGCATTCGGGTGATGGTGATCAGCTCATCCCGCATCTCGGTGCGTTTGGTCACTCGGTCGAGCATCCCGTGATCCAGCAGATATTCAGCGCGCTGGAATCCTTCGGGCAGTTTCTCACGAATGGTCTGTTCGATCACACGGGGTCCGGCGAAACAGATCAGGGCATTGGGTTCCGAAATATGAACGTCACCCAGCATCGCGTACGAGGCTGTAACGCCACCTGTAGTCGGGTGGGTCAGGACAACAATATAGGGCAGGTTTGCTTCTTTGAGCATCTCCACTGCGACCGTCGTACGCGGCATTTGCATCAGGCTCAGAATGCCTTCCTGCATCCGCGCGCCGCCGGCTGCCGAAAACAGGATCAGGGGCCGCTGTAGCCTAACAGCCTCCTGTGCTGCAGCAATGATGGCATTGCCTACATACATGCCCATCGATCCGCCCATGAACGAAAAATCCTGCGCGGCAGCCACGATCGGGGTACGGCCGATTTCGCCAACGGCGACCAGCATCGCTTCTTTCTCGCCGGTCTTTTTCTGGGCCGCCTTCATACGGTCAGGGTATTTTTTCTGATCCCGAAACTGCAGGGGATCGTCTTTCGGTGCCGGGACATCAACCTCGGAAAAAATACCGCCATCAAACAGATGTTGGAACCGATCGCGCGGCGTGATTGCCATGTGATGGTCGCACTGGGTGCAGACATTCTGGTTTTCCGCCAATTCGCGGTGGAACAGCATGGTTCCACACTCATCACACTTGTGCCAAAGGTTTTCGGGCACTTCGCGGCGCGAGAAGATCGAATTGATCCGGGGGCGGACGTAGTTTGTGATCCAGTTCATGTCGGAACCTTGATAATTCGGCGTTGAAGTCAAATAAGACGCAATGCCGGGAAATGCAATCAGCGCCTAAGGACCAATCTTGCGGTGAGCCACCCCACGATCATCAGCGCAAAGTCGACTAGCAACCAAGGTCGCAACGCTTCGGCGTCCGATGCCTCATAAGGAAGATGGAACAAGGCCAGGCCACCAAGGTTGTCGGGAAGCGAAATGACAAGCAGAGCCGCGATGTTATTGAAAAAATGCAGCGCAATGGCGGGGCCCAGCGTGCCCGCTCGCGCGGTCAGATCGGCGGTCAAAAGCCCAAATGTCAGCGCCCAGATGGCAATCAAGACCGCATTGTCTCCGACCGTCGCGGGGCTGTAGTGGCCAGCTGCGAACAAGATTGATGGCAGACCCATCCAGATCAGCGGAGACCGAAACCGCGCGGCCAGGCCCTGTTGCATATAGCCTCGGAACAGGATTTCCTCGGCGCTGGTCTGAATCAGCACCGCAACAGCGGATAAGGGAAGCAGCATAAGCCATTTGGTTAACGCGAGATTCGCCACCAATGGTGCACCAAGGTCATAGGGGGGGAGTATGAATATGACTGCACCCAGCAGAAGCAATGCGCGAACAACGCGCCAAAACTGCCAGATTGCGATGGATTGTTCGCCCAGGACCGAGGCAAGTGACCGGTGCTGAAATAATCGTGCCCCCAACGCCACGCCAATAGTGACAAAAATAAAGCTGGAGAGCACAATAAGGAGCGCTGTTGGCGACGATCCATTCAAGAATGTGACCGCCGACCCTGATGAGCCAAGACTGGCAACGATTGCGAACAAGATTGAATTGAGCGTGACCACAACCACTGAGACTAGCGCAAGACCAGCCAACAAGCGCCATATCTCGGGATATCTGCGGGCGGCACCTAGCAATTGCTGATGACTTGAATAGGCACCCTGCCTTTCGTTAGTGCTCATCGGATTGCTCAGCATTTACAGAAGGCAGGTCATCCCCAATTGGAGTGTTGGGGTCACGCAACCGCTCGGACACCGTGGACAAATATCCGGCCACGGTTTCAAGCAACCTCATCGCAACGCCCGCGTCACTTTCAATCACAGCACGCAATTCCTCCGCGCCGATCCGCAGGAACGAGCAATCCGTGAGGGCCACCAAATCCAATTGTCGCGGCTCATTGGTGATAATCGCAAGATCGCCGATAAGGCGCCCGGGTTCTACTATCGAGAGCGAACGCATTTCACCGTGTTCATTCAGCCAATTCAGGCTCGCCGAACCTGAAATACACAAATATGCCGCGTCGGGAGCCTGGCCGCGTGCGAAAATGGTTTGACCTGCCGCGACCTCGTACCATTGGGCCGAAAACGCCAGAAGACGCTGGTTGCGCCCATCGACTCGTGAAAACAACTCGGTAGAAGAAATGATCTTGAGTTTCCGGCTCAGGTCGTCCGTCCCGGTGTCTTCGGCATCGGTGGACACGCGTGAGACACCATCGATCCGACCGTCCTTTATTTCAACAAACAAATCATAGGCTTCCGGATGGGCAAAATGATCCTCCATAAAAATCATGATCGAGTCGGGTAATAACTCGCGCAGCTTCAGACGGGTCCGCAGGCGGCTTTCAGAGTCGTGGCTGGCCAGTGCCTTGTCGAGTATCAGGATATCGGGGCGTTTGATCCCAGCACGAGAAAAGGCAGCACGCTCCTGAAACACTGTCGGAAGGTTATTCCCACCTAACCCGGACGGCAGGTCGTAGATGATCGCGGCGGCCCTTCGGCGCAGCCCGGCCTCGTTCAGAACCTCCGCGACCAGATCTTCGATCTCTTCTGCATGGGCACCAGCCATGATGGATACCCGACCATACAGAGCGTTTTCCATTGCTGTCAGGCGGGGAACGTAGACGTCCGGTGACACCGGCACGAACATCGCACCCATAGCGCCCCGCAGCCGTTCGGCCTGACTGTGACGAATGGAAAGGATTTTGTCCTTGTACTCCTCAGGGAAACTCGGGCCGATTTGTTCAGCGGTCAGCATGAATGGGACGGTCAACAGCAGCGCACGTTCCTGATCGCCGATGGCTTCTTCGCCCTTGGTTTTGCGGCGCTCTTCGATATCGAGCAGACGGTGGTACATGTCTTTTGACATGCCAAGCCGCAAGAACAACGGGTGATCGGCCCCATCTCGCCCGAAAGTCTGGTTTAGGGTTTCCAGAACGGCCTGAGCGATGCTGAGCGCGTCATCATCAAGGCCATTGCCCGTAAGCAACGACAGAAACCGGTGGTCCCCCGCCAGAATGTCCGGTGCGATATCATGCGTCGGTGAAGCGAACAGCAGGTTCCCGCCCAAGGGCACGGCGGGATTGAACTGGTCAGGATCGAACCGATAGACATACTTGTCCAAACCGCGCTCTTGCAGGCGTGTAGCAACGGTATCTCGCAGATCGACTATTTCTTTCGCCAGCACCGGGTGTACTTCCGGGTCGAACTGAGAGCGCAAAGTGCGCCGGAACATAAATTCATCAATGCCCATCGCTTCGACAAGCTGGAACCACCAATCACGAATATCCTCGATGTCATCAAGACCCGCGAGGCTTGGATCGATCCATTCATCGGACAATGAATCGGGTGGGTTCCCGGCGCGCACGGCTTCGATCTGGCGGCGTGAGGGGGCCTGCAATGCACCACTTTCGTGTTGAGGATGCGTGCGCAGCGGCATTAGCAGGTTATCACCCAATGTTCCGTCGAACAGGTAAGGGCGTGAATAGGCATAGCCGATCCGCGCCGCAATCACCGCCTGATGCAGGCTGTTGAGGTTGTGGCCAGCCATCAGAACCTCGCCTTGAACCGGCAGCACTTCGCGCGTCAGCAACTGCGCAAGCGCACTGCGTTCCGAAGCGTGTTTCGACTGAATCGCAACCCGAGCGCCTTGGGGAATGGTAAGATCAATATCCTCAAGTATGGTCTTGCCGTCATCATCACGAACGGTCACGTTGCGCAGCTCGATATCGCCGGTCAGGTGCGGGATTGCCTCGGGGACGCCCTCAAACAACTGTTCGGGTATCATATTCGATGGGGCAAACCGTTCGGTCACAATTTCCCAGCGCAGTGACATGTCCTGTACCTGGTTGTAGTAGGTCAGAAGATCCTTCCAAGGGCCGCTGAGGTCTTTATATGCACCCAACGCGGCGACCAATGCGCCCACTGTCACCTCGCCCGTGATCGCCAGATAGCCGCCTACTGA
Organism: Ruegeria sp. C5; assembly: GCF_056537605.1. Classification (NCBI taxonomy): domain Bacteria; kingdom Pseudomonadati; phylum Pseudomonadota; class Alphaproteobacteria; order Rhodobacterales; family Roseobacteraceae; genus Ruegeria; species Ruegeria sp. C5. The sequence goes on along the minus strand of NZ_JBQFRX010000002.1, from coordinate 324,801 downwards.
ATAGAATAGGAAGGGTGTCATCTGAGTGATCAGATTGTTGAGGAACTTCATGAAGAACTTCTTGTTGTAGATCTTAAAGCGGATCTCGAACAAGGTTCCTAGCCGATGGCTGAATTGCGCCAGACGATAGCGCCAGCCGCCATTGGTGCGCAGATCGCTGATACCAGCAGCGCTTTCGCCAATCTCAGAGCTCAGCCGCCGGACCTCCTGAATGCGATCCTTGTTCAGAAGGTTGATCTGACGCTGCAACTTGGGAATCAGCCAAGCCTGCAAAGGGATCAATGCAATACTGGCCAGACCAAACCACACGCTTTGCATGAAAAGAAACGTGACGATCGTCATCATCTGGCCGAACTGAAAAACGGGCTGCGCGATGGCATCTCCCATCAACCCGCCCATGGGTTCGGCCTCGGACGTGATCATCGATACCAGTTCACCCTGGCTGGTGGTGGCGAAATAGGATTTGGGAAAGCGCATCGAGCGGCTGATCAAGGTAAAGCGAAGGCGACGCAACATCCGTTCAGAGAGAATGCCTTTCATGGTATTGATGCGCATTTTCATCACGCCACTGGCGATGACAGTTGCCAAAAAGGCAAAGCACAGAATCAGCAGGTACTGCACCTGTGTCACGGTGATACCGAGTACTGTCACGGTGTCTGCGGGCGCACCAATCGCGTCGTTGATGATCTGCTTAGGAAGCTCCAACGAAGCGTAAAGGAACGGAAATGACAGAACGGTCAGCAATAGTAGGACCAATTGCTGTTTTTTCGAATGCTTCCATATGAATGAAAATAGGGTGGGTTCCATTCCCCTGCCTCATGATGAGCCTGTATGATCCGGGACAAATGCCGATTGCCCGAGCGCCGACGGTAAGCCTCGGCCCGAGCTATTGCAAGAATGGCGGCTCTTTGCGACGCAGAAACCAGCTGGATAGGAGATCACATTTAGGATTCGGGAAGATTTATCCGCTAATCAAGTAAGACTGGTTTGTCCCCTGCCCCGACTTTGACTAAAGAGGGGCTGTCTTGAAAGATGGGGCGATGGGCAGATTACTGGATCGATATGTTCAACTAAAGGCTCTCGGGCGCTGGCAGCGTGCCGCGCAGCAGTCTGACCACCTCGCACTGCCTGAGCTTCGCCGGCAACGTGATGACGCCCGGCGGTTGCGCGGCAAACTTGAACAAGCAATTCAAAAAGCTGATGCTCGCCTGATCCAACCCTTGATTGGGGCGACGCAGTTTCCAAAACCCCTGGGAACGGATTGGTCGTGGCGACCGGACCTGTGGCGGACGCCACTGATCCGCAAAGGTATAGCCTCGGCCCCGCGCAAAGCGCGGATGGATGGGCAGGTCATCCTGTTTCACGATTGCAGCCAGGTCGAGATCGGGCTGCAGCAAATCCGAAATCGGCGAGACAAGGATTTGGCGCCTTTCAGTCTGGCCGTTGAGGTATTTGATTTTCAGGGATCTTTCCTGTCGCTTTCCATTGATCTGCCCACGGATGCCGCCATAAATCTGTCCCGCCAGCATCTGATGAGGGTCGACACTCTGGTTGAGTGCGAGCGTTCTACCGTTGTCTTCGCCCGCCTGAACATTCAGCATGGCCCAAATACCGAGCAGGTTCTGCGCGAACTTGATCTTTCAACACCTGCGGCGACTGTAGATTTTGATCTGGCCCATCTGAACGTGAATGAGCGTCGAATTGAGAAACTCTGGCTGGATCTGATCATTGATCAACCCGCGATGAACCGTGTGGTGTTTCGTGACCTGACATTCTGCCGTTACCACCGGGCCGATCTGTAAAGGGTACTCAATGTCTCATACCACCCTGACACCAATCCGCTTCGAAAACGGCCTGTGGGAAGGCCATTTGACCAGCGAAAGCCCCCCTCAGATCAAGGTGCTGTTTCTTGGTGAGACTTTGACTGATGTGGAGTTGGAACCAGCAAAAGATGGCTGGGCCTTGCGCATCCCAGTGCCGCCCGCCGCCCTGTCGGAAGGTGTCCATACTGTCGTGATTCACGATGGAACAACAGGCCATAAGCTGGGGGATTTCACCATCATCGCCGGTTCACCCGCCGCAGATGATCTGAGGGCCGAAGTCGCTTTGTTGCGCGCCGAGTTGGACATGTTAAAGCGCGCGTTCCGCCGCTCTCAGGCATCTCAAAGCGAAACCTGACCACAGTACCGATAGGATTGTCCCTATCTTTTCAGGTCCATACGTGCATCATTGGATTGGCCTATGGATCGCAACAGCATCATAAAGGTCATCGCGCTGATGGTGACGGGTTTCGGGATCGGGATCGATTTTACCGGTGCCCTGATGCTGGTCCCGGCAATCGAAAACAGCTTTGACGCCGACATCACCAGCACCCAGTGGGTTCTGAATATTTACGCTCTGTTCTTTGCAATGACGATGGTGGCCGGAGGTCGCCTGGGTGACATGTATGGTCATCGCAAGATGATGATCATCGGTCTTTCGATCTTTCTGTTTGCGTCGGTTTTATGCTTTGTCTCACCCGGTCTGGACTACCTGATCGGCGCACGCGCCTTGCAGGGGATCGGGGCGGGATGCGTGTGGCCCTGCACACTGGCATTTGGAGCCACCAAAGTGTCGAAAGAAGAACACCGCGCATTGGTGATGGGGCTGATACTGGCGGGTGTCACCACGGGTAATGTCTTTGGACCGATGATTAGCGGCGCGGTGGTCAATCTGGGTGATTGGCGGTTGTTTTTCCTCGCCAATGTGGTGTTTTCCAGCATTTCGATGACGACTGCGATCCTGCTGATGGAGCGTGAGACCGAGCATAAGAAAGGTGAACACATCGACTTTGCCGGGATGGGCATCCTGTCTTTTGCAGTTTTGCTCTTGCTTTACGGTTTGGATGTTGGTGCCGATTGGGGCTGGACTTCGCTGCCGCTTTTGCTGCTGTTTTTTGTCAGCGCCGTTTTGTTCTTCCTGTTTCCGAAAGTCGAAAAGAGGGTCAAGGAACCCTTGCTAATGCCTCAGTTGATGCAGAACCGAGAGTTTCTGATTACCTTGGGTCTGAATATGTTCAACGTCTCGGCAGCTTTTGTCGGGCTGCTATATTTTCCGCAGTATATGCAAAAAGTCTTGGGATGGTCTGTGTTCCAATCGGCGCTGGGTTTGGCACCGCTGACGGTGTTGCTAGCGGTCGGATCGATCGTCTCGGGTACGCTGTATAACGATTTTGGGCCCAAGCGACTGCTGTTTTGGGGATATATTTGCGCCACAGTCGGGGCGGCAAGCGTTGTCATCATGCCTTCCGGGACCGGATATTTTCAGATTCTGCCCGGAATGGCGCTGATTGGTTTGGGCGCAACGCTGACGGTCGGGCCTTCGGGAACAGCCGCTGTATGCGCGGTCAAGCCGGAACGCGCCGGACTGGTTGGCGGCCTGAGTTTCATGACCCATCTTGTCTATGGGGCAATCGCGGTCGCCTGTGCGACGGCGGTCATGTATGTGACAAGCCTGTCCAGCCTGAAAACCCGATTGGCCGCGTCAGGCATCAACATGTCCGACGCTGATCAGAAAGCGATCAATGGTGGAACGCTGAACACAGACTCGGCAAAAGCAGTGCTTGAAAAGTTGAATTCAGGTGAAACTGAAAAGGTTCAGGCCGCCATTGCGGCGGCCTTTGATACCGGAATGAATATGGCTTTTGTATTCGCCACGATCTCAGTCGCTGCTGGAATCGTCTTGGCGCTGATGCTGGATGAGAAGAAACTGCACAAGGTCGAAGGGTAACACTTCAGGGTGCGAGTATAGGGCCGCAGATGGCGGCCCCCCTCCCCTTTATTGTGACGGCCCGGTCGGATTGAACGCGGACAGGCCTTTGAGAATATCAATGGCATAGGCCAGTTGATAATCCTCTTCCCGCAGCTCCGCCGTGGCTTCGGCCTTGGCGCGATCTTCTTCGATCTGGCGAATCTCGTCCTCGCTGAGGCTGTCATTATTCAGGCTGCCGCGCAGATCGGCCTCGGACCGGGTGCGAGTGTTTGTATCTTCCTCTTCCTCGTCAACCGGGTTGTTGCGCGGTTGCTCGACGATGATGTCCGGGCTGACGCCAAGCGCCTGAATCGAACGACCCGAGGGCGTGTAGTAGCGAGAGGTTGTCAGACGCATAGCCCCGTCACCCCGAAGCGGCATGACCGTCTGCACCGATCCCTTGCCGAAGCTCTTAGTGCCAACCACGATGGCGCGATTGTGATCCTGCAAGGCGCCCGCGACAATTTCCGACGCCGAGGCCGAACCACCGTTGATCAGCACAACGATGGGCTTGCCTCCGGTCAGATCGCCGGGTGTTGCGTTGAATCGCTCACCATCTTCAAGATTGCGACCCCGGGTCGAGACGATTTCGCCCTCATCCAGGAACGCGTCAGAGACCTTAATGGCCTGAGTCAACAGCCCGCCGGGATTGTTACGCAGATCCAGAACGATGCCATTGACGTTTTCGATGCCCCCGGCCTCTTCAATCTGTTCTTCCAGTCCTTCCTTAAGGTTCGGATAGGTTTGGTCATTGAAGGTCGTGACACGCAACACGACACTTGTACCTTCGGTACGTGCACGAACTGCGGTCAGCTTGATCGTGTCGCGAACGATCGTTACGTCGAATGGCTCCTGCTCGCCTTCACGCACGACTGTGATCACGATTTCCGATCCCACCGGGCCGCGCATCAGGTCCACGGCTTTATCCAGCGTCAGCCCCAAAATGCTCTCGCCATCCACATGAGTGATGAAATCGCCCGCTTCGATACCAGCAGCATCCGCTGGGGTGTCATCGATGGGCGATACAACTTTGACAAAGCCTTCTTCCTGCGTGACTTCGATACCGAGCCCGCCAAATTCGCCACGTGTCTGCACGCGCATCTGCTCGGCATCATCAGGCGACAGGTAGCTGGAATGTGGGTCTAGCGAGGTCAGCATCCCGTCAATCGCAGCCTCGATCAGCTCGTCGGTTTCTACCTCTTCGACATACTGGGCGCGAATACGTTCGAAAATGTCACCGAACAGATCAAGTTGTTCGTAAACACTTGCCTTGTTCTCGGCCTCTTGCGCAAGCAGAGGGCCTGCGATCTGTGTTGTTGCGACTATCCCTGCCACGGTGCCGGCCAGTCCGGCCATCACAAATTTCTTCATACTCGTTTATCCATCCTTGTCCGTCCGGAACCATGATTCCGGGTCCACTGGGCTGTTATCCTGTCTTACTTCTATATAGAGCGTTTCTGACCAGTCAGTTCCAGTGCCATCACCGCTTGTTGACATAATAGCGCCGATTTCCGGAGTTTCACCCGGCATCAAACCTACCGGAGTACCCTCGGGTATCACTTCCCCGGTCAGACCATATACCTCTTGCAGACCTGAGAACACGAATAGCAATCCGGGCTGGGGTTCAAGGATCACAAGATTCCCGAGATCCAGCAAGGGCCCGCGGTAACGGATCGTGGCAGCCGTTGGCGCGGTGACCAATGCGCGGGGTCGCGTGCCCAGCACCAGCCCGGGGCGCGTTACCCCCGCTGCGTCCGTTTCGCCCGCCCAGTGCAGCATGACCCCTTGTGCGGGCAAGGCGATTTGACCTTTCCGGCCCGAGACATCTGCATTTGTATCTTCAATCTCACCATCGGTGATCTCGGATAACCCACTGGCAAACCCATCCAGCGTTTCGGTCGAGGATATCAGGATCGCTGTACGCACAGGATCTTCTACGAAACGGCGAGGCAGATCGGTCCGGTCCGCTATCGCCTCACTAAGCTGCGTGCGGGCATCCTGAACACCCTCCAACCCTTCGGTCAGCGTATTGGCAGCGTTTTGTTGAAGCTGTCGCAGTGTCTGTACCTCTTGCAATTCGTTTGCTAGCGCCTGAGCCTGCGCGTTCAACCCAGGCGTAACTTCGGACAACATCATACCAGTGCGCGCGGCCCCAAGTGGGCCGGACGGGTGCAGCATAAGTACCGGAGGCGCGGTGGTTTCGATCGTCTGCAGAACACCTAAAAGCTGCGCCACCTCCTGCTCTTGTACCTGCAATTCTGCAGTCAATTGCGCCTCGCGCAAGGCCGCGCGGCGCAGGCCGTCGCGCATGGCGCTCAGACCGGCCTCATAGGCTTTTATGGTTTCGGTCAGAGCTTTGACCCGGTCGCGGGCAGATTCGGCCTCAGTCAACGCGATCGAGGCTTGCTCCAGCATCTCGGCCGCTTCTAGTGCCGCCTTTGACGGGCTGGTTTGGGCGACGACAGGGGTGGCCCAAATCAGCGCTGCAGCAACGATCGGGCGCAATCTCATGTCAGCAAGCTTTCCCCTGTCATTTCAACGGGTTTCGGCAATTCCATAAGCTGCAACAAAGTTGGAGCAAGATCGGCCAAGCGCCCATCGCGCAGGCTTGAACCTTCGGGGCCGCCGGCCAGAACGACAGGCACGGGGTTCAGCGTATGGGCCGTATGTGGACCGCCCGTCTCCGGATCGACCATCATTTCGCAGTTACCATGATCTGCGGTCACGATCATCGCACCCCCGACCTGCTTCAGCGCTGCAACCACCTGCCCCAGACCTTGATCAACAGCCTCACAGGCCTTGATCGCAGCTTTCAGATCACCGGTATGGCCAACCATATCGGGATTGGCGTAGTTGGTGACGATCAGATCATATCCGCCGTGGATCGCCTCGACGAACTTTTCTGTCACTTCGGCCGAGGACATCTCGGGCTGCAAATCATATGTCGCCACTTTGGGCGATTTGGGCATGAAGCGATCCTCGCCACCCTCAGGCTGCTCTTTGCCACCGTTCAGGAAGAAAGTGACATGAGGGTACTTCTCGGTCTCGGCCAGCCGGAACTGGCGCAGGCCTTGCTTAGCAACCCATTCGCCCAGCGTGTTCACGATATCCCGCTTGGGAAATACGGTCGTCATATAATCGTTGTGGCCATCGGAATACTCAACCATGCCAAGTAACGCCGACAACTGCGGACGCGGACCGGTGTCGAACTCAGCAAAACCGGGCTCCCCAATTGCCCGCAGGATTTCTCGGGCACGGTCGGCGCGGAAGTTCAGGCAAAAGAACCCGTCACCGTCCTTAATACCGGAATAACCAGCAAGAACCGTGGGCGCGATAAACTCGTCGGTTTCGGATTGGGCGTAGGCATGGTCGACGGCCTCATGGGCCGAGGCCACGGTGCGCCCCTGACCTTTGACTATTGCGTCATAAGCCTCGGAAACGCGTTCCCAGCGATTATCGCGGTCCATGGCAAAGTAGCGCCCACAGACGGTGACGACCTTCGCGCCATCGGGCAACCGGTCTTCGAGTTCGGCGATATAGGTAAAGGCCGATTTCGGGGCCACATCGCGCCCGTCGGTGATCGCATGTAGCGCCACAGGCACACCCGCATCGGTAACCGCTTTGGCGGCAGCCACGATGTGATCCAGGTGCCCGTGCACGCCCCCATCCGATACCAGCCCCATCAGATGTGCTGTCCCGCCTGCAGCTTTCACCTTAGCGATGAAGCTCTGCAGCGCCTCATTGTGAAAGAAAGAACCGTCTTCTATGGCTAGGTCAATCTGCCCCAGATCCATCGCAACCACGCGCCCAGCCCCGATATTGGTGTGACCAACCTCGGAATTACCCATCTGACCACTAGGTAGACCCACATCCGGCCCGTGCGTCATCAGTTGCGCATGAGGACCTTCAGCCATGAGAGCATCAAAGGTTGGCGTATTTGCCAGATAAACCGCATTGGCCTTGGTGTCGTCGGATAGGCCCCAACCATCAAGGATACAAAGGACAACGGGCTTTGGGGCGGTCATGAAAGCTCTCCGATTGAGGCGGCGTTGCTGTCTTCTACCCCCTGCCCGCTCAAGGTTGAACCGTCATTAGGGCCGCGAATGAAGAATTAATCTGTCTTGTAGTCCCCAAAGGGTCGCGCTTTGCGGTTGCGGTATTTAACGGTCAGCTCAAGCGGCATCTCGTTTTCGTCGTAAATACCGATCACCACGCCTGTTCCTCGGCTTGATCCACGCATGTTTTGCAGTTGTTCTTCCGACCGGGTCGTGCGCTGCGACTGGCGCCGCGTCCAGGTGAACAGGTGATCATACATCTCGGCGATGATGTCTGCATGTTCATCGCTTTCGCCCAGGTCCGTCAGCTCATTCGGATCATTCTCTAGATCAAACAAAAGCGGGCGATAGCCCCCTTCACAATGGATCAGCTTCCATTTCTCGTTTGCAACCATGAACATGACCGCATCCCGAACCGAGGCGTTCAGTGTCTGCGCTATGGGAGATGCAGAGTAGTCATATTCACAAATCACTACATCGCGCGGGGTGCTGTCAGCCTGAGCGTGCAGGATGGGCAGCAACGAATGCCCTTCCAGAATGTGCCCTGCGGGTTCACCGCCTGCAACATCCAGAAACGTGGGCGCTAGATCGATGGATTCGACCAATTCATCGCATGTGGTGCCGCGCGTGGCATCAGCCTCGGGCGATGGATCAAAGATGATCAGCGGCATTTTGGTCGAGGCGTCATGGAAGAAGGTCTTCTCTCCCATCCAGTGATCGCCCAGAAAATCCCCGTGATCCGAGGTCAGCACGATCATCGTGTCCTGCATTCGTCCGGTCTGATCCATCCAGTCAAACAGCCGCCCCATTTGGTCGTCAGCCTGCTTGATCAGGCCCATATAGGCTGGGATCACGGCCTCGCGTACATCCTGACGCGAGAAGGTCTGGCCGATTTTCGTATCCATGAACGCTTTCAGCACCGGATGAGCGTTCTGCCGTTCAGCTTCGGACCGAATGACAGGCAGAATATGTTCGGGACCATACATCGAGGCGTAGGGTTCCGGCACAATATAGGGCCAATGCGGTTTGATATAGCTAAGGTGGCAGCACCACGGCCCGTCATGGTTTTCCATGAACTCCATGGCGCGAGAGGTGAGATAAGGCGTTTCGCTGTCTTCCTCGGCGATATTCGCGGCCTCTGACGAATTCTTCAGGAACCAACCCGAAAGTACATTGCCCTCTTCATCCAGCCCCGAATTGGCGAAGTCGTGCCAGGGGTTGTCACTCTCATAGCCTTTGTCTTTCAGATACTCGTTGTACCTTTTGGCGCCATCCGGGTCATAAAACCCATCCGGCCCTTCGGGGCGCATCCCGTCATCGCGCTCAAAGACATCAAACCCGCATTCAGCGACGCGTGCCCCGATCAGGCTGTCGGGCTCAAGCCCCAAACGAGCCATGCCCTCGGCGTCTGCGCGCATATGAGTCTTGCCAACCAACCAGCAATCCATCCCTGCCTTGCGCAAGTGATCGCCCATGGTGACCTCACCAACTTTCAGCGGGATTCCGTTCCATGACGCGCCGTGCGAATGCACATAGCGGCCGGTATAGGTCGACATACGGGAACTGCCGCAGATCGGAGACTGGATGTAGGCCCGCGTGAACCGCACACCCATCGAGGCGAGACGGTCAATATTTGGCGTATGCAGATGTGGATGCCCGTAGCAGCTGAGATAGTCCCAGCGCAATTGGTCGAACATGATGAAGAGGACGTTCTTGGCTTTGTTCATGCCAAGAGGGTTATCCTAGCCTTCCATCTGTTGCAGCATCTTTTTCGCACGCTTGCACTGCAACTGGTCGCGCAGAGGGCTGTCGGGATCGATATCCTTTTGGCAGACCACACATTTATCGGCACCCGAGATCGCGTTCAGGCCACCGCAGCTGCCTTTGATGGTTTTGCCCATCAACATCACACCCAGCGCCATGCCAACCATGACGATCAGCAACAGGAAAAAGGCCAGAATAAAGGTGCTCATAGCGGTTCCTACCGGTCAGTTGGTCCCCAGCGCATCCTTGAAGGCGCTGCTTTGTACGGTGATATAGGCTTCTTCTCCGCTTGTCACATCCCGCGAGATGAAGAACACGGCAAGTTTATGCTCTTCGGCCAGTTCCAGACCCTTTTCCAGACCCAATGCCAGCATCGCCGTTGCCCACGCATCCGCCATCATGGCGTTGTCTGCTATAACAGTAACCGAAGTGGTGCGATGAGTAATCGGGCGGCCCGTCGTCGGGTCAATGATATGCGAATAGCGCACCCCGTCCTGTTCGAAGAAGTTCTTGTAATCACCCGAGGTCGCCATTCCCAGATTGTCGAGCGGCACGATCAACTGGATTGATTGCGCGCCAGTCTCGGGTTTTTCGATCCCGATCCGCCAGCTTTCGCCTTTATCATTCTCGCCCATGGTCACCAGATCACCACCGATCTCGACCATATAGTTCTCGATCCCGGCCTCGCGCAGCTGTGCGGCAACCGCATCGATGCCATAGCCTTTGGCAATCGCAGACAGGTTGATTCCGACTCCGGCCTCTGACTTGGTCAAAGTGCCCGCTCCGCGATCCAATTCTAACAACCGCGCTTGTCCCACTTGCCCAAGCGCTGTCGCGATCTCGTCATCTGCCGGAATTGGGTCTTCAGGTTTTCGCGGTCCAAACCCCCACAATTCGATCAGCGGACCAAGGGTAACATCAAACGTACCACCGGATTTCTCGTGAACCTCATTTGCGGCCTCGATGACGAAGGCAAATTCGTCTGACACTTGCATGGGGTCCGTGCTGCCTGAGGCCGAGAAGGTCGAGACCTCGGATTTCGGGTCCCAGTTGGACATCTTGGCATTGACCTGCGCCAGGGTCTCCTGAACCGCTTGCCCCAGCGCTGCTTCGTCCAAATCATCGCCGATTGCGGTGATGTTGAACGTGGTGCCCATCGTCTCGCCGGACAGGCGTACCACGTCAGGCTCTTTGCCAAACAAGCAGGCCGAAACAGTCAAAAGTAAGGCCAGTGCGATCAGTGGGCGCATGGTGCAATCTCCCGGGAGTGTTCTTGCCCGGCATATGCCAGTGAGCCTGTTCAGAGTCAAACCGGCCTCAAATCTTGAGCGGCAAAAACGCCAATGTAAAAAGCCCGATTGCTGCCGGGACGCCAAACAGCCAAGCGCGCTTTTGCCAACCTTCCGGTTGCTGTTTCCAAGCCATGCGAAAATTATGGCCGCAGACCACCACGATAAAGAATATCAGCGCGGCAACTGGTGGCGTCAGATACAGGTTGCTCACAAGCAATTTCCTTTTGAAGTGGCCAAGTTACGCCGGTTTTCGAAATTGCACCCTATACAGGGCCGGTCCCTGCGGTAAGGTAGGTTGTAAGGACAATACCGGTGAAAGAGGAGACCGCCCATGGCCCCAAGCTCTTACCAGCCTCCGACACGCGGCGACAAGGCCGCGGCGACAACCCGCAGTCAATCAGTTGAGACCAATCTGTCGCATACCCAGACAACGGTTGCGAAACTGATGGAAGGCAAAGGGGATGCCGTTTTTTCGGTGCGGCCCAACGACACGATTCACTCGGTCGTGGATATCTTGCGCGAAAAACGCATCGGGGCCGTTGTTGTGACGGATCAGAATGGTGCCCTGCAGGGTATCCTGTCCGAACGTGACATTGTGCGCCGTATGGCGGAAACGCCCGGCCAGACCCTACCCCAATCCGTGGCTGATCTTATGACGACCGAGGTTAAAACCTGCAGCCCCGAAGATTATCTGAACGACGTGCTGAAAACCATGACCGAAGGCCGGTTCCGGCATATGCCCGTACTGAGTGATGGAAATCTGCGCGGGGTGATCACCATTGGCGATGTGGTTCATTTCCGCTTGAAAGAACTGGAATACGAAGCACTTAGAATGAAGCAAATGATCGTCGGCTAGCGACTTACGCTGATACGCGCGCGATTCCGGTGTGCGCGGTCGAGATAAATCGGACAGAACCAGGCGAGATTTCCGCAGCCGTCAACTGATCGGTGATGAACGCACCTGTATCAATCGAAATGACATCATGCTCGACCCGAGCTTCGTCGACGATGGTATGGCCATGCACCACCCATTGCTCGTCTTTCCGGCGTTTCTTGCGGAAATGAGGATGCCCCCAAAGGCAAGTTCTGTCCTGTTGCCGATCGACCGGCTGCGAAGGGTCAAGCGCGGCATGAACAACCGTTACATTCCCGCTCGTCCAGGTCAGCGGCCGATCTTGTAACCAGTCCAGAAGCGGTTGTCCCATCGCTTGCTGCAGTTGTTCGGCAACGGCTTGCGGGTTGGACCGGTCAATATCCGCAAGCCCAAACGAAGCCAAAGTCTGAGCACCGCCATTATACAGCCAGACACGCTCCATCCGTGTTGGATCGGACAAAAACCCAAGCAGCATATCTTCGTGATTGCCTTTCAGGCAGATCGCCCGCGTTTCGGGGTTCGTGTCGAGGTGATGTAGCTGACGCAACACCTGCGCGCTGTATCCGCCCCGGTCAACATAGTCGCCTACAAACACCACCGGACAGTCGTTATCCAGCGCAGGCAGGAGCCGTTGTAAAAGATCCAACCTCCCATGTATGTCTCCGATTGCGTAGAATTTTTCTGTAGGCGCCAATGAATGCAGAATCACCGTCTGATCAGGCGGTGTTTGAGATGCGATAAGCCTTTTGATCCATCCGGTTAACATAAGACCTGCTGTCCAATGCGGCAAAATATGAAACGGAATTCGCCAAATGCAGACGTTGATATTGGAAGCCTGCCCAACATCAGACCCAAAAATGAAAATGGTCGGCCCCAAGGGTTGGAACCGACCGATTCTGTTTATCCGCCGAAATCGTCGAGCATGATGTCTTCGCGGTCCACGCCCAGATCCAGCAGCATGTTGATGACCGACTGGTTCATGATTGGCGGACCACACATGTAGTATTCGCAATCCTCGGGTGCGGGGTGGTTCTTCAGATATTCCTCGAACAGAACGTTGTGAATAAAGCCAGTGTAGCCTTTCCAGTCATCCTCGGGCTGGGCGTCCGACAACGCAACGTGCCATTCGAAATTGTCAAATTCCTTGGCCAGCGTGTCGAAATCTTCGACAAAGAACATCTCTTTCTTCGACCGCGCTCCATACCAGAAGCTGATCTTGCGGTTGCGGTTTTCAAGGCGTTTGAGCTGGTCAAAGATATGGCTACGCATTGGGGCCATACCAGCACCACCACCGATGAAGACCATCTCTTTTTCTGTCTCTCGAGCAAAGAACTCGCCAAAAGGACCTGAGATTGTGACCTTGTCGCCCGGTTTCAGGTTGAAAATATACGACGACATCTGACCCGGAGGAATGCCTTCGGATCCAGGAGGGGGCGAAGCCACGCGGACGTTCAGCATGATCATGCCTTTTTCATCCGGATAGTTTGCCATGGAATAGGCGCGTTCGATCGGTTCGGCGACGACGGATTTGTACTGCCATAGATTGAAGCGATCCCAATCCTCGCGGTATTCTTCTTCGACGTCGAAATCCGTATAGGCCAACTGGTGCGCAGGCGCTTCGATCTGGATGTAACCACCGGCGCGGAAGTTCACATCTTCGCCTTCAGGCAGGTCCAGCGTTAGAGCCTTAATGAAGGTCGCTACGTTCTCGTTCGAACGCACCGTGCATTCCCATTTTTTGACGCCGAAGACCTCTTCGGGAACTTCGATGTCCATATCCTGCTTGACTGCAACCTGACAGGATAGCCGGTCACCACAAGACGCCTCGCGCTTGGTGATATGGCTTTCCTCGGTCGGCAGGATCGAGCCACCGCCGGAATGCACGCGCACGCGACATTGCGCGCAGGTGCCGCCACCACCACAAGCGGAGGGCACGAATAGCTTCTCTGCCGCAAGCGTCTGCAGCAGTTTGCCACCCGCCGGGACCGAGATTGTTTTCTCACCATTGATGGTGATGTTCACGTTACCGGTTGAAACCAGCTTGGACCGCGCCGCCATGATGATGGCAACCAAACCAAGAACGATAACGGTGAAAAGGGCTACACCTAAGCCAAAGGTTTCCATTCCGCCCTCCTTACAGTTTCACGCCCGAGAAGGACATGAAGGCCATCGCCATCAGTCCAGCGGTGATGAAAGTGATGCCCAGGCCTTGCAGACCATCGGGAATGTCCGAATACTTCAGCTTTTCCCGAACACCCGCCATCGCAGTAATCGCCAGAGCCCAGCCAAAGCCAGAGGACAGACCGTAAGTCGCCGCTTCGGCAAAATTGTAGTCGCGTTCCACCATGAACAGTGAACCACCCAAAATGGCGCAGTTTACAGTGATCAGCGGCAGGAAAATCCCCAGCGCGTTGTAGAGCGGGGGGAAGTACTTATCCAGCACCATCTCTAGGATCTGAACCATCGCCGCAATCACGCCGATATACGAGATCAGTCCAAGGAAGGTCAGGTCCACATCCGGGAAACCCGCCCAAGCCAGCGCACCCGGTTTCAGCAGATAGTTCAGCAGCAGATTATTCGCCGGCACGGTGATGGCTTGCACCACCATGACCGAGATGCCCAGACCCAGCGCAGTTGAAATCTTCTTCGAAACAGCGATGAAGGTACACATCCCCAGAAAGAAGCTGAGCGCAAGGTTTTCGACAAAGATGGCCTTTACGGCCAGTGAAATCAGACCTTCCATCAGTGGGCCTCTACCTGCTGGATTTTGTATTCACGCTCTTCCACCTGGTTCGGCTTCCATGTGCGGAAGGCCCAGATGATCAGACCGATGATGAAGAAAGCCGACGGCGGCAGTAGCAGCATGCCGTTGGGCACATACCAGCCGCCATTGTTGACGGTCTCCAGAATGGTGACACCGAACAGTGACCCGGCGCCAAACAGCTCACGAATGAAACCTACCAGCAGCAGGATCAGACCATAGCCCATGCCGTTGCCCATACCGTCGATAAAGGACGCGACCGGGGGGTTCTTCATGGCAAACGCTTCGGCCCGGCCCATCACGATACAGTTGGTGATGATCAAGCCGACAAAGACCGACAGTGTTTTTGAAATCTCAAACGCATAAGCCTTGAGAATCTGGTCCACCAGGATCACCAGTGAGGCAATGATAACCATCTGTACGATGATCCGGATCGAACCCGGGATCTGGTTGCGCAGGCACGAGATGAAGAAAGACGAGAACGAGGTCACGAAGATCACCGCCAGCGCCATCACCATAGACACCTGCAGTGACGAGGTCACCGCCAGCGCCGAACAGATGCCCAGCACCTGCAGCGTGATCGGGTTGTTGTCGACAAGCGGGTCGACCAGCATCTCTTTCTTGGTCTGAGACATCAAAGCTCTCCTGCTTGCAGTTTGGCCAGGAACGGAGCGTAGCCCGCGTCGCCCATCCAGAATTTCACCAGGTTGTCGACACCAACCGAAGTCAGCGTGGCGCCTGCCAGCGCATCGACATAGAAATCAGGACCTGCTGCGGGTTGCGACTTGGCGACGGTGATTTGCAGATCGCCTGCATCATCGCGCAGCTTTTTGCCATTCCACAGCGCCTTCCAGCGAGGATTGTCCACTTCGGCGCCAAGGCCCGGTGTCTCACCGTGCTGATAGAACTGCAGGCCGTAGATATCGTTGCCGTTGTTTTCCAGCGCGATGAAACCATAAAGCGTAGACCACAGGCCATAACCGTGAAGCGGCAGGATTACCTTGTCGAGCGCCCCGGCATCATCACGCAGCAGATAGATCACGCGGTACTTGGACTTGCGCCCGATCCCAGCCGGGTCATCGTTCAAAGCGACGCTCAGTTCTGGATCGCTGGCAGCAGCGATATCATCGAAGGTGGTCGCGTCGAACTGATCGTCAACGAATTCACCTGTAGACAATTCCAGTACATGCGGTTCAAACGCAGCGAATGCCTCGGTCACATCAATGCCTGGTTCGTAAATGCCGGCAACTTGCAGAACGTTGACTTGCTTATCCTTCAAACGGTTGATTTCCTGCACCGGGCGCAGGCTGACCGCAGCAGCAGACACGACCATCGAGGCTACAAGGCAGACGGCAACGGCAACAAAGATAGTCTTGCCAACCGAATCCGGCGAAGCAGCCAGAAACTTGGCAATCGCTCCCTTGGGTTCATTGGATTGCGTATCAGACATGGCGACGCGCCCTCCGTTTGATGTTTGCCTGGACGACGAAATAGTCGATCAGCGGCGCAAAAACGTTTCCGAACAAGATTGCCAGCATCATACCTTCTGGGAAAGCGGGGTTAATGACGCGGATCATCACAACCATGATACCAATCAGCGCGCCATAGATGTAGCGGCCCATATTGGTGTGGCTGGCCGAAACGGGCTCAGTTACCATGAACGCCAGACCAAAGGCGTAGCCCCCAAGAACGATATGCCAGTACCAAGGCATCGCGAACATCGGATTTGTGTCCGATCCGATCAGATTCAGCAGAAGCGTGAAGCCTATGGTGCCCGCAAGACAGCCCACAATCAGGCGATAATTGGCAATCTTGGTCGTCAGCAGGAAGGCCAGGCCGATCATGCAAGCCAGCGTCGATGTCTCTCCAAAGCTACCCTGAATTTGCCCGAAGAACGCATTGGCCCAGGTGATCCCGTCGGCCGCCAGTGCCTGAACGCCTTCAGCAGCGGAGATGCCCAATGCAGTCGCACCGGAAAATCCGTCCACCGGGGTCCAGACTGAATCCCCCGACATTTGCGCGGGATAGGCGAAATATAGGAAAGCACGCCCGACCAGCGCGGGGTTGAGGAAGTTCTTGCCCGTGCCACCAAATACTTCCTTACCGATCACGACACCGAAAATGATGCCTAACGCGACCTGCCACAAGGGCGCTGTCGCAGGCATAATCAGGGTGTAAAGCATCGAGGTTACTAGAAAACCCTCGTTGACCTCATGGCCGCGTACAGTGGCGAAGATGACCTCAAAAATACCGCCCGCAACCAGTGTGGTGATGTAGATCGGAAGGAAATACATCAATCCATGCATCACATTGGCGAAAATGCTGTCAGGGTTCAGCGAGATGCCGAACACCTGCAGGATCGCAATCCGCCAGCCTGTTGCCGAATCCGGTCCCAACGTAGCGATGGCCGAGTTTGCCTGATAGCCAGTGTTATACATCCCCCAGAGGATTGCGGGGATCGTAGCAATCACGACATAGGTCATGATCCGCTTCATATCCACGTAAGAGCGCGCATGCGGCGCGACGGTCGTGACGGTTTTCGGAGTGTAGATAAAACTTTCCACCATCTCGTAGATGGGGAAATATTTTTCGTACTTGCCGCCCTTGGTAAAGTTCGGCTCGATCCGATCGAAGAAGCTGCGCAAACCCATGTGGATCAGCCCTCCTTTTCAATCTTGGTGAGGCAGTCGCGCAGCGCCAGCCCATATTCATATTTCGCAGGGCAGGCAAAGCCCACAAGGCCCAGGTCTTCTTCGTCCAGTTCCAGTGCACCCAGCGCCTGCGCGGTGTCGGTGTCCATCACCAATAGCGCCCGCAGCAATTGCGTCGGCAGATAATCCTGGGGCATAAGCTCTTCGAATACACCCGTCGGCACCATCGCGCGGCGACCACCATTCAGGTTAGACGTGAATGAATAGAGCTTCTTGGCAAAAGCCGATCCCAAAACAGGCTGTACCGCATATTTCGAAGGCATAGGAAGAATCCAGCCCAGTGTGTGCTGATCATGATCTTCGCGAATAATGCTGATCTGGCGCGCAAAACGGCCCAGATAGGAGGTCGGACCATCGGCATGCTGCCCCGACAAGATCGACCCCGAGATGATCCGCGCGATCCCGTCGACGTTCACTTCATCCCGGGTCAGGTCATCCGTCGACGCGCCCATCACGGTGCGGATCAGGCGCGGTTGGCGCGCGCCCGGTCCAGACAGAGCAATCACGATGTTTGTATCCAGATGACCGGTCTGCATCAGACGACCGATCGCGATCACGTCCTGGTAGCCAATGGTCCAAACCTGCTTGTCCCCTCCCAGCGGCTCAAGGAAGTGAATATGAGTTCCGGCAAGGCCCGAGGGGTGTGGGCCGGAAAACGCAGCCGCTTCTATACCTGGCAGATCGGAACCGGGGATGGATGCCCCCTCTTGCTGGCACAGATAAGTCTTGCCGTCGGTCAGGTTTGAGACAGCTGCGAGACCAGCCGCAAATGCCTCGCCCGCATCCGCAATAACCAATGCCGCATCACCTGCCAGTGGATCGCTGTCCATGGCTGTCACGAAGATTGCCGTAGGCTTGGAGCCTGGTTCGGGCATCTTTGAATAAGGACGTGTCCGGAAAGAAGTCCACAGCCCGGCCGCGCAGAGCTTAGCCGTAACACCTTCGGCAGTCTCGGCATCGCCGGTGCCCGAGAAATCTATGCCGGCGTCATTGGCATCCGAGACCTCTATCACCACGCTTTGCAATACGCGTCGCGCCCCGCGATTAATTGCCACGACCTTGCCGGTCAGCGGCGCGACCATCATCGCGTCGGGCGCATCCTTGTGGCAGAACAACGGCGTTCCTCGCTGGACCGCGTCGCCCTCTTGCACCAGCATCTTGGGCTTTAATCCGATATAATCACTGCCCAGAACGGCAACCGACGAGAATTCAGGCCCCGGCTGGATTTTCTGTTCGGGCGCGCCTTCAACCGGCAAATCCAACCCTTTTTTTAGTTTGAAAGTTTGCATGTTGCTACGTTCTTCCAAGCCTTTGTCCTGCGCCTGCTGCGCGCCATCTTACAATGATGCCAGGAAATAACACGAAATTTCCCGTCTGTCCGGTCGCGAAAGCGCCATTATCCGACCAGAATCCGCAGGCGTATTTCCGATCACGGGTCCTTTACGCGGGGATGAGTGCAAACGCAAACCTGTTACCGCCCAAAATCGAAAAGGAATGTCACATTCTTTTGAGCTTACGGTCGTTCAGAACAATTTGCCCATTTAATTTGCGTGTCGCACAGGCTGATCAACCGGTGTAAGCAACCACAATGGACAACAATGATAAATTCGAGATTTTTCTGATTGCCACTCCAGGGCTCGAAACGCCTTTGTGTGCCGAGGCCATCGAGCGCGGATTCTCAGGCGCCAGGATCGTTCCAGGTGGTGTCGTGTGCCGTGGCGATTGGCCGGAAGTCTGGCGCGCCAATCTGGAATTGCGCGGTGCCAACAAGGTTCTGGTGCGACTGGGCAGTTTCCCCGCCGTGCATTTGGCGCAATTGGACAAGCGCGCCCGAAAATTCCCGTGGGCGAGTTATCTCAGGCCAGACATTCCCGTGAAGGTCGAAGCAACCTGCCGTAAATCTCGTATCTATCATGCAGGAGCGGCGCGACAGCGCATCGAACAAGCCATATCCGAGGGGCTCGGCACCTCAATCTCACTCGATGGCAAAGTCCGCGTGCTGCTACGAATCGAAAAAGACATATGCACGATCTCCGTCGACACATCCGGCGAGCTCTTGCACAAGCGCGGTCATAAGCCTGCAGTCGCCAAGGCCCCGATGCGGGAAACAATGGCCGCGATGTTCCTGCGTGAGTGTGGGTTTGACGGGTCTGAACCGGTTCTAGACCCGATGTGTGGCTCTGGAACATTCGTTATCGAAGCGGCTGAAATCGCTCTTGGCTTGCGCCCAGGCCGTTCACGTCAGTTCGCGTTCGAAGATTTGGCAAGCTTCGATCCTGATGTCTGGCAAGATATGCGCGCCCAAACCGATCCGCCCGAAACAGAGCTCAGGTTCTATGGCTCAGATCGTAATGCAGGCGCGATTGAGGCTTCCCGCTCCAACGCCCAGCAAGCACATGTGGATCATGCCACCCGATTTCAGCACTGCTCGGTTAGTGACATCAAACCACCAGAAGGCCCAGCTGGGCTGGTCATCGTCAATCCGCCCTACGGGGCACGCATCGGTGATGAAAAGCGCCTGCGGTCGCTCTATGGCAGTTTAGGCAAGGTATTATCCAGTCGTTTCCAACGATGGCGTGTGGGCATCATCACCACCACACCCGGACTTGCCCGCGCAACGCGATTGCCAATGCTTCCCCCCGGCCCAATCGTTGATCACGGGGGAACAAAAATCCGACTGTATCGAACAAATCCGTTGCAGTAACTCAGCGAAATCGCAGATCAGGCGAAGGGTTAAAACCACCCCTCGAATCCAGCGACGACATATGTGTGTACGCCCAAAATCCCTCTTGCACATCGATATGACGAGGTATAGATCACGCGCCACGGTCGGAGTGTAGCTCAGCCTGGTAGAGCACTGTCTTCGGGAGGCAGGGGTCGGAGGTTCGAATCCTCTCACTCCGACCAATAAAATCAAGTGTCAAATGCAACGGTGTATTGCGTTTTGACCGTGGATATTACCTTTCTACTAACTAATGTTGCCTGCGGCGGTTTGAATTTCTGCTATTTCGAATTTTCAATAAAATGACCTGAACCAGTCTTGGGCAAACCGTCAAGATGCTCCGATGCAGCTCGTCGTTCATGTCACTCGCTACAAGCGCGTTGGCCGCGTTCACGCGAACTCATTAACCGCTGGGCAAACCTTGCTATTGCTATTGTACAAGGCATGTCCTGCCCGTGCATTTCTCGAAACTAGTGCCGTGATGTCTTAAGGCGCGCTTGACCAATATTGGGATCATGTTTCCCAAGGTGGATTTGAGCCAATCTCTGCGATCAGAAAATCCATGAATACCCGAACTTTGGGGGATAATACGTTGGACTTGGGATAGATAAGCCATAAAACATTGTCTTCCGTAGCCTCAAAGTCTGGCAGAATTTGCAACAACCGGCCCGATTTCAGGTGATCATACACGCTCCATAGTGCGTTTAGGGATATTCCGGCGCCGGCCAGAGTGGCGCAGACCTGGCTTTGGCCGTCGTCTATGATCAATTGACCCTTAGCCATCGCTGGGTCAAATCCGGCTTTCTCACCTGCCTTTCCCGTTAGCGTGCGCAATTGGCGATTTTGGAAAGCGATCAGGTGGTGGCTTTTCAGATCGGCAGGTGTTTTGGGTGTGCCGTATGTGTCAAGATAGTGCGGCGCAGCGCACAGTATGCGTCGGTCATCAGCCAATTTTCGGCCTTTCAGGCTGGTGTCGACAAGCGGCGCATTTCTTAGTGCAAGGTCGTAGCTCCCCTCGATAAGATCGAACTGCACATCCGACAGGCGCAAATCGAGCGTCAGATCGGGGTGCTGTTGAAGAAATTTCGGCAGGATTGGAGCAATGTAGAGCTGAGCAAAGGTGCTGGGCGCAGCGAAGCGCAATGTACCGCGGATGGTCGCTGTTTGTTTGCCCAACGCCGTAAGTGCTGCCTCTTCCTGCGCAATAATCTCTCGGGCGAAGGGCAGGAAATCGGCACCTTCAACAGACAGCGACACCTTGCGCGTTGTGCGATGTAACAGTTCGGAACCCAGGCTTTGCTCCAACTTGGCAAGCTTTGCGCTCGAGACAGCTGGAGCCATGCCCAAAGCGCGCCCCGCCGCACTGATGTTCAGCCTTTCTGCCGCCGCTACAAACAATCTCAGCGCGTCTGTATCAAGCCCCATTATATCGCAAACCCGAATTTTCAATCCATGAATGGGCAGTTTATACGCAAATAGATTAGCGTTAAATCCCCTTCATGGATGCAACTCGGCATGGGAAGGAGACGCAGATGACGCGGACAGCCACTGTCAACTACCACGTTCACAAGCCCTGGCGGCAAGCCTTTGAACTAGATGCAGGCGGGATTGCTGGTAATTTGATTTCGCCCGAACTGGCCAGCACGGCTGTTGCATTGACAGATGCCCGCACCACGAGCAACACAGTTACATTCGCGTCTGATGCTGTTGAGTTCGCGCTGCTGGAAACGCAGATACAAGATTTTACCGGCGAGGTCTGGAAACCGACATACGATGCGGAGCTAACGGCAATGCTCTCGAACAAGTTAGGTGCGCGCGAGGTTGTGGTTTTTGATCACACGGTTCGGATAGATGACCCAGGAGCGACGCGCAAACCCGCGCGCAACGTCCACAGTGACTATAGCAAGGACGGAGCCGAACAGCGGCTTGTCGATCTTTTGGGTGCCGAGGCCGCAGCGGAGTGGGCGCGCGGTCACTATGCTTTTGTTAATGTGTGGCGCCCTGTGAATCATCCTATCAACTCAGCACCCCTGGGCTTTGTTCGCCCGTCATCAGTTGAACCGTCTGACTGGATCTTACTGGACCTGATCTATCCCGACCGCAATGGGCAAATAATGGGGCTGGTAGGAAACCCCAGGCATGAGTGGATTTATCAATCGAAGATGACGCCGGATGAGGTCGCGATCTTCAACATCTATGACAATCGAGGTGCTCCGTCGATCGCGCATAGTGCGCTGGATATGGTCGAAGATTCAAACGTCAACACCATTCGCAAAAGCATCGAGAGCCGCACATTGGTGCGCTTTTAAAGGAGAGCCGGACATGTTGGATAAAATGCAGCCTGCTGATTTTGCCCAAATCAACGTGGCCTATAATCGGGTATTTCGACCGGGACGGCTGAGCGTTGGCCTAGTGTTGCCGCTCGAAGCATATGCAGTCGGTGCAGAGCCGACGCTTCGGGATCATCTGGAAGCGGCTCGGAAAGCGGAGAACCTCGGGTTTGCATCACTTTGGCTGCGCGACGTGCCATTCAACGTTCCAAGCTTTGGTGATGCAGGACAGATTTTCGATCCATTTGTCTATCTGGGTGCGCTTGCTGCGGTAACGGACCGAATTGCCCTTGGAACGGCGAGCGTGATCCTGCCATTGCGTCACCCCGCTCATGTAGCCAAGGCGGCGGCGAGCGCGGATGTGCTCTCGGGCGGACGGTTGCTCTTGGGTGTAGCCTCCGGGGACCGGCCTGAGGAGTATCCGGCTATGAACCAGAGCTATGATGACCGCGGGGCACGTTTCCGCGACAGCTTTGACTACATCCGCGCCGTTGGATCGGATTATCCCGAGCGTGAAAGTGCTCAGGGTACGCTGTCTGGCGGGATTGACCTGCTGCCAAAGCCGCATGGGACCCGCCTGCCGATGATCATTACGGGTGGTAGCCAGCAATCCCCCGATTGGGTGGCGCAGAACGGCGATGGTTGGATGACCTATCCGCGCAATGCGACTGCCCAGAGGCAGGTTATTGCGGACTATCGGAGGCGCGGGAAGGAAGCGGGCCAGCCAGACAAGCCAGTCATGCAATCCCTGTATATCGATGTCGTTGCCAATCACGCCGCACCACCGCGCCCGATCCATCTTGGGTTTCAGTCTGGCACCGATTTCCTGCGTAGCTATCTACGTGAAATAGAAACGCTTGGGGTCAATCACGTTGCACTGAACCTACGGTTCAATCAAGCGCCCATCGATACGACCCTCGAACACTTGGCAGATACCGTACTGCCCGACTTTTCCTAAAGGATCAGATCAATGACCAAGACTATACTCATTACAGGTTCAACCGACGGCATTGGTTTGCTCACGGCAAAGAAGCTGGCCGCCGATGGACACAAAGTACTTCTGCATGGACGCAGTACCTCCAAATTGGACAGCGCGGCCTCCGAAGTCGGCGGCGATGTCGAAACTTATAGCGCTGATCTGAGCGATCTGTCCGCAGTGCGAGAACTGGCT
Source organism: Ruegeria sp. C5 (assembly GCF_056537605.1). Taxonomy (NCBI): domain Bacteria; kingdom Pseudomonadati; phylum Pseudomonadota; class Alphaproteobacteria; order Rhodobacterales; family Roseobacteraceae; genus Ruegeria; species Ruegeria sp. C5. The sequence continues at coordinate 301,332 of NZ_JBQFRX010000002.1, read as the reverse complement.
GAGAGCGTAAAGGCCAAACATGACAAACTGGACGTGTTGATCAACAATGCAGGTGTGCTGAAAGCTCCGCAAACCGTGCTTGCGAATGGGCAGGACATCCGCTTTGTCGTCAACACACTCGCACCCTATCTGCTCACAGAATTGCTGATGCCGATCATTCCCGCCGCCGGGCGCGTCGTGAACCTGTCATCGGCAGCGCAGGCCCCGGTGAATATTAATGCACTGGAGGGTAGTGTCCCGCTGGCTGATATGGAGGCTTATGCGCAAAGCAAGCTGGCGATCACCATCTGGACCCGGGAATGGGCCAAATCTCTGTCCGATGCACCCGTCATGGTCGCGGTAAATCCGGGATCGCTGTTGGCCTCAAAGATGGTGAAAGAAGGATTCGGCCTAGCCGGGAACGATATGAACATCGGCGCTGATATCCTGATTGACGCAGCATTGGGTGATCGGTTCGCTGATGCGTCAGGTGCCTATTTTGACAATGACAGCGGTGCCTTCGCGAATCCACATGCCGCAGCACTGGACAAAGCACATGTTGCCGACGTCATGAACTCGATCAGAGGTTTGATTAACCAGACCAACTGACCCGCGCTGCACTAAATCCAGACGCGCTTCCAACTTTAACCTCCCTTACCCCTCGCGTGTGCCGCGTCGAGGCCCAAGAAAGGACTGTCTGATGAAATATGAGAACTTTCAAACCTTTGACGTTGCTGTTGAAAACGGCATCGCAACAGTCACATTCAACTTTGGCACCGTAAACGTGCAAGGCCAGGAAATGCTGGCCGACCTCAACAGTCTGGCCATGCGGCTAGAGCGAGACCGCGAAACCAAGGTCGTGATCTTTCAGTCCGCCAACCCGGAAATCTGGGTCTGCCACTACGATACCGAGCTGCTCAAGGATATGTCGACTGAGGCCGTATCCCGGGAGGACGCACAGCTTTTGGACCTTCAATCGGTCTGCGAGCGGATCAGCAAGGTGCCACAAGCCACCATCGCAAAGCTGGAAGGGTTCGCACGTGGTGGCGGACACGAGTTGGCGTTGGCGCTCGACATGCGATTTGCGGCGCGGGGTAAGTACAAGTTCATGCAGATGGAAGTTGGAATGGGCATCCTGCCTTGCGGCGGCGGTGCTTCGCGCATGGCACGTCAAACCGGCCTTGGAAAAGCGCTTGAGATCATCCTGAGCGCACAAGACTACGATGCGGATGATGCAGAACGTCTGGGCACCATAAACAAGGCTTTGGAGCCAGATGAGATTGGCCCGTATGTGACAGCGCTCGCCGAGCGGATCGCAAAATTCCCGGCAGAGTCGATCAATGCCTGCAAGCAGATGGTCTATGAATCCATCGACAAACCCATTGATGAAGCGCTGAAGGCCGAAGCCTATTGGCTGTATCAGGCCACAAGCAAAACCCCGGCGGTCAAACGGTTCACCATCGCGGATGAACAGGGTCTGGAACACGACATCGAAAACCAGCGCAAGTGGGGCGATCTGGTTATGCAGGTTCAGGATATCAACTGATCCGTCCTCCAACACAATGATCACGTCAGGCGTGCGCTGTTCAAAGCCGCGCCTGACACTTCGCTAAAAAAGGAATATCCCAATGAAAGCTATGGTTCTGAACGCCTACGGACCCGATGCACCGTTCGAGCTTGTGGAAATGCCCGACCCGGTCGCAACGTCTGGGCATGTAGTCGTCAAAGTGGCCGCGGCCAGCGTCAATACCGTCGATACAATGATCCGAAGCATGGGCGCGGATCTACCTCTGTCCCCCAATTTGCCCGCGGTCCTTGGCATGGATTTTGCTGGCACAATCACCGCCGTTGGCGAAGGTGTTAGAGGTTTTTCCATAGGTGATGAAGTGTATGGCTGCGCTGGTGGTTTGATGGACCTCCATGGTTCGCTAGCCGAGTACATCAAGGCGGATGCCCGCCTGATTGCACACAAACCCAAGACGCTGAGCATGCGAGAGGCCGCGGCGCTGCCTCTCGTAGGCATCACCGCCTACGAAGGATTGACCCGCGCCGGTGTCGGCGAAGGGCAGACCGTTCTGGTTCAAGGCGGTGCCGGTGGCGTTGGTCATGTTGCCGTTCAAGTTGCGCGCCACCTTGGCGCAACCGTGTCGGCAACAGGTCGTGGAGCGGATCAGTTAGCCCTCATCGAGGGTCTCGGTGCGCGCCCGTTGGATTTCACAACCCAAAAGGTCGAGGACTACGTGGCCGAACACACTGATGGCGTGGGCTTCGATGTGGTGTTTGATAGCGTGGGTGGGCCTAACATGACGAACTCGTTCGAAGCGGCCAAGCTCAATGGCCAAGTCGCCTCAACCGTCGCGATGGTCGAGATTGATCTGACACCTGTGCATTTCAAAGGTCTGTCTCTGCACGTCGTCTTCATGCTGATCCCGATGATGCATGATGTCGGGCGTAAATCCCATGGTGACATCCTGAAAACTCTGGCGGAAATGGCGGATGCGTGCCAACTCAAACCAATTGTTGACGAACAGAGGCTTGGGTGGACCAATGTCGATGCAGCCTATGAGCACCTGACAAACGGAGCGGCGGTCGGAAAAGTTGTTGTAGAGCTGTGAACGGAACCGGCCGGGATTGGTGCGCAGAGATATAATTGCGCACCATTCCAGTATGGCCTGATATTGATGTCAGCCATCAGAACTCAGCTAACCTGAACGCAAGTTGCAGCACAGAGTGCTTTGAGCTCGAAGCATTTGTCGGAGCCGACTTTCAGCACATGGATCCCCATCCGCTGCTGGCAATACTAACTGATACCGCCATTGCGGTTTCCAGTACCAAGAACCTTTACTTCCAGCCAGTGGAAACCAAATGCGATCACGCCCGCGACGAGAATATAGAATACGGCCAACAGGATGAGCGGCTCGTAAATAATGAAAGTGTCGGAGCGCACACGTGAAGACACGGCGTAAATGTCGACGACAGTGATCGTCGCAACCAAAGGAGTTGCTTTGAGTTGTAATATGGTTTCACCGCCCAATGTCGGCAGGACGTTGCGGATAGCCTGCGGCAACCAGATACGGCGAAACATGGTGAAACGTGGCATGCCAAATGCCTTGGCTGCCTCAAGCTGACCCTTGGCGACCCCTTTGAAGGCACCGCGCATCACCTCTCCTTCGTAGCCGGCATAGGACAACGTCAGCGCCAGTACTGCATATGGCCAGGCCTGTCGCAAATAGGGCCACAACTCGGAAGAGCGTATCCAGGGGAACTGCGGAAACAAAGACCCAAGCCCATAATACAATAACCAGAGTTGCAGCAGCAGCGGTGTGCCGCGGATGATAGTGCAAAATGCCTTGGCCGGGGCGGCAAGATACCAAGGCCCAACCGCCTGTGCCAATCCAAGAGGAACGGCGAGTAGGAAACCCAAAACTACGGTGACCACCAACAGCCAGATTGTCGTCCAAATGCCCTGAAGGGCGAGCGGCGCATATTTCGGGATCCAGTCCCACTGAAGAGAGACGGCGCACCAGACAACGATTCCAGCGAATATCAGCATCATCACAATGCGATGTGGTTGCATCAAAGATCTGAAATCAATCATCTGCCCCCTCCCTTCAGAGAGGGTTGGCCGCGACGCGCCCATTTCTCAATCCGAGCGAAGATGCCGCCCGAACACAGCGTAACCATGAGATAAAGAAATCCCGCTGCCAGAAAGAAAGTAAAATAGGCGCGTGTACTGCTTGCAGCCTGGCGGGTTTCCAGTGTCAGCTCGTTGAAACCCACAACAGCGAGCAACGCGGTATCTTTGGTTGCAATCAGCCACAGGTTGGCAAGACCTGGCACGGCGAAGCTCATCATGGCCGGGATTGTCACGCGGCGCATGGTCATGAAGGCGGGCATCCCGTAGGATTTGGCGGCTTCGATCTGACCGGGCGGAACCGCCTGAATTGCGCCGCGCAAAATCTCGGTCGCGTAAGCGCCCTGGACAACACCCAGCACCCATATGCCTGCGCCAACACCACTGACCTCAACCCGACCCCCGCCCATTGCGGCGGAGATTTTGTTTATGATGTCAGATCCCACGTAATACAGGATCAGGATCAGGACCAGCTCGGGCACGGCCCGGATCACCGTCGTGTAGATGGCGAGAAGATCGCGCGTGACCTTCCCGCCATAGAGTTTGCCGTAAGCTCCGAACAATCCGATCACGAGTCCGAGGGCGTAAGCGCCGAAAGCAATCTGCAATGAGTGGGACAATCCGCGCAGCAGATTGGCCCCCCATCCCGGCGGCGAGAGCGACAAAAGCTCTGCGCTCTGCGCCAATCCAAGTGAATCCAACAGTCCGTTCACAGTAGCGGCTTAGTAAATGCTGGCCGAGAAATAGTTCGATGTGATCTTCTCGTGCGTGCCATCGGCAAGAATTGCGGCGATGCCTTTGTTCAGCGCCTCACGCAGGTCATCTTGCCCTTTGCGCACGCCAGCCCCAACGCCGCGTCCCAGAATAGCGGGATCATCTGCAACGGCGCCTTTAATTTCACAGCAAGCGCCCGCATCCGAGTTTACAAAGTCGGCCATGGCGATGCTGTCTGCTTGAGTTGCATCAATACGGCCTGCGAACAGGTCCTGATTGGCCTCATCCTGTGTCTGATAAACCCGCAGTTCAGCATCCTTGAAATATTCCTGCGCATAGGCCTGGTGGATGGTCGAAGCCTGAATGCCGACAACTTTACCCGCCAGCGACTCTGGTGTCGCTTCGATATCCATCGATTTGTCCGCAACGATCACAGCGGGTGTGTTGTAGTAAGGATCGCTGAAATCAATGGTTTTCAGCCGCTCCTCGGTGATCGACATAGAGGCCATGATGGCGTCGATTTGCTGCCCGGTCAGCGATGGGATGATACCATCCCAGGCTACAGGCGTTATAACACAGTCCAGTTCGGCAGCGGCACAGACAGCATTGATAACATCGATCTCCCATCCAACCCAGTTGCCTGAGCTGTCAAGCGAAGCGAATGGTGGATAAGGTTCAGCCGCGATACCGATCTTGACCTCTTCGGCACTGGCGACACCAACTGAAAGGATGGCGGCGGCAACTCCGGACGCAAGCAGTTTCTTAAGGTTCATTTTGTTACTCCCTTTTTGGTTCATTAGTTTGTTTTGACTGAATCAGGCGACCGAGCTGAGGAACTGCCTCAACCGCTCTGATTTTGGATTACCGAAGACCTCGGCAGGTGGACCCTGCTCTTCAATGCGGCCTTCGAAAAGATAGACAACGTGGCTGGCAACTTCGCGCGCAAATTTCATTTCATGGGTGACGAGCAGCATGGTGCGTCCTTCACCAGCGAGATCACGGATCACGTTCAAAACTTCGCCGACCAACTCGGGGTCCAGCGCCGATGTGGGCTCATCGAAAAGCATCACCGAAGGATCTACGGCAAGCGCACGGGCAATGGCGGCGCGCTGTTGCTGACCGCCAGATAGATAGGCCGGAAAGGTGTCGGCCTTGTCACCAAGCCCTACCCTTTTCAACAGGTCGTGCGCCCGCGAGATAGCCTCTGCCTTTGGCACCTTTAGGACATGTATCGGCACTTCGATCACGTTCTCCAGAAGCGTGCGATGCGTCCACAGATTGAACTGCTGAAAAACCATTGCCAGCCGCGTTCGGATACGCTCGATCTGGCGGCGGTTCGCGGGGCTACCATCGGCGTGCATTTCAACCAATTCACCGCCTATGGTGATTTTTCCCGAGCTCGGCGTTTCCAAGAAGTTGATACAGCGCAGCATGGTGGATTTGCCCGAGCCTGACCCCCCGATGATTGCGACAACGTCCCCCTTGTTGGCAGTCAGGGAGACACCCTTCAGGACCTCTAGCGCACCAAAGGATTTGTGCAGGTCCTCAATCTTTATCGCCTCAATGGACGCAGTGGCTTCGGGTGTGGGTGATGCTGCTTCGGCTGTGTCCATATCTAACAATCTTCTGATTTCAGCTTGCAGTAAGCCTCGAATCTCGCAATTATGCAAGTGTATAATAACTCCATGCCATGGATGACACTGACGTGCAGGACGACAGCCGCAAATTTAAACGTGAGTCTGCTGAGTTTCGGCGCGAGGCGCTAATATTGGCGACTTTGGACCTGATCGCCGAGATGGGCGTCCGCGGTGCCACGGTGCGTGAGATTGCAGCCCGCGCGAACGTGACCCAAGGGTTGATCCGTCATTATTTCTCTTCAAAGGAAGAGTTGGTCCAGGCGGCGTATGAGCACCACATGAATACGCTAACCGATCAGACAGCAGCTTCGTCAGGAACGGGCAGCGCAGTATCTCAGTTGACCAACTTCGTTGACGCGTCGCTACGACCACCAATCGTTGATCCAAGCGCCGTGGCGTTGTGGGCCAGCTTTCTGAACAAGGTGCAACATGATTCAAAAATGCAGCGCATTCACCAGCAGACCTATAACTATTTCCGGGGTCACCTCGAGGAGCTGATCGTCGCCGCATTGCTGGAAACCGGACGTTCAGTTGCTGCAACGGAGGCAACGCAACTGGCCATTGCTTGCAACGCGGTAATCGACGGCCTTTGGCTGGAAGGCGGTGCGCTTCCGGACGCGTTTTCCGAAGGGCAACTGGCGCGGATCGGCTTGGACTCCGTGAGCGCCATCCTGGGGATACCATTAAACAAAGAGGCGGAGCAGCCATGAAGACAACATCTGTGACTGTGCGTTTAGCGGGGTTGGGTGGTGCCAAATGGGGTGTACACCTGAAAGCACGTGACCTTATCAAAGCCGGAGCGGATATCGTCGAAATGACGATTGGAGAACCGGATGTGCCCGTGCCAGCCGCATTGGTAGAAGCCACCGTAACCTCCTTGCGGGCACAACGGACAGGGTATTCCAACGGGCGCGGTGAAGCCGGACTGCTTGACGCGCTTGCTTCTCGCTATTCAGCCTCTCGTGGGCGGCCCTTCGGACCCAAGAACTTTTTGTGCTTTCCCGGGACGCAAACCGCCCTTTTCGCAGTGATGTCCGGGATTGCAGAGGCCGGAGACGAGGTTTTGGTTGGTGATCCGATGTACGCGACATACGAAGGAGTCGTGCGTGCATCCGGGGCGGATATGGTGCCTGTGCCGCTTCGGCCAGAGCACGGGTTTCGCATGCAAGCCGAAGATATTGCTGCACGCATCACTCCACGCAGCCGCGCCATTCTTCTGACAACGCCACACAACCCGACAGGTGCAATTCTGACTACCGCGGAAATTGCCGAAATCGGGCAGCTCGCCATGGCGCACGATTTATGGATCATCTCGGACGAGGTCTATGAAGAACTGATCTTTGACGAGGCCGAATTTGCTTCACCATTGGCAGACCCGAAACTGGCGGATCGTGTCATAGGTGTATCATCCATCTCGAAATCACATGCTGCCCCAGGGTTTCGTAGCGGTTGGTGTGTCGGACCAGCAGCGTTTTGTGAAGCGCTGCTGCCGTATTCCGAAACAATGCTCTTTGGCAATCAGCCCTTCATCGCGGACATGACCGAAAAGGCAATCCGCGACGGGTCCGAGGTTGCCCCCGGCATGGCCGCTCGCTTCTCTGGCCGCGCCACCCTGCTGGCCGATCGTCTTGAAGCAGAAACGGATATGACGGTTCATCGCCCAGAGGCGGGAATGTTCGCCCTCATCAACGTTTCTGCCACCGGGTTTGATGGCGAAGATTATGCGTGGGATCTGTTGCAGGCCGGGGTGGCTGTCATGCCAGGGTCCGCCTTTGGCAACGGTCTGAAAGACTGGGTCCGGGTCGCGCTGACGATTAGTGACGCCGATTTTGCCAAAGCGGTTTCTCGCATCATTGATCACGCCAACAGCAAATCACGCGAGGTTGCATGAGCGGAATGACAATCGGTGAAGCTTTGGTTGCCAAGCTTCGCCAAAGAGATGTGACCTGCGTCTTCGGAATTCCGGGCGTTCACACGGTCGAACTTTACCGCGGTCTTGCGGCTTCGGGCATTCGTCATATCACGCCCAGGCATGAACAGGGTGCTGGTTTCATGGCTGATGGCTACGCGCGTGTTTCGGGGAAACCGGGTGTGACCTTTGTGATCACCGGCCCCGGATTGACCAACACCTTGACACCGATGGCGCAGGCGCGCGCTGATTCAATTCCGATGTTGGTGGTCTCTGGTGTCAATAAAACCGCTTCACTTGGCAAGGGCTTGGGACATCTGCATGAATTGCCAGACCAACTGGGGCTGGCCAGAACAGTTGCGTTGGTGTCAGAACAAGTTCCCGACTCCAACGCTCTGGACCCGGTCTTGGACCGTGTTTTTCACGACCTTACCAACGGTCGCCCAGGGCCGGTGCATATAGAGGTCCCGTTGGATGTAGCAGCAGAAAAATATCAAAAAACACCAGTCGAGACGCTCGATCCAGCACCCCCGGTCAATCCAGACTTAATCTCACAAGCGGCAAGGCAACTGGCTGAAGCAAATAGAGTTGTCATTCTGGCGGGTGGTGGCGCGAAAAAAGCGGAAACCGATTTACAGACATTGGCTGAAACTCTCGATGCCCCCGTCGTGCAAACCGTCAACGCACGGGGCCTGATGCACGGACATCCACTGACCGTTCCGGCCAGCCCCAGCCTCAAAGCAGTACGCGAGCTGATAGAAAGCGCTGATTGCGTTTTGGCTTTGGGAACCGAATTGGGGCCAACCGACTATGACATGTACGCCACCGAACAATTTGCAGGAAGGTCAGGCCTGATCCGGGTGGATCGCTGCAGCGATCAACTGGCGCGACATGAGGCAGCGCTTACCATTCAAGGTGACGTCAATTTGGTTGTACCGGCGCTGTTTGGGGCATTGTCCAATGAGGCAAAGCAAGACGACGGTGCCGAACGCGCCAGCAAAACACGCCGCGCCGCCTGGGAGGAAATTGGTCCGGACTATCGCCATCAGGTCGAAATCCTGAACGCCATTCGCTCGGCAGTTCCGAATGCATTGATGGTCGGAGACTCAACCCAACCAATTTATGCCGGCAATCTTTTCTACGACCACGACCGGGCCGGAGGTTGGTTCAACGCAGCAACGGGATATGGCGCGCTCGGCTACGGGATACCCGCTGCCATCGGCGCGTCGATCGCCGATCCGACAGCAAGGGCGATCTGCATTGTCGGCGATGGAGGTGCACAGTTTTCATTGCCTGAAATCATGGCCGCAGCAGATGAAAACCTGCCGGTCACCTTCGTGATCTGGAACAATCATGGATATCAGGAAATTGCCGCGTCGATGCGGGATGTGGGTGTGACCGTCATAGGTTGTGATCCTTCGCCCCCGAATTTTTCTGCATCAGCCAAGTCTTTTGGCATTCCATTCACCAAGGTTCCGGCCGAACCACAGGCTGTCGCGCAGGCGTTGCGCGAAACTGTCGCTTTAGATGGGCCTGCAATGATCGAAGTCATCGCTCCGAAATGTGAACCTCAGAAAGATTGAAACATGTCAGACCCGACCTTTGAGTTCTCCCGCGCAATCACCCGCCGCCCGGCTGCGACCATTGCCGGCGGTTTGCGTGCAAAGGATATTGGAAACCCCGATTTCGAAGGGATGATGGCGGCACATAAGGCTTACGTGGCTGCACTGAAAAGCACCCGGGCTGAAGTAATCGAACTTGATCCCCTCGACGCGTTCCCCGACGCGCAGTTTGTCGAGGATACGGCCCTTTGCCTGCCGCAAGGCGCTGTGCTGATGCGGCCAGGCGCACCATCGCGGATGGGTGAGGTGGCAGAAATGGCGCCAAATCTTCGCGCTTGCTACGAGACGGTTCTGGAAATCAACGGCCCCGGCCATATCGAGGGCGGAGATATTCTTGTAACCGGTCGCGAAATTTTGGTGGGCAGATCAGACCGCACGGACGCTGAAGGTGTCGCCGAGCTGTCTAAAATCACCTCCGCGTGGGGCCACAAACTGCGCGAAGTGTTTACACCGGAAGGCGTTTTGCACTTTAAGACAGATTGTTCACTGATGGATGCCGAAACAATCCTGTCTACCCGAAGACTTGATGCATCAGGCTGCTTTGAGGGCTACCGAGTGCTTCATGTTGCTGATGGGGAAGAAGCTGCTGCCAACGCGATCCGCTTCAACAATCTGGTGCTGATGGCCGCAGGCTTCTCGCGCACAGCAGACATGTTGGATCGTGAAGGGTATGAGATCGTAGAAATTGACAACACCGATTGCGCCAAGCTGGATGGCGGCATGTCATGTCTCTCGCTAAGACTTTGAAGGGTTATTCGCCAACTTTTGGTCATCGGCGGTCTCTTAGTTGGAGAATGAATATCAAGCTTTTTAACCGACAGCTAATTTGTGATTGCCCTCCAAGGTACTAAAAATAGTAAGGATTATGCGGCGAAGCTTGTATAAACTGCATTCTGAGCAAGATTGGCAGTACTCCATTGACGCTCCTTCCTTGTTCAATGAACGAGATACAAAAAAACGGGTGAACCTTGCATATCCTTTAGTGGGCCCAGCGAATGAGAAATCTCATCCAAAAGACAATCCTCAGCTAGCTCGAACGCTGGTTAGGTAAAACCGATATCGATGCGCCATACTTGACGCCATTTATGGATCTGATTGAATGGGAACACTAACTACCGCCTTCCTTCAGCATGGCCTGGTTGTCATTGGATGACATACCCCAAAGCCCGTTAATCATTGCAACCGTCAACCTGCTGGCCACGACCGAAACGATGTTAGTTTGGAGAACGAACGCATCAACAAGGTTCAGATGGATATTGCGTCCTGAAAGTCCACCCTTTCTATCAGCACTGACATTGGCTGCTATCCCGCGCCAAGCCCTTTTGGAAGTTTTTGAAACATAACCTCGCTAAGAAACTCCGCTCCAGATGGCGAACTAACCGCGGTTTCAATTGTTTCAACAATATCTCGGATCACTTGATTGACACGTTCGTCGTCAATTATCACCAGACGGTTCGGACGCTCCTAAAGGCGAAGATCGTTCTTTTCGGGCGTAATTATGATACCAGCATCAACAAGGAAGCTACCGCTCGTTTCGAGGTTTGCCTTTATAGATTGGACCGAGAATATGACTGCCATCAACCATACTTAGAAAACTGAGCCGAACTGCATGTGATATCCATATGCCCGACAACAAACTCGCCTCAACCAATTGTAATCGCGTAACGACCTAAAGCTTCTGCTCCAACGGCGGTTAAGATAATAGAAAAGCGCATTTCCGACATTGGCGCAATTTGCCTTGTCAGTCACTTTTGGCTCCACAGCGGCCATCGGAGCAAATGCTGCATCCTGTGATTTTGTATTGCATCAACGCCGAGCTGTCGTTGTTGGCGGGCATGGCGGATCGGAACATCAGCCATGGAAACGCCAAACTTAACTGCTATACGCTCACTTCGTCCAGTCTGGAACGAAAGGCGTATTGCAGGTTAACAGCGCCCGCTTAAACCAAAACACGTTTGGGCGATCCAAATGCTCCACGAGCTCGCCGAAAATCATCGAGATCTAGCGCTCTTCAACATGGTAATCGATAGCAAGTTGCGCGGCTGCGATCTGATGAGGCTGAAGGTGGTCAGTGTTAGATCATCGAGTCAGATCGATCGGCCGCAAAGCCAGCGCCTAAGGAACCCGTTCAATGAGAGAACCAAGGTCACTCAGATCTACAAGATGCGCCCAGCGTACGCGGTCTTCGCAATTCGTTACATAACCGTTGGCAGCACCGGAGCGATAAAGGCATCTTTGCGCCGAGTTTGATAGAGTTGGCCGCTGATTAACGGTGAGGAAATGAGCATGATGGTTGACGCAACATATCTCGGAGTCAGTCGCACGGCGTTCAGTCTTTCGATGATAAAGGGAGCGCGGGCGCCTGATTGGCAGAACCAAGGTCGAAATGAACACAAATCTGTACGCGATCTGCAACAGCCTCGAGAGCCAAATAAACCTGTTTGAGACCGCCGGGCAGGTCAGCGATCACTTCCGTGCGCTGGCATTGATGAGCAGCCTGCCGTTAGGCGATGCGGCAGGATCATATAGCAGAAATCTGAGGCGAGTTTTCTGCGAGTTCGGTGGGGTCATAAACTGTTTCAGATCGACCTTGTCGATCTCAGACCGTCTGTATAAAACTGAGGCTTTAGATAAGATTATCTCTGCCACATAATCTCGCTTGTTTTGGCGTTTTTCATTGCCCCAGCTATACTTTCGAATACCACGAACGGTACAACATCATGGGTAGCGGACATCCGGTCGATTGCCTTGCAGTTCAGACATGTTGTTGCCTTTGAAGTCTAGTCCCGTTTGAGCCTTCCTAAGGCTCTCTGGCGCATAAAAACTTGTAATAACTTAACCAACATCAGAAAAAGCGAAGCTGACCGGCGGGTATTGCCACTTCATAAACCGCCTCGTAATTTGATCTATGCCCAGCACATCAAGGGCTCAAAATACAGGAGAGTTTATGGATCTCGGAACTTACGATTATGCAGTAGTAGGCGCCGGGATTGTCGGAGTAGCTACCGCGCTGGAGCTTTCCAGACGAGCGCCCAAAGCGCGGATATTGCTAATCGAAAAAGAAGATGCTCCAGCACGTCACCAAACCGGCCGTAACAGCGGTGTGGTCCATACTGGTGCCTACTACAAGCCGGGCAGTAAAAAGGCGCGATTTTGTCGTGAAGGACTGCTTAGAACGAAGCACTATTGCGAGACAAAGGGCTTGAAGTACGAGACACGCGGGAAGCTCTTAGTCGCCACGAACGATCAAGAGAAAGCTCGACTTGGCGACCTGGCGGATCGCGCGCGTCAGAACGGCGTAACAGTTCAAGACCTGTCTTTGGCCGACCTAACTTCCTTGGAACCCAACGTAGCGGGGTGCGCCGCTGTTCGGCTACCAGACACCGCGATTGTAGACTACTCCCAAATAGCTCGGTCACTCCTTGAGGACTTCGTGGCTAATGGAGGGACATTTCTATATTCCACCCCTTTGGTAGGCATCGATAACAGTTATGGAAAAACCGCGCTCATCACACTTAAGGGTATGATCGGGTGTGAGCATCTTGTTGTTTGTGGAGGTTTGCAATCCGACCGTATAATTCGCATGGCGGGACTTGCGTGCGATGCCAAAGTCGTACCGTTTCGGGGGGAATATTATCGTCTTCCAAAACGAAAATCCAAACTGGTCAAGCATCTGATTTATCCTGTGCCTGACCCCAACCTACCGTTTCTAGGTATCCATTTGACGCCTATGATTGATGGATCGATCAATGTCGGTCCGAATGCCATCATATCATTGGCACGCGAAAGATACTCCAAGGTGTCATTCAGCTCAGCAGACTTTCGTGAAATGGCCTTGTTCGCAGGCTTTTGGCGATCTCTTGCCAAGCATCCTTGCGCCATAGCCAATGAAATTCGAAGCGCGGTGTCAAAGCGTTACTATCTCAAACAAGTTCAGAAATACTGTCCAAAAGTTGAATTGCCGGATTTGTGTCACTACGTGGCAGGCCATCGTGCCCAGATCGTTCATCCTGACGGGCGACTTGAAGACGATTTTCTATTCAGATCTCAGGATCGTATGACGTTCGTATTAAATGCGCCTTCGCCGGCAGCAACAAGCGCTATGCCAATCGCTCAGGAAATATGCGATCGAGTACTGAGCCAATAGCTAGTTGCAGATAAATCGATGGTCACCGCGCCAACAGAGGTTCCCGCTGTTGGCGTTGTAGTTGGTGCAAGTTTTTGATCGTAGAAATTGGTCGGGCGCGACAGCGTGCTTGAAAGGCCGGTTTGGGATGCTTCCAGAGTAATGGGCAGAAAGCGACTGGTTTTGTTCAAAAACAAAGTGTTACGCGCGCAGAATGCAATGATCTGAACACGGCAAAAAACGCCTTCCCGATTAGGCTTTGCGTGTTTGTTACGGTGCGGTAAAGATATTGACCCATTTGTGTATGTTCTGGGCGGTGGCAGTGAGGGTTAATTTTTAATTTGCGCCATACGGGCCACAAAATCGGAGCCGTCCTAACCCAAGTACGCGTTTGAAGTGAGCGAAGAGCGTTTCGTTCTTCTTCCGCAGCTTCATCGAGATATCCTACCGGCGGGTCTTTCAATTAGATGACCCTGCTGCACCACGTAACAGCCGGTTCTTTTTCTTATACGGCTGAACAATGAGAACAAAAAGAAGGAGACTTTTATTTGTTCTTGGGAATTTACAGATAAAACTCAATTGCTTATAAGATGATCTTGGACAAGTTGACCGCATCAATTCACCTCGACGGGTCTGTTGGTTTCTTGCAAACTCGCCGCAGTGCCGTCCACAACATTCTAGGGAGTAATCCATGAGCAAGTGTTCAGATAACCTTAGAAATAGATGCTTGCCTAAGTGATCTTGGCGCATACTCTGACATCGCAACGGCGCCCTATTACTGACAACAAACGAGTTGTAAACACGCGAGCAGGCAGGAACGCTTAGAAAAACCCATACTATTTCCAGCAAAACAAAAGTCGCTAGTCATCCCAGTTCAGTTCAAGCTCTTCGCGAAAGGCAAACCGTTTTAGGTGATCGGAAATCACCGTCTTCCAACTGTCTAGGTCACCGCGTTGTTGCGCCGAGGCGCAAACTTCCAGTGCTACTGGCGTAGCCTTTAGTTCAACGGCATTGCCACTGCCAAAAGAAACGGTTCCAGTATCTGCATCGAACTCGACCTGTCCCTTATGTGACCAATGTTTGCATAATTGCTGTAAGTACTTGCTGGCATTTTCTGTTGTCGCCGATCCGATTGCGTTCTGCCGCGGCAAAAGCGCGAGGCCGTTTTGCGCTTTGGCGCGCATGCTTTTTGCGAAAAGGGTGACGTCAATTTCAGTGGCCAGAAAGGTCACGCCGATCTCAAGGCACCTACGCTGCATTGCTGGGTCCAGTGTTAGGATACCCGCGGCTTTACCTGCCGCGACGATGCGGGTCAGCGCGTCTTCAATGGCCTCCACAACATCTGGATGCCCGGCGTTGCCGATATGACCCATGTCGGCGGCCAGATCTGCAGGTCCGATAAAAACTCCGTCTACTCCATCAATCGTCAGAATGTCGTCCAGAGCGGCCATGCCCGCGTTGTTCTCAACCTGCAGCAGCAGACAAATCTGCTCATCCGCCGTATCGAGGTAGTCCGGGATTTTGGCAAATTGCGAAGCCCGCGCAAGGGATGATCCCACACCTCGGACGCCGCGTGGGGGGTATTGCACCGCGCGCACCAGTTCGCGCGCCTGATCAGCGCTTTCGACCATCGGCACCAGAATACTCTGAACACCCGCATCGAGATATTGCTTGATCATCCATGTCTCACCAATCGGTAGACGTGCAACTGGCGCGCTGCCCGAACTTTCAATCACTCGCACCTGTTCAAGGGTCGAGCGCAGGTCGTTTGGTGCGTGTTCGCCATCGACCAACAACCAATCGAACCCTGCGGTCGCGGAAATTTCTGCTGCATATGCGTCGGCCATTCCGATCCAGCACCCGACCTGAGGCTTTCCAGCCTTCAATGCAGCCTTAAAGGTGTTCTTTGGTGCGGGCATGTCGCTGCTCCTTTAGGCAAAACTGATGTCGACGGATCCGAACGATCCGAAATCGGCGTGGATTTCCGCACCCGATGGGCATTCGATCGGGCGAATGAAGCTGCCGGACAGAATCACGTGGCCGGGTTCAATCCTCTGGCCGTATTGCGCCATGCGACGGGCAAGCCAGACCACACTTTCGACCGGATCATTCAATACGCCCGCACCCAGGCCGGTTTCCTCGATTTCGCCGTTGCGGAAGGTTAGGGCCCCTACCCATCGCAGGTCAAATGCATCCGCTGGGCGGCGTTCCGCCCCTAGTACAATGCCGGCATTTGCGGCGTTGTCGCTGATCGTGTCGAATACAGTGCGTGACTTTCCAGTCTCAGGGTCTGCCCGCTTTATACGAGTGTCGAGGATTTCAATGGACGGAGTAACATAGTCGGTCGCCTGCAAAACCTGATCGCGGCTCACATCGGCGCCGCCAATGGCTTCCTTCATGACAAAGGCGATCTCGGCTTCGATCCGGGGTTGGATGAAACGACCTGCGGGAACGGTCCCGCCATTTTCAAAGGCCATGTTGTCAAACAGGATACCACTGTCAGGAATGTCGATATTCAACGCATATTGCATCGCTTTCGAGGTCAGCCCGATCTTCCAGCCGATGACCTTGCGCCCTTCCGCCAATTTGGCACGATAGATGGCATTCTGCACCTCATAAGCGTCATCCATCGCCATTTCGGGATACCGCAATGTCAGTAGACCGATCTGCTGTCGCGTCCTTTCCGCGTTCAGCAGATCGGCGGCAGCGCGCGCGTGGTCTTCCGGGGTCATATCTGCTCGTCCTCGATGGTGTTGCACAGGGTGCCTATCCCATCGACGGATACCTCAACCACATCGCCGGGAGCCAGGTATTTTGGCGGATCAAATCGTGCACCTGCACCAGTTGGGGTGCCGGTGACGATGATATCGCCCGGATGAAGGGTCATAAAGGTCGAGATGTATTCGATCTCGCGCCGGATCGGGAACATCATTCGGTTCAACGTATCGTCCTGACGCAATTCACCATTCACATGAGTCTGAATGCGGGCGTCATCCAACTGGGCAGCGCCAGTGAAAGGGACCAGCCAAGGGCCGATGGCACCCGAATTGTCCCAGTTCTTGCCTTGCGTGACGTTGAACTTGGCGTGCCGAACCCAATCGCGGATTGTCCCTTCGTTGCACAGGGTCAAGGCTGCGATATGGCCATAAGCATCGTCCTGCGAAATCCGGCGGCCTGCTTTGCCGATCACGATGGCCACTTCACCCTCGTAATCCAGCGTGTGATTTTCGGGCGGGCGGATCAGAGGGCGATTATGGCCGGTAAATCCACTGGCGAAGCGCGGAAACAGCGACATGTATTTCGGCTGGGCACTGCCATCTTTGTATTCCGCGTTGCGATCTGGAAAGTTCACACCAACGCACAGAATGCGACGGACATCCGGCATCACCATCTCAAAGGTGAAATCCGTATGGGTTACCGGCTTTCCTTCGGCAGCCTCGGCCAATTGGCCAAACGCACCAGCGGCGACAACCTCGTAGAGGCTTTTGAACTCGGCAAATTCGCTGTTTAGTGCGACCGCGCCTTCATCAGTGATCGCACCAAAAAATGTTTCACCGTTGGCAGTGTAGGTTGCAATGCGCATCAGGCCTCCTCGGCGTTATGGAACCCGCCCATACTAAGATGTTTTAGATCAAGCATACTTTGCTTACGGTGCGATGATGGGAGACGCAGACAGGTCTGGCTCGTTTACATCCACACCGACAAAGGATGTGCCGTGTTCAAACCAACTGCGCGGTGCCGGAGCGCCCCAGAGCGTCTGACGCTGCGGGTCCTTCAGGTCCCATTTGATCGGCTCCAGATCGGGGTCAACGGTCTGATAATCCGAGCAATAAATCTCAATCCGGTGTCCGTCGGGATCGAGAATATACAGGAAGAAAGCATTCGAAATACCATGTCGCCCCGGGCCGCGTTCGATGTTGTCCACATAGCCGGTGGTGGCCATTAGATCGAGCAAATCGATGATGTTCAGCGGTGTTGGCACCCAGAAGGCCACGTGGTGCATCCGTGGGCCTTTGCCATTGGTGAAGGCCATATCATGCACCCCACCCTTGCGGTGCATCCACGCGGCCCACAGTTTCTTGCTGTCTTCGTCTTCCGTATACTCGGTCACGCGGAACCCGAAATCACTGTAGAATGCGACACTGTCATCGACATTGGTTGAGAAGCAGTTGAAGTGATCGATCCGCAGCGGTTTCACACCACGATAGAGCGCGTATTTCTGATGGATCGGCTCCAGGCGATCCATCTTGTGATAGAACTCCAGCGGTATGCCCAAATTGTCCGAGGTTAACAGAGTCCGGCCCTGATAGGGGCGATCAACCCATGAGGTCGGTCGGCCTTTGGATTGAAAATACGCCTCGGCCCGATCCAGATCCTCTTCGTCGAAGGTTTTGAAACCCATGACCTCGACAGTCGCCGGCTGATCGGAATTCTGCAGGATCACACAATGATGTCCACGTTCCTCCATAGCGCGCAGGTAGACATGTGTGTCGCTTTCGTCCGTGACCTGCAAACCCAGAACCTCCGAGTAGAATTTACGCGAAGCTGACAAATCGCTGACGTTCAGGCAAACATGGCTCAGCCGGATTGTGTTGAAGTCGGGATACAGGTTGGGGGCTGGAACGGGCATTTTAACCTCCTGTTATACGGGGAAGATGACGTTTGTCTGGCCGGTGCCGGAGCTTGGGAAATACTCAGTCACAACCTCGCATTTCTTGTCATAGGTATCCCACCCCAGCGCGCCGTAAAGCATCGACGTGTCGTGCATCGAGCCTTCGCCGCAGCAGAAATTGGCATAATCGCCCAGCATCTTCAGGAACGTGGCATGATCGCCGTTCTTCCACATCTCAAGCACATGCAGGTCCATCTGACGGTTGAATTCCGAACTGATGGTGAAAGTGCCGTTGTTGGCGGCATAGTCCTTGTTGGCCCAGATTTTGTGCGACAGCGAGCCTGACGCGACCAGCAGCACCTTTTCGTCACTGGCCTCAACCGCTTCACGGATGGCCTCGCCGACAATTCGGCTTTCTTCATGGCTATGCACCGTGGCCCAGGCCGCGACCGAGACAACCTTCATATCATGCTCGCGGCTCATGAACCGCAGCGGCACCAGTGTGCCGTATTCCAGTTCGAGGCTGTCCAGGTGATGCGCCAAAGTATAGGCGCCCTTTTCTGAAGCTATCTTAGCAATGGCGTCGCCCATTTCAGGATTGCCCGTATAGGAATACGGCAGGTCCTGAATGAATTGCGGGAACTCGTTCGACGTGAACAGGCCTTCGAACTTCTCATTGGCGTTGATGTGGAACCCGGCATTGATCACCCAATGGGTGTCACAGATGATCACCGTGGTCGCCCCCAATGCTCTGGCGCGGCGCGCGATCTCGCGGTGGCCATCAATGGCAGGCTGGCGTTTACCTTTCACCGGGCCTTCCTGCTCAGACATGAGCAGCGTCGGCACATGGGTCATTTTGGCGGCAAGAACGATTTCTCCCATGGTCTGCTCCTGGAGTTAAGGTTTTTCGCGCGATTGTCGTCTGAGGGGCCGCTAGAGCTTGCCCAGTTGCATGATCTTGTGCTGGCCTGTGGCAAAGCCGACATGCTTTTGTTCCATATAGAACTCAAAGCTCCAGTCGCCGCCATCGCGACCGATGCCGGACGCTTTGACCCCGCCAAACGGTGTGGGCAGATGGCGCACGTTTTCCGAGTTCACCCAGATCATTCCGGCCTCAAGCTTGTCCGTGAAACGTAACGCGCGGGTCAGATCGTTGGTCCAGACATAGCCGGTCAGACCATATTGCGTGTCATTTGCGATCTGCAGCGCCTCCTCCTCAGTCGAGAACGGGATCACGGTCAGGACAGGGCCAAAGATTTCCTCGCGTGCGATGCGCATTTGATTGTTAGCGTTAGTAAACAGGGTGGGCCGTACGAAGTACCCCTCTTCGCCCACCTTGACGCCACCGGCCGCGACAGTCGCGCCGTCTTCCTTGGCGATGTCGAAGTATGAAGTGACCTTGTTGTAATGCTCTTCCGTTACAAGAGGGCCAATCTCGGTTGCAGGGTCCAACGGGTGGCCGACCTTGATATTGTTCACGCGCTCGATCAGCTTGGCTTCGAACTCTTCCTTGATCGTATCCTGTACCAGCAGCCGCGAAGAAGACGTGCAGCGTTCGCCGTTGATCGAATAGATCATGAAGATCACCGCATCCAGCGCGCGATCCAAGTCGGCGTCGTCAAAGACGATGACCGGGTTCTTACCGCCCAACTCCAGATGCATCCGTTTAAGCGTATCTGCGCCTTGCTTGGTAATGATGCTGCCCGTACGGCTTTCACCGACAAAGGCAATGGCTTTGATCAATGGATGTTCGGTCAGCCGCTTACCTGCGTCTGGACCAAAACCGTTGACAGTGTTCAGCACACCCTTGGGCAGACCGGCTTCTTCCGCGATTTCGACCAATAGCCGCGCAGACAGCGGTGAATCTTCAGCTGGTTTGTGGACGACCGTACAGCCAGCGGCCAGTGCCGGAGCGATCTTCCATGTCGAAAGCATGAACGGGGTGTTCCACGGCGTGATGACACCAACGGGCCCGATTGGGACGCGGGTGGTTATGTTCATCAGTGTCGGTGATTTCAGGTGTTGACCATCCCGCGCCTGAACCACCTGATCGGCAAAATAGCGAAAATTCTCAGCCCCTCGCAGGGCGGCTTTGGACATAAAGCGCAGGGTCTGGCCGGTATCCCAGCATTCGCACAGCGCGATCTCTTCGGCTCTTGCCTCAATCGCATCTGCAACATTCAGCAATATCCGGCGGCGCTCCGGGGCGGGCATGTCGCGCCAATCTGCAAAGGCCTCATGCGCGGCCTGTGCTGCTGTATCGACATCTTCCGTAGTGCCATGGGCGACGTCGCAGATCACCGATTTATCCACCGGAGAGATCGTCTGAAACACCCCTGCTGACCCATCTTGATCTTCTCCTGCGATCCGGTTCTTGATCCCGGTCTTCTTGAAACGGGCAAGGAAACCATCAAGCCGTTCAATATTCTTGTGCAGGTCACTCATGGTCAGGCCTCCAGATGGTCGCGGATCGTGCCGGTTTTGGGGGAGAGGTCGGGATCGATGTCGCGCATCTCAAGCGACAGCGCGATGGAATGCTGGCTCATGGCGGGCTCCAGATAGGTTCGGGCCGCCTCGAAGATGCGCTGCGTTGCGTCCTTCTTGTCGGCCTGCGAACGACCGGCCCGCAGCCGGATCGAAATATCGATGAACCCATGCTTTGGATTTCCGTCTGCGATGGCATAGTGATCAACACGGATCGCTCGGACGCGAATGCCTGCTAGCGGAAAGGTGTCAACCTCAGCGGCCGTTGCACGGATGCAATCGCACAGACCGCCCATGTCGATCCTGTCTTCCAGATTCCCGGAATATTCGACGTGAAAATGCGGCATGATTCCTCCGTTATTAATTAACATGTTTACCATTATGAGCTTATGTCGTCAATGAGCTTATGTCGTCAAGAAGTTGCGTTGTTAATCTTTGCATTTCCTGGGGCAGCACACTAGAAGGCGGCATGAACACTCAAAGCCATACCAAGAGCACCTCAAGGTCGCTTCCCATTGCATTATTGCGCGCCCGCGAAACGATCATGGCCCCCATCAGGGACATGCTGCAGGATATACAGATATCCGAGCAAAAATGGCGCGTCCTGCGCGTACTGGATGAGCTTGGCGAGGTCGAGCAAAGCGCTATCGCCAAAGAAGCTTGTCTGTTGCTGCCCAGCCTGACGCGAATATTGCGCAGCATGGAAGCCGATGGACAGGTCACGCGCCGTCAGGACAGCCAGGATAAAAGGCGGACGATGGTGATGATTACTGATGCGGGTCGGCAGATTTTGAAAGACAACCTGCAAGCGTCATTGGCCATTTCAAATAGTATTGAGGCGCAGATGGGGCGAGAGAAGCTTGATGAGCTACTGGACCTGCTTGAAGAGCTGCAAGCTGTTAAGGTTTGACCCCGCCAGTTGGCAAGCGGGGTCTGCGCGACGACTACAAACTCGACAATCCTGTATCCAGCGCTGACAGGATCTTCGCAACATCGTCGGATGTGACAATCAGAGGTGGCGAAATGATGATGTTGTTGCCAGATACGCGCACCATCACACCATCCTCATAAGCTGCCTTTTGCACCTGTATTGGCAGTTGTTTGGCAATCGGCGCCTTGCTTGCGCGGTCCGAGACCAGCTCCAGCGCGCACATAAGGCCCTCGCCCCCTCGTACGTCACCGATCACCTCGTGCTTTTCAGCCAGTTTCTTCAAGCCCTCGAACAGCTCATCCCCGCGTGCTGCAGCGTTTTCCCAAATCCGCAGACGATTGATTTCTGAAAGAGCCGCCAGTGCCGCCGCCGCGCCGACGGGGTGACCGGAATAGGTGTATCCCTGATCAACGGATGCCAACCCGGTTGTGTCATTTTCAAATACCTCGGCAACTGCCCCCGAGATCATCGCGGCGCCAAACGGGAAATAGCCATTGGTGATCGCCTTGGCCGTCGTCATGATGTCAGGCTGGACGCCCCAATGTCTCGCTCCGCTTTCACTACCGGTTCGACCAAACGCCGTGATGATTTCGTCTGAAATCAGCAGAATACCGTTCTTCGAACAAACCTCACGCACCATGGGCATAAAGCTTTTGTGCGGCGGAATTACACCGCCAGCGCCCAAAATCGGCTCCATGATGAAGGCGGCAACCGTGTTGGCCCCCTGGAACGCAATCTCGGCTTCAAGCGCTTTGACGCAAAGCTGAGCCAGGCGTTCAGGGTCGGTTTCGTCAAACGGGTTGCGATAGGTCCAAGGCGCAGGCACATGAAAACAGCCTGGCATCATGGGTTCATACACGGCGCGGAACTTCTGATTGCCGTTAACCGAAGCGGCAGCGAAATGGGTGCCGTGGTATCCCTGCTTGAGACTAATGAACTTGGTGCGACCGGCCTCACCCCGAACTTTGTGGAACTGACGCGCAAGCTTTAGTGCGATTTCCACAGAATCCGATCCGCCCGAGGTGAAAAAGGCGCGTGTCAGCCCATCAGGAGCAAAGAACTGTGCCAACTCGTAAGACAGCTCGATCGCCTTGTCGTTGCTCGTACCCCGGAAGGTCGAATAATAAGGCAGGGCGTATAGCTGGTCGGCGATCGCCTGTTTCACCGGATCGCAAGAATAGCCCAGGTTGACGTTCCAAAGGCCACCTACGGCGTCGATGGCCTTGTGCCCGTCCACATCGATGATGCTAACTCCTTCCCCGCCGGTCAGAATGGTCGGAGGGTTGTTCCGGCTGTCGGCCGGGTGCGCCATCGGATGCCAGAAATGGCGGGCGTTGTTCTCCTTAAGAAAGTTGGAGTCTTTCATGTTGCGGTTCTCCGGGGTTGTCCACTTTCGCTCATGGGTGGAACTCGGTTGGAAAGGCCTCGGGCATTTGGCCGCCGAAATTTGCGGTCAGATCGCGCGAGAGGGATTGAAGGGATTTCAGGATCAAGGGCAGGCGCTCATAAGTGGCTCTAATCTCGGGCACGGCGATCGAAATGGTTCCAAGGGCGATTTGATCGATGCCAAAGATTGGCGTTGCAAAACCAAAAACACCTTCTTCGTAGCTGCCGTTGCTGTTGGCCCAGCCAGCCCGCTGGATCAGAGCAACTTTTTCCTTGATCAGATCCGGGTCTGTCAGGGTGGATTCGGTGAAACGTACCTGCGCTTCCTGATCCAGACGATCCAGCAGGAAAGGTGGGCCAAAGCTGAGCATACATAGACCCGCCGCAGTCGCGTTGACCGGGATTATCTCGCTTGGATCAAGGCTGACGCGAACGCTGTGCTTGGTTGTCTCAACCACGATGGCGGTTTGCAGGCTGCCCTGTTCCAGCAGCGTTAGGTGCAGGCTTTCGCCAACCTCCTGCATGGCCAAGTGCATTTTTTGGCGCGCGCCTTCAAGGCCGGGTTTGGCAATCTCGCGCAGTGCCGCAAGCCGCAGCGCAGCTGGTCCGATGGTATATGTCTTTGACTGCGGGTTTTGTTCGATCAACCCGAATTCTTCAAGCGCTCGTAGGTGACGCAGGGCTGTAGCCTTGTTCAATCCTGACAGGCGCGCGGCCTGACTCAGGCCGATTTCGGCCATCGTGTTTGAGAATAAGTCCAGCATTTTTAGCGCATTAAGTGCGGCACCCATGTGTTTTGCCTCCTTCCGTTGATGTTATCCTTGACAGAATGAACTTAACAAAGCAAGATTATTATTGTTAACACGGTTCAAATAATGAACCATACACTGGGAGGTGTAAATGAAAAAGTTTATTGCGGCAGCCGTGATGGCCGCCTCTGCAACGGCCGCTTTGGCAGAATACCCCGAAAAGCCCGTATCCTTTGTGGTTCCTTGGCCTCCGGGTGATCTTGAAGACGTCCTGACCAGAATGATCGCAGATGAATTTCAGGCGATGTACGGGGTACCGGCAGCTGTTGTGAACAAGCCCGGCGGCGGTGGTGGTCCTTTCCCCGGCGCAGTCGAAGTCGCCACAGCACCGGCGGATGGCTATACGATCGGGTCGTTTGTGATTGGTGTTCCGGTCATCGGGCCCGAGATTGGTATTCCTGAATTGAACCCGAACCCGTTTGAACCGATCGGCATCTTCCTGACCTACCCGTTCGTAATCGCGTCGAGCAAAGACGCCCCGTTCCAAAGCTGGGATGAGTTGGTGGAACACGGCAAGTCAAACGACGTGGCACTCGGCCACTTTGGCTCGGTTCTGCCACCCACGCAGGTTACTTTTGCCGCCGCTGTCAGCAGCGGTTTCGACTTTGCCAGCGAAGCCGCGTTCGATGCGCTGGACTGCAACACCTTGGCGTCCGGTGACGTTGATGTCATCAACACCACGCTCCAGCTTATTCTGCCCTGTCTGGATGAAGTGAACGTGCTGGCCAGCATCGGCGGCGACCGGATCGCTCTGGTACCGGATACGCCGACAGTGGTTGAGCTTAACCCAGACCTGCCATTGGCGCTGTGGAACGGATTGTTTGTTCACAAAGACACGCCGCCCGAGGTTCGCGAAAAAATCACCGCCGCAGCCCAAAAAGCACTGCAATCGGACAAGGCTAAAAAGCTTGCCGAAGAAACCGGTGCGCTGATCTATTGGCAGGATCCCGATGCTTCGAATGCCCAGATCGAGCAAGATAAAGCGTCATTCGCCAAAATAGAAGAGATTCTAGGCGAGTAACACCCCGGATCGAGGCGCGGGCAGTGATTTCCGCGCCTTCTTCATAGGGCTGGGAGGATGAAATGATCGCAAGAACGCTTCAGGACATGTTCAAACGGTATCGCCGTCCGGGTGATATTGTCTTTGCCGCATTGTTCCTGGCTTTCTCGGTGTTTCTGCTGTCTCAGCTTGGGGAGCAGACGCAGGTCGTCAAGCGGACCAAATGGTTTGCTCAACCCGGTCTGTGGCCCACCGTTGCCGTGTGGTGCATGGTCTTGTTCAGCTTTTTACATTGGCTCAGCTCTGCCTTATCCGATCGGATCGATGGTCGTTGGGCCGAGGTCGGGTTTTGGGTCCGGTCTCTGGAATATGTGGCTTATTTCCTGATTTATGTCCTACTGGTGCCACAGCTTGGCTATCTGCCGTCCACCATGTTGTTCGCGGTGTTTCTGACGCTGCGCTCAGGGTTTCGAGGCTCGGGCGCGATCGGCATCGCAGCCCTGTTCGGCTTCGTCGTCACCATCGTGTTCCGAGCGTTTCTGCAAGTCAAAATCCCGGCAGGGGCTGTCTATGAATACCTTCCCGACTCGATCCGCGCCTTTGCGCTGACATATTTGTAGGGAGGCACGTATGGATACCCTTCTGTCCGGTGTTTCAATCCTGCTGCAATGGCAGGTCATCGTGGCCTTGTTCATCGGCTCGATCGGTGGTGTCATCATCGGCGCGCTGCCCGGTGTGGGCGCTGCCGTTGCCATCGCCATCCTGTTGCCCGCAACCTTTGCCTTTGAGCCCATCGTCGGTCTGACCTTGTTGTTGGGGATTTACGGATCATCCATGTATGGCGGCGCGATCCCGGCCATCCTGATCAACACGCCCGGCACGGCGGTCAATGCGCTGACGACCTATGATGGCTATCCAATGACCAAGCGCGGCCAAGGCCACAGGGCGTTATCGCTGGCTTATTCAGCTTCATTCTTCGGGGGAGTCTTTGCCATCATCTGCCTGATGGTCCTCTCGCCCGTGTTGGCCATGATCGCCCCGCATTTTGGCAGCCGCGAGATTTTTTTGGCCGCGTTGCTAGGTATTGTTCTGGTCGTTTTAGCCCATCGAGGACAGATCTTTGCAGCAGGTATGCTTGCTGCATTTGGCGTCTTTTTGAACACGGTCGGACTGGAGCCCGTCAAATATACGCGCCGCTATACATTCGATCAAAGTTGGCTGGCGTCAGGCGTTGACCTGATCGTGGTTGTGCTGGGCCTGTTTGCGCTCAGCCAGGCTTTTCTTTTGCTGTTGGAAAAGAACCACGCTCCAGAGGACACCCATGTCAGCGGGAATATCTTTGCAGGCTTGAAGGAACTGTTGGGCCTGAAACGGATCGCTACCGTTTCTTCAAGCATCGGGGTATTCATGGGCATGGTGCCGGGAACGGGTGAGTTCACTTCGCAGTTTCTGTCCTACACCTATGCTCAGAAAAGCTCGAAAAATCCCGACAAATTCGGCGATGGCTCGCCCGAAGGGTTGGTGGCATCCGAAGCCGCGAACAACGCCGTGCCGGGGGCAGCGATGATCCCCCTACTCGCCCTCGGTATACCCGGCGAAGCGCTTACGGCGATGATGCTGTCGGTCTTCTATGTTCACAACGTGATCCCCGGCCCGCAACTGTTTGAGAACCAGATGGATTTCGTCATGGCCCTATATATGGCGCTGATCCTGCTGAATGTGATCGTTCTGGTCTTTCTGCTGTTTTCGACAAACCTGCTGTTAAAGATCATTCAAATCCCCACACGCTTCCTCGGCGTGATGATCCTGATCCTTGCTTTTGTCGGAGTATACAGCCTGCGCAATTCGATCACCGATTGCGCGATCGCTGCGGGGTTTGGCGTCTTTGGTCTGATCCTCAAACGGCTTGATCTGCCGATCGTCCCGATCATCCTGGGCATGGTATTGGGTGGAATCATGGAAACCAAGCTTCGCAGCGCAATGGCTCGGGTCAAGACGCCGCTGGACTTCATCGACCGGCCCATCGCAGCCATTCTGTTCGGCCTGATTGTGCTGATCCTGATCCTGCATTTCCGCACGCTGTACTACGAGTTCAAAAACAAGCTGCGCCCCGAACCCCATGTCCCAGCCGTGGATTCCGACCACCCGAACCAACAAGGATAGCTTTCATGGATCAGTCTTCCATCGATGCCTTGCGCGTGCAGGAGATTGCCACACGCGGACACTTTATCAATGGCGATTTCCGTGCCGGTGAAACTGGCGCCCTGCATGAGGTGCTGTCGCCCATCGACGGCCAGCCTCTCGCTCAAATCGCCGAGGGCAGCCCGGCGGATGTGAATGCAGCGGTGCGCGCCGCGCGGACCGCGTTTGAGGATGGCCGGTGGTCGCGCATGGCCCCTGCAGGACGCAAGAAGGTTCTGCTGAAACTGGCGGATCTGATCAAATCCCGCGCGCTCGAGATCGCGGTGCTGGGCGTACGTGACAACGGAACCGAGATCAATATGGCCTATAAGGCCGAGGCGCTCTCGGCTGCGGCCACTTTCCGCTACTATGC
The DNA here is from genome assembly GCF_056537605.1 of Ruegeria sp. C5. NCBI lineage: Bacteria > Pseudomonadati > Pseudomonadota > Alphaproteobacteria > Rhodobacterales > Roseobacteraceae > Ruegeria > Ruegeria sp. C5. Next base: position 273,935 of record NZ_JBQFRX010000002.1, on the reverse strand, counting down.
CGAAGCCATCGACAAGATTTACGGGCAGATTGCCCCGACCAGCCATGACGTTCTGGGCCTCGTGCATCATGCGCCTGTCGGTGTTGTCGGGGCGATTGTGCCCTGGAACTTCCCGCTGATGATCGGCAGCTGGAAAATCGCCCCTGCCCTTGCAGCGGGCAACTCCATCGTCTTGAAACCGGCAGAAAGCGCATCGCTCAGCCTGTTGAAAATCGCTGAACTGGCTGCCGAAGCCGGAGTTCCGGATGGCGTCTTCAATGTGGTGACCGGGCGTGGTTCGGTCGCGGGCGAAGCTTTGGCCTTGTCGATGGATGTGGACATCATGGTCTTCACGGGATCCGGCGCGACAGGTCGGCGACTGCTGGAATACTCGGCGCGGTCCAATCTGAAACGCTGCTATCTGGAATTGGGTGGCAAGTCTCCAAATATTGTTTTCGCTGACGCGCCCGATTTGGCGGAAGCTGCAAAGGTCTCGGCCGCCGGGATTTTCCGCAACTCCGGACAGGTCTGTATCGCGGGCTCGCGCCTGCTGGTGCAGCAGGACATCTACGAGGATTTTGTCGCCGAGATCACGCGCTACGCCGCAGCCTTTCGCGTTGGTGATCCGTTGAACCTGAACAGCCAGATTGGTGCCGTGCATAGCCTGCCCGAGCTAGAGGCCAATTTGGAGTTCGTTACCAAGGCCGAAGCTGAAGGTGCCGAACGTCGTACGGGCGGAAACCGCATTCTGCCCGAAACCGGGGGCTACTATATGTCCCCTACAGTAATGGCAGGTGTCAAAGAAACGGATCATCTGTTTCAGAACGAAGTCTTCGGCCCAGTCTTGGCCGTGACCCCGTTCAATGACGAAGCCGAGGCGATCCGGCTTGCCAATGCCACAGTCTATGGGCTCGCAGGCGCAGTCTGGACTTCGAACCTCAGTCGCGCGCATCGCATGGTGGCCGAAGTGCGGACCGGGGTCATGCATGTGAACACCTATGGCGGCTCGGACCTGACCGTTCCGCTTGGGGGCGTGGGTCAATCCGGGAACGGGCATGACAAATCTTTGCACGCGCTTGAGAAGTACTTTGAATTGAAAACCGCCTGGATAAAGCTCTGACTGCGGGGTGTCTGTACGACATGTTTTCACCGCTTTGTCTGGGGCCCATAGGTCGCATGAATAGGAGGAACCAATGACCACAAAGACAATCCTGCTGATTGGGACCTACGACACGAAAGAACCCGAGATGCGGTTCATCGAACAGGCGATCAAGGCGCAGGGCGCGGATGTGTTGACGATGGATGTCTCGGTATTGGGCGACCCTTTGGAGCCAACCGACATCTCCAAGCACGACGTCGCCCAAGCGGCTGGAATGACCATCGAAGATGTCATCGCACAAGGGGACGAGAACAAAGCCTTTCGCGTGATGTCAGATGGTGCCTCGAAGACCGTGGCCCAAGCCTATGCGGATGGCCGATTTGATGGGATGCTGGCTACTGGAGGGACCATGGGTACCGATCTGGCCCTGGATTGTGCGCAGGCCTTGCCAATGGGGGTGCCGAAATACATCGTGTCTACCGTCAGTTTTTCTCCGTTGATCCCGCCGCACCGACTGGCTCCGGACATTCAGATGATCCTGTGGGCCGGGGGGCTCTACGGTATGAATTCGATCTGCCAATCTTCGCTTGCGCAAGCGGCCGGCGCTGTTGTTGGTGCCACAAAAGCTGCCACAATACCGGATCGCAGCAAACCGCTGATCGGGATGACCAGCCTTGGGTCCTCGTGTCTGCGCTATATGAAAACGCTCAAACCAGCGCTGGAAGAGCGCGGGTTCGAGGTTGCCGTTTTTCATTCCACCGGAATGGGCGGCATGGCATTCGAAAAACTGGCGGGTGAAGGGGCGTTTGCCTGCGTCATGGACTTCTGCATGCAGGAATTCGGGAACCTGATGGCGGGTTCCGTGGTCTCCAGCGGTGAGGATCGCGTGACAAATGCCGGGCGTGTGGGCACACCACAGCTGGTTGCGCCAGGCGCGCTGGACCTTTTGGACTTTGCCGGATGGCAGGACATCCCTGACCAGTATGCCGACCGTCCATTTCATGAACACAACCGCCTGATAAAAAGCTCGGTCTTCAATGGCGATGAACGCCGTGCCTGGGTGCGGGAGCTTGCCAACCGATTGGAGGCCGCAACTGGCCCGGTTCACTTTTTTCTGCCCGTTCACGGGGTCGAAGCCTGGGACAAGGAGGGTGAAGAGGCGTATGATCCCGAAGCCCTGGCCGAGATGATGGATGAGGCCCGTAAAGTCATGCCCGGGCGCGTTCCTATGACCGAAATAGACGCACATATCAACGATGCCGCGTTTTGCGATCATGTATTGGCCCAGTTCGACGAATGGGTCGCAGAAGGCGTGGTCGCAACATAAATTCGGGATTTACGCCCGTCTTTATGATATACACGCAGGTCAAACTCAGCCTCGGTGGGCGTGAGTTCGGGCGCATTCTTCTACGTGCGGCCGACTTGCAGTTGGATGCATAACCATCACCGCTTGGATACTTGTTAAAGACTATTTTTCGGCGGAACCGTGTCACCGGTTCAAGGTGGCCAAAGACCTGCGCAGTAAGTGAAGAATTGAACTCAACAAATGCCCAGGATTAGCGACCCGTTCCGCCGGTGACGTTGCCAATATTGAGCGGCAACCAAACCGTTGGACCCGCATTTAGACGATCGGTCCAACCCATGAAAGGAGCGAGGAAATGCTAACCACGATTGCGATTTGGTATCTGAACCCAGAAACCCGGTCCGAAGGTATTGCTGCACTCCGGCGGCTTGCTAGGGACGTCAAGAAAAACGAACCTGATACCTGGGGTTACCTTGTGCACTCAGGTGGCGCGGACTCGGTCCCGCCATGCGATGACGATAAGATTGTGTTCGTGGAAATCTACAAAAACGAAAAGGCATTCAAAAAACACCTGAGCAAAGGATCGGATTTTTCGAAGTTCCTGAAAAAAAGTGGTCACCTTTTTCTTTCTGCCCCAGGGAGCAAGAGCCCATTCTTTCAGGTCATGAACGTGGATCGCATTCAGGGATTCGTGCGCCCCGAAGCTGGGTCGAGCAACGGCTAAAGGTAGGTCGGGCGATCCCGGCCGCCCCAAGGAAACCCTGTAATTTTGTTGATCCACGGGGCTTTGCGCCGGGTAAAGTTGCAGCCTGGTTCATCCATCAGGAATTGTTGGGCGACGCATTGTTGATATTATGTTATAAGAAGCCGTGATTTCGTTCTATCGTTTCTAATTTTGACCTGATCTATCTAAACTTACGAAGGCGACCATTTTGGTAAGTCCTGACGTTAATTGCCCAAATTGTGGTTCGGCCAATCCTGCCGGATCGAAGTATTGCCAAAGCTGTGGAAACGCCCTGTCCCTTACGTGTACAGCGTGCGGAGCCCCAGCTTTGCAAAAGGCAAAGTTCTGCACGGCCTGCGGCGCGTCTTTGGTCGGATCAGCGTCGGTCAAAAACTCAGAGCCAGACAATTCACCGCCACTAACGCCTGCATCCGAAAATGTTGCGGAACGGCGGCAACTGACCGTCATGTTCTGCGATCTGGTTGGTTCTACCGCGTTGTCCGAAAAATTTGATCCCGAAGACTATCGTGAGCTTATCACCCAATATCGCGATCTGGTCGGTAGCACGGTTGCGAATTTTGGCGGTGAGATCGCAAACTATGCGGGTGATGGTGTTGTGGCTGTGTTTGGTTACCCCGTCGCGCAAGAGGCGAGTCACTATTCGGCCGCGCTGTGCGCGCTTGAAATTACTCAGATGGCAGAGGGTATTGAAGTCGGATTTTCCAGCCAGCCGGTTGCGACCAACGTTCGCATCGGAATGCATACCGGACCCGTTGTTGTTGGCACCGCCAACAGCTCGTCATTGGACGAAAAGATGTGGTTGTTCGGAGATACACCAAACGTGGCCGCGCGCATTCAGTCAGTTGCCGAAGTTGGGCAAGTCGTGATTTCCGAAGTAACACGACGCTTGATTGGTGAACGGCTCGACTTTGTGTCTTTGGGCGCGCCGCAATTGGCAGGGATTAGCGCTCCGCTAGAGCTGTTTGAGGCCCGGCAGAAGGTTTTGGGGTTCGAAACGGGGCGCAAAGACTTTTCACACGACAAAACACCAACCATCGGTCGAACGGCGGAAATTGCCTTGGTCCGATCTCGGTGGGAGGGTGCGCTGGAAGGTGAAGGGCAAGTGCTGTTGCTGACCGGTGACGCCGGTGTCGGAAAATCCAAGATCGCCTTTGGGCTAAGCGATGACCTGGCCGACGAAGATGCATCCCGATTCATTCTGTTCGGCTCACCACTTCATCAAAGCAGCGCATTTTATCCGATAAAAAATGCGCTTACGGCGTTGACCGGAATGACACCTGATGAGTCATCGGAACAGAGCCGGGCAAAAGTCATCGGGTTTTTGTCTGAACTCGGTCTTGATGATCCAGACTGCGCGACGCCCATTCTGCGCCTGGTGGCGCTGGAAGACACTTCGATTCCAGCTGAACCAATGGCACCTGAACGGGAAAAAGGTGCTCTGATCGATGCATTGCTGCGGCTTTGTGCAAGCTTAGAGCAATCTTCACCGCTGATGTTGCTGCTGGATGATGTGCACTGGTTCGATGCTTCCACGCTTGAGTTTGTCGACGGATGGGTTGAGCAACTGTCAAGTAGACGCTGCCTGGTCTTGATGACCGCCCGCAGTGAATTCCAGTCACCCTGGCGAAACCAGTCACATGTCACCACCTTGGAGCTGAACCGTCTGGTCCGGCGCGATATCTTCAAACTGGTTGAAAGCATTTCGGGGATCCGGCCTTCGGATGAGGTTCTGACCCAGTTGGCAGACCGAACCGATGGCGTGCCGCTGTTTGTCGAAGAACTGACCAAAATGGCAATGGAATCCGGTCTGCTGGCAAGCCGGGGGCAAAGTAAGGCCGAGTTGTCCATGGCGATTCCGGAGTCTCTGCAGGATTCCTTGATGGCCAGGCTGGACCGATTATCCGCCAGCCGCGAAATCGTGCAGGTCGCTGCTGCTATCGGGCGCAACTTTGAAAGAAACCTGCTTAGCCACGTTTTGAAATGGAGCGACCAGGAAATCACCAGAGCGCTGGAGCAGCTACTTGAAACAGAGTTGATTGTTCCCGCCGGGCTGAGAGGCGTGGAAGACACATATCGGTTCCGTCACGCCTTGGTACAGGATGCGGCGTATCAATCCATGCTGCGTTCGACAGCGTCCAGATGGCACGGTCAAATCGCGGCGGTTCTTGAAGAGAACTACAAGGAAATTGTTAAACACGAGCCAGAGATTCTGGGCCATCACTATTGGCGGGCCGGTGATTATTTGGCGGCCGAGCTCAACCTTATGCGGGCCGCGCGCCAGGCATTGGATCATTCTGCAAATGTTGAGGCCATCACCCATCTGCAGCACGCCCTGGAATGTCTGCAGGAACTGCCTGCGTCGCAAGACCGCGACCGGCGCGAGATTGATCTGCAAATCACCATCGCGGTTCCTTTGGCGTTTGTACGAGGATACGCACACAATTCGGTCCTTTCCGCATATGCCCGGGCACAAACCTTGTGTCGTGAATACGGCGAAACAGAGCGGTTGTTCAAAGTCGTCTATGGCCAGTTCCGATCGACAATGCTGGGGGGCGAATATGCTGTATCGAAACAGAATGCGGATCGCCTGGTGTCGCTTTGTCAGGATCTGAAAAGCCCTCTTGCTATTGTATCCGCCGAGAGATCACTTGGCTCGCTGCAGACATATCTTGGCCAGCCGCAGGACGCCCTAACGCATTTGCAGGCAGGGATTGATGTCAATCTGTCGCTTGAGCACCGGTTCATGGGGCTGGATTTTGACGTCGTTGATCTATCCGTCGCGCTTCAGGGATATCGTGCGCTGTCTTGCTGGTTGTCAGGCGACACGAAAAGCGCTTTGGAAGCGATCGAAAAGGCCGTGCTTCACGCGGAAGAAACAGCGCATCCCTTCAGTCAATCCTTTGCAAATGCATTTCTGGGTTGGATCTCGCAGTTCCGCGGTGATGAAGACCTTGTACTGGAAAGCTCGGCCAATCTGATTGCGCTTTCAGAGGAGTACTCGTTTCAGTTCTGGCGTGGATGGGCGCGGATCATGAACGGATGGGCACGCCGGAACGAGTTGGGCGACGGCGCGCTGAAGGAAATCGAACTTGGTCTTCAGGAATGGCGGGATACCGGCTGCCGGCTGGGGTTGAGTTTCTTTCTGTATCTTTATGCAGACGCGGCCATCCTGCACGGACATCTCGAACTCGCAGAAGAGCTTTTGGACGAAGCCGAGCAGATCACGTTGGGTGGGGGGGAACAATTCTGGATTGTCGGTTTGACCCGGCTAAGAGGACGTCTGGCGCTTGCCCAAGGTCATGAAGAAGCGTGTATCGATCATTTCGAGCAGGCTGTCAGTTTGGCGCTGGACCGCGGGCATTTTGGTCCGCTGCTGCGTACGATCAAAGAGCTGGCAAAGCTTGATCCAACCCCCGATTGCCTGAACCGGATCAAAAAAGCGGTTGAAGAAGTCGCCGGGTTCGATGGTCCGGATTTGGCCGAGACACGCGCTATTCTGAGTAAACTTGGAACTGCAAAAACGGAGAGCTCATCACAGGACATTTAAAAAATACGAGATAGTCAAAGCCAGTCGGGAGGACATAGCCATTATGACTAAGAAGAAATCAAAAGGTGACCGCTGCTATCAGACGAATGTCACCGGTGTCATGCCAAAACTGCCCAAGCAGTTTGATACGTTTCCCTTCTATTATGCCTCTCTGCAATGCCAATGGATGTATTGGTATACCTCGGTCGAAGCCGCCAAACCCTTCGTCAAGGGTACAGGATTGTGCGTGGCGGAGTTCCCCGATGAAAATGGAAAGAACAAAGCTGTCATTCTATTGAATTTTCAACGCTACACCGCCCACTATGACAATTCCTTGGGCTTTGTGAACGAGGTTGAATTTAACCTTCTGGCTTACCCTTCGAACCGGGTGCCCGGCGTTCCGAAGATGTCCCTGACCGAGTATCTGCACGGCCGCGATCAGACCAAGACCATCGGGCATCTGCGAATACACGTAGCCGCAGACAATGCGGTTGCTGTCAAAGCTGGGCGTCAGGCCTTTGGTGAGCCCAAGTTTCTGGGGCAGTTCAATTACAAGGTGCCGTCGCTGAACGCCAAGATGAAAGGCCATCCGCCAATCTCTCCGAAATCCTGGTGGATTCAATTGGTCAACCCCGACGACCCGCAAACCATCGTCTACGATTTGACCGCCGATTTGGGAAAGCTCAGCGGCAATCAGTGGACGACAACAAATTGCACTCCGATCCCAGAATTCGCGACCGGTCTTGGCCGCACTGTTTGGACCCGCTGGACAATCTCGGGCCTCTTCGAAACTGCAATGCTGGACAACAAGGACGGCAAGCGCATCGCCAAGACATTCAAACTGAAACTCGGCAACAACGATTTCCCGATGACACGGGACATGCATCGGTTGTTCACCGACTTCACCCCTGTCGCCGTACAGGTTTTTGAAAGCCCCCCCGCCTGCTTCGAGCCGCGCGGGTTCTACGTGGATGCCATTGATGGAGACCGCCATGTCACAGCATGACAACAGTCCCGCCCATCAGGCCTTCCTGACGGTCAGCGCGGCATTGACGGGTTACAATAGTGCCGAGTTGCAAGGGACCGGGTGCACCGGGGAATACTGGCATCAATTCCGACAGGTTCTACCAGAAGAGATTTTGAACCGGTTTCTGTCTCACGCTCAATCCCTCGGGCAAGGGGACGATGATCAGATTATCCGCCAAACTTATCTGTCGGACAGGTGCCTTGGCCCGATTGCGCGTTCGCTGATTCAGCTTTGGTACACGGGTCAGTGGGTTCCGCTTTCGCAAGAATGGCGCGAAAGCTACGGCGCTTCTCGCTTTGATGTGGTCAAGATCATCTCGACACGCTCGTACAAGGAGGGATTGGTCTGGGACGCCATCGGTGCCCATCCCATGGGGGCAAAGCAGCAGGGTTTTGGTGCTTGGGCGCTTGAACCTCCCCGGAAACGGGAGGCGGGCCAATGAACGCGATTACAGACGACGACAGAACCTATGATGTGGTCATTGTAGGGGCAGGATTTTCTGGTGCCATTCTGGCGAAAGAGCTTGTGTCAGCAGGGCATACAGTTCTGATCCTCGAGGCCGGTGCAGATCACGGTAAAACGTGGGAGACCTACCGATCCTATCTGGATCAGTACTACCTCTCGTTGGCGAAAACACCGAACTCACCCTATCCGGATCTGCCGACTTTGCCGTCACCTTCGGTGCTGGACATTACGGCGGTTCGCGGCACCGAACCGGACACGAACGGGTACTTTGTTCAACGTGGCCCGTTGCCCTTCGGCAGCAACTATCTGCGTGCCTATGGCGGAACCTCCTTGCATTGGCTGGGCACCAGCCTTCGGATGATGCCCGCAGATTTCGAAATGCAGAGCAGGTTCGGCCAAGGGGTCGATTGGCCATTTGGCTACAAGGATATTCGATCCGACTATGAAAGAGCCGAGTGGGAAATCGGCGTCTCTGCGGACGCCGAGGAACAGACACCCAGAGCATTGGGAATAAAGACCTCGGGCAAGCATGATAACCGGGGGTACTTTGCTAAAGGATATGACTTCCCCATGCACTCGATACCCTCGTCTTATATCGACGGGTTCTTTGCCCGGGCAGACGGCATGCCCATTGAAATTGGCGAAGACCCTAAAGACATGGTCAAACTGAAAGTCTCACGCACGCCGCAAGGCCGCAACTCAACCCCGCGTAAGCCAAAGAATGCCAATGGCATACCCGTGGGCCGCAAGATGCGGCATCAGTTTCGCCCGCGAGGATCGACCGGTCCATTTGCTTATATGGGCCAACGATGCGAGGGCAACTCAAGCTGCATCCCGATCTGCCCAATCCAGGCAAAATACAATGCGATGAAGACGCTGGAAGATGCCAAGCACATTCGCAAACATCACATGAAGACCATCACGCAAGCCGTGGCGTCCAAGGTCGAGCTTGCCGAAAGCGGTCGGGTTTCGGGTATCGTCTACAAGAAATACCCGTTCCCCGGTGTCGCGCAATACGAATTGCGCCGGGCCAAAGGCAAACAATACGTCCTTGCCGGTGGTGCGGTGGAAAACGTGACACTCGCGCTGGCTTCCGAGATTTGTCGGACCAGCGGCGAATTGGGCCGCAACCTGATGGATCATCCCTACATGATGACTTGGGGTTCCGCGCCCGAGCCGGTTGGTCCGTTTCGTGGGCCGGGATCGACGTCAAGCTACGCCAATTTCCGGGACGGGACCTTTCGTGACAGAACTGCCGCGCATAGGCTCGAGATCGGAAACTGGGGCTGGAACTTTGCCACCGGGGCCCCAAACACGGATGTGGCGCGCTTTGTTGAACAGGAGAACCTCTTTGGCAAAGCGCTTCGTGACAAATTATATCACGATGTTCAAAGACAGGTTCGCATCGGCACGATGGTCGAACAACTGCCCCGCGCGACCAACCGAGTCACGATTGATCCCGCCTATCGCACACCGATGGGTGAATATCGCCCTGTGATCAGCTATGATCTGGATGACTATTCGCGGGCCGGTTTGGCAACTGCCTATGACACTTGCACCCAGATTTTTCAGCGCCTGGGTATTCGAAACCACACGGCCTACAACCCATCTGACGCCGGATATTTCACCTATGACGGCCGGGGATACACGTTCTTTGGCGCAGGTCATCTTGTCGGAACCCATCGGATCGGAACGCACCCGCGCAATTCGGTGACTAATGACGTAATGCGAACCTGGGATCACGACAATTTGTGGATGGTAGGCGCCGGATCGATGCCAACAATCGCAACATCGAACCCGACACTCACGATGTCGGCAATGGCTTACCGAGCCTCCAGAGCAATATCGGATGCTGTTCGGAAAGGGGGTGCAAAATGACCTCGAAAGACAAACTGGAGAAAGAGCGCGCGACACTGTGTAAACTGTTTCAGGACGCGCTTATTCTTGAACTCACTACCATTCCTCCCTATGCGACCGCGTGTTATTCGATCCTCGAACAAGGCCAGTATGACCGGTCTGAGCCAACAATCGTAAACGCCGAACCCATCGAAGTGATCCGGCAGGTTATGGTCGAAGAAATGCTCCACATGGTTCTTGCGGCGAATGTCATGAATTCGATAGGCGGAACTCCGGAGCTGAACAATCCTAAGCTGCTGCCCAAATACCCCCAGCCACTGCTAAACGGCCGCGGTCCAACTGTTTATCTGCGCAGGTTTACGCCAGACCAAATCAAGAGCTTTCGTGCGGTTGAAACGGCACCAAAAGATGAAAGAGCTGCGAAGAGCGGTGATTATCATACGATCGGAGGTTTTTACATCTACATCCGGGAAAGGTTGCGCAAAGCCTGTCATACTTATGGGGATGCCGCGATTTTTACCGGTAATGAGGTACGACAAATCACCAACGCCGACTATTTCGGAGCTGGAGGTGAGGTGATCGAGGTGATTGGTACCCCGTCGCAGCGCCGTAAGGCCGCGCTGAAGGCGATAAAGAAGATCATGGATGAAGGGGAAGGCGCAGACCTTGGTCACAGAGCTGGCGACAAAGACATCATCCCTGGCCCTGACCACCGCGAGGATGTTGCGCACTATTTCAAGTTCAACGAAATCCTGCACAGCCGGTATTATAAGCCAGATGATAGCATAGACGGCCCGCCCACCGGTGGCGACCTCATCGTCGATTGGAGCGCGGTATCCCCGATGCGGGATGATCCGTCCGAAAAGGACTTCAAGAACGCGCCAGAGATCGCAGAAATATCTGCCGAATTTAACGCGGCCTGGTCCGGCCTGCTTGATGGTCTGCACATTGCGTTCAACACGGACAAGACTGCGCTAAGGTCATTGGTCCCAGCAATGTATGACATCAAGTCTCTGGCGCAGAAATTGATGCGTATTCCTTTGCCGGATGGATCAGGGGAAACTGCCGGGCCAACCTGGACGTATCTTGCAAAGACAAAGAGTTGATCGCTCGTTTCGTTGCAAGTCGATGAATACGCGCCGCAGCTATTTGGTCAAATTCGGAAAGCAATAATTTGCTGTATTAACAGCAGCATAGCGCAGTCCTGAATCGGCCAAAATGATCTGAGATAGCACTCGAATAGCGCTATTTATCGTGCGTTGTTTCTTGACTCACCCAGGATGCGTGAGGATTTGATTCCACGACGATGACTTCGGTCAATCGATATGAACCCACCGGGCGCGCATCACATGCCAGTTGGTGGTGAAACTGCGAAACTAACGCATCGCCGTCATCTCCCGTCAGCAATCGCTTTCAGAGACGCAAATGTGGGCACGCGAACGCAGAAGCGAAGACCTAGGGTGTTTTCTGGACCGTGAATAGCTCAATCTCCGAGGGACTGGACTTGCAAAGGTCCAGAAAACCTACCCTATTAACCGCAATCAGCCGCCGCTCAGTCGTAAGCTGCCGTCACGATCATTTCGACCTTCAATACATCACGGGCGAGCTTGGATTCTCCGCAGGCGCGGGCGGGCGCGTGGCCTTCGGGCACCCAAGCGTCCCAAACGGCATTCATCTCGGCAAAGTCTGCCATATCCGCCAACCAGATTTCGCATTTTAGGATGCGGGTCTTGTCGCTGCCCGCCTTTTGCAAAAGATCCTCAACCTTGGCCAGAATGTCCTGCGTCTGATCTGCCACGGTCGGCGCGTCCGAAGTCTGACCGCACAGGTAGGCAACGCCGTTGTGTTTGACGATCCGGCTCATGCGCTGACCGGTTTCGATGCGGGTGATTGTCATAACTTGTACTTTCTCATTGTTGAATTTAGCAGTGATTTGAGCTGCCCACGGCACAAGCGTTGAAATGCCAATGGGAGCCATAGATCAGAAGCCGGCATTACGAGGCCGAGGTTCATTCAAGTCAGATTGTCCGCCAGTTCATTTTGATATCCAAAAAGGGCCGGCAGCCCGCCGGTGTGCAGCAGAATGACCTTCTGACCCGGTTTAATCTTCTGGCTTTCAACCAGATGCATCAAACCGGCGAATGTCTTGGCGGAATAAACCGGGTCGAGGAAAACCCCTTCGGTCCGTGCCATTTTTTCCAGTGCGGCACGCGTTCTCGCGTTCACTTTGCCGTAACCTGGCGGCAATGCATCGTCATAGACATCGATCCGCGCCTGCAATTGAGCGGCATCAACATCCAGCAAGTTTGCAAGTTTCTGTAGAACGATCATCATGCGGGCGTGTTGCTTCTCGCGATCTCTGCGCACGCATATTCCAAATACCGGGGCCGTGCTGCCTTCCAGTGCTAGACCGGTTAGCAAACCGCCATGCGTAGCACCACTGCCTGACGGCACAACCACCGCATCGAAATTGGGCATCTGGGCGCACAATTCCTGTCCGCCAACGACATAGCCCAACGCCCCCAGAGGTGGATGATTCAAGCCCAGATGAATGACGTATGGCGTGCGGCCTTGGGCCTTCAATTCGTCAGCACGCGCGTGCAATGCCGCGTCGGCCCCAGCTTCGTCTTCGCCCTCGGGATAGCTCATATGCTCGGCACCCAGAATCTGTGCCAAAAATACGTTCCCGGACCTGTAATACTCTTCGTCCATATCTGGGACACGCTCTTCTAATTGAAGCACGGATTGCATCCCCAGCTTAGCGGCCGCCGCAGCTGCAGATCGGACAAAATTGGACTGAACAGCACCGGTGATTAGAATGGTATCGGCACCTTGTTGCTGAGCATCGCCGAGGTAGAATTCGAGCTGCCGTGTTTTATTGCCGCCAAACACAAGCTCCGTCAGATCATCGCGCTTGAGCCAGAGATCGATCCCCAATTCCGCCGACAACCTGTCCAAACGTTCCAGAGGTGTCGGGCCCGACATAAGCCGGGCGCGAGGAAATCTCTCCAGATTGTCGTTTCGTTGCATCGTGTACCTCCCGGGATTATGCAATCATATAGGCGCGCTGGAACAGGACACAGCAAGCGATGAAAGAAACCACGCGGATCGCGGCTATGACGACCGATTGCGGCAAGTAAGGGCCCCCTGCCCGTCCAAGCAGGCTGCCTACCAGCGTGATTATGACAAAGCCGAGCAGTTGCGGCCCGTATGTGATGGCCTGCGTTTCGGACAGGCTGTGCAACAGGAATGCAATGCCATAAGCCACCAGCGCGATGGGTTGCACCAGCTTGGCCACCTCTTTTGCTGAACGGCCCTTTGCGATCAAACCAAACACCATAAGTGGGCCCGGTGTTGCAGCCCAGACGGTCGCAAGCCCGGACAGTCCTGTAATGGCTGAAAACCCAAAACGCCCGATTGTGCCGCGCAAGGGAAGCAGGGTGGTGATTAAACCGATCAACAACAAGCAGGCCGTCAAGGCCAGAACAAACGCCTCGTTCAACAACGGATAAACAGTAAGACCGGCAGCTACACCGACACAACATGCGATGATCGCATTAAGAATGAGTGGCTTGTTGTTCTTTAGTACATGACGGTCCGTCGCGACTATCGACACAAGGGTATTCAGCAACAGCAATATGGGAACTGCCGTCGAGGTGCCGAGCAGGATCATCATCGGGGGACCCGCGATGATACTGAAACCGATGCCCACGCCAACCTGCAGCATTGCCCCGAGGCAAATGGCGGCCATCAAAATGGACAGATCAATGGTCACATAGCACTCCTGCAGCTTTGGCATTTTTGCGAGACCTCAGATATCCTGAGGTTACGGCCATGGTCCATGTCATTCCTTCATTCGAATTGATTGGCACGCACTAACGCTGCCAGGGCATCAATCCAGAGTATAGCTCGCGGGCCGCTACGGAATGTGCCATTTGCGCAAGTGTCGTCAGATCATACACGGGAAGGCGCAGTTCTTCCTGAAGGCGCGATGCGTAGGGCGGCAGGTCTGTACACTCCAAAACCAGTGAGCGGATATCAGGGGCCTCAAGCATCAGGCTACGGGCTGCGTTCAGGACCTCAGCCTCGATCAGGTCTGTGTCCATACGGGTGCGGGTATTCCGCAAGATCACTTCTGCAAATTCACTAGTGTCCTCCAGTCCCTTCACCGCCACCGGAACACCGGCGGCACCGACGCCTTCAAAATGCCGGGCGGTCAAAGCAGACGCGTCTGCAGTCAAAACACCCACCGGAGCGTTCGCGCCGGTCATGTGATAAGCCAGCGGCACCTGGATTAGGCTGGAAGCAAACACCGGAACTGAAACCGCTGCAGCCAGTTCTTTTTGAAACAGCGCAAGAAAGCCACAGCTGCCGGTAATGGCGCGCACGCCTTCGGCCTCAAGCCGTTTGGCACCTTCGATGAAGGGTTCAAGCAATTCCGGCGTTGGGTTGTTCAGAAGTGTCGGGACAGTCACCCCGTCGATCATTTCATACAGAACCGGAAATGGCAGGCTGGACGGATTCTTGATATGGCCCGGTGGCTTTGGGAAATAGCTTTCAAGGCAAAGCACACCGATTGAGGCCCCGCAGATATTCTGGCCGCCTTGATAAATTGGCATTGTCATCAGGTCCTTTTTTGATTTGAAAGTTCAAAACCGGGTTGGTGTATACGGTGCTACATCGATATTCGGGATGCGATCCGAGACGATATCCGCCACTAGCTCGCCGGTTTTCGGGGCCATCATCAGCCCGTAATGAGAATGCCCGAACGCTGCATAGAGTCCCTCTTGGTCTTTTACTTGCCCGATTGCGGGCAAGCTGTCCGGGAATGACGGGCGCCGACCCATCCAAAACCGCGCCTCACCTGTATCAAGCTCGGGCATCATAGCCTTGGCCTGTTGGGACAGGATTTTCTTCTTCCGTGGGTCAGCGGGTGCATCGGCGCTGCCGAATTCGGCTGTACCGGCGACCCTAAGCCCCCCAAGCATCGAACTTGCGACCACCTTTGCATCCACATCCATGACCGAGTTGTTCAGTTCGACCGCAGGGGTTGGGAATTCGACATGATATCCCCTTTCGGCCACGAGAGGCATAGGCAATCTCAATGGTTTCAACAGGTCGGCAGACCATACGCCTGCCGCAAGAACAACATGGCTGGCGGTTAGCGTATCCTGCGCAGTTGCAATCTGCCAACCACCCTCTTCTGCGGGGGTAAGCTTGGTGACTTCGGTTTGCACAATCTCAGCACCTTGCACTTGCGCCTTTTCGGCCAAAACCGCTCCCACACGTCCCGGAGCGGTTACACGCGCTTGCCCTTTGATCACGATCGCACCTTTGAACGCTTCGGACATAGCGGGCTCCAATCGGCGCAGTTCGTCACCGTCGACGCGTTCCAGATCGCCGCCTTTTTCTCGGCGGATAAGATATCCAAGCCCGTCCAGATCAGCCTGTTCTGGTCGGCGAAAGGCGTGGATGTAATAGCTATCGGTGATCAGGTTCTCGTGCCCGGTACCATGTAAATGACGCCGGTACAGATCGACGGAGGGGCGACAAAGAACCTCCATCGCGTCCGAGACTTCGCGAACAGTTTTTTCTCCTGAGTTTCCGAGAAATCGCAACCCCCAAGGAATCATTTTGGGCCAGAAGCTGAGCCTAACTGACAGCGCGCTCTTTGGGTCAAGCAGCATTTTGGGCAGCATTTTCCAGATACCGGGCATTGCTTGCGGAATGATCGACCAAGGCGAAACCACACCAGCATTCCCGAACGAGGTTTCCTGACCCGGCTCACCTCGATCGATCAGCCGAACCTGAATGCCCCGTTCCTGCAGCGACAAAGCGCAACAGATGCCGACGATTCCTGCGCCGATGATGGTCACTTGTTCTGTCATCAGTTCAGGCCGGAGATTGACTGCGGTTGCGCGCGATCAATTGGGTGACGATGACAGGCGAGGCAACGGCCAGCGCGATCAGGTCTGCCGTCAGGCTGGGCGCGACAAAGATAATCCCCGCAAGGGCCATCAGAATCCGCGCCGCAACATTCATCGGTTTCAGCCAGTAGCCCACAACCGCAGCCGACAGGGCGATGACCCCGGCGATACAGCTGGCGGCGGTGTAAGTGAACTCCCAGAAATTGAAGCCGGTTGAGGATACGAACAGCAGAACTGGCGCATATACGAAAGCCATCGGCGCAATCACCTTGCCCAATCCAAGAGTGAATGCCGACAGGCCAGTGCGGAACGGATTCGAGTTGGCAATTGCAGCAGCCGCGTAGGCCGACGTACAGACCGGGGGTGTGATTTCTGACACCACGCCGTAATAGAGCACGAACAGGTGGCTGGCGATGGGAGGAACGCCGAGCTGCGCCAAAGCAGGCTGTGCGACCGATACCAGCATGATGTACAACGCTGTGGTCGGGATACCTGCGCCCATCAGGATACAGACGATGGCGATGAAGACCAGCGAGATGAAAAGCTGCAGGTCTTCCATGGCAAACAGCTGGAAGCTGCCGAACGAGATCATGTTGTAGAGATCTGACGCCAGATTGCCCGCGCCCTGTGTCACCATGAAGCCAATGCGAAAGCCGATGCCAGTGGTGTTGATCACTCCGACCACGATGCCAACCGCAGCCGCTGCGGCACCAACGGCCAGCGAGTACTTTACGCCCAGTTCGACCGCCTGCAGCATCTCGGGCACTTCAATCCGTTTCTGTGGATTCAGCGTGGCAATAACCGACAGGCCACAGAGGATTGCGGTCATCGTCAGGTCGAAACCGCCATCTGAGAATTTCCAAAGCACAAAAGCCAGGAAAGCCGCGGCATAGATCAGCGTTGGTGGCTGTTTGATCCGCGACATGCCAGCGATGACCGCTAGCGAAATACCGCAGAAAGCGGACATGAATGGCGTGTAGCCCGTAAACAGCACCACCAGCAGACCGATCAGCGGCACGATATTGGCCCAACCTTCCGCCCATACGGCTTTGAGTTGCGGCAGTTGCTCTTTCGCCAGACCTTTCAGGTTCAGCTTGCGCGCCATCAGGTGCACCACGGCGAACACACCTACATAGTGCAGGATCGCCGGGAAAATGGCCGCGATCACAATGGTGGTGTAGGGGACCTCTAGGAACTCGGCCATGATGAAGGCCGCAGCGCCCATGATCGGCGGAGTGATCTGGCCGCCAGCAGAAGACGCAGCCTCAACCCCGCCCGCAAAATGGCCCGGGTATCCGAGGCGTTTCATATTGGGGATGGTCAGCGCACCAGTCGATACGGTGTTGGCCACCGATGAGCCCGAGATCGTGCCAAAGAAAGCCGAGGACACCACTGATACCTTTGCCGGACCGCCAGTATAACGGCCCGCAAGTATAGTCGCGTTGTCGATGAACAGCTGCCCCAGACCGGTGCGTTGCGCGATGACGCCGAACAAAACAAAGTGAAAGACGATAGTCGAAACCACCCAGAGCGTGACGCCGTAGATACCTTCCTGCGGAAAATACATCGACGATACGAAGGTTTTGAAATTCACGCCGGGATGCTGCAGCAGTCCGGGGAAGTACGGCCCCAGCAGGGCGTATGAGATGAAAACACAGATGATAAGGGGCAGCACCCAGCCCAGCGTGCGCCGCGCAATGTCCAGCACCAAAAGGATGATGACGACGCCCAGAAACACATCATAGTTGTTGGGGTTGCCCATCCGGAACGTCTGTTCCTCGATCCCAAGGAACGGAATGCCGCGCCAGGCGACGCCGACATAAAGCGCGGCAATGATGCCAAGCGCCATGAAAACCAGATCATAGAGCGGGATGTTACCGATGCGGAACCGGCTGACCTTAAGGGCATAAAGGCTTTTGGCCCCGACAATCGGGATTGTGGCGTAGACCAGAATGAACAGCAGGGCGAGGTAGATGCCCATGTGCCAGTGGTCTGCGGGCAGGCCGAATCCGGCCGTGAAGAATTCGTAGAACGCTAAAATCAGGGCCACAACACGGAGAACTTTTCCTGTGGTAGGCGTCACCTGCCGGACGGCGGCACCTTCATCGAACTGTTCCTCGATGGCCGCTAGTTCCTCGGCTGTCAATTCGTGGTCATCAAGTTTCTGGGTCTCGGACATGATGGCCTCCCGATTTCGCATAGTTCCAGTGTGCGGTGCCCCACATAGGGGCACCGACGATACAGTTCAGTCTGTTACGTTTACTGAAGAAGTCCGGCTTCTTTGTAGAACTTCTCGGCACCCGGATGCAGTGGAACACCCAATGCCTCTACACCGTCCAGCGCGGTATCGAGCGTGATCTGCTTACCCTTGGCATGGCCGTTGTCCAGTAGCTTGCGGGTGTTGTCGTTCCACAGGGCTTTGGTCAGCTGATATACAATATCTTCGGACAGATCCGAGGACACAACCAGCATAGCACTGACCGCAGGGGTCTTGGTTTCCGCGTCTATGCCTTCATAGACACCACCCGGAATGGCCGAAGGAATATAGGCCGGAATGATCTCGTTGATCTTGGCCAGATCTTCATCGCTGAACGAATGCAGGTTCATGCCTTTGGTTGACGACAGTTGTACCATCGCGGCAACTGGCCAGCCCGCAGCGTAGAAATAGGCGTCTAACTGACCGTCAGCCAAACGCTCGGCGCTTTGACTGTTGTTCAGTTCGGCTTCATCCATATTGTCGCGGTTTACACCCCAGGCGTCGAGCATCTGCAGAACAGCAACCTGCGTACCCGATCCGGCCTGTGCGATACCGACGCGTTTGCCTTCCAGATCGCCCAGGTCGTTGATCGTCTGACCGGCGGGCAGCACGAGATGCAGGTCCTCGGGGAACAGATTTGCAACGATGCGGAGGTTGGGATGAGGTTTACCCTCGAACTTGCCTTCACCCAGATACATCGATCGGGTCACATCAGCCGCGGCCAGACCGGCCTCAAGCTCACCATTCTGCACTGCGGCGTTGTTGAATACAGACGCTGTTGTGGATTGCGCAATCGCGATCAGGCCCGGAACGCCACATTGGCCGCCTTCTTCACATGGACGCGATCCCGGAGGGGCGGAAATTCCGTTGGCGATGGTGCCGCCGATGGGGAAGTAGGTTCCGCCTGCGCCACCGGTCCCGATGCGGAAGAATGTTGGATCCTGCGCCAGCGCAGGGGCGGCAAGCGCGCCTGCCAAGGCCAGTCCGGTCAAACATTTCACGAATTTCATAATCATCTCCGTTGTTGGATCGCTGGATTCGGTTTTCCCGAATTCGATCTTCTCAGCGTAGAGACGATTCGCATAAATGCAAATTTTTTATACTTCACAAAACTAAGGTTTTATTTATACATTAACCATGAACCTTATGCAGCTCACAGTGTTTCGCGAAGTGATGGAGACCGGCTCTATCTCGCAAACTGCCAAGAAACTGAATCGCACTCAGCCGGCGATTAGCCTTGCGTTGAAAAACCTGGAAAAAACGCTGGGACTGACCCTGTTTGAACGCAAGGGAAGACGCCTGGTTCCGGTTCCTGAAGCGCACTACCTTCTGGCCGAAACCACAGGCATTCTGGACCGTCTCGCCACCATCTCCAGCACAATGGAAGGGTTGATCAAAGGGCATGCAGGCAGCCTGAACATCGCAACGATGCCCGGACCGTCCGCCTTTTTGTTCCCGCGTTTTATCAGCCAGTCGGTCGGAGAAAACCCCGATATTCGCATCACTCTTTCCACCCGCAGTTCACCTCAGATTATGGAGCTTGCAGGGACCCAGAACATCGACTTCGGATTTGCTGATTTCGAACATTCAGCGGGCAAAGAACCGCAGTACTCTGCCGAACTAATCAAAGCAGATTGCTTCTGTGCCATTGACCGCACCCACCCACTTGCTTCGCGTAAGAGCCTGACACTGTCTGATCTGAACGATACGCCCATGGGCGGCTTGCATGCGTCACACCCATTCCAGCGCAAAATCCGGCAGGAATTCGAGGAGGTCGGTGCTGCGTACAATCCGACAGTGACCTGCCAGTATTTTCAGCCGCTCATCCCCTTCGTCAGCTCCGGGCAATGTTGCAGCATCGTTGATCCGCTGACCGTCGTGACCGAGCAAGAATTGAACCTGTCCGACGGAAAGGTCGCTTTTTTGCCATTCAAGAAACCGCTCAGATATGAATACGCGATCCTTGAACCCAACCACCGGCCGCCGTCTCAACTGGCTTTAAAGATCAAAGCTGGATGGAAAGCCGAGGTCTTAAAAATGTTGGAAGACGTGAAGGCGAATCCTCACACAGAATGGATTTTCCAGGCCGGGCGTGAGTAAAACTGATCGGCCCCAATGAGTTGATCTCTTGATCGCTCGAAGCGATTTACAGCGTCAAGTTGATTTGAGAAGAAAGACGGCTGGTCGCAATTCACGGATTTAGAGTAACGCAGTTTTCGGTCGACACCGATAACGCACCAACCATCGAGTATTCATACGAATTGTTTCAAAGGAGCGTTTCAACCGTTTCAGATGGCTCAACAATTACCCCTTTTGGACACAATTTTGTCCCAAAATAAAATGTAATTGCACTCAATAGTTATCAATGTGGCATGATCATGATGCTTGTCGTCCAAATACCGGCGCTTAACGAGGAGGAAACCCTTGCCGAAGCGATCGCGGCAATTCCCCGATCGATTCCTGGCGTCAGTAAAGTTGAAGTACTGGTCATCGACGACGGCTCCACCGATCGGACCGTTGAAGTCGCCTGGAACGCCAAAGCTGATCACGTTCTGGAAATGAGCAGCCATGTCGGCCTCGCCCGTGCGTTCAGTGCCGGCATCGAGTATGCACTTTCATTGGGCGCGGATGTGATCGTCAACACCGATGCAGACAATCAGTATTGCGCTGACGACATTCCCGCCCTGATTGATCCGATACTGAAGCGTAAGGCACAAATCGTGGTCGGCGCTCGCCCGATCAGAGAGATCGAGGGCTTCTCGCCGTTGAAGAAAACCCTTCAACGGCTGGGCAGTTGGGTCGTGCGACTGGCTAGCAAGTCAGAAATCCCTGATGCGCCCAGCGGATTTCGCGCCTATTCCCGAGATGCCGCTGCCCGACTCTGTGTTGTCAACACTTATACCTACACTCTGGAAACCATCATTCAGGCCGGACGCAAACATATCCCGATGACCTCGGTGCCTGTTCGGGTCAACAAGGTAACACGCCCGTCTCGTCTGTTCAGAGGTATCGGAGAGTATGTCACCCGCTCAGCAAGAACTATTCTGCGCGTTTTTGTGATCTACGCGCCATTGAAGTTCTTCCTGACGCTTTCGGCAGTATTCGCCTTGCCTGGCTTAATCGGGGTTGGGCGATTTCTCTATTATTACGCGACAGACGGGGGGGCCGGGCATGTTCAGTCGCTGGTTCTGTCCGGTGTGCTGCTGGCAATGGCCACGATACTGTTCGCCGTTGGTATCCTGGCCGATCTTATCGCCACCAACCGTAGTCTGCTGGAAGACATCCGGGCCCGAGAGTTGCTGCGCGCGCCGATTAGACCTACTGAAGTAATTTCCCTCGACCCGGTCAGGGCGGTAGAGAATGGATAATCCGGCGCTAGGCGATCAGCGAAACGCCGGATTGGTAGGGGCTATCACTCTTGATCGAGTGGTACGAGCGAGCATTGTCGTTGTCTTCGTGTTTATGCTGGTGCTGGCGTATACTCACAATGTGAATTGGGACGAATTCTATTTCCTGTCACATGTCCATGCCTTCCTCGACGGTCGATTGGACCGTCCAATGCAGACCTTCTTCGTGCATGGTTTCACATGGCTCGATGCGCTGCCGGGTCATGAGATGGAACAGATATTTGCAGCCCGGCTTGTGATGGTTGCATGCGTCGGGCTGACCACAATTTCTGTGCACCGTATCGCCCTGTATTTTACCGAACAGCGATTTGCCGATATCGCTGCTCTGGGTTTCCTGACTTCGGGCTACGTTTTGGCCTATGGCGCCAGTTTCCGTGCCGATCCCATTGCTGCGGCGTTACTGACTTCTTCGATTGCAATCTTGCTGACCACGCGCCTGTCTGTCTGGCAAACACTGGCGGCAGCGCTTCTGAGCGCTCTGGCCGTACTGGTTACGATCAAATCGGCACTCTATCTGCCCGCATTTCTGGCCGTGCTGATATGGAGGATCGAAGATCGAATAGCGGTACGGCGCATCATTATCACGGGTATCTTGGCGGCTGGCATTTGCGTGTCATTCTACCTCTGGCATGCGTCTGGCCTCCGCGTCGCCGAAGGCAACCAGACGGCAAACAATGCAAAGGACGCGCTGAATACGACGCTTTTAAGAAGCGGCATATTCCCACGATCAACTGAATTCATGAGTTGGGCTATGCTCAGTCTCCCACAGATCATTCTTGTGGGGATCGGACTGTGTGCCGGTCGGAATGCTCGGCGGGTTCTGTTGATTGCGCTCTTTGCTGCACCGCTCCTCTCGGTGGTGATCTATCGCAATGCCTTTGTCTATTTTTACCCCTTCGCTACCCCACTCCTGATGGTAGCCGTCGCGATCGGAGCACAGAGGCTTGGATCATCACGACGCTCGGCACAACTGGTGATGGTGATGCTTGCGGGGCTTTTTGTCCAGGCAGCCCTAGCACTGCAAGATCGTGCAGGAAACCAACGCGCCACTATTGCGGAAATTCATCGCCTGTTCCCAGATCAGGTCGCCTATATTGATGACAGCCACATGATCGCAAGTTTCCCGAATCCTGGTTTCTTCATGTCAGGCTGGGGCGTTGCACGCTATCAGGCGGCGGGCCAGCCCGTATTTGCCAGAATCATCGCAGAACAGCAGCCACCTCTACTTATCGCCAACAAAACTGCTCTGACGCTGACGATGGACCCAAGTTCGGCCAATGGAGCCGAGCCTGTGCTGCTGCCTGAGGACCACAAGATATTACGCGAGTCATATGTGCACTATTCGGGATCGATTTGGCTTGCCGGAGGATCAATGACGCTGACCGGCGAACCGGTTGAATTGGCACTTCCGTTCCCCGGGAGGTATCGGGTCGAAACCAGCCAGCCAGTACAGATTGATACAAGTGCCGTCGCATCTGGAGACATTCTTAGCATTGGGGCCAAGGCAGTAACAATCAACGGACCGAAACGTGTTGCTGTCAGGCTGATCTGGGATACTGGTGTGGCTCCGGTTGCGCCAGAAAGCTTGGATCGAGAGGTTTATACCGGCTTCCGGATGCTTTCGCCATGAATGCCGATATGCCTCTTTCCCCTCCGGTGGTCAGCACCACTCCGATACCATCTGAGCCCGGCAACAAGCGGGTGATTTTTTGGGGAACATATGATCTCAGCAAACCGCGTACTCGAATTCTCCGAACTGGATTGCAAGAGCTCGGCGTAGAAGTAATTGAAATCCACACAGAGATTTGGCCCAAACACGCGGATAAAAGCCAGTTGAACATGGCTGTAATGATCCGAGTGTTGTTCAGCGCGCTCTTGGCCTATCCGCTTCTGATCCTGCATTATTTGCGTGCGCCTCGTCATGATGCAGTGATGGTTCCCTATCTTGGCGCGCTCGATACATTGGTGTTGTGGCCCTTTGCCCTGCTACGTCGGCGGCAGATCACCTGGGACATGTTCCTTTCGCTTTACGACACTGTCGTTAACGATCGAAGTATGGTTGGGGCCAAGTCACTGCCGGGCCGGATGCTTTGGGTCACTGAATGGCTGGCCTGCCGGGCAGCGCATCATGTCTTGCTCGATACGAAGGCGCATGCCGAGCATATTGCACGGATCTTCAATTTGCCTGAATCCAGGATTGGAGCAGTGCTGGTGGGAGCTGAGCCGGGATCCTTCCAGCGTCTGCCTCCTCCTGCGCGCCACGACGGTCCCACTAGAGTGTTGTTTTATGGACAGCTCATCCCGCTGCATGGGCTTAAAACGATATTGACGGCAGCTACCTCGGGTCGAGGTCGCGATATCAATTGGCACCTGATTGGCACCGGGCAAGAGCGCCTATTGCTCGAGACAGCTCTGGTGGATGCGGAGCATAAGCATATCTCCTGGCAGAAGTGGGTTCCCTATGAGGAACTGACCGAGGCAATTTCAAATGCCGACATTTGCCTCGGCATTTTTGGCGCCTCTGGCAAGGCTGCGTCAGTGGTGCCGAACAAGGTTTATCAGGCGCTGTTGTCAGGGCGTTCAGTGATCACCCGGAGCTCGCCTGCCATGATCGAAACTTTCGGCACCGAAGCTCTCGGGGTGAAGCTTATCCCTCATTCAAATCCCGAAGCGCTGCTGGATGCCATCGCTGAATTGAGGCACGAGGGCTATCCGGTAATGCCTGAAGACAAACTGAAAATGGCCCAGCCGCATGAGATCGCGCGGACTCTTTGCGGATACTTGTTTCATTGTGCACCTCAAGCCGGATAAAACTGTGGTCGACATGACTGATACCGCCATTAATTCCGCAGAGCATAGTGCTTCTGCCATCTATCACAGGCACTTTGGCCCGGCACTGCCGCAATCCAATTGGGTGCCCGCGCCGCGGTATCTTCTAAGGCGTGATCGGGTTATGCGGCATCTCAAAAATCTGATGCCTTGCAGAGTGCTTGACATCGGGTGCGGACCGGCTGCGCTATTGTCAGAACTGGCAGAACAGGGTTTTGAAGCTTATGGCGTAGATCGTTCGCAGCAGGCCCTTGAACTGGCAGATAAACTCAACACTCAAGCCAGCCCTATGACACTCTTTGCCGAGCTTGACCCGGACTGGAAAAACTCCTTCGACCTGATCATGTCATTTGAAGTGATTGAGCACTTGGAGCAAGATATTGAGGCCATGAGAGAATGGCAAACTTATCTGAAACCCGGTGGAACAATGATCTTGTCGACGCCTGCGCACCCATCCCGCTGGAATGCGGCCGACGTTTGGGCAGGGCATGTTCGACGCTACAGTAAAGAACTTTTAGTACATTCGGTTCAGGACGCCGGCTTCACCGTCGAAACTGTTGAGTGCTACGGTTTTCCTTTGGCCAATATTATGGAGTATTGGCGTGCTCGGGCCTATGGACAGATATTAGAAACCAACGCCAAATCTGGTAAAACAGCGAACGACCTTACCAACGAGAGCGGTAGCGATCGTTCCATTGAGCGGCGCTTCTGGCCTGTGTTTTCTTCCATACCCGCAGTCACGGTCATGCGGCTTTTTTTCCAGCTACAACGCCCGTTCCTTAACACCGAATTTGGAAATGGTTTTCTTGTAGTGGCGCGCAAAACGTAAACACATGGCTACCGCCCTGCGCTATATCGGCACCGCTGCTGCCCTGATCTTCATCGGAATCATTCTGGTTCGACACGCAGGAGACATTGCAGTGCTCGACCTCGGGTCAGGCCGCGCCCGTTATGCACTGCTAGGTGGGTTTACCCTTTATGTGCTGTCGCAGCTCGTAGGTGCTGTGGCTTGGGGGGTGACGCTAAACATCTATGACGTTGCCCTAACGCGCACACGCGCTGAAAGTCAGTTAATGGTATCGCAGATCGGGAAATACATCCCCGGCAATGTTGCCCACCTTTTGGGACGTTTCGCCCTCGCACGGAGTGATGGAGTGCCATCCGCAATTATTGCGTCATCTCTGTTGCTCGAGATCGGTTTTCTGCTCGCCAGCGGTGCTCTGGTCGTCGGAATTGTGCTCCTGACCATGCCCGATCTTGTCGCCGCAGTAATTGCAGACCTTCCAGGATCCTGGCTCGATGGACAGATGACAATCATCTTCTTCGGAATTCTGGCCTGCATAATGATTGGCCAGATTGTGATTTGGCGCAAAGCGGGAAAACCGAAACTTACATTTTCAAAATGCCTGATCCTGTTGTTTCTGCATAGCTTCAACTTTTTGATGCTGGGTTTGTCACTTTGGTGTGTCGCACGGGCGATCTACCCTCAGGGTGGTGCCGGTATATTGCAATGCATCGCAATCTTTTCAACAGCCTGGGTCATCGGTTTCCTGATGCCAGGCGCACCCGGTGGTATCGGTATTCGAGATGGAATTATTGCTCTCGGACTTGGCCTTTTCACTGATCAAGGAGCCGGTCTAAGCGCTGCGATCGCGCATCGCGCGATCTCGGTTCTGGGGGATGTAGCTGTGTTTGGGCTTGGCGTAACCCTGCGCCGATATCTAAGCAGTGGTGAGCACGAAGCTGTATAGGTTTAAAAATTTGGATCGGGTCAGCCAGACAATTTGCAGCGGAGTCTATCGTATCTGAAGGTCGCCATGCGCTGTCTCAGGCGCTAGGGTGCCGTCTTCAATTCGTTTCCAAACATAGTGCGACTTCTGGTGCGTACTACATTCCTTGAGCGCACCCAGCATCGCCTAAAGCCAGGGTTGAGGTCGTTCAAGTTTGACCCAAACCTATCGTGAGTTTTCAGCAGGCAACCGATCAATGTGCTTTTTTTCAACATCGTTCGAGAGGGTCGCGTTCAGTCGCCACTCACCTAACGGGATGACCGGCTTGTTTGCGGCCTGTGCGTCAGGTTCAAAAGTAACGACAATGGTTTCACGCTTGTCGCTTTCATCAAGATCAAGTTGGATCATGAGCCGTGTAACGCTTGAATTCGGATTCTGCATCGCACATTCAGAATTGAATGCCGTTTCGCAAGGATTGGCTGAAAGTTGAGAGAAGTTGGCGTTTGGCGGCGACAGTATGCGCGCGGTTAGTTCTTTCCCATCCTGACGCAACGTGGCCTTGGAGCCATCAACTGTTACCTGCGCTTCGGTATGCATTGCCCACGCCGCCCGCCCCCGTTGATCAGGGCTAATTTCGTCCTGAACCAACACTGTCGTTCCATCGACAAGAGCTATGCCTCGTCTGACCGTTCCCTTGGGCTTTCCATAGGCGTCTGAAAGATCGGCGATTGCAAAATCGAAACCTGGAAACTGCGCCAACTCCTCAACATAGGCCCGCCCCGTTTCGATTTGATTTGCCATGTCAAAGGTCAGTGTATTCTGCCCGATCGTGGCCGTTCGATAATAGTCAAAACGTTTGTCAGTAAAGTAGCCGGGCAATTGGTAATTTCCGAGCCCAAGATCCACCCCCCAACGTACACCGTCGGCTTCAAGCACAAAGGTGCCCGCATCAAGGTCATTGTGATGGCTGCTAAGCGGCCCAGCCTTGAGGCCGATATAGCTGGCCGTAGGGTCATTCCAACCAGACCGCATGGTTACGATCCCAAGCCCTCCAGACCAATAGGATGTTGATCGGGCAGTGATTGGTTCACTATTGCGTCGCTGCTGCCAGATCAGCTCGAATGCTGGATGGGAAGACCGCATTTTGCTATTCATTTTAATGTCGTAGCCCGGGCGATTGAACCGCGACGCCAACCAGGTCAACACAACAAGGTCAGTGCTTGTATCGCTGTCTCCAAAGTTAAACAGCATGCCAGTTGGTCCAGACGCATGGATCAGAAACTCCCCGAATTCCTCCAAACCTACCATTCGCGAAAGATCAAAATCGTGCCCGAGGACGGAAACAAGCGCATCAAACGATACTGCCGCGTCCCGGGCGGACAAAGCCCCGTACATCGGTCCTTCTGGCCATGCACCATCCGGAGCAAACATTGCCAACCCATTTCTAAGTGAAACCTGAGCCTGCTCAATAATATGATCAGCCAGTTCCGGTTCTGTTTCTGACACAACCAGAGCAGCGACGATCATTCCTGCATTGCAAACGATGTTCCAGTTGAAGGAAGCAACGGGCCAGGCGATATCTGCGGTAGCCGTCCCATCAGGAAGCGACGCGGGAACAGACACTGGGTTCACCCAGCGTTGGGGGGCGATCCAACCCTTATCATAATAGAGCGTATCCAGATCGTAGATTTTTGCGGCTTCTTTCAGCCCCTTCTCAACAAGTGCCGATCGAATAGTCTGATGATCCTCTTCGTCCAGATTGTCACTAATCCAACTGTATCCGAGCGACACCGCCAATGTGACACGGCTTAATCCCAGAAAGTGTGCGGGCTGCCATGTTTCCAGTTCCGAAAACTGCAAGAGCTCGGTTCTGGCGCGATCGGCATAGCGACTGTCACCGGTCAATCGCCAAGCCAAAGCCAGTGTGGTGAGGCGTTCGACCGGACGTTGTCCAAATCCACGAAAAGCTTCGTGAAGCTGACCATCTCCATTCCGAACTGCCTCAACAATAGTAGGCGACTGCAAATGCGCTTCTGCACTGTCAATCATTGCCTGATAGTCAGCCGCGAACACCTGATCGGCTGCGCGCTGTGTTTCTATGCGCTGGACGATCTCATCCGTTAGAACGACTTGCGGCACTGAGTTTTGGGACAAAGCGCTTGTAGCGCAAAAACAAGCGAAGGACAAAACGAACAAAAAGAAGGCTTTAATCGGATTCACACTTCTAACGGTTGCGATCATGGGTTTCTTCCGCACTGGAAACGCCTGCAACCCGACTCTGCAGCGGTGGCCAATTTCTGTCAAAGACATCCGATTAGTTTGGCTTAGCAAATTGATATGCTAAACGCTCCGCCCGGCAGCCTATTGGAGTACTGTTTAAGTAGAGCCGGAAGGAAAAACGATAAAAAAGCCAGCCACGAGAACCTAGCGCAAGCGATCCGAGCATTAATATTATGGTCGCATGGCTTGATCACGGAACCGAACCGGAAACGAGGCCAGTGCCCATCGATTTTCATGTGTTTGTTTTCGTTCCCGGCCTAGCGCAGACCGGGAACCACTTATTGGAGTGCCTCAGGCGATGGACATGCCGAGCGCTTCAAGTTGGTCTGTCAGGGCGCTTTCTGCTTCGGCAACACTGTTCCAGTCATCAGCCGTCAGGTTGCCAAGATCCAGATCCTCGGCCTGAACATCCTGAAGTGTAACGGTATGGCCGCCATTTCCGACAACTTCAAAGATAAGATCGCCATCGATTTCGGTGACCGACACATCGCTTTCGCTCAAAGCGTTGAAATCGATGATATCTTCATCGGCATTAAAACCGATAATCTGGGTCTTTACCCCCCAGTTCCAGGTAAGCTCTGCCACATCCGCTTCAGCGCCGAAGGTCACAACTCCTGGTGTGTGGCTGTTTCCGGGTTCGTTGGTTCCACTACCGATATCTGGTTGGGTCGATCCCCCTGTCAGATCTCCGACCCGTGTCTGATAACCGTCTGTCGTCGCCCCGACAGAAGCCTGTGGGGTCAGCAGTATGGTGCGATCAACCAACGTCACATCGTTCTGGTCAAAGCCAAATGGCACCTCGAGATTGTCTTCCATCACCTGATCAAAATGGAATTCGACCAGACCCGGGATCAGGTCAGCCTTGGTCACGCCGGTCAGCGTGATGCTTTGTCCGGTCGGCAAGGATGAGATCACCAGACCATCGCCACTGTCCTCGACGCTAAGCCGCTCGCGGGTTCCGAAATACAGAAAGCTGATCTTCATCGTTGAAGGATCAAAACCGTCAATAACTTCGTGCACGCCATATTCGTGGCTGCGAACATAGACTGTGTCAGCATCGCGAGGTCCTACGCCCTGCTCCCAACTAAGAACGCCGCCCATATCCTGACGGAGGTGTTCGTTGCCGACCACACCAAAGCTGTCGATGGTCACGTCCTGGAAGGTGACACCTTGCACGATTTGCGCCGCGTCCGACCATGGGCTGTCGATAACAATCTCGCCGGCCTTGGATTTGGTGACGATCATGCCGTGAACCGACGTACCGCCAAAGTCCAACTCGTCCACACCGGGGCGGAATCCGGTTATGTCGTCAGCGTTGCTATCGGCCCGGTATTTCACCCCGCCCGTGTCTGTATTGCCGGTAATCGCGGGCGGGTTTGACCCGTCTGCATCATAACTGAGGTCATAGCCCTCTCCGTCTCCCGGCGAGACGATAACTTGCCCCAAAGCTGTGGACACTTCGTTCAACACCGTCTGATCCGTGATAGAGAAATTGCTAAGCGAAAGATCAGACAGGCCAAAGCCCGTGAATACGACCTGCTTGGTTACATTGCCCGATGTCAGCTCAATTCTAACGGTCTGCCCCAGGGCGTCCCCACTCTCTTCGAAAATCGAGAAGTTATCAGCCCCAATGTCCGGTCCGATTTCAATGACATCTCCCATCGCGGGCAGGAAGCCTTCGACCGTCTGTGCCTCGCTGGCAAGGCCCAGCATAACGTGCATATGTTGGTGGCTATGGCCACCGCCACCACCATCTCCGCCACCATCACCACCGCCGGTCGGCATTGAACCATCAGTGCCTATCTGACCAAGCACTTCAGCTGCGGCGGTATTGTCCAGAATAGTGAAGTTTGCCGGGCTCAGCTCAGCAAGTGTCACACCGCTGAGGGTCGTGGCCTGGTTATTGGACGGGATCGAGAACACAACCGCGCCATCAACCTCGGCAACCTCCAACGCGTCTGCACCGACCCATGCGATGAAGATCGTATCGGTCGTAGGGTCGAAATCCGGGATCGTTGCATTCGTGCCCCAAGCCCAGTTAATCACCACATCCGCAGTATCTTTTGTGGCGTCAGCAGTCCCGTTGCCGGTCGGTGCCATGGGTTCCGGATGTATCACCGGTGGGACAACGGGCGGCGACGTATTCCCGTTATCGGTGCCGCCATTTGTATCCGTGGGCAAGACACCGTCGGTGTATACCTTGATAGCGTCTTCGATACTTGGCGCGTCAAAAGCGCCGAATTGCGAGACATACCGCAGGATCGAAGTACCGTATTCATCGGTGGATACACTTCCACCCTGAAGCAGAGCCAACGTACCCCATGCCCCCCGCAGGTGCGCGGCGGCCATTATGCCAGTGAGACTGAGCGTGACAGAGACGGCCTGGCCATTGTCCAGATAAGTGCGTATCGTGCCGAGATAGTCGGACAGGCTCTCTCCCTGATAGCCCAGCCCGGTTTCGATGACTTGAAGATTGTAGCCAAACGCTTCTTGAATCGCGCGCTCCTGCGCTTCGGCGGTTGTGAACTCTGCCAGCGAATTCACCCCGTTCTTACCGGTCCATGTGCCATCCCAGGTGTTCGAAGCCGCGCCATTCCCATAATAGACATCATCGGTGTAATACCCGAGGTCAATTAACAGCGCCTCGCCGAACTGATATCCAACAAAACCAAGCGAGTTCATCGAGCGATAGGACATCGCGTCCCATTCATCACTGCTTAGATCAGACCAGCTGGAATAGCTTGGATAGAAGTCAGCAACGGCCCCTCCGGCCCATTGGTTCAGCTGCCAATCCTGAATGATTCCTGCGTCGTATCGATCTCGATCCCAACCAGATTCAAATGCGCGCAAAGCGTCGCGAAATTCTTCATATGTTCCATTACTCATCTTGAAACAGACTCCCATCTTGTCGTTGTTTCAGCCCAAGTATTTCGGCTTTATTAGCCCGATGAATTCAGGCCCAACTTGCGTAACAAGTCAGAAGTTCAGGATACGTTAAGAGTTCATTAACGAATTAATCTGAGCGGATGCGGGCCTAGGCCAACCCTTTGATGCGCTAAAAAACGCTGTACGTCAGTAGGTTATAGCGGGGTTTGAGCAAAAGATCGGTGCAGTTGCGCGTGTCTTCGCCAAATTTGGAATGTCGCAATAATTAACTTTGCATCATTGCCAGATCGAAATGTTAAGAAAGCCTCAGCCGATCCAGACCGGCTGAGGCGTTTTTTTGGTAATCAGGCGATGATCAGAGACCCCAATCCTGTGATTGCTGAGCCGTCAGCTCGCTGATGTGCTGCATGACATCGAAATGCTCATCAACACCCTGTACGCTGATCACCTTTTGGCCATTTGCCGTGACCCAGTGAGTGCTGGAACGCCATTCGATCTGAAGTTGATCCAGAGACGAGATCCCGAACCCTTCCAGATCGATAACAATCGAGTCGTCAGCCTCAAAATCCCGGATCACCTGACCACCATACTGGCTGCCCGGGCCGGTGATGACAAAAGTATCGCTGCCTTCGCCACCGAACATATTGGCAAACCCGGCTTCTGAAGACTGGTCTGCATCAAGGATGATGACGTCGTCGCCGTCTCCACCATTTGCATTGGTGATCATCGCGCCTTTGCGGATCACGATGGTGTCATTGCCGTCGCCGCCGTTCAGAGTAGCGAACTGATTGAGCGCACCGCCAACAATGTAGTCATCACCAGCACCACCATTCAGGGTCAATCCACCACTGCCGGTGTCGCCGATCATGTAGTCCCAACTATCGGTGCCATCTACGGTAACGAGCTCTTCGCCGACCTCGGCATCAATCCGGTTGCCATACTTCTCGAACCACTCCAGCGTGTTTGCACCAAAGGGCGGTTCGTAGACAACCTGATAGCCTTCTTCATCGTTGCCAACCAAGCTGCGCAGGTCGATGTATGACGGGTCAAATCCGTTCCCGTCATCGTCATAGCGCACGATGATCTCGTCTGTCAGCTTGTTGAACAGCACGATCTGGCCGTTTTCGATGCGGTGATCCAGATCAAACCAACCGGTCATCCCATAAGCGTCTAGATCGATCTCGATCCGATCGCCTTCATTGGCATCGAAATCGGTGATCGTGTTCTCGCCGCCGTTCAGAATGAAGGTGTCAGCTCCTCCGTTACCGGTCAGCACGTCTTTGCCATCACCCGAGGTGAAGACGTTATCGCCGTCGTCGCCGATGATCACATCATCATGGTCGCTGCCATAGATGTTCTCGACGCTCCAGAGCAGATCATAGCCTTCCTTGTCGCGAATCTCGTCATTGAGATCGAACGGATTGGCGCTGTTGCCATGCCAGGCCCAGTAATACTCACCGCTGGCATCTTCCGCCTTGTTGTTCATGTCGACATAGATGCCGCTCAGACTGTCACCATACCAGGCCGTGTCATTGCCTTCTCCACCATACAGCTTATTAAAGCCGCCACCGCCAGCCATGATATCGTCACCGCCAAAGCCGTAGAGAACATCATTGCCGTCATTGCGGATTTCGGCCTCGTTTCCGCCGTGGGTATCGCGCTCGGACGTATAGGCTTGCAGAACGTCGTTGTGGTTTGTTCCCAACTGACGATCCTCGTCATGAAAGCCGACCATCGAAACACCGCCGAACGCCCCGAATGTGACGAACTTGCTGGTTCCAAGACCTGCAAGGTCTTCACTGCTCAGGCCAAGGTCGATCTTTTGGCCCAAGCCATAATGCGCACCATCCGGCCCCGTGATCAGAGCAGTTTCTTTCAACCGTTGAATGAAGGCATCTGTGTTCTGCTGCGAGATACTTGTTGCGCCCGGAAAGATGTTCGACGCCTCATCCCAATAGAAGGTTGTAATCACCTTGAACTTGTTGTCGGCCGGATCAAGCGCGACCAGATCGAATGCCGCGCCATCAACGATCGATGCCTGCAGGTCCAGCGTTACTGGCCCCTCCACGTTGACTGGTACAATGATCTTGTCTTCAAGCGGGTTGAAGTCGAGGATCTCGACCAGAGACACCTTCGGCGGGTTGACGGTTTCGACAACCTGCTCCTCGGTCTTGAACATGTTCTTGATCCCGTCGATCAGGCCTCTGGCAAGGTTGATGAACAGCTTCGCGCCCGGCAGCATCTTGGCGAGTGCCAGATTACCTGTCTCTTCCAGCCACTCTTCGCCCAGACCATTCGATTGGTTATGGTTGGGATCATGAGTTGTTGGTTCAGGCACAGAGCCAATAACGAACGTGTCGGCCCCTTTTCCACCGTATAGCGTGTCGGCAGAGGTTTCGTCGATATGCCCGGTAAACAGGACATCATCACCGTCACCGCCGACAAGAAGGTCGTTACCAGTACCACCGTACAGTTTGTCGCCTTCATTCCCGGCAATCAGGATGTCATCGCCTTCGCCGCCAACAAGGATGTTCTTGCCTCCGCCGCCAATGGTCTTGTCGTTGCCGGATTCGCCGAACAGCTGATCATCACCTTCACCTCCATCGATGTAGTCGTGGCCACCGCCACCATAGATGACATCATTACCGCCATCACCGAACAACTGGTCGTTCCCACGGTAGGCGATGATGATGTCATCTCCGTCACCGCCCGAGATATTGTCCCGATGATGATAGTTGGAATAGTAATTCTTGATCGAGGTGCCGCCATCATAGTTATCCCAGTTTTCGGGGTTCCAACCGTGGATGACGTTATCTCCATCATTCCCCTCGATACGGGTGTAGATATATGTGCCCTTGCTTGGCCCGCTTGAGATGCGGCTCATCAGGTTTTCAAAACTCACTTCACCATCGGCCATATTGTATTCACCACGGGCTTTGACATCGCGGCCGACATAGGTGCCGCTGGTGTCATGCAGATGGGTCCCATATTTATCCCACCAACCGCTGTGGCCATCGCCAGGTGATTTACCACCGGTCCAGACGGGAATATCAGGTTTGTTGCTGGCCACAGTCTCGTCGTCCGAGGCTGAATCTTCCCAGACGTAGTCCTGCAATTCGCTGCTTTCTTCCGACAGCAGACTAACCGGCGGGATCACGATAGGATCGTCATCCGTTTCACCAAGACCAACCGATATTTTGAGCGTGCTCGCCGAGTTGGGCTGGAATTTTGATTTGCTAACATGTTTCATGTCTTTCCTCCTGTTTCCTGGATGGTCGACACCCGAGGTTCGGGCCCATACGCATCACAGATCATAGGAAAGATGTGGTTTTTCAGGCTGTTGATCTCAACAGGTGAAAGCCAGTTAAGTTGTTACAAAGTATGACAAAAATGGAATCCACGGCCTGAGAAAACCAGCAATCCGGCTAGCGCCTGTTTCAGGCCCCAGCCGGTGAGTTTGGTTTTCCCTTTGTTTGCCCGGGCGTCCGTTTCAACAGGAACTAAGACGCCCGGATTTTGGTTGTGCAGCGATAGATGATCGCTGAGTTTTCGCCCCACTTAGGCAACCATATCGACAAAGAAGCTGTCGGTCGGAACGGGGGTTCCGCAGATGTCTTCGCCGCCTGCAGTCGGTACGATTTCGCACAGCGGCGGAGGCGCCATTTCCGTCAGGTCATACTCATCCTCCGGTACTTCGGTGCCGCATTTGGGCAGCGGCAGGATCGGGGGTACAGCGATGACGTCATCACCCTGATCCAGAACGATCGGATCAAAGGGCAGCGGGTTCACTGCAACCAGATCTTCACCGTCCTGAGGCACTTCGGTGCCGCAACGGGGATCAGGCATGATCGGGGAAACTGCGGTCACATCGTCACCTTCACCAGCAGGAACCGCACCATAAGGCAGCGGGGCTACTGCGATCAGGTCTTCACCATCCTGCGGAACCTCGGTACCACACCGGGGGTCAGGCATGATCGGGGAAACTGCGGTGACGTCGTCACCTTCACCGGCAGGAACCGCACCATAAGGCAGCGGGTTCACGGCAACCAGATCTTCGATGGGATCGGCAACCAGCGGATCAATCGGCAACGGATTTACAGCCACCAGGTCTTCACCATCGTTTGGCACCTCGGTTCCGCACTTTGGAAAAGGCTGAATCGGGGGCACGGCGATGACATCGTCGTTGGCTTTCTCGAAGCTCGTAGCGGTTACATGTTTCATTGTATTTCTCCTTGTTACACACTTTGTTTAGCACCCAAAAAATCTTAGAAACTTCCTCCTCGGGTATAACAAAAAGGTGGTTATCCGGCCCCTTCATTACAACGCGAAAAAGGGGTTAAATTGTTACAAAGTATGACAAAAATAGGCTCTTAAGCCGGGCATCATCTCTTTTCACACAGGAGCGCCTCCAAGATGTTAACCAGCACCCGCTCAGGTACCACCAACGCCCCTCCTCGCCTTCAGGATCGAAAAAACCAGCGCCATTTCTGGCGCTGGTTTTAGCTGTTTCTTCCTATTGGGCAGCTCACATCATGGGATCGATCAGACCTCCCGGAACGTGGTCCGGATTTGCTTACTGAGAGGATCAAGAAGGTACTGTAACAGTGTCCGTTCGCCGGTTTCGATGAAGACGTCAGCCGGCATACCCGGCAGCAGGCTCAACTGGCGGTCAGACAAAAGTCCGACAGCCTCCTCGCTTAGAGCAACCCGCGCCTCGTAGTAGGGTAAGCCAGTCATCTGATCTGTTTTCAAATCAGCCGAGACAAACTCAACGTGCCCATCCAACCGAGGGGCAACATGTTGATCGAACGCCCCGATCATCACGCTCGCAGCCTGGCCCAAGGCGACATTGTTGATGTCCTGTGGCATGACACTAGCGGTCACCACCAACCCGTCATCCTCGGGCACGATCTGCATCAGCGTTTCGCCCGGAGACACTACGCCGCCGACTGTATGCACCCCCAATTCATGCACGATGCCATCCGCCGGAGCCCGAAGGTCAACCCGCGCCAACTGCAACGCGGCCGCGCTCCGACGTTCTTTCAAGCCATCCAGTTCGACCTCCAGCGAGGAGATCTCGTTCATCACCTGCTCGCGGAAGGTCTTTTCCAGTTGCAGGATATGGATACGCGTCTCGCTGATACGACCACGGGCGACTGCGATCCGAGAGGTCAGGCCGCCACTATTACCGACAAGACTGCTTCTTTGACGCTGCAAAGTCGTCACCCGGGCACCAGGTACTAAACCCTTTTCAAAGAGCTGCGTCAGACCCTCCAATTCGCTGTCGATCAGTTTGATCTCTTCTTCGGAAGCTTCGCGCTGCGCCTCCAGGCCCACAATTTCCTGCTCTGCCTGTTCAATTTTCTCTTCCAAGGCCGCGACTTCACCATCCTGCGACAGACGACGTGCTTCCATCACCGCGCGCTGCGTTGCGAGTGCGCGGTCAACTTTGTCTTCGTCTTTTCGGGCCGCAAGCTCCTCGGACAGTACGAGATCGTCCAGACCATCGCGCTCGGCCGTCAGACGAACTAACTGCGCTTCAAGCGCCACGAGCCTGTCATCGACCAAGGCTTGGCTGCCTGACAACAGCTGATCATCAAGTGTCAGAACAACATCGCCAGCCTCAACCCTATCTCCGTTTTTGACGTGAATGGCGCCGACAATACCTCCGTCGGGATGTTGCACAGCTCTGAGGTCGGACGAGACCACCACACTACCAGCCGTCACGACCGCCCCGGACATCGGGGCTTTCATCGCCCAACCACCGAATCCTATGGCGAGCACTGCAATTGCGACCAGACCAAAGCCGATGGATCGGGCAGAACGATCCCTAAACCCTTCGGTCTTCGTGTTGGAATTCTTGTTGGTATTCATGACTTCCTCCATTCATTCTGTTTACAGCGCCGGCCTGGGTCAGCCCGTGGCGGCAACGATTTCTGTTTGTTGGGGTTGTTCGACGGTCTTCTGTTCAGCGGCAGGCTGTGCAGCTCCGGCGGCGGCCTGATTGCGTTGACGCAACCGCTCCATCACTTCTGTACGAGGACCAAAATCTCCGGCGCGACCGTCTTCCATAATCAGAATCTTGTCGACTGAACCCAGCACGCTCGCCCGGTGCGCGATGACGATCACAATTGCCCCGCGTGCCTTGGCGGCGAGAATGGCATGGTTCAGTGCAGCCTCGCCCACGGCATCCAGATTCGAGTTGGGCTCATCCAGAACCACCAGAAATGGATCACCATAAAGCGCGCGTGCAAGGGCAACACGCTGTCGCTGACCACCGGACAAGGCCGCGCCACGCTCGCCAACCGAGGTGGCATAGCCGTCTTTGAAGCTAGCGATCAGTTCGTGAACACCCGCTGCCTTGGCGGCGGCAATCACCAACTCGTCCGTCGCCTCGGGATCAAAACGCGCGATATTCTGGGCGATCGTTCCGTCAAAGAGCTCAACATCCTGCGGCAGAAAGCCGATCTGGGGGCCAAGCTCCTCAGGCAGGTACTGGTCGATCGGCACACCGTCGAGACTGATGCTGCCTTTGGCCGCCGACCATGCACCAACAAGTGTGCGCGCCAAGGTTGATTTTCCGCTGCCGGTCGTCCCAATCACAGCCAGTGCCTCGCCTGCTTTCATATCGAAACCAACACCTTTGAGAACAGCGGCAGTGGCCATCGGAGGGGCAGCGATCAGGCCGTCAACGGTCAGCGACTTCTGTGCCTTGGGCATGGAAATACGACGGTCAGCTTCGTCACCAGAAAGAGTTTGCTTCAGCTGAGCCCATGCTTGCCGGGCAGCAACCAGATTGCGCCAACTACCGACCAGAGTCTCGATAGGCTGCAAGCCACGGGACATGATGACCGATGCCGCAACGATTGAGCCAGCCGATATATGTCCATGGATGGCAAGATAAGCGGCGACCGCAAGAACGGCGGACTGAAGTGCCAGGCGGAACACCTTGGTAAAGCTACCAGACACTCCGACAGTAGTGGCCGCCTTAGCACTCGCACCAAGGTGGAGATCATTCACATCTTGCCAGGTCTTGCCAAGATTGGACTGCATCCCCATCGCGCGAACCATTTCGGCATTCCGGCGGCCGGCTTCTGCCAGACGATTGCGCTTGGCTGAATGCTCAGACTGAACGCACGCGGCAGCGCGGACCTTGATATCCGTAACGATGGCAATGGCAACCAATGCCAGCGCGCCAATTACACCGACCATACCCAGCCACATGTGCATGGCAAAAACCAATCCCAGATAGACCGGGATCCACGGCAGATCGAACAAAGCTCCGGCACCCTGACCCGACAGGAAACCGCGAATTTTTTCGACATCTTGAATTGCCGCCGCAGGGTTGCCACCCGGACGGTTGCGCGACGGCTCGGACAAAGTGCAATCAAACGCTGTGCGGGCGAGCCTTTGTTCAAAGCGATGCCCCATGGCAACCAGCACACGGGTCCGCGCGCCGTCAATCAAGGCCATGAACAAGTACAGACCGGCGACAAGTGTGCTGAGCGCGACAAGCGTATTCACGCTTTGGCTAGACATCACGCGATCATAGATCTGAAGCATGAAAATCGGCCCTGTCAGCATCAATAGGTTCACAACACCGCTGAAAACGCCGGTGGCAATCAGATTGCCCCTCAGCGCGCGCCGGGCGCTGGCAAGTTGTGGATGAACGGATGAATGCTTTGACATAGCTGGCTCCCAATAAAAACTCTGTGGGTGATACTTGGAGACCAGCCGCCGATGCCCCAAGGGCTTGTCACACTTTGATTCAATTGACGAATTTGGCCGGTTGTTTACCGAGCTGACGAAGCCGGGTGCCCCGAAATGCGGTACCGGTGGGTGAAACCCCTTTGCATCATCAGCGGCATGGCGGTTGCAATTTCCGCTTGGGAATGCGGCGGTATTTGAATTAGCGTCCCAAGTCAGGGGGATGGGACAGGGAGCCTACGCGCAATGCGCTGGAATGATCTGACACTTCGAACACAAGTTATGAGCATCGTGCTTATCAGCTGGACGATTGTCGGCGTGTTCTCGGTAGTCACCGACGTGGTCCAGATCCGAAACTCTCGCGCTGAAGAGATCCGAAACAGGGGCGATGCCTTTCTTGCGCAGGTGGTTTCAACCCTGGCCCGCGTGCCTCCTGACAGCCGCTCCGAAGCAGCGCTTGGTTTCTTTCCTGCAGAATGGAGTGTCAGGGTCGGCACGCAGGATGCAGCAACCACTTTGGCCAATGGCCGCGACCGCCCGAATCTGGCTAACTGGCTGACGGCGCGGCTGGAACACCGCGGGATCGCCGTCGCGGAACTGTCCGTGGCAGACACGGTCGTTGACGCCAAACACGACCAAAGCGCGCTGTTGCAACTGTTCAAGAGCCACTCGGGCGAACCTATCGATGCAGAAAGCGTTGACGCGTTTCTGGTGAGCGTTTTTTCGGTCCGGCTCAAGGATGATGACGAATGGCTGAACTGCTATTTGCTCATGAAAAACAAGAACATCGTACCTTTGGTCAT
Source organism: Ruegeria sp. C5 (assembly GCF_056537605.1). NCBI lineage: Bacteria > Pseudomonadati > Pseudomonadota > Alphaproteobacteria > Rhodobacterales > Roseobacteraceae > Ruegeria > Ruegeria sp. C5. The sequence goes on along the minus strand of NZ_JBQFRX010000002.1, from coordinate 234,108 downwards.
CGTTGGCTCAATCGACAGTCTGGTCGCGCTTACCCTGCTTTGCGCACTTGCGTTTCTTATTCAGAAAGTGATGCGACCGCTGAGCGCGATGGCCGTCAATGCCGAGTTGATCGGCCGGGGCGAAGAGGTCGGCCCACTCGTCGAGGCGGGTGCCATTGATATCCGCCACACAATTATTGCGTTCAATCGCATGGAAGCCCGGATTGTTCTGGCGCTTGAGTACAAGACAACCTTGCTTCGTAGCCTCGGGCATGACCTGAAGGGACCGATTGCACGGATGCACGATGCGATCCAGAAATTGGAACCAACAGCACCCAAAGAGCAACTGCTCAAGCGGTTGGAAACCATCAGCGATATTGTAAACTCCGTCACCAACCTCAACCGCGAAACGCATCACGATGGAGAGCTTGCACGCCTGGATTTGCGCTCACTGGTTGAGGCGCTTGTAGATGAACAGGTTGAGGCGGGTCGCGATGTGACCTGCACAATCGAACAATCTGCGGTGGTCAAAGGAAGACATAACGCGCTTACCCGGGTTCTTAGAAACTTGTTGGAGAATGCGGTCAAATACGGGGGTCGAACAAATGTCTCTTTGACCGCGTCGAACGATTTGGCCGCAATTCACATAGACGATGAAGGACCAGGTATCCCAGCCGAACAACTTGAAACAGCGTTTGAGCCTTTCCAGAGACTTGGAGCCACCGAACCCGGCACAGGCCTCGGCCTTGCTATTGTCCGGGCGATTGTTGTCGATCAGGGGGGCACTGTTACGCTTGAAAACCGCCCTAGCGGGGGCCTTAGGGCTAATGTGCTTTTGCCGCTTGATTCCGGAGTTCAGCCTGGACGAAAGATGTAACCCTGCCCCCAGACCGTTCGAATATATTCCGGATTTGATGGATCGTTCTCGATCTTCGACCGCAACCGTTTGATCAGAGCATCAACGCTCCTGTCCCCTGCTCCGCCATGCTGCCGCGTTCGAGCGACGGCAAGTAGGTCTTCCCGGGTGCACAACACGTCCGGATTTTCAGCAAAAAACCGCATGACGCGCACTTCACTTGAGGTGAGGGTGATGAGCCGACCATCCTCGCTTTTGAGATGCCGCTCGTTTTCAACAAGCTCCCATTCTCCGAACCGGGTAACCCGGGATTTTCCCTGCGTTCCACCAGCACGCCTGCGCAGCACAGCACGCACGCGCGCGAGGAGTTCCAACTCGTTGAATGGTTTAATGATGTAATCATCCGCGCCCAGTTCCAGCAGGGAAATCCGCTCGGCGTCGTCATCAATCGAACTGATCATGATGATCCCGGCATCTATGCGCGAAGCGATCTCGTGACATAACACCTTACCACTAGTTCCTGGCATCACGAGGTCCAGCAGAAACAAGCTGTAGGTTTCATCAGCCATCATCAACCGCGCAGCGGGTACATCTTGCGCGTGTTCGATTTTGTACCCTTTATCAGTCAGAAATGCACAAACACCCTGAGCAAACTCGATGTCATCGTCACAAATCAGAATGTGCTCATCATAGCCAGCGGATTGATCCGCGACGTCTTGCATAGCTCTTCTCCTCGGGACGATGCCTGTCATTACGATAACAACATTTGCTATTCGAAACTGTCAATGTTGCAGAGGACGATCAAACTGTCCGGTCCGCAGCGACCGCAATCGCCACTCATGGCTAAACCAGACAATCATCCACCGAGGCATTCCGGGCGATTGAAAAGTTTATCACGCCAAACAGCAAATTCCTCCCCCTTCCACCACTTTCCGCAGGTGGCTGAGTGCAACGAAGCAATCTTCGTCAGAGACTTGGTAGCAGGCCTTGAATTTAGTGTATCGCGTGTGCCCCGACTTAAGTGCAGTTTTGATCGCGACAGCAGGCTCTGAACCAGATTTGGGTGCTTCAGAAACTCTAAATCGTTACTGCTGCGTCCATGCTACGATAGGGGCTCCAAGTCCGACAGAGTAATATCGTAGTCAGTTTCCACCAGGGCTATCTACGGCCTTGCGGAAATCCGGCTTAGATTGTTTCGATTGTCTCCAGCCAGCGCTGCAGCGCCGCCGTGGTTTGCCGCGGTTGTTCCAGAGTTGGCAAATGCCCCGCGTGTTCGATGACTTCCAACCGGCTTTGCGGCAACAGGTCATGCATCAATTCGTGGCGTTCGACTGGGCATAACGCGTCATGACGACCGCAAAGGACCAGCGCAGATCCCTTGAAAGCGCGCAATGTGTGACTTTGATCCGGGCGATCTCGTAGGGCCTTGGATTGGTTAACAAAAATCTCCGGCCCCAAGGCCATAGCCATATCCATGCATAGGTCCAGAATTGCCTGTCGATCAGGGCCATCGGTCAGATAGTTGGGCTTCATTTCCTCGGCCATCACATCGCGTAGCCGACCGTTTTTAACCGCCTCAATCTGGGGCTCACGCCTCGCCTTGACCTGATCCACCTCTGCCAGCGGGTTGGTGTCCATCAACGCCATCCCCGCTACACGCCCCGGTGCTTGCCGCAGTATTTCCATCGCAACAATGCCTCCCATGGAAAGACCGGCCAAGGCGAACCGGTCGGGCGCATGACTTAAAACCTCGGCGGCCAGAGCCTGCATCGTATCATGTGCACCAATGGGGGCGACAAATATCGGATATCTGCCAGACAATGCACCAATTTGCGGCGAGAATAGCCGAGCATCGCACATCATGCCCGGCAAAAGGACAAGTGGTGTCATTTGACCAGAGCAGCCCCTTCGGCCAGCGCACCCAGTTTGGCATAGGCGATATCAGGATCGACAGCGCCAAACCCCGCAAAGGTGCCGAAACCGCAATCCGATCCGCCGATCACCCGCTCCGCTCCCACGATGTTCACGAACCGCTCAAGACGTTGCACGACCAGTTCGGGGTGTTCCACAAAGTTTGTGGTGGTATCGACCACACCCGGCACAAGTACCTTGTCATCCGGTATCTCGGACTTGCGGTCGCGGAACACCGTCCATTCATGTGCATGGCGCGGGTTCGAGGTTTCAAACAGCACATAGCGCGACTTGGTTGACATCAAAGTCGAGAACACCTTGTCCATTCCGATATCGCAGCAATGCGGACCTTCGTAATTGCCCCAGCAGATGTGAACCCGAACCTTGTCGGCGGGCACATCCTGCAATGCATGGTTCAGCGCTTCGACATGCATTTCGGCAATACTGACAAATTCCTCGTCAGAAAGATCGGTGAACAGCATATGGCGCGACAGGGCAAGATCGGGACAATCCAATTGAATATCCAGGCCCGCCGCGACGATGGTTTCATATTCGGATTTCATCGCATCGGCCAGCGCGGCCAGATACGCCTCGCGCGTCGGGTAATAGTCGTTCTGCAGAAAGAGAGAGATCACACCCGGGCTGGCAGCATTCATAAATCCGCGCTCAATCCCGTGCTCAACCATGGCTCTTTTGAGGTTGTCGATATCCTTCTGCAACTCGCCCTGCCCTTTCGAGCGCACATCGCCTACGCACATGGGCCGCGCGTATTGCGGAGTTCCGCCATCATTCGCCAAACGTTGAAGAAAGCCCGGAAACATCTTCAGATCAGCCGGAGCGTTGCGCGGGCTGTCGCCTGCAAACCCGGTGTAGCGGTCCTTGACGTAGGTCGCGTAAGAGATTTTCGAAGTCTCGCCATCCGATACAATATCGATCCCCGCTGCAGCCTGTTTGCCTACGGTCTCGGACACCGCGTTCGTCATGCAGGCATCAAAATCTGACTGATCGAACGGTTCCTCCCGCTCACGCGCGAAGATGAAATCGACGACTTCCTGACTGCGCGGCAGACTTCCCACATGGGTGGTTGAAATTCGGGTCATCTTGTCATCTCCAATTCAATTACTTCCCTGTGCCGAGTCCAAAGTGAAGCACGGGTCACATACTGCGCGCCCCGAAAAAGATCGGAGCGCGCAACTTTGCCTTTATGCACCGGTCCAGGTAGCACCGGCGGGATCGTCCGTTGCCGTGATACGATACAGACCGGCCTCTCCGGTCATTGAGGGCACGATACTGTAGCTTTCACCTGACAGAACCAGCGCTGTATCGCCTGCGGACAAAGTTGTTTCATAGCCATCGACTGTAATCCGCCAATGACCACTCGCAGGCATGAGGACGACGGGCATATGCGCCGCGACGGGTTCGTTCAAACAAGAGCCGCGTCCGAGGAAATCGACCTCAAACCCCGGCTTATCCGTGATCAGGGCATCTTCGCCAATCACTTTGGCTGGCTTGTTAGCGGAAAGCGCCATCAGATCCCAATAGCGTGCCACATATTTGCCGATAACATTTTCGACCGGAACTTCCGGATAGCTCTTAAGCTCTTCTTCGGTCAGCAGCGGCATGGGGCGCACGTTGTGGGGCAGTTCCTGACCCTTCTTGCTGTCATACAGCACGCCATTGTCGCCCAGCATCAGCCCATGCGCCTGCGCGTCTTCGATCACCTGTGGTGCCCAGGTGACACCGCCACCCGCATCATCGCCGCCCAGGATCGACATGATCATCCCATAATCCTGCCCGACATTTTCGAAACCGCGAAAGATGCCAGTTGGAATGTTAAATATGTCACCTTCCTCGGCAATAAACTCGCCCGCAGTGCCATAGCGACCCCAGAAGAACCGCCAACGTCCTTTGGCGACAAAGAACACCTCGGCCGTGGTGTGGCTGTGCAGCGAATTCCGGCATTTCGGAGGTTGCCCCGCCGCGCCAATATTGAAGCCGATTTTGTCGGTGATGTGGACATGCTGATCGGGGCTTTCGGATACGCCACCGCCTACGATGGTAAAGTTTTCCTTCTGGTCCGAACCGGGCGTGTGCGCGTCAATAAATGCGGTTTTACAAGGCTGCAGTTCGCCGTAGCGGACAATGCGTTGTTGGATCGTGCTCATAATAGTCTCCGTTCATTGAATTGGTACAAGAGGTCTCGATCCTCATGCACCCGGAGGGCGATTATTCAGCCGCCGCGCCCGCAAGGACGCCCGGTGGCCGTGGTACCGCCGGGTTCCTTCACTGGCATCCAATGCGACGCGCGTTTGAGGCATCAGAGATCCCCGGTTTCCAACAGAAGCTGTTTCCAGACCGCGGTTTCATCGAACAAGGTCCATTCGCGTCGCAGCCTGATGTCGCCTCCAACCAACTCGCCCCATTCGGCATGGCTGATCCCCAACACATACAACTCAGCGCCTGTGGGTTTGCCGAACACGCCCCAACCGTCATGCTTGCCATGCAAGCTCCAGCGCAGGGCCGAGCGGGGTGGCATATTCGGATCATCGCGCCCGATCTGATGATGGATGGTGAAGGTTGCGCTTGGCATGGCGGCACGCAAAGACATCCAGAACCGATCAGCCGAATCCCAGCCATGGCCCGTGACACCGCCGGGATATTCGGTCTGCACGCCTCGGTCATACTCTCGTTCAATCGCGCCCATATCTGCATTCATTATCCGTGTCAGCAGATCCGCGTGGCGGTGTCCCCATTCATTGTCATTGCCGTACCCCTTGTAGGGGCCTTCGATGTCGATCTTGGGTGACAGAGGCTTCACACTGGCCTCGGCCCCACCTTCACGCGCTATCAGATCGGCGGCATATTCCTTGGGATCCCAGCCCATTTGCCGGACAATCGCACCCTGATCTCGGATCAGCCATTCGTCATCGATCATGTTGTCGATGGCGTGGCAGTCGGCCAGAATTCGGTATCGCAAGCGTGTTCCGGTGGCTTTGCCATAGACACCATTGCCCCGATGCGTGGCGGTCGACAGGATACGATGCGAGCTCAGCATGCCTTCTTCCGGGGTGCCCGACCAGATCACATCCTCGCCCAGCAGCTGACGGTCGGGGAACTCGGCCAACGTGGCCATTGTTGCACCAATGACATTCTGGTTACCCAACACAACCGAACCGGGCGAGCGGACGACGATGTCTGGGCTGTAATATTGATGCAGAGTCGCAATGCCACGGTCTTCCCAAATCTCTTTGGTGATGCCGATGATATAATCCGGGAAATCTTTGAATTTGGGATCAAATCCCTTCATGTCTTCCATCCTTCAGGTATGCGGGCGGAGCCGCGAACGATCAAAGGTCCGTCAATCTCGGTGCGGCGCGGCGCAGCAGCGGGATTTTCGATCTTGCTAAGTAGAATATCGACGGTTTCGGCAACCATCCGATTGGCAGGCTGACGAATAGTTGTCAGATTGTAGGCTGGCCAAGAGGCAACGGCGACATCGTCATATCCCAGAACCGAGACGTCGGCCGGAATTTGCAGGCCCAACTCGAACCGCAGCGTGTCCATCACAGAGATCGCCATATGATCATTGGCCACGAACACAGCGTCCGGTGGATCGGACGCGAACATGCGTAGCGTTGCCTCACGCGCCTGTTCAGCGATGAAGTTTCCGGCTCCACGGGCGTGCAGTTTGACACCCGCCTCTTGCAGGGCCGCTACGAATCCCGCTTCGCGATCGCGTTGGGTCGAAGCGCCCTCCCATCCGGCGATATATCCGATCTTCTCATGACCGCCAGCCAGCAGAAACTCGGCTGCCTTTCGGCCACCGGCGACATTGTCGGATGTAACCGATGACATAGTGAGGTCATCCTGTGCCCGATTGAACAACACCATCGGCACGCCAACGGTCCGACAACGTTCATACAAGGTCGACGACAGGGCCACCGATGCCGCGATTATGCCGTCGACTTGAAAGTCGAGCAATTCCTCGACCACGCTATCGACGTTTTCGGCCTGGTTCGACGCCATGAATATCATCACATGGTAGCCGCGCTCCTGCAGCGTATTCGTCAACCTTTCCAGTGCTTCAGGATAAAACTGATTATTCAGATACGCCACAACAAGCCCAATGATCCGGCTTTTGCCGGACACTACGGCACGCGCAAGGACGTTCGGCCGATACCCCAGTTGCTTGGCGGCCTGACGAACCTTTTCAATCGTCTTCTTCGAGGCTGAAGCCCCCGGAGTGAACACACGGCTAACGGCAGACTGGCTGACCCCGGCAAGGCGGGCGACCTCCATGGATGTAACTTTTTGCGCCGCCATCAGTCTGCTGTCCAACCTCCGTCTATCATCAACGCGGTGCCCGTCACCAAAGCCGATGCATCCGAGGCAAGATAAACCACTGCCCCCATGATGTCTTCGATCTCGCCCGGACGGCCCAACTTGATCTTGTCCAATATCCATGCGCGCTTGTCCGGGTCATCAAAAGTCGACTTGGTCAAATCGGTCAGAATAAAAGTTGGGCAGATCGTGTTGACCCGAATTTTTGCAGGGCCGAACTCCAGCGCCATCGCCTTGGAAAAGCCTTCGACCGCGAATTTTGACGCGCAATAGACCGCCCTTTCCCGCCCGCCCACATGGCCCATCTGGCTGGAGATGTTCATCAGTGATCCGGGGCGCCCAGCTTCTAACAATCCTTTTGCCACCGCTTGGGTCAGAAAATAGGCCCCTCGGACATTGACATCCATTACCGCATCAAAATCCTCGGGCCGTGTGTCCACGGCCCTGCTGTGTCGGGCCAGACCGGCTGAGTTCAGCAGGATATCAAACGGCCCGTTTTGCGCCACAGCATCAGCAGTGCCTGCAACGTCAGAAACATCCAGTTCAAGTATATTCGCCAACCATCCCCGAGCGTTCATCTCTGTTGCCAGATCCTGCAACGCATCCTTGCGCCGCGCCGCCAGTGTCACTTCGGCACCATGCTCTGCCAGCGCTACGGCACAGGCCATGCCGATACCGGTCGACGCGCCCGCGACTAATGCGCGTTTGCCGTTAAGATTGAAACTTGGGGTGCTGGGAAATTGGGACATATCAGACCTCGCCAACCGGAAATGGAATGCGGCCCGGAGCGCGCGCCTTGTTGAACTCTCGCAAACGGGCAAAGACGTCAACACCAAGCTGGCGATAGGTATCCAGCAGATCAACCAGAACCCAGTTCTCGCGAATCTTGCCATTTTCAAGCCGCCAGAAATCGAGGCTGCGCAGCGTGATCTTCTTGCCCGACGGTGCGATCCCCATCCAGCCATCATTGGTGACAGTCTGGATCATGTTGGGCCAACCCGTAACAGCCGCATAGTCACCGTCGCCAAAGAAATGACAGGTGATGTCATCTACATCCTGCCCGCGATCCGGCATTGCGTTGAGGAATGGAATCTGATGCCAATTACGGAACCCCGCAATACCCCGCCCTGTGCCGATCCCCGAGGGGCCGTACCAGTTCATCCGAGGATGCCAGAACCGCTCCAACTCCATCACCTCCGGACCACCTTCTGCGGGATGTTTGGTCAGATGATCCAGCATGTCGACAATGTGCTGGCTGGTCTCTTTGCCCTTGGCCTTGTCATACGGGCCGGGCACCAGCCCGTCCTGCGTCGCTGGTCCCGGAACATGCCATTCCCGCCCCAAACCGGGTGCCATGGGCCAGGCCTGCGCTTGCATCATCACTTCGGGGATATCCCAAAGCGCCTGCACCTCGGCGACTTTGCCATTTTCGATCCGGTAAAACTCGTGAAACCGCATGGTGACCTGATGGCCTGTCGGCGGAATCTCCAGCCATGGCCCCGCGAAAGTGCCGGTATAGTACCCGCCGCATCCAACCCAATCAGCCCCGAATTCATCAGGTCCAGCCATGACGATATAATCGCGGCGCTCAAGATCGGGCCATGCGGTCAGAAGATCGCGATAGCAACAATCGTAATAAGCACTACTCCCATTGGTGTCACCAAACGGATAGCTCAGATGGAACACAGCGTCGGGAGAACAAATCTGATCCAACGCCTGCCGGACACCGGCTTCGGTAAAGTCATACATCGCAGCCCTGATCTGTGCGATCAGGGTCTTGTGCTCAGTATGCCTGTCACTCATTCTGCGGCGTCCCTGTAAGGTGCAGGCGCGCCGTAGGGGACATTGATGCCGCCGTAACGCCGTACGCGGACGTTACATTGCTCGGCGTGCCCCACAAAACCTTCGAGCATACATAGGCGCGAGCCATATTCGCCGATCAAGGTTGCCGCCTCATCAGTCAGAACCTTTTGATAGCTATGTGTTTTCAGATATTTACCCACCCATAGACCACCAGTATAGCGGCCAGCTTTTTTGGTAGGTAGCGTGTGATTGGTGCCAATAACCTTATCACCGTTCGAGACATTGGTACGCGGTCCAAGGAACAATGCGCCATAACAAGTCATGTTCTCAAGGAACCAGTCGTCGCGATCGGTCATGACCTGCACATGTTCAGATGCAATGTCATCGGCGACCTGCAGCATCTCGTCATACGTATCGCAGACGATCACTTCGCCATATTCCTCCCACGACACTTTTGCAGTGCCCGCTGTCGGCAGAATGCCCAGCAGCCGGTCGACCTCGGCCATCGTGTCCTCGGCCAGTTTGCGCGAGTTGGTCAGCAAAACGCAGGGGCTGTTATAACCATGTTCGGCCTGACCCAGAAGATCGGTCGCGCATAGCTCGGCATCAGCGGCGGTCTCATCTGCGATTACCATGGTCTCGGTCGGGCCGGCGAACAGGTCGATACCGACGCGGCCGAAAAGCTGTCGCTTGGCTTCTGCGACAAACGCGTTGCCCGGACCGACAAGCATATGAACCGGATCAATCGTCTCGGTCCCCAACGCCATGGCGCCGATAGCCTGAATGCCGCCCATCACGTAAATCTCATGCGCCCCACCCAAATACATGGCGGCGATCACCGCTGCATTGGGTTTGCCCTGAAACGGAGGGGTGCAGGCGATGATGCGTGGTACGCCCGCCACCGAGGCGGTCGCCACCGACATATGCGCCGAGGCCACCATCGGGAATTTGCCACCGGGCACATAACAGCCCACCGATTGTACGGGGATGTTCTTGTGGCCCAAAATGACGCCCGGCAAAGTCTCAACTTCGATATCCAGCATCGAGTCGCGCTGAGCTTGTGCAAAGTTGCGCACTTGTTCCTGCGCGAATTTGATGTCCGCCAGCTCTCGATCCGTCAGCTGATTGATCAGGTCTTCGATCTGGTCTTGAGACAACCGAAACGATGCTGGCGAATAGTTATCGAACTTCTCGCTTAGCTCGCGTACCGCAGCATCGCCACGTGTTTCGATGTCTTTCAGCGTCGCTTCGACGACAGCGCGTGTTTTGGCGTCATCCTCGGCCCGGTCAGCATCGGACTTACCACGTTTCAGATACTCGATTGTCATTGTCCTAATCCTTAGTTTCAGGCCGGGGCGGAGACTTCTCACCCCGGTCAAATGCTTCCCAGCCTTCGCCGTTAAACAGATCGACACCCAGCTGTGCCGCTACATGGGCGAAATCCACATTCACCCAATTGTCGACGATCTTGCCGTCGACCACTTTCCAGAAATCCATATATCGGATCTCGACCCGCTTTCCGGTGGGGGCGATCCCCAGGAACTCACCCGAATGGGTTGCTTCCTGTCGGCCAAACGCAGCCGCCCACTCGCCCATGTAAAGGCGCGCTTCGTCGATGCATGTCTTGTCCGAAAAAGCCGCCTGAAACGGGCGTTGCCAATTGTCCTGAAACTGTTTCAGGCCAGTTTTTGTGCCACAGCCCTGATTGCCCATCCAGCGGAAGCCTTCCGAGAAGAATTCGCCGATGTCATCGATACGGTGATCGTTCAGACCATCCACCATGTTTTCAATCACACGGCGGGTGTCTTCTGTTTTGTCGAGGTCCGTATCACGTGTCAGCACGGCCTGTTCCGGGCGGGAACCCTTCATCTTTCTCATCCTTGTATTGGTGCCAATAGAAATTCTGTCTTCATCGGGTAGCTCAATCAGCTGACAGAAAATCCCTCGGCATCCGGTTGAGCGCCGGGTGGCGGCCAACGGCGTTATGTCTTGCAGAGCTGCTCATGCGGCTTGCTCGGCGATGTCGGCAAAAAGGTCATATCCCAGCTGCAACAACACATGCGGGATGTCGACGAAAACCCAGTTTTCGACCAACAGATCGTCCTCTCGACGCCACCAGTCGCAGACCCGCATGAAGACGCGTTTTCCGCCTGCGGGCTGGTCGAGGAAGGGTTTCACCTGGACACCAGTCAAGGAAGGCCAGCCGCCCGAGCATACGTAATTGCCTTCGCCGAAGCGGGTGAAATGCGCAGTCATGCCATTTCCCGCACTGCCGCCGGACCAACCTTCGAAGGTGGCCTCGAAAGGCACCTGGAAGCTTGCAAAACTCTCGAGCCCGACGAAAGAACCGAAGGCGCCGGGGCCGTACCAGACCATGTTGTCATGCCAAAACGGGCGCCAGGCCTCGTTCTTGGTGGCAAGCTTGGCCAGCATTTCTGTGACCATACGATAGCTCTTGGCCCCCTCGACTGGGTCTTGCGGCGTGGTCAAGATGCCATCATGGCTTGCTGGACCCTGAATCATCCCGGTGAAGCCACGGGTCTTGCCCGGGCTATCGGTGATCGGCCATTGCCCTGCAGCCAGCATCAGTTCTGGGATATCGAAGAAGACATAGCTCTCCACCGCCTTGCCATCCTGCATGCGGTGGAACTCGCCGAAGCGCAGATAGGCAAGCTCACCTGTGGCGCGGATACCAAGCCAGTCGCGCGAGAACCGACCGACGAAATAGCCGGTGGCGCTGATCCAGCCCTGTCCATCAAATATACCGGCCATGACGATATCATCGCGACGAAAAAGTCCGTCAAAGGAGGCTGCAAGCGGTGCGATGACGTGATCGTGCAGCCCGAGGCCGCCCACGACCTCGTTGAAAGGATGCACCACGTTGACATGTGCGCCGGGGGCGAAGAACCTCTCATAGGCTGGCCGGAAATTGCCTGGATGGCGTTGCGCGGCGGTGAATTTCAGAAAGGGTTTACGGTCGGGGCGTTCCATTAACTTTGTCTCTATAGGATCTGTTCAAGGCGTCTGCGGAGAAACGTCCCGCAAGGCCCTGCGCGCATCAAAGCAAAGGGAATTCGCCCTGGTCGCCTTGCCCGGCACGCAGCCATGTTCAGGCTGGCTGCGTGCGCATGGGCAAATACGGACTGAGGATGCGTGCGTCCCATCAGCGTCAGCCTTTCACAGCCCCGGCGGTCAAACCGCCCACAATCTGACGCTGGAAGAACATCACCAAGATGAACAGCGGAACCGTCGCAGAAACCACGGCCGCAACAGCGAACATTACGTTGCCCTCGGTTTGCGTTGTACCAAGGAACGCGGCGATGGCTGGAACCATTGTGCGGTTGCTTTCTGACAACAGCATCGCCCCAACGGCAAAGTCGTTATAGGCCAGAAGAAACGAGAACAGCCCCGTGGTGATCACACCCGGCCACATCACCGGAATGATCACACGGCGGAAGGCCTGAAACTGGTTGCAGCCGTCGACCTTTGCGCTTTCGTCAAGCTCGCTGGGGATGTTCTTGAAGAAGGCGTGTAGCATCCACAGGGTGAACGGCTGGTTGATCGCGACAAGTACGATAATTGTCGTCGGCAGTATCCCCCAGATATTCCATTCAAAGAAGGGCAACAGATAACCCGAAACCAACGTGATCGGCGGCATTGCGCGGAAGATCAGCGCCGTGATCAAAAGCCAGAATGTGTAGTTATAGCTCGACCGCGAAAGCGCGTAGCCCCCCAGCGTTCCGATGGTCAGCGAGATGGCGACCACAAAGACGCAAACGATCCCCGTATTCAGAACATTCCGCCAAAATTCTTCCTGAATCCAAGCCCCTTCGTAACCGGTGGTGGTAAAGGGTGAGCCATAAACTGCCTCGGTCCGCGCGCCGGTTAGAGCGTTGGTCCAATCGGCGATCGAGAAGAAATCCAGCTCTACCTTGAACGACCCCCAAACCGTCCAGAGGAACGGGAAAGCGGCCAGGATGAACCAAAGGATCACAAAAAGCGACGAAGCAATCCGAAGGCTTTTGGGCATTCTTTGCGCACGACTGGCCATGTTATCTTGCTCCTTTGAAGTCACGCCAGGTGCGGACAAGCACGGGCGACAACAGAATGGCGACCCCGATAATCGTGATCACAGACGTAGCGGCTGCAGAGGACAGTTGTCGCGTTTCACCGCCGAGGTCGTTGAAGATGAAAGTACTGAGCGATTGCGCATGGGCACCGGCGCTGAAGCCGATAATCGGTTCAAACACCTTGAAATTATCCATCAACTGGATCAGCGCAACAAACGTAACCAGGGGCATGAGATGGGGAACAACCACGAATTTGACCTGTTGCCAGCGGGTTGCCCCATCGATCTGGGCCGCCTCGATCTGATCTTTGGGCAAAGTTTGCAAACCGGCATAGAACACCACGAAGGCAAAGGGGGCCGAGCTCCAGACGCCATAAACCATCAGCGCCACCCACATCAGCCCGGTCGAAGCCTTTAGACTGAAATCCGGATCTCCGGCCAAGTTTACAAGGGCGTTGCCGATGACGCCACGACTGTCAATCATCCAAAACAGAATGAGCGAGCCGATCAGCGGTGTCACAATCATGGGCAAGAGCGAGAAGAAGATCATCAAACCCTTGAGGTGCCGGTGCAGTGAGTTGACCGCCAGCGCAATCACCAGCCCCAGAATGATCGTGAGGGGTGTCACAATGAATGTGAAGGTCAGCGTAAAGGCCATGGCCCGATAGAAGGGCAAGTTTCCGACCTCTGAGAAGAGGTCACCCCACGTGTCACTCGCCGCCCAGATTTCGCCAACCTCCTGTATCGCCAGGTGGCCGCGATCAAAGTAGATATCCAGCCCGACAAATCTGCCCAATGGTTGTTCGGCACGAAGCGCTGCGGTGGCTTCCTGATCGATGGTGGTCTCGGTTGTGCATCCGACAAGCGGAGTACAGTTTTCGACTTCCACCAGAACCGCCGGGTGTGGGGCATAAATGGATTGGATCACCACCGAGACGATGGGCATTGCAATGAACAGCAGCATTGCAAGTCCTGTGGGCAGAAAAAACCAAAGGAATGTCTTATGGCGCATGTCGCAATTCCCGTGTCGGCTTGATTGGGCGGGTGCCCGAATTGGGCACCCGCGAGGGGCGTTTTACTGTAGGAAGCCCTGTTCGATTGCCGCGGCGCGATAGGCGGCCTCGACATCGGCCAGCGCCTGTTCAGCGCTTTCCTTGCCCTGCATGAAATCGGCAAGTTCATTGCCAAGTGCACTGTGCATCAAACCCATGTAGGGCAGCATCGGATAAGGCGTCGTGCCCATTTTGGCAGCGTCAAATACACCCTGCGCGTCGTCTGCAGGTTCGTACCCTTCGATCAACCAGACTGCCAGCGGCGTGGTTTCATCGTTCAACATTTCGGGGCGGACGCCATGCGTCATCGCGACAAAAGTCGCCTCAGCCTCTTCATCCGAGATGTTCTTGCCGACGGTCCATCCGTCCCACCAAAGGGTCGAGGCCGGAGTCGTGCCCCCACCCACGGTCAGCGGCGCTGCAATGGCATGGCCATCGATTACTTCCTGCAAGACACCTTCGGTTGTGGTCTGCTGTGACGCCCGTGACCCCCACATATTCATGATCGCCACATTGCCCGCGCGGTATTCCGCGTTGGTGGCATTGGAATCATGGGTCAGAAAGTCGGGGTTCATATACTCGGACAAAGCCTTCATCATGTTCAGCGCTTTGACACCGGCCTCGGTATTGACGTTGGGCTCTGCGCTGCCGGGCTTGAAATGAGTACCTCCATAGCCAAGGAACATGTTGTTGAATTCCTGCGCCAGATTCCATCCCGCAGCGTAAGCACCACCAACCGGGTTTTGCATTATGCCCTGCGCGCGAATGGCTTCGGCCGCCTCGAGCAGTTCTTCATACGTGGTTGGAACTTCGACGCCTGCCTGTTCCAGAACGTCCTTGCGGTACATCAGGTGCTGAGCGTTGGCCATGAAGGCGATGGCCATGATGTCATCGCCGATCTTGATCAACTGTCCCGGCTGCAGGTTCTGACCATGTTTTTCGACCAGGTCATTGAGCGGTCGGATAACGTCTTCATTCATCAACGCCACAATCGAGCTGTTGGCGATGATGGCTGAGGTGTATTCCGACGGATTACCCGACAGACCGGCGACGTTGATGGTTTGGTGTTCGGATGTCAGGTTGGATTCAACAGATGCGCCCGTGCATTCCTTTGCAGCAGCGGCCACAGCCTGAATGGCGGCAAATTCGTTGCCGACGATGTTGACCCGATCCGTGATCTCGCAGGCATAACCCGCGCTCGCAGCAAAGGCGGTCAGTGACCCGGCCAATGCGATTTTCTTTAGAAACATTTTGATTCCTCCCTAGGTGATTGGGTGCATCTTCGAAGCCTGCACCCGAGATTGTCCCGTCATTGCGGGATTGGTTTTCGTCTCTCAGATCTCAAGGCGCGCGCCGGTTTGCGCATCGAACAGGTGACAGTGATCGGTATGGATATGAATCGACACCTGATCGTCGATTTCAGCACGATAGGTTTTGTCGGCCTTGACCGAGACCAGCGCTCCGCCGATCCGAACCGAGACCATGGTGCTGTCGCCCAGCAATTCCTGCGTATAGATGGGCGCGTTAATCTCGCCCCCGCTTTCTACGACATTGGCGTCCTCGGCGCGGAAACCCAAAGTTATTGGGCCATCCGGAGCATTCAGACCATGCACTTCGGTATTCTGCGCGCGGAACACACCGCCCTGAACATCGCCATCAACCAGGTTCATCGCCGGGTTGCCGATAAAGCTGGCGACAAACGTGTTCGCAGGCTCGTCGTAGATCGCCGTCGGAGAGCCAACCTGCTGGACAACACCCTGCTTCATGATCACCACGCGATCGGCCAGTGTCATCGCCTCGATCTGGTCATGTGTCACATAAATCGTAGTCACGGCTAGTTCATGGCTGAGGTTCTTGATCTGCGCGCGAGTCGAAACACGCAGTTTTGCGTCAAGGTTGGACAACGGCTCATCCATCAGGAACACGTTGGGCTCGCGTACAATCGCGCGCGCCAGTGCCACCCGCTGACGTTGACCACCTGACAGCTCTGCCGGCTTGCGATGCAGAAAGTCGTCCAACTCTACCATCGCCGACGCACGGCGCACTTTTTCGTCATGGGTGGAAGCGTCGATGCCACGTACCCTCAGCGGGAAACGAATGTTCTCGTAGACGTTCATGTTCGGATACAAAGCGTAAGACTGGAACACCATCGCGACGTCGCGGTCTTTTGGCTCCATATCGTTGACGCGGGTACCGTCGATCAGAATATCACCCTCGCTTGCGTCTTCCAAACCTGCGATCATGCGCATCGTAGTGGTCTTGCCACAACCCGACGGGCCGAGAAGCACCAGAAATTCCTTGTCGGATATTGTCAGGTCGAAATTGTCCACTCCAACAAACGAACCCCAACGTTTTCCAACATTGCGCAGTTGAATCTCGGCCATACTGTCCTCCCAGTTGCACCTGAGTGCATACGTTTGCAAAAGCATAGACATCCAAAGGAACATCTGGCAAGTATTTTTTGCAAGCGAATGCAAAAGCGCCCGCAATCTTGCTAAAGACTGACGCTTCCCTCCGGGCAAAGCATTGAAAGTAAAAGATATGTCTTACGAAGCCGAGAAAGAAATTGTCCTGAACTTCTACAAAGCTCTGAGCGATGCAGAGGAATCAGCCCACTCTGATGTGATCGCTGAGTATTGCGCCGAAGACCTCCTGTGGCGCGGCTTTCACCCGTTCAACGAGCTGCGTGGCGCTAGCAACGTGGCGCAAAAATTCTGGCAGCCGCTGAATCACAGCCTAACTAACTTGCAGCGTCGGATGGACGTGTTCATGGCTGGTCAAAATGAAATCGACGGGTTCAATTCAGTCTGGGTTGTTTCGATGGGCCATCTCATGGGGCTGTTCGACAGGGACTGGCTGGGCATTGCGCCAACCGGAAAAATGGCCTTGCTGCGCTATTGCGAGTTCAACAGGATTGAGCGCGGTAAGATTGTCGAAACCGCGATGTATTTCGACATCCCGCATTTCATGATTCAGGCCGGGTTGCAGCCCTTCCCGCCGCAGACCGCCGCACAACTTGTCCAGCCCGGGCCCATGACCCATGACGGCCTGATGTTCACGCCTCAACCCGCCGAAGACGGCCAAAAGACATTGGCCGCTATCAACGCGATGATCTCCGATCTTGGGCGGTGGGACAGCGGGCTCAGCCTTGAAGATGAGTTGCGCCGCACATGGTGCGAAGACATGATCTGGTGGGGGCCATCCGGTATCGGTGCGACCTACACAATCGAACGTTACGCCAAACAACACGCTGGCCCGTTCCGTGCTGGGTTTGCCGACCGGTCAAAAACCAACCATATCTGCCGCATGGCCGAGGGCCACTATGGCGGCTTTTTTGGCTGGCCGAACTTTACCGCCCGACCAACCGGCGGGTTCATGGGGATGCCTGCCACTGAAAAAGCCGGTGAGTTCCGGGTGATAGACATTTATCGTCGCAAAGGTGATAAACTGGCCGAGAACTGGATTTTCATCGATCTGCTTCATTTCTGGAAGCAACAGGGTGTCGATATTCTGGACCGCATGACCCACGGTGGTTCTTAGATCATAGGCAGGCCGATCATTTTGGTCGGAATACGGTAAACGGACGTGCTGGCAGTGATGTACAGCATGCTGAACTCGGCTCCACCAAAGCAGAAGTTGGTAGATTTCTGCGGCGTCAGAATGACACCAAGGCAGTGCGCTTGGGCATCAAATAGATGTACACCGCCGGGACCATTGCACAAAATCTGGCCGTCGCGGGTGCACTTCATACCGTCCGGTACCCCTGCCCCATCGCCAACAACATCGGCCCAGACCACCCCACCGGTCAGCGAGCCATCAGCGGCGACATCAAAGACGCGGATATGGCCACCCCAACTGTCATTGACAAACAGCCTTGTTTCGTCAGCTGACAAACACAACCCGTTGGGTTGCTGAAAATCATCCGCGACAAGGTGTAACGTGCCGTCGGGATCCAGCCGGAACACGCCTTGCACCGGCAGTTCTTGCTCTCTCAGAATGCCAAGATCCTCTCGGATACGACCAAAACTGGGATCAGTGAACCAAATCCGACCGTGCGAGTCGCAGATAACATCGTTGGGGCTGTTTAGTTCTTTGCCATCAAAATGCGTGGCGATCGAAGTAACCCGCTTGCCGCCGTGATCATGGCGTACCAAATGCGAACTGGCGTGCTCGCAAGAGATCACTGCCCCGCTTTTGTCGAAGCAATTTCCGTTTGCTTGGTTGGATGGGGTGCGAAAAACGCGAACTCCCTCACCCTCGCTCCACTTGTATTGATGACTCTCCTGAATGTCCGAGAATACCAGCCAATGCTCTTCGGGGTGCCATATTGGCCCTTCGGTAAACCCCAGACCGCTAGCGATTTCTTCCAGTTGAGCGTCAGGGTGCACCAGATCTGTGAAGCGTTTGGAACGGATATCGAATACCATGAGAACACCTTTTTCAGAGTTGCGCCTGCCAACACTACCGGCAAGCCTCGACAAGAACAGCGTTTCGGGTGAAAACGCAATAACGACTGTTCGATAGTCTGGCCCTGCCAACGTCAATGCTCTACGCTATGGCCGATGTTTCCAAACCGCTTGGCTGCCAATTGCCATGTGCCGCCCAAACAAAACCGTCAGGACTTTCCCATGAATTTCAAACAACGCATGCTTTCTGGCGAGCCTCTCGTCGGAACGTTTCTCAAGACACCAGCCCATGAACTGGTCGAGATAATTGCCAAGTCAAAACTGGACTTCTTGTGCCTGGATGCGGAACACGCACCCTTTGACCGGGGTCGGTTGGATGTTTGCCTCGCCGTCGCCCGGGCTCTGGGGTTGCCGACGTTGGTGCGGGTGCCGACTGGGTCGGCGGACGAGATTCTCAAGGCGCTCGACAGTGGCGCGACAGGTATTGTTGTGCCGCATGTTGACAGCGCCGAAAAGGCCCGTCGCATTGCGCGCGAGGGTCGTTTTGGCCATGGTGGTCGCGGCTATGCCGGATCAACCCGGTGGGCAGGGTTTGCGACTCGATCCATGGCTGATGTCCTCAAGCAAAGCGAAGAAGAGACAATTATCATTGCCCAAATCGAAGAACCAGAAGGCGTCGCAGAAGTCGATGATATCGCCGCGACCGAGGGCATCGACGGGATTTTTGTAGGGCCTGCGGATCTTGCGGTGTGCTACGGCGTGACTGATCAGTCCGACCCACAGGTTCTTGATGCAATGCGACGCTCGGGCGATGCAGCCAAAGCACATGGAAAGACGCTGATGACCTTTGCAGCAAGCGCAGAAGCCGGACTCAAGCTGCGCGACTATGGGGTGACAATGATCTTCGTCGCTTCGGAACACGCCTTCATGCTTCGCGCTGCAAACGCGGAAGCGGAGAACTTCCATGGCACCGCGAGGACGTGAAACGCACAGGGCTTTTTAGTGGAAAGGGCCTTGGGGTCGAAATGTCCGCGGGCTGGTAAATGCTGCGACGACAGTACTTTCTTTGCTAGAAAGGCGATGCGCGATTGCGGATTATTCGCATTGTATAGTCTTAGATTTCCAGCGTGGTACTCTACCTAAGGGGGCCAAAATCTCATACCGCAAAACCAGTATTGCTAGGCTTATTGATTCAGAGTGGATCCTGTTAAACAGCATAAGGCCGGTGCGCCTTAACGGCGACCGGCCTTCTCCAATCAGAAATGTGCCGAATTGGAATTTGCGGGCTTGGCGACCGGAGGTGCAAAGCGGGTCAGGTCGATCCCTTCGACAGCGGCCTTGTATTCCTCGATTTTCGGAGTTCGCCCGAGGATGGCAGACAGTACAACTACCGGTGTGGAAGCCAGAAGGGATTCACCTTTCTTATCTTCCGAGTCCTCGACAACACGCCCTTGGAACAAGCGGGTAGATGTCGCCAGAACAGTATCACCTTTCTCAGCCTTTTCCTGATTACCCATGCAAAGGTTGCAGCCCGGACGCTCAAGATACAGCGTATTTTCATATTCGGTTCGCGCTGATGTCTTGGGGAAAAGATCGTCGAATTCGAAACCGGAATATTCCTGAAGAATGCTCCACTCACCTTCTTCCTTTAACTCATCAACGATGTTGTAGGTTGGCGCCGCGACGACCAGAGGGGCCTTGAATTCAATCTTGCCCTCCTTCTTCTCAAGGTTCTTAAGCATCTGCGATACGATGATCAGATCACCCTTGTGGACCATGCAAGATCCGACAAATCCCAGATCCACTTTCTTTTCCCCTTTGTAGTAGGAAACAGGCCGGATCGTATCGTGCGTATAACGCTTGGAGACATCCGCGTTGTTCACATCAGGGTCGGCGATCATGGGCTCGTTGATCTCGTCCAGATCAACGACCAGCTCGGCAAAATACTCGGCATTTTCATCCGGCCTCAGGGCTGGAACTGCGCCGGATCTGATCTCGGCTATACGTGCGTCGGCTTTGTCGATCAGGCCTTTCAGGGTCCGTGCCTCATTCTCCATTCCCTTGTCGATCATGATCTGAATCCGACCTTTGGCGATTTCCAGTGACTCGATCAGGGTCTCGTCTTCGGAAATACAGATCGAAGCCTTCGCCTTCATCTCGGCCGTCCAGTCGGTGAAGGTAAAAGCCTGATCCGCCAGCAGGGTTCCGATATGAACTTCGATAATACGCCCCTGGAACACGTTATCGCCGAATGCCTTCAGCATCTGAGCCTGTGTCGCGTGGACCACGTCGCGGAAATCCATGTGATCGGCCATTTTGCCTTTGAACGTCACCTTCACGGATTCCGGAATGGGCATGGTTGCTTCGCCCGTGGCCAGTGCCAAGGCAACGGTGCCCGAATCCGCCCCGAAAGCCACACCTTTGGACATGCGCGTGTGCGAGTCGCCCCCAATGATGATGGCGCGATCATCCACGGTGATATCGTTCAGAACCTTGTGGATCACGTCAGTCATCGAGTGATATTCACCCTTGGGATCGCGCCCTGTGATCAGGCCGAAATTGTTCATAAACGCCATCAGTTTGGGGATGTTGGCTTGCGCCTTCTTGTCCCAGACCGAGGCGGTGTGGCAACCGGACTGATACGCACCATCGACGGTTGGAGAAATCACGGTCGCCGCCATCGCCTCAAGCTCTTGCGAGGTCATCAGGCCAGTGGTGTCCTGCGATCCTACGATGTTGACCTTGACCCGTACGTCCGACCCGGCGTGCAAGACCGTGCCTTCCGCTACTCCCAAAGCGTTGCGGTTAAAGATCTTTTCAACCGCGGTCAGGCCCTGTCCATCTCGGCTGATCTCTTTCGACTGCGCAAATGCCGACTTCAGCTCGACTCCCAGTGTCTGTGCTGCAAATGTTTGCAACTTCTTGCCGAACACGATGGCGTAGGATCCGCCGGCCTTCATGAACTCCTGCTTTTGCGGAGTGAAGGACGAGGCAATATCAACAAGCTCATTGGCGCCATCGGCGTCATAAAGCTTTTTGTCTTTCGTATTGATCGTGAGCACTGTCCCGGTTTCGACCGAGTACTTTTGCTCCAGGATAGGGCTGTCGTCATTGTTGAGGATCGGATTCCCCTCGGAATCGACTTTTTTGACCCAGTTTTTCAGGTCGATACCAATCCCGCCCGTCACACCAACGGTGGTCAGAAAGATCGGAGAGATACCGTTCGTGCCGGCCACGATCGGGGCAATGTTTACGAATGGCACATATGGGCTGGCCTGCTTGCCTGTCCAAAGCGCAACGTTGTTGACACCCGACATCCGGGACGAGCCAACGCCCATTGTCCCTTTCTCAGCAATCAGCATCACGCGTTTATCTGGGTGCTGGCGCTGTAATTCTTGAATCTCGTCTTGCGCTTGCTGCGAGATTAAGCACTTGCCATGCAGCTCCCGATCCGAGCGCGAGTGTGCCTGGTTGCCCGGCGACAGCAAGTCAGTCGAAATATCGCCCTCGGCAGCGATATACGTGACAACTTTGATCTCTTCCTCGATATCGGGCAGCTTGGTGAAGAACTCGGCCCGCGCATAGCTTTCAAGAATGTCGCGTGCGACCGGATTTCCGGCAGAAAACGCCTCCTTCAAACGATCCGTATCAGCCTCATATAGGAAGACCTGTGTTTTCAGCACTTCAGCCGCCTGCCCTGCGATCTCGGGATCACCACCCAAAGCCAGATCAAGAAGAACCTCAACCGAAGGACCGCCTTTCATGTGCGACAGCAGTTCAAAGGCAAAGGGTACTGAAATTTCGTCAACCAGCGCTTCGCCCTGAATGATCTCTTTCAAAAAACGTGCCTTCTCGCCAGCGGCGCTGGTCGTGCCGGGCAGCGTATTATAGATGAAATAGTTTAGAGAATCCGCACGATGCGCATGATCGACGTCCTTGATCTGCGTAACAAGCTCTTTGACAAGCGCGCCGTCATCAATCGGTTTCGGATGCAGACCCTGCGCTTTGCGGGCTTCAATTTTCTCGAGGTAGTTGGTGTAAAGGCTCATGGCTCGTTCCGGTATATGTGGCTCGATTAGCAGGGGCTCAAAGACGTTATGAACGCCCGAGGATCCTAATTGTATGCGGCGGTATACTAAATGACCGGAACTTGCAAGCCTTGCACCTGTGGCGCGATGTCCCGTCTAAAAGCAACACTTCACAAAGGATTTTGTGCCAGCCAATGACTTTCGATAAGTCCGCTATGTCCTTATCTGAACCCTGTTCCTGGACGATATGCATATAGACCGGCGAGGTAATGAATAGCCATAAGGCGTAAACCGCCCCTGCTTCGAATTGCGTCAGGCAGTTGCTCGGGTCAGATAATCCTGAACCATGTCGCCAAAACTCTGTTCAACCGCAAACTCAAAACCAGCCTCGCAGCGCATCACAAGTGCTTTTAGGCCAAACAACTCGGAATAGGTTACTGCGTCTTCATCAAAAGCAGTGACATGCAGATCAAGCGGGCAGGCAATAGCCATCACTTCAGCGGCTTGGGGTCCGGCGACACTAAAGAAGGTAAGGGTGTCCGATATCCGCACTATACTGATGTCCGCAGGGCAATCCGTTGGTTTGAGCTGTGCTTCCAGTGCCTCTTCCAGTTCCAGCGAAGCACGTACAATCCAGTGATTGCGTCCAATGTGATATACCTCAAACGCTTCCTGCATCGCCCTTGTGTTGGGGCGGTTTGGCAGAGAAAATTCGGCCCAATTTTGAACGACCTCGGGATCCCCTTTGAGGTCAAACAGCGCATTCAGGGTTTGGCGTTCGATCTTGACGTCGTAGCTCATCTCAGGACCTCAGGCGCTGACCCTCGGGGTCATGGAATACAGGCTTTGTGATGGTCACCGGGATCACCTCGTCTTTCAGCCGAACATGCGCGGTTTGCCCGTGTCGCTCCTGCCCGTTCTTCAGCAACGCCAGGCCAACCCAGCGATTGTTGACGACGCTCCAGACGCAGGCGGTAACCAATCCTTCGGTCGCTTCTTTGCGACCTTCAGGGGTCAGTGGCGCGCCTTCGGGCACTTGCTTGTCAGGGTCTTCGGGCAAGATGCCGACCAATTCCCGGCGTTTCCCTTCCGCTTCACGGCGCAAGTGGACCGAGCGCTTGCCTAGGTAGTCGGGCTTTTTCTTCGACATTGCCCAGCCCATGCCCAGGTCATAGGCGTCCACGGTACCGTCGACCTCGTGCCCCAGCGAAAGAAAGCCTTTTTCCACACGCAAGACATGGCTGGATTCCGATCCTACAGGCAGGATACCAAAGGGTGCACCAGCCTCCATCACCTTGTCCCACAAGGCGGCCATGTGGCGTGGGGCAACGTTGACCTCATAGGATAGCTCACCGGTGAAACTGACGCGCACAACCCGCGCAGGGAACCCCGCAACCGTACCGTCCCGGAACGACATGAAGGGGAATGCCTCGGGCGAAAGATCGATATCCGTACACAGCGCGTGCATGACATCGCGCGCGCGGGGACCACAAATGGTGGCGTTGTTCCACTGGCTTGTCACAGTTGTGATCATGACTTGCCAGTCAGGAAACTCGGTCTGAAGCAGCTTTTCCATGTGCTGGTTGATGGCGTCCGCGTGACCTGTTGAGGTCGAGATCATCCAGCGGTGCTGATCCAGCCGAAAGGCCACCCCGTCATCTATGATCAGACCGTCATCCGACAACATAAGACCATAGCGACCATCGCCGGGCTTCAGGCTGGACATGATGTTCGAATACAGAAAATCCAGAAAGCGCGGAACATCGCGCCCTTTAAGCTCGAACGTGCCGAGCGGCGAACCGTCGTATACGCCAACGCCTTCACGCACCGCGCGGCATTCCCGGTTCACCGCCTCTTGCAGGCCCTCACCGGGTTTGGGAAAAAACCCCGGACGGCGCCATCGGGCACCAGCCTCATACATCACTGCGCCATAATCCTTGTTCCATTGGGTCACCGGCGTGTGCCGGTAGGGGAACAACACCGAGTCCTCACGCAGCCCCCCAATCGCACCGAATGAGACCGGCGTGTAGGGAGAGCGGAATGTCGTCGTGCCAACATCTTGCAATGGAACGCCCTTTTGCAGAGCAACGGTGCCAATAATGTTGATATTGCCCGTCTTGCCCTGATCTATGCCCATCCCGCCAGTGGTGTAGCGTTTGACATGTTCCACGTTGTCATATCCTTCACGCAGCGCCAGATGCACATCGCTGACCGCAACATCGTTCTGAAAATCCAGGAATGCCTTTCCGCGTTGCCCTGGCACATCTACGCGCCATAACGGTTCAATCGAATAAGGCAGCTCTGAACCGTCATCGATGATCCGATCCAGTGTGAGATCCCCCGCCGCCGCGCCGACGGCCCGACAGGATTGAATCGGTTGATCGGGCAAAAACGCAGCGAGTTCTTCATCAAACCGAAGTGTGCTACGGGACTGAGACCACAGGTGCACCGTCGGATTCCAACCGCCGGAATGAGCCAACAAGTCGCAGTCGATCCAGGTGCCTGCGCCTCCGGACTTGGGAACGGCCTCGACAGCACGGATGCTTTTGTACCCTCGGATATCGGCGGCTACTGTTCCGGCATGGACGGTTATCCCCGACACCAGATCAAGAGCTTCCCTTGGAACCGTGTCGCGGCTATCGAGGATCGCGTTAACCGTTACCTCAGCTGCGACCAGATCGGCGGCCACTGCGTAAGCGCTGTTGTTGTTGGTGAACAGAACCACACTCTGACCGGGTGTCACGCCCCAACGATTAACATAGGCCTGCACGGATGAGGCCAACATGACGCCCGGCCTGTCATTATTGGCAAACACCATCGACCGTTCCGTGGCCCCGGTGGCAATCACCACCTCAGCAACACGGACCCGCCAGTTGCGTTCTAGAATGCTGGCCTGTTCCGGCTCGCGTTCATTGACGATCACTAGGTTGTGTTCGCGATAGGCCCATACGGTCGCGTTCTGAAGATGGGTGACGTTTGCCATTTGGCTTAGTTCTTGAACCGCTTCGCCCACCCAATCCATCGCCGGACGCCCGCCAATGGTCAGGGTGCGGTTCACGAGGCTGCCGCCCGCTTCGGTTCCCTCGTCTGCGAGGAAGACACGCTTGCCCGCCCGACCAGCCTCAAGTGCAGCTTGCAGGCCAGCGGGACCTGCACCTGCAATCAAGACATCTGCATGCGCGTAGCGCGCTTCGAAATGCCCCGATGACGGCGGGTGCGCAGGCGCTGCGGCCAGCCCCGCTGCCTTGCGAATAGACGGTTCAAACAGATGCCAGTTAGGCCATTTGAAAGTTTTGTAGTAGAAGCCCGCAGGAATGAAACGGCTCAGCAGTTGATTGATCCCACCCAGATCAAACTCGGGTGAAGGCCAACAATTGACCGAGCGTGCGTTCAGCCCTTCGCGCAATGGAACCGTGGCCGCTGGACGGTTGCCCGAGGCGTCCTCGCCTTCCAGCTCCACAAGGGTTCCCGGCTCTTCAGGCCCGTGTCCGACAATGCCGCGTGGGCGGTGGTACTTGAAACTACGGGCTGTTACTCGCACCCCGTTTGCCAGCAAGGCCGAGGCCAGAGTGTCCCCTTCGAACCCTTCGTAAGTTTTCCCATTGAACTGGAACGTCAGAGGGCGGCTTCGATCAACACGACCACCCACCGCGCGGCGATTAATCTGAGCCATCGGGCACCTCCACAATGTCATGTGTCACGGTATCCCGCCAGATTGTCAGCCACTCGCCGCAGCCCCGTGCGTGCCACCACCGCTCTTGCACAGGCCCCATCGGGTTGGGCGTTATGGTCAGGTATTCGACCCAATCAGCATCGCTGACGGCGTTGGTATCGGGTCGAGCAGCTCCGACCGGGCCGCCATAGACGAACTCGCTTTCATTGCGCTTGCCACAGAATGGGCAGGGGATGAGCATCATGATCCTGTCCCTTCCTATCTCGCCGTTGTGGTGCCGGCTTCCATCACAAACTCTAGATGGCGGAAGCGGTCCAAAGTGAACGAGGCCATCAGCGGATGCGGCTCGCCTTTGGCGACCAGATGCGCAAGCGTCAGTCCGCCCGCAGGAATGGCTTTGTATCCGCCCCACCAGCCAGCGGTCACGAACAGCCCCGGTACCTCAGTCTGATCCATGATGGGCGAGGCATCATGGGCAATATCAAGATGCCCACCCCATTGGCGCATTAGTTTGAGTTTCTTGAAGCTCGGGAAAAGCGACAGCATCGCGGTCACAGTGTCTTCGAACACATGTTGCTTGATGTCGCGACGAAAGCTTTGCCCCATATCAGGAGCGCCGCCGATCACCATCTCGCCCTTGTTAGACTGGCTGAAATAGAACCCACTGTCCGGGCAATTTACGATGACATCCACCAAGGGCTTCACAGGCTCGGACACAAAGGCCGTCAGGTTCATCGTGCGCAATGGCAGCTTGAGCCCCGCTGTCTCGGTCAATGTCGTGGTATGGCCCGACACCGCCACCACAACCTTTTTCGCCCGCACGGTGCCGCGATTGGTCTCGACACCTTCGATGCGCCCATCAGCGCCACGGATCAATGCTTGCACGGCGGTCTGTTGGTGCATCTCCACCCCCATTGCATCCGCCGCGCGGGCATAGCCCCAGGCCACCGCATCATGACGGTTTACACCCGCATCTGTGTGGACCATTCCGCAGATGATCGGCAGGCGCGCATCTGGCCCACCGCCTGTCAGAGCAGGTATGCGTTTGCGCAATTCGTCTGTCGTGATCTGTTCATATGTCGAGCCATGAATGTCCATGACCAATTGCCGACGCCGCAACTCTCGCAGTTTGGGCCAGGTCTGCACCACATCCACCATGGTGCGCTTGGAATGCATCATGTTGAAGTTCAGCTCTTGCGTCAGCCTTTCGTACATCTCGACGGATTTGACGTAGAACGGGATCGACTCGTCACGCATGTAATTTGACCGGATCGTAACCGTGTTGCGCGCTATGTTTCCGCCACCCAACCAGCCCCGTTCCAGCACGGCGACGTCGGTTATGCCAAACTCTTTGGCCAGATAGTAAGCCGTGGCCAGCCCGTGACCCCCTGCCCCGATCACCACCACCTCGTACCGGTCTTTGAGCGGCGGGCTCCGCCAGGCTCGGGACCAGTTCTTATGACCAGAAATCGCGTTACGGGCGAGTGAAAATGCCGAATATTTTTGCATAACAAGCACAATATTTATCAGAAAAAATATATCTTCAATAAATATATTTACCATTACGCAAAAGCTGCTTGGGCAATCAAAGGTCGGGGGCTACCATGGCGCATGACCTTCAAAATTGAACAGTTTCATCGGAATCTTGCTGGCAAATGGTCGGCCCGATCCCGCTGGCCCTGCTTCATCATAAACTGCCGCAGTTCACCCTCTCTCTGACTCCATGCAGACCGTGGCGCTTTGCGCCTGAATTCAAACCCGCCGGGAAATGAGGCGGAAGCTATGGATGGAAGAACTATGATTAACACACCGGATACAGATACTGTTCAGCAAGCGTATGCGCGCGACGGCGTCGTTTTATTGAGAAACCTCCTCAGGGACGATTGGTTAAACAAGTTGCGTGATGCCGTGGACGAAGAGGTTAAAAAGGGTGACCGGTATTTTGCCTATAAAAATATGCGTGAAAAACCGAGTGTCTTTCAGGACTATTGTCTGAACTCAGATATTGGAAAGCGAGTGGCCGAGGTGGCGGGCAGCCCCTGGACATCGTTGATCTATGACCAAATTTTCGTGAAAGAACCTGGCACACGCACCCAGACCGGCTGGCATACAGATCAGCCCTATTGGCCTGTGGCCGGTCCCATCATGACAATGTGGATCGCACTTGATCCTGTCGACCCAGACAATGGAGCGCTGGAATTTGTCCGTGGCTCGCACGCTTGGGGCGCAAAATACCGGCCTTTCAAAACTGACCAGCTTGGCAAGTTTCTTCACTATCTGGAAGAGGATAACCCGGACTATATCGACATGCCCGATTTCGAGGCGGATCGCACTAAATATGACATATTCCACCATGAACAGATGGAACCTGGCGATGCACTGGCCTTCGATGGAATGACTGTGCATTCGGCGATGGGCAACCGAACCTCGACCCGTCGCAGGCGTGGATATGCGGTACGTTTTGCCGTTGAAGGTGCCACCTAGGAACCGCGCGATAGCGTCACTGAATGGCTGCATGATGACGACCTGAAACCGGGTGCTCCCTTTGCCGGTGGGCGCTTCCCTGTCATCTATAGCAATACCTAAGATAAGGGGCCGGGAACTGGCCTCTGTTCAGGTTTCAGGCTTGCCGAATTGCACCCTCTGGCACAGCGGCCTCGGCCTCGATCGCTCGGTCGAGCACGCGTCGGTATGTTTTTGCCCCGGCATCCAAACCCAGATCAATATGCGGTGTCTGAGCATTTTTCATGCCCTTGTGCACTTTTTCCAGCACATCTTTGTCTTCAAGAAACGCCATCCGGGCACCGTCATTCATGAACTTTGAAACCTCGGCATTGTCCGGATCAGAGTTGCGATGCTGGAACCAGAAATACCTGGTCTGATCCTCGTTGATTGGCGTCATGAAGTTGTAAGAGATGTTGATGAATGTCTCATCGACAGGATCTTTGTCATATCCACCCGTGCCAACCGGAGTATAGATGGACTTATTCAGCCCGATTGCGGGCATGCACATTTCGTAATGCTGCAAGCGGTCGCAATCGCCGTCGAACGAGACCAGTTTGGCATAGTAAGGCGATGGTGGTTTGTTTTCGATCCAGCGCGAGACAATCACGCCGCGATCTGTCTTTTTGACGTCCAGAGGCTCTTCATCCGTTCCCGCGCCGGCGAATGACGAGACATGTACCCAGGCCACGTGGCTGGGATCAAGCAGGTTGTCGCAAACCCAAAGATAATGGCAATCGATATCCATCACCCCGCCATCGGTTAGGCCCCAGCTCGTGTCATCAAAGTTTTCGATTGGGAAAATCAGGCCCGGATCAGCCAGTTCAGGATCGCCCATCCAGATCCAGAGCAGGCGATAGCGGTCGACAACTGGATAAGACTTCACCACCGCGCGCCGAGGCGTCATCCCCCGCTGCGTTGGGCTGTCCGTACATTTGCCCGAACAATCGAATGTCAGCCCGTGGTAGCCGCATTCGACCAGATCCCCTTTCAGATTGCCATCGGATAGCGGGAGCTTGCGATGCGGGCAGGCATTCTCAAGCGCAACGGGCGTCCCATCCTGCTGACGATAGAGCACAATGTTCTCACCCAGATATGTCTCAGCTTTCAGTTCGCGCCCGATATCCTTGCTCCAGGCGGCAACATACCAGCAATTTCTGAGGTACATGGTTTGCTCTCCAATTTGATCAGTTGGCTTAGCGCCATTATGGCAGCGTCAGTGCAATACACCATTCTGGATTTGTAATGATACATATAAGGCAAGCTAATTCGGCAGCATAACCGACGGGGGCAGATCGGGCTGCGAAGCAACTTCGGCCTTGATCCAGTTCAGGAACTCGCTGACTTTTTGGCTGTCTTTGCTATCAGGGCGCCGGACGAGCCAATAGGAAAGTGGCGATTGAGTCAGTTGCTGAAACGGTCGCACCAGACGGCCATCGCACAAGGCATCAATCACCAGCGGTTCGCGCCCAAGCGCCACCCCCAGCCCCTCAATCGCTGCCTGTATGACCATGTTTGATTGGCCCAATCGGCGCGTGCGCACTCCAGACGGCAATGTCAGATTGGATTGCCGCGCCCAGAACTCCCATGTTGGGCTGGACGTACCATGGTGCAGATTTTCATCTACGAGCAGTGTGTGCTGTGACAAATCTTCAATGCGCTTCAGTTCTGGCAACAGCGCGGGCGCGCAGACGGGAAACAGCCTTTCCGGCATAAGCAAATCCACTTCAAACCCGGGATATTCACCAAGACCATATCGAATGCCGATATCGGAATCTGCGCCGGAAAACGGATAGTATCCCGTATCAGTCGCGATCGAAATAGACAGGTCCGGGTGGGCCAAATCAAAGTGCAGAAGCCTTGGAAACAGCCAGTTGAATGCAAACCCCGGCAAGCATGAAATCACGATGGTCCGGTCCGCACGCGTTCGATCGCGAAGTTGCGCACACACATCTGAAATGCGGCCCAGCCCATCCGAGATTGCCTGCGCCAATTGCTCACCTTCGCGGGTAGGTCGCGATTGCCGCGCACCGCGCACCAGCAAATCCCGCCCAAGCCATTCCTCGAGCGATCTGACGTGCTGGCTGACGGCACTTTGGCTGACCCCCAGTTCCTCGGCGGCGGGTGAAAAGCCGGAATGGCGTACAACTGCCTCAAAGGCTCGCAGCGCGGAGTATGGCAGATTCAAGATCATATTAGTCATCCTAATGTCAGCCATTATCACTTTCAAATGGATTGCCGGCGGCCTTAGGCCGTAAGTTGATAATGTCAAGTAATCAGGAGATGTCGATGTCCGACATGACGCCAGAGCGGGGCGCTTACAATCTGCTGGTCAATTGCGCCCGCGCGGCGGCGGGTGAAAGGCTGCTGATTGCCTATGAACCTGCAGAGTTTGGATATTTCGACGCCGACAGCGTGAATGTTGTCAGTCAGGCGGCCCGTCAACTTGGGCTGGGGGTCGACACGATTGATGTGGGCTTCAATCCGGACAATCCGCAATTATCGCCCGATCTGCTTGCCCGGTTCGAAGCGGCAGACATCATTCTATTTCTGGCCCGTCTTGGGGATCAGTTGCGGTTCTCGGACATGCCGAAGGGTAAGAAAGTCATCGTTAGCTTCGCTTTAACCAAAGAAATGCTGGGATCTGGTTTCTCCAACGGCCACCACGATGCGTTCATGGAGCTTAAGGCCGATATCAACGCGGTCTTGGACGCGGCCAGCGAGGTGCGGATCACTTGCCCGTTGGGCACTGATGTAAGCGGTCGGCCGGTGATGAACCTGCAACCCTCGGGCGACACCTCGATCCTGCGCTTTCCGATGTCAGTCTTTACCCCGGTTCCTGCCCACAGTTTCTCGGGCCGTGTGGCGATCAGTTTTCTGACGGGAACGGGGTCGAAGTATTACGATGACTACACCATCGAATTCGACCGCCCCGTCTTTGCGATGATGGAGAATGGGCGGCTGCAGCGTTTTGACGGCGATCCCGCCAATGCCGCACGGGCCGAGGCGCATTATGATCGGGTAGCCAATCAGTTGGGAATTGATCGCAATTTCGTGCACTCTTGGCACGCAGGTATCCATCCGGGCTGCGGCTACCCCTGGGATATGCGCGAAAACTATGAACGCTGGGGCGGCTCCGCTTTCGGAAATCCACGCATCCTGCATTTCCACACCTGCGGGGCGTACGCCCCCGGTGAAATCAGCTGGAACATTATTGATCCTTCCATCGAAATCGATGGCGTAACTTATTGGGACCGAGGTACATTCCATGCCGAACGGTTGCCTTGCGGTCAATCAATCCTGGATCGGCACCCCTGCGCGGCCGCCCTGTTCGCCCATCCCGATCCGGATATCGGTCTGCGTGCAGTTGGCTGATCAATAGCGGCTTGATCGAATCACAAGCTGTGGAAATACTCTTTGATAATAGGGTCTGTTCGAGTTGGCCCTATGGTGCGGAGCACTCCCGTCTCCGGTGCCGGAATATGCGCAGAGGGCAAGACCCCCGCTCCGGCAAAATCATGGAAATCAAATGTCAAAAGCTATCGTCACGCCGCTGACTCAGGCTCTGGCCGAAGGAAAACTGACACGCGAAGAGCTTAAAGGATTCATGCAACGCTCGAACGGGCCCGGATTGCGCCATTTGGCGCTTTGGTTTCTGGTTCTGGCCTGCACGACAACGCTGATCACTCTAGCCTGGAACAGCTGGCTGATCTGGCCCGCGATGTTCCTGCAAGGCACCGTTCTGGTGCACCATTTCTCACTGCAACATGAATGTGTGCACTATACTGTGTTTCGCACCCGTTGGCTGAATGATCTGGTTGGCCAGATTTGCGGGCTGATCATTATCTTGCCGCATCGGTTCTTTCGGTATGAGCATTGCGATCACCATACCTATACCCAACTGACTGGCGAAGACCCCGAACTGATCCCGCTACCCAAAACGCTTGGCGAGTATCTTCTGTATCTGTCCGCCTTGCCCTACTGGCGCGCCAAGTTTACCGAGCTGTTTCGCCATGCATTTGGCAAACTCAGTGCGGCAGAACTGCGCTTTATTCCCAAGGAAGAACACCAATCGGTCTATTGGGACGCGCGTCGTATGCTTGCCATCTACGCGGTTGTCTTTGTTGCTATGGCGATCACCGGGTGGTGGGGCCTGATCTGGTACTGGATCATACCATTGTTTCTGGGCGAGCCCGTGATGCGATTTGTGCGCATGACCGAACATGTTGGGCGGCCAACCGTGGCTCAGATGTCAGAGAATACACGCACCAATCTGGTGTCAAAACCGATGTCCTTTCTGTGCTGGAATATGAACTATCATGCTGAACATCATTATGTCGCCTCGGTCCCATTCCACGCCCTGCCCCGGCTGCATGAGAAGCTGAAGGATCATATCTTTGTCGAAAAGGGCGGATATCTTGCCGCGCATCGCGACATTCTGCGCCAGATCATGCAGCGCAAAGCGAGGACCTGAGCGATGCAGGCAGACAAACCATGGCGCGATCTGATCGAGGCATCTAAACTGGAAAAAAACTGGGTCACGCGGGTCGCAGTCGGGCGACGATTGATTGCGGTATATGACACACCCAGCGGTGTCTACGCCTCACTGGCATTGTGCAATCACGGTGGCGCAGATCTCTGCGATGGTTATTTTGACGGCCATGTCATCGAATGCCCCTTGCATCAGGGCGCGTTCGACGTTCGGGAAGGCAAGCCTGTTTCTGCACCTGCGACCCGAGCCATGCGCGTATTCGAAACGCGCATAATAGACGGGATGGTTCAGGTCCGTATGTGACCAGAACCTAGCGCTTATCTGATCGTTTTTCGAGCCGCGCGAAAATACGGCTAAGACCGAAACAAACAACGAAGTAGAATGCCGCCGTTGTGATCCATGCCTCGAAGATCATTCGAGACGAGGCGACTAGTTCGACGGTCTTGTAGGTCAGTTCCTGAACCGAGATCAGCGACAGGATTGAGCTGTCCTTGATCAATGAGATGAACTGGTTCGCTAACGGTGGCACAACCTTTTTCATCGCCTGCGGGAGAACGACATAGCGCAATTCCTGTATGCGGCTCATACCGATCGAGCGTGCAGCTTCGCGCTGACCTTTCGGGATCGACTGGATACCTGCTCGGACAATTTCGCCGACAAATGCGCTTTCAAACAGCGCCAGAACGATGACACCTGAGACAAGCGACGGAAAGCGCCGCATCTCACCAAAGAAAAATGTCCAGATCTGGTTGTCTTCCTGCCGCGCAATTCCACGCGCCCAGCGTTCAAGGTTTAGTGCGTCGATCAGTTGCTGCGAAAGGAAGAAAAAGAAAATAAAGACAACAACAACCGGTGGCACATTACGCAGAAATTCAAGATAAGTGCGTGCCAGCATGCGTATGGTCAGGTTGGCAGAACAGCGCGCGATCCCCAGAATTGTACCCAGAATGAGCGCCAAAATGCCGGAATAGATGCTGATACGAACCGTCGCCACCAAGCCTTGCAGCAATAGATTGGCAAAATACTCTTCTCGCCCAGTATGCCAGCCGACGATGTAGCTGGGGATCAATTCCCACCGCCACTTATAGTTCAGCGTACCTTCGATCGACAGCCAGATATATCCGAAGAAGGTGATCAATACCGCTACGATCAGATAATCTGGCCATCTGAGTTTTCTAAGAAATTCAGGCACCTGGGCGCTCCGCTTCAGGCCCGAGGGCGGCTGATCCGCCCCCGGCTAATTGGTTACTGGGCAACCTGGTCTGCCCACTCTTCAGTTGCGAACCAATAGTTGTGACGCTCTTCCAACCAACCCGACCGCCAGTTCTGAGCGATCCAATTGTTGAAAAAATTCATGGCGTCCGGATCGCCCTTGCGTACTCCGAACGCTTCGCCACGCGGATCATAGAGGTTATCGAACGGAACGGTCAGAGTTTCCGGATGACGACCGGCCTCGCGGTTCGGTGTGGGTTGGGCCGCCATTGAGGCATGCGCGTTTCCGTTCAGCACTTCTTGCGTTGATGCACCGTCTTCATCAAACAACAGCAGCGTCGCGTTGGGGAAGTTTTCCGCGATCACCGTAGCTGGTGTCGCACCGCGACGAGCGGCAAAGGTGACCTCAGGTTTATTGAAATCTTCCAAAGACATACCATCGGTCAACTGTTTGTTAGCCATAATAGCCAGGCCCGAATACGCGTAAGGATCGGTGAAGTTGATCGTCAAGTTTCGCTGCGCAGTCACCGACATGCCCGAGATGATCACGTCGAAATTGCCGGATACGAGCGCCGGGATGATGCCATCCCAGGCGGTCGGTACAAACTCGACCTCTACACCCATGTCCTCGGCCAGCTTGCGACCGACATCCAGTTCGAACCCGATCAGATCACCATTCTTGTCGCGCATCGACCACGGCACGAACAGCGACAGACCAATCCGGATCACTCCATCCTGTTTGATCGTTTCAATCACACTTTCGCGGGACAGTTCCTGAGTCGCGCTTTGCGCCCAGCCTGAGGTCGCCATGCCTGTTGCCACGACCGCGCCCAGGGCCGCCCCGAGCATTCTGCGAGATAGCTTCATCTTGGTTCTCCTTGTTGTCCGGTTAAGTTCTTGTGGTTATTGGTCGACGGCATATTTCTTCTCCAGATAGCTAACGCCAATCGACAGGATCAGGGTCACCACCAGATAGACCAGCGCGATAGTGAACCAGATTTCAAAACTCATATACGTGTCGGATATAATGTTGCGCCCGAAGGTGGTGAGTTCGGCCACGGCAATGACGCTGACAATAGCCGAGGATTTGATCAAGTGGACGACCTCGCCCGTCATGGGCGGTAGCATAAAGCGAACAGATTGCGGCAGAATGATATATCTGTAGGTCTGATAGGGGGTCATACCGATAGACTTGGCCGCCTCCCACTGACCAGATGGGATGGCGTTGATCCCCGCCCGTAGGATTTCTGAAATCAAGGCTGAATGAAACACCGCCAAAGTCAGGATGCTGGCGGTATATCGATCAAATCCAAAGATAGGACCCAGGACATAATAGAACAGGTAAAGCAGAACCAGCAGAGGGATATTGCGGATCAGTTCAAGGTAGGCAACCGCGACAGCAGTGCCAACTACCAAGCCGGACAAGCGCAGTAACGCCACTAGCAACCCGATAGCTGTGGCCAGCAGAAACGAGGTAACTGACAGCTTGATCGTGGCAACCAGTCCGATGGGGATTTCGCCCCACTCGAACCCAATCTCGGTGTTGCGGTACAGGAATTGGGGCACGCGATACCACTGCCAATTATAGCCCATACCCTGCGCGCCAACATATGACCCGTAGGCGATCAAACCGACAATAACCGCATAGATCACGACGGACACTAACACCGAGCCAAAGAACCGCTTGTATAGTGGCGGCTTCGGCAGCGCTTGCCCGCGTCCCTGTGATATGCCCAGATCGGTCACGTTAGTGTTCCAATATCTGGTTCAGGAATAGACGGCAGCGCTCGCTTGACGGGTTGGTGAAGAACTGATCGGGCGGCGAGATTTCAACGATCTGCCCCGCCTCCATAAAGACCATCGTGTCGGCGACCTTGCGCGCAAACCCCATCTCATGCGTGACAACCACCATGGTCATGCCCGTATCGGCCAGTTCAACCATCACATCCAGCACCTCGTTGATCATTTCGGGATCAAGCGCGGATGTTGGTTCATCAAATAGCATGATCCGTGTTTCCATGCACAAGGACCGCGCGATAGCGACGCGCTGTTGCTGCCCCCCCGACAATTGCGCCGGGTACTTATCGGCCTGCTCAGGAATATGAACGCGGTCGAGATAATTGCGCGCGGTTTCCTCGGCCTGCGCCTTGGATAGCTTGCGCACCTTCATCGGTCCGATCATCAGGTTTTCAAGCACAGTCAGGTGCGGAAACAAGTTGAACTGCTGGAAGACCATGCCGACTTCCTGTCGCAGTTCACGGATTTCCTTGGCACCTTCATAGACTTCGATCCCATCGATCACGAGACGCCCGGAATTATGCCACTCTAACCCGTTGAAACAGCGGATCAGGGTGGACTTTCCCGATCCGGACGGGCCGCAGATTACCACCTTCTCACCTTGATGAACGGTCAGATCGATGTTCTTGAGCGCATGGAAAGTCCCATAGAACTTATCCAGATTGGTCACTTCGATCATGGGGGAGAGCTGTGTCATGCCGAACCTGTGAAGATGCGGATCAGTTGGCGTCGCTGATCTATGACGCTGTGGTAGTGCGATCGCAACATGAGGTCATGCACGCATGCGCACGAAGTCATTCGCGGCGATTCAGGCAGAGTGGAGAGATCTGGCAAAGCCTCAGAATCCTCAAATTCGTTGCGCGCTGTTCAATATGGTTGCTTAATGTGCAATATTCGTCAATAAAAAACTCAGCCGAACGGCACACGCCGCGAAAATAGAAACAGAAAACACGAGAGGAAACGTGAATGTCCGCCTGGATTCGGATGATATCTGACGAAGATGCCGACGAGCACCTGAGAGCGACTCTGGATCTGGCGCGCACACCACACGGGACCGTGGACAACGTGATGCGCGTGCATTCACTGCGTCCCAACACCATGAAAGGTCACGTCATTCTGTATCGCGCGTGCCTGCATGATGAAGCCAATTCCATACCCATGTGGTTTCAGGAAGTCATCAGCTCTTACGTATCGACGTTGAACACCTGCCCCTATTCTTATGCCAACCATTGGGCAAACGCCCGACATCTGATCGGTGACGACGCACGCGCCGACGCAATCGAGGCCGCGTTAAAGGCCCATCGTCCGCAGGACGCATTTGAAGGTGCGCAGTTGGCCGCGCTGATCTATGCGCAAAAGCTGACCCTGTCGCCGGGTGCAATGGAGGAATCCGAAGTTCGCGCATTGAAAGATGCCGGCTGGGAAGACGGAGAGATTCTCGAGATCAACCAGATCGTCGGATATTTCAATTATGCCAACCGATTGCTGAATGGTCTGGGTGTCACAACGGAAGGGGACGTGGTGGGCTACTACGCCGAGGATTGACGGATTGAATCATGCACGATGACACGCCGGGAAGACAGATTGATCGCGCTATTGGTGCCTCGCTCAGGGAGCTGCGCCAAAGCCGCAAGCAATCCGCCCGTCGGTTGGCAGAACAGTCTGGTATCTCGGCTGCAATGGTCAGCCGTATCGAAAACGGGTTGGTCTCTCCGTCAATCGATACGCTGGCTGCACTTGCCGAGGCGTTGGAAGTACCAATCGTATCGCTGTTTCGCGAAGCGCGGACAGATCACACCGACTATACGCTGGTTCGCCATGGCGAAGGGCTAAAGTCTACGCGACTGGCGGGCGGCCATTCGCACGAATACGTCAACCTTGCGCTGCATTCCCGGAAGGACCTGCGCTTTCAGGCCCGTCGTGTCACGTTGTTGCGCGACGAGGGGCAGCCGCCCACTTATGTCGGCCATGGCGTCGTGTTTGTGCAGGTTCTCGAAGGGCAGGCCATCTATCGCTACGGCGAGGCCCGATTTACTCTTTCAGCAGGAGACAGCATCAGCGTCGATGCAGAGCTGAATCACGGCTTCGAAGAGGTACTGACCCCCGAGTTCGTCTTCCTGACCGTTCAGGCCGAACGTCCGTAGTGGCCAGTTGATATGGCCATCCCAACTGAAATTGATCTG
Source organism: Ruegeria sp. C5 (assembly GCF_056537605.1). Classification (NCBI taxonomy): domain Bacteria; kingdom Pseudomonadati; phylum Pseudomonadota; class Alphaproteobacteria; order Rhodobacterales; family Roseobacteraceae; genus Ruegeria; species Ruegeria sp. C5. The sequence goes on along the minus strand of NZ_JBQFRX010000002.1, from coordinate 195,804 downwards.
ACGCGCGGGCCAATCTCGACCCATTTCCGAACCCTGGCGATCCCGGGCGCAATCGGGATGTTGTTCAACACTCTCTACAACGTTGTCGACATGTTCTTCGCCGGCCTTCTCTCGACCAGCGCGCAGGCAGGATTGGCACTAGGTTTTCAGGCCTTTTTCATTGCCATTTCGGTCGGGGTCGGGTTGGGTGCCGCGATGAGCGCGCTGGTCGGCAACGCATTAGGCGCTGGAGACACTCGAGCAGCGCGGCGGTTTGCGGCACAGGGAATGATCTATGGCTTCATTGCAGCCTGTGTTCTGGCGGCGGCTGGTCTCTGGTACGGCCCTGCGCTGATAACTCTGGTTTCGGAACCGGGACCTTATCGCGATGCAGGTTTACGTTATTTCCACTGGCTCCTATTGGCCTTGCCCGGATTTCTACTGGCCTTCGGTTGCAATGGCATTCTCCAGGCACATGGTGACGCGGTATCGATGCAACGCGCCCTCATGGTGGCGTTTTTTGCCAATATCGGTCTGAACCCCCTCTTGATCTACGGCATTCCGGGCATGATCCCGGGCATCGGATTTGATGGCCTCGCTGTATCGACGGTGATCAGCCAGACCGGTGTGATGGTGTTTCTGATCCGTCAGGTCCTCAGACGCCGCAGGATGAGGCGCATGCGCCCCCGAAACTTCATTCCGCGCCTACAGAAGTTCAAGGAGATCTCGGTTCAGGTACTTCCCACAGCGACATCTTTCTTCGTGATGCTGCTGTCAGGTTTCGTCATGCAGTTCGCCCTGAAAATCTTTGGAGAGCACGCAATCGCTGGCTTTGGCATTGCCATTCGGCTTGAGCAGATTTTGCTTTTGCCGGTGCTGGGGGTCACGGGGGCACTGCTGCCCATCGCGTCCCAGAATTTCGGTGCCCGCGACTATGAAAGGGTACGCGAGGCACTGTTTTATTGCTGGAAAGTCGGGTTCATCATGACCGCCATCGCAGCCCCCATATTGTGGATATTTGGCCGCCTTATGATGGGCTTTTTCACCGACGATCCCGAAGTGATCCGCGTCGGACTTAGCTATCTACGTGTCGATAGTCTGATCCTCCCGATCTACATGATGCTGTTTTCCATCAACTCGCTATTGCAAGCCTTGAAGCGACCGATCTGGACCGTGTGGATCAGCCTATATCGTCAGGGATTTGGCGTCGCCTTTTTTGTCTGGATTTTCGTCGGCCTGCTCGGCTTTAACGAAATTGGTGTCTGGTTCGGCACCGCAGGTGCCGTGGTGACTGGCTGGATGATCGCGTTGCTGATGACGTCCCATGTGGCTCAAAAAGAGCTGGGCGGGCTTTGGCTCAGGACGAGAACCGATCTGGACTGAAGGCTTCTATATCGATGTCCGGTGATCTGCCAGCAATTACATCTGCGATTATACGCGCCGTCGTCGCGCCTAGTGTCAGGCCAAGCTGTCCGTGACCCGTCGCAAAGGCGACGTTAGCCAGTCGCCTGCTGCGGCCAATGATCGGACGTGTGTCCGGTGTAAACGGGCGGCGACCCATCCGGCGTTCCGCATTATCGGTCTTCAAACCCGGTAATACGCGGAATGCACGCCTGACCAGCACATCGGCTCGGTTCCAATTCGGCTGCGCGTTCAGGTCGGCAAATTCTGCGGTACCGGCCACTGCCAGCGCCTGCTGATACGGTGTAATGCCAAACCCGCCTTTGGCATAAAACACCGTATGGCGGAGCTCGACCCCGCTATCTTTCAACGCAGTCGAATATCCGATCACCCCTTCCATCCTCAGTTGAACGCCCAGCGTCTTGGCCAAGATTCTAGACGGCGTTCCCGCAGCGATGACGAAATCATCTGCGCTGATCGATCGCCCATCGCTCAGCTTCACGCTTTTCACATGTTGTCCGTCCTGCGTAAAACCGATTGCTCTTCCTGCGACGACTGCCCCGCCGCGGCTGCTAAAACTCTGCGTCAGCGTTTCAACCAATACCTTAGGGTCCGTCACAAAACTCCAGTCTCTAAGCAAAGCTGCATGTTTGAAATCAGATGCTATTGCAGGATCGATTTCATGCGCTTCCTGACCTGTAACTTGATCAATCGTGCAGCCCAACTCACGCGCCAACTCAAAAGCTGGGCGCATGGTCGCAAGGTCATTGTCGTCGTCAAACAACTTGATTACCGGCCGTTCGACCAAAAGCTCAGGATGGCCTACATCTAAAAGCTGAGCCTTGAAATCCGCTGTTGCAGCAAACGTAAGTCTTGCCAGATCGGAGGCGATTGTGCGCATTTTCGAGCGTCGCGCATTGGCGGTAAACCGTGCAAACCACGGCAGCAGCTTCACTGCTGAAGCCGGGCGCAGTGTCAACGGGGCCTCGGCATCCAGCAACCAGCCCGGCACTTTCATCAGCATCCCCGGCTGCGACAACGGCACGATCTCACCCACTGCGATACACCCGCAGGAAGCCCAACTCGCGCCCTCACCAACCGGACCCGGTTCTACGATGGTGACCTCGTGGCCCTGCGACTGCAATTTCAGCGCACAGGATATTCCGACGATGCCGCCGCCAATTACAACCACCCGTGCCATTACTGGGACCCCTACAGAAGTTCGCGAAGTTGCTTCATCAAGTCCGCCGTGACGCGAACACCATCCGCTTCGGCCGCAGCACGGTTCTTCAAGCGGCCATCTCCGGGAACGCGGGCATCCCCGTTGCCTTCAATCTCAGCGCAGATGCGTTGGACATAGTCTTCAAATGCGGCATTCCCGAAACGCGCCGGATCAATCGCGATCAACGTTGAACCGCCCTTGATATTCAAGGCACCGTGAGCTTCGCGGTTGGCATTGTCCACGGACAATGTTCCACCGGCCAGTGCCGCGCCGAGAACTTCGATCAAGAAGGCAATCGCAGCGCCTTTGTGCTCGCCAAACGGCAACAGACTGCGGGTCTCCAAAATCGCGTTGGGATCGCTGGTTGGCTGACCGTTCGGGTCAAGCCCCGCAGGGCGCGGCAATTCGTGCCCTTCGGCCGCGGCCATCCGGATGTCCATCAGCGCAACCATTGACGAGGCCTGATCCCAAACAACCGGCGCACGACCCGGTCGCGGGCAAGCAAAGGACATCGGATTGGTGCCAAAAACAGGGCGGGTGCCGCCTTGCGGCACCACCATCGAGAGCGAGTTCACAACACCTAGCGCTACCAGCCCAGCGTCCGCCAGCGGACCTGTATCGAAACGTAGTGCCCCCAGATGGTGGCAATTGGCACAAGTAAACGCGGCAATACCATTCGCGCGCGCCATTTCAATAAGCTCGTCTCGCGCTTTGGCGGCCACGATCTGGTAATAGCCATTGTCACCATCTCCGCGCAGAACCCCCGGTGCGATCCGTTCGACACTCGGGTCGGCCTCGGGGTTGGCATATCCCGAAGAAAAGCTCTGCGCATAAACAGGCAACATCCTTAACCCATGGCTACGCGGGCCGTCGCGCTCGCTCATCCGCACAAGCCCGGCCAGAACCGTGCTGCCATGTTCATCCATGCCTGCAGCCACAAGGACAGATTTTGCCAATTCCTCTACTTCGTCGAGTGAGAGAGCGATCGTCGAGTTATCGGCCATGTGCCTAATCCTGTCGTTGGTTGAGGAAACGGGCACATAAGTGCCCGCTTGCAGATCTGTTTAGGCGCTGTATTCCACCCGCTTCTTAGCGACGAATTCATCCAACGCCCCGCGCTGATCGTCCGGCATTGGTGGCTGGACGTAGGTGTTCAGCATACGCTGCGCCTCTTCCGTGCCAACGGTTTCTGCGGTTTTAGCACCTTCTGCTTCCCACTGTTCAAAACTGTCATTGTTTTGCAAGTGGTTCATATGCATTGGGTTTTCGCGCGTATGGTCAGTACCAAGGAAGTGCCCACCCGGTCCGATTTTGTCAATGTCGCCCAGCAACGTGTCCAGATTTTCCTCTTGCAGGCCGCTGAAGAAACGGTGGAAGTTTTCCAACTGCAACGCGTCCTGCACCCATTTAGAGTAGCTGACCCCAAGCGCGCCTTCAAGGAAGCCTGCTGAGTGTACGATGTAGTTTGCACCGCCCAGCAGTACCGGCCACATGGTGTTTGCGGTGTCGAACGCAGCCTGCATATCCGGGGATTTCGATCCGGTCCACATGGTACAGGTCCGCCATGGCACACCATAAAACCGAGCCATCTGACCCACCAGAAGGTTCATCAGCCCGGGTTCCGGAGAGCCCATCATCGGTGCACCTGTCTTCATCGAAACGCCCATGATTGCTACCCCCAGCACCATCGGGGCTCCGCGCCGGATGATCTGGCTGTAGGCCATACCGGCCAGAGATTCTGCAATCAGCAGCGCGACACCACCCTGCGGGCTTGCAGGTGTGCTCGCCCCGGCAAGAACAAAGGGCGACAGCAGGCAGGGCTGGTTGGCGGCGGCATAGACGCGCAGGCTCTGCAACATGGTCTCATCCCAGACCAACGGTGTGTTGCAGTTCAGCAGGGCTGCCATCACCACATTGTTGTCAACAAACTCCTCACCAAACACGATGCGAGTCATCTCTACCGAGTCCAACGCCGCCTGTTCGGATAGAACTGAACCCTTGATCGGTTTGTCGGTCAGCGTCAGTGCGGCATGAACCAGCTCCAAGTGGCGTTGCGGCACGGGTACGTCCTGCGGCTCGACCGGCAAAATACCCGGTACCATCATCGACTGACTCATCTGACTGAGTTTGAAGAAGTTATGCGCATCCTCCAGCATCGAAGGGCGGCGCACACCATCCAGACCATAGACAAATGGCGCGCCATACGCATTGGCAAAGACCGAATGCCGATTGCCCACCCGCAGCGAGCGTTCCGGGTTGCGCGCGGCATAGCCCCATTCCGAGGGAACGGCCGAGATCAGGTCCATCAGCATCTCGCGTCCGATGCGCACCCGCTCACCCTGCGCATCCGCACCGTACTTCTTCCAATCCGCTAATGCCACCGGATCGCGGAACTCAATCCCTGTGGTTTCAAGTATAGTCATGGCCGCATTGTGGATTTTCTCAACGCCTTCGGGACCAAGCAGATCAATCGGGCCAACTTTGCGGTTCAGCGTCGACAAGTAGACAGGGGGCGGGTTGGTACGAGCCTTGACCCGCGCGGCACGTCCACCGCCACGGCCCGAGCGTGCTTTGACTTCTGCCATCTCAAATCCTCCGGATCAGGCGCGCGCGCGGGCGCTGGTGGGATCAACGGCGCAGGTATCGATCACTTCGGCCTCGCGCATTTCATTGTGGATGAGCACCTGCATTTTGGTGCCGGGCGCCGTCATCTCGTATGGAACCAGCGCCATCGCAATGTCGTGGTTGCAGTAATACGAGAATCCGCCCGAAGTGACGCGTCCGATCAGCTTGCCATCGGCATAGACGCCTTCGTCAAACATCACCGAGGTGTCGCAGAACGGCAGCTTCAGTGTGACCAGTGTGTTGTATCCACCCTGCTCCTGCTGCTGTTGCAACGCGGCTTTGCCGATGAAATCACGTTCGGCCACCTGCCCGCCGATCTTCTCGGTCATTGCAACGAAACGGCCCAAATCGGCCTCATATGGGGTCAGGTCCTTGCAGATTTCGCGGTTGATCGCGCGATAGGATTTCTCAAGCCGCATCGACTCCAACGCTTCAAGCCCGAAGGGTTTCACACCCGATTTCAGCAGCAGATCAACGAGGTGGCGATTGTATCCGACCGGGTGGTGCAGTTCCCATCCCAACTCACCGGTGTAGGAGACGCGCAACAAGTGCACACCTTTGGCATAGCCCACCTCGCCCATCTGTGCCGACAGCCATGGGAATGCTTCGTTCGACAAATCATTATCGGTCAATGGTTGCAGGATGTCCCGTGCCTTGGGCCCGGCCAGTGCGATCACGCCCAGCTGTTCTGAGATATCCTCGATCACCACCGAGCCATCACCTGGCAGCACGCGCTGTAATTGATCCCAATTGTAGGCTCGCCAGTTCGGCGTCGATATCAGGTAGAAATCGTCGTCGGCATAGCGCACGATTGTGTACTCCGCATCCATGCCGCCCTTGTCGTTCAACATCAGCGACAAGGTCATGCGGCCCACCTTGGGCAGCTTGTTGGCCATCAGGCTATCCAGCCATTTGGCTGCACCCGGTCCACGCACTGTGAACTTGGTCATCGGCGACATTTCGATGAAGCCAGCCTCTTCACGGGTGGTGCGCACCTCTTCCTGAACACGCTCCATATGGTTGGTGCGGCGGAAACTGTGTTCGGGGATCGCCTCTTCGGGCGATTTGGCAAACCAGCGAGGAAATTCGTAGCCGTTAAAGCTGGTCCAAACCGCACCTTGAGCCGTCAACAGATCATAGCTGCCCACGGTCTTCATCGGGCGCGCATCCGGGAAGTCCTCACCCGGAACATGCGCATCCATATGGGTGCCCCATGTCTCGCGCACCTTATCCATGGTCCAACGTTTTGAGGCGTAGTCCGAGAATCGACGCGGGTCGAGCTCCGACATATCCATGCCCGGATCGCCATCGACGATCCATTTGGCCAAACGGTTACCAACGGTGCCGCCCCAGAGGATGCCACCTGGCATGCCTTCGGCCAGCCAAAGGTTCTCATGCCCCGGTGCGGGTCCGGCCAGAGGCAGCTCGTCCGGGGTCATCTGGAACGGGCCACGGGTGTTGGCCTTGATCCCAACCTCACCCAAGGTTGGCACCCGTTCGATGGCGCGTTCCCATTGGGTTTCCACGGCATCAAAATCCTCGGGCAACAGATCGGCTCCGAACTCGGGCGGGACACGATCCTCGGCAAACAGTTTGAGGTCTTTGGTGAATTCATACGGCCCGAACTGGATCCCGCCCACATCTTCGCGCAGATAAGCGCCGTAGTCCTCATCCCGCAGGATTGGGAATTCGGGCAAGCCTTGCGTTCGGCGCTCTTTCAACAGCGGCACCGTCTCGGTCGTCCAATACTGGTGAACGATCGGGATACATGGCAGGTCCAGCCCCACGCGGCGCGCATTTTCGCGGGCGTAGTTTCCGGTGGCAAAGATCAGATGCTCGCAGGTGATCTCACCCTGATTGGTGGTCACTTTCCAGTGGCCATTGTCCAGCTTCTCATAAGCCTGCGCTTCGGTGTTCTGGTATACCTTGGCGCCGGCATCCCGCGCGAGCTTGGCCAATGCCATGGTAATGTCCGCGGGATTCACATAGCCGTCTTCCGTGTGCAGAATACCACCCCGAATATCTGAACTTTGATTCAGCAAGGGATGAATCTCGGCAATCTCCTCTGGCGTCAGCAGTTGGCAGGGCACGCCTGCAGCTTCGGCAATCGAGATATAGGACTGGAACTCATCCCAGCGCTTTTCGGTATTGGCGACCCGCAGCTGTCCTACCTTACGCAGTCCGACCGAACTGCCCATCTTCTCTTCCACCTCGGTGTAGATGCGGATGGTTTCCATCGTCATCTTCGACACGTTGTGCGACCGCACAAAGGTTACTAGCAAACCAGCCGCATGCCACGTCGAACCCGAGGTCAGTGTGGTGCGTTCCAGCATAACGGCATCAGAGCATCCATGTTCGGTCAGCCCATATAGAATTGACGCCCCGACGCATCCGCCACCGACAACCACGACTTTTGCATGTGACTGCATACTGCAACTCCTTCAACTTGTGCACGACCAACCGGGGGTCGCATTGCATGAGGAAAGATCGATATGAACGCCAAGAGTTTTGAGGACCTTTGATACATCCATTGATCATGTCTCAAACGGTTGTGGCGAATTTTCACCGTGAACCGCTGGCGGGCAATTGCAAAAAGATTCACTTTGAATAAGATCAGCTAAGCCTGATCTTCGGATAGTGCTTATATAATATTGGATGTACAAACCATCACAGGTCAAATCACCTTGCTCAACAGGCCCTACGATCTTCCACCTGTAAGTTCACTTATCAGCTTTGAGGCTGCTGCGCGGCATGTAAGCTTCAAGACCGCCGCAGAAGAGCTGAACGTCACGCCGGCCGCAATCAGCCATCAGGTCAAAGCGCTGGAGAACGAGCTGCAATGCGCGCTGTTTCTGCGCCATCATCGCGGCGTGGAACTTACTGAAAGCGGCGCTTATCTTCTTGTTGCCCTTCAACGTGGTCTGGAAGGCATCAGCGAAGCACTTGGGCAGTTGCGGCGTCAATATGACAGAAAAGGTGTGACGATCCGCTCAACCACGGCTGTCAGTTCACTTTGGCTCACCCCGCGCCTTGCGCAGTTCTGGAAGCAATACGGGCACGTTTCCGTGACGCAGGTCGTGACTGACCTCGGCATCGACACGTCAAAATGCGACCTAAGTATCCATTACGGCGATTCCAGTCGCGAAACGGGCATCTTCAAGACACTATTTCACGACAAGATTATGGCGCTTTGCAGCCCAAGGTTTGCGCAACAAAATCCCATCGAACGCGTTGAAGATATTGCCAGGGTCCCCCTCATTCATCTCGACGCTCCGGATACCGGCTGGACCGACTGGCGTGCCTGGACCCAGAAACTCGGCTATGAAGGCCCGCTGAATTCCGCGCATCGGGTCAACAATTACACGATCGCGCTTCAGGCCGCTCAGGACGATATGGGCGCAGTGCTGGGATGGGAGGGACTGACCTCGGAGCTGACCGCATCCGGAAAACTGGTCAGACTGTTGCCGCAAACCATCTCATCGCAACTGGATTTCTACGTGAAACTACACAACACCTCATCCGACCGCGCCAAGCTTGTGTTCAAGTGGCTCGGCCAAGCGGCTGACGGAAAGGTTTAAACTCGGCTCAGACCTGATCAGGACGAAATATCTTGTGAGCGAAGATCGAGGGCCTTACCGTTGATTTCTCGCAGTCCTGAATAAAAGCAAGAATACAAACACCGATCCGATTGAAGTTGTGACGATCCCCACCGGCAATTCCTGCGGAGCCAGCATAAGCCTGCTGAGAATGTCAGAGCCGGTCAACAAGGCAGCACCAACCATAGCGGCGGTAGGTAGAAGGTTTTTGTGCAGGGGACCTGCGATCCCGCGTGCAATATGCGGCACCATCAGACCGACAAAACCAATCACCCCGGCTACGGAAACAAACACGGCCGTTGCCAACGCTGCGGTGAAAAACATGCTGAACCGCAGACCCCGAACCGGCACACCCAGAGTAGCGGCAGTCAAATCCCCGGTCAGCAGCGCATCCAACCAGCGGCTGCGATAAAGCGAATAGCTCAGGATCAGCAGCAGACCGATGCACACCAGCGGGAACGTCTCCCAACGGGCCAGGCCCAGCCCCCCCAGCATCCAGAAGATGACAGAATGGGCGGCGCGGCTATCGCCGGCGAAAATCAGATAGTTGGTTATGGCCGAAAACAAAAACGACACAGCCAGACCCGCAAGGATCAGCTTTTCCGGTGCGCTGGTGCGAAGCCCATGAACCAGCGCCAGCACGATGCCCGACGCCACAAGACCGCCGCAAAAGGCAGCCAGAGGCAGAGTCCAGAAACCCAGAATATCTCCGGTCACGGTAATTACAAACACCGCCCCCGCTGCCGCACCCGAGGACAGGCCGAACAGAAATGGATCGGCAAGGTCATTACGTGTGGTCGTTTGCAGCACCACGCCAACGATGCCCAGCCCAGCACCGATCACGGCTGCAAACAACGCGCGGGGCAATCGCAGGTCGAATACGATCCTATGCAGCGGCGACATCTCTCCGTCCTGCAACCCGGTACCGCGCAATATCGCGGTGAAGGTGTCGGACAAAGGAATCGAGGTTGTGCCGTAGATCGTGGAAATCAGCAAAAGGGCGGTCAGAACGACCGCCCCCAGCAACAACGTCAGGCCCAGTCGGCCCATATTAGCTCTGACCCGAATGCATCGCGCGCGCCATCTTCGAGATCGCTTCGATATTTGCCGGTCCCGGCGTTAGCTCTTCGTAGCGCAATCCGATCCAGCGTTCGTTCTTGACGGCATCAGTCTGCGACATGACGGGATGTTCCTGCAGGAACTTGAAGGTGTCCTCGGCACCATTGCCGGTCTGATAATCCAACAAAACCAGGAATTCCGGGTTCGATGCAGCAACGGCCTCCCACGAAGTGCGGCCCCAGCTCGTGTCCATGTCATGAGTGACGTTTTCACCACCGGCGGCTGTGATCATCGCGTCGGGAATCGCGAATTTACCGGCGGTAAACGGAGCATCTGCAGGACCATCCAGAAGAAAGACGCGGGGCTTGGGCAGTTCAGCAGTCTTGGCTTCGATCGCTGCCAGCTGCTCTTTCCAGCCCGAGACCAGAGCCTCGGCCTTGTCTTCGACTTGCATCACCTTGCCCAAGCGCAACACATCGCCAAACAGAAGATCCATGCTGGCTTCGGGGCGATCCTTGTCCAGATGGACACAGCTTTCCGTTAGAACCAAGGTCTTGATTCCGAACGGTTCCAATGTATCTGGGGTCACATCACCACCCGGCTTCATGCCATAGTACCAACCGGCAAAGAACAGGTCGGGTTCAACCGCCACCAAGTTTTCGACGGTCGGATATTTCGGCGCAAGCTCGGGGATGTCGCCGCGCAGGGCATCAAAATCAGGGCTGGTCTTGTACCAGCCGGTGATGCCGGTCAGGCCGACGATCTTGTCCTGCAGACCCAATGCAAAAGCCATATCGGTCATGTTCATGTCATGCACAACCAGGCGCTCGGGCGCGGTATCAAAAACCAGCGGTTCGCCGCAGTTGTCTACGGTGACTTCTTGCGCAGCAGCACCGCTTGCCATGGCGGTGGCCAACGCCACGGGCCAGATGTATTTCATCTCAGTGTGTTCCTTCGACTAAGTTGAGATTGTGGTTCTTCGAATATCAAGCGCCGGGATCACGCGGCCTTCGTGGAGAAAGCAGAGGAAATCAACGCCAAAAGTTTCGCGGACTCTTTCGGGTGTCAGCACCTTGTCCACCGATCCAAACTCGATCATGCGGGTCGATTTCATCAGCGCCACGTGTGTGGCGAATTCGGGGATCATGACCAGATCGTGTACGATCATGACCACGGTGATCCCAAGCTCGGCGACCAAAGACAGCATCCGCCCTTTTGCATCAGGATCCAGATGGTTGGTCGGTTCGTCCAGAAACAGCAACGAAGGGTTCTGCGCCAAAGCACGTGCGATATGGGCACGCTGACGTTCGCCTCCGGACAGTTGGGCCATGCGCTTGTCCGCGAGATTGGCGAGACCGGTCAGGTCTAAAATCCGGTCCAGCTCTTGCGCGTGGCCTTCGGCAGAGCGGTCCGCACGGATGGGTATTTGCCCCAGCGCAACATAATCGCGTAACGCCAAGCGTCCATCGGGCAGTTCCTGCTGACCTACCACTGCAATCATGCGCGCACGCTCTTTGGCCGTGAGCTTTTTCAGACTGCGTCCTTTGATCCGAACATCACCAAGTGCCAGCGGCTCAGCGCCGCACAACAGATTGAGAAGCGTCGTTTTCCCCGCCCCGTTCGGGCCGGCGATGGCTAGAATGGAACCCTCGTACAACTCGAACGAGACGCCCTGCAACAGGACATCTCCGGTAAGGGCATAATACTCAAGGTTTTCGGCAATCAGAAAGGGTGGCAACGTCATTGCGATGCCCCCTGTTCGATCCGCGGCATGCGCGAGAGGGTTTTATTGAACAACGCCTGCGGGCGATCAGTGGCATTTGTCCAGCCATCCGGGCTTTCACGATACTGCGCTGCAAACTCAGCCAGCGCCTGCACCTCATCCGCGGTCTGAATGCCACCAAAAAGGTATTGCGCCTTTCCTACGGCCTGGAACCCAACCGTTCTGGGACTATCGCAGCCTGCCATGCAAGACGACGCGCGGATCGCAAAACTGCGATGTAATTTCCCAGTCAACGCATCGCAAATTTCATCAAGGGGCAGCCCTTCAGTGCAGCTTTCGCAGACTAGAATGAAATGATCAGGCGTATCTGGCATGGTCCACTCCACTTGTTTCCAAGCGCATGCGGAAGCTGCCGACAATGTAAACACGCGATTGACGCGCCATCAAAGCCTCCTTCCAGGACGCCCCGCCCCGAGTTGGTTAAACATCTGATGGCAGGTCTCCTGACTTGCGGGTCCGCGCTCGGCCAACCTTCCCGACCCTGTGGACCAGTGGCTGTTTGGCCTTGCTCACCGCTTACAGTTGCGGGGGCAGTTACGGAATTGGCACCTTTTGGCAAACCTCACCGTATTCCCTTTTCATCCCGCGGCAACACCACCGGGAACCATCAATCGATTGAGTGCCCGAGAACACCGGACACGTCAATGATAAAGTCGAAGGCGCCCAACTCTGGTCGAGGATCGAGCGCGGGCAACCACGTGTCCGTAGCACCAACCGAATGGGTTGGGCTGCGCGCCGAATTTGTCTGGCCACGGCTGTCCATAGTTGGTGTGTTTGGAAATTAGACAATCTGAGGTAAGCTGAACAAATTTAGAGGTTTAGCTTTGTCAGCGCCTTACCCCTGTTTGATCATTGCCTGGGTTTATCCAAGGAGACGGTTCTTTGACGCATGTTTCGCAAAACGCATTGCCGCCGGATATTGTTGATGATGTCATTGACCACAATCTCGAGGCCGTTGCACGGTGGAAAGGCCATCGCTTAAGGGCTCAGCATGGGCGCAGTCACGGGTGCGTGGCTGCAACATTCACCGTCAGAAACGATCTACCAGAACAGTTCCGTCACGGCCTGTTTGAACAGCCCGCAGACTATACAGCCGCACTTCGCTTTTCCAACGGCGCGCATCTGGATGACCGGAAATCGGATGCCCACGGGATGGCGATCAAGCTTTTTGACGTGCCAGGCCCCAAGCTGATCGACGCCGAAGCACTTGCACATCTGGGGACCACACAACTCAGCGACGAGTTCGATTTTGTATTGGTCGATCAGGATGTGTTTCCCAGCTATGTCCCCGATGAATATGAGCGATTGGGCAGGCTTGTCGCCACATTACAAGCGGTCCAGCACGCGATCAAAGGGCGACGAAAATGGAGCCTTAGGTTGATCATCAAAGGGCTGCGCGCAGGATTTCGAGCCTTCCTCACTCGTGAAGGCAAGCGTCAGTTTCGCGTCGCGAGTGATTTTGCCTCGAACTATATGCACTCGCCTTTTGAGGTCCATTTCTGGTCGACAACACCGTATCGGCTGGGCCCCGATCTAACAGTCCGATACCTAGCCCGCAGCGCTAAACCAAAAATTCCGGCACATCCGGTAGACGACCCAGATGGGATCGGGCAGTGTTTGCGGCAAGACGTGGCCGATGGAGATAATCACTTCGAGCTGTGTGTGATTGAGCCCCCGCGCCCGGCCGACGAATTCGATGTGCTAGACAATCGCATCCGGTGGGCATGCGATCCGCAACCAGATGCACCTCTTGATCCGTACCATCATACCGTCACGCCCGTGGCGGATATCACGATTCCCAAAGGTGCAGAATTTGATCCGCAGAATGGCGACGCGATGAGCTTCTCGCCCTGGCGTGTCACGGCAGATCACGAACCTTTAGGACCGATTAATGCGATCCGGCTCAGAACCTATCTGAGCCTGGCCCGCGCCCGGTTCCCGAATCGATGACCAAACGGAGATGTATTGATGCTGGACGTTGATGATCTGATCAAACTCGGATTCAAGATCTCCCCACCCGTTACGAGCTATTTAGCCGCGATCAGGCTTGCAAACGCCGCGAAGATCCACCGACCGCGGCCCTATACGATGGGCGCAGACTACACGACATGGCCCGGCGTGTTTTCCCATCGCTGGATCGGTCGGCATACAACGCCAGAAGACCTCTCACCCGTCCTGCCGTCGGAAAGCGAAGTTGCTGATCTCTTTCGCCGACGGACACAAATGGATGGCAGCCCGCTTACCTTGATGTGCCCGCAAGGATCGACACTTTTGTTTATCTCGGCCGCACAATGGTTTACCGACAGTTTCCTGCGCACCTTTGGGGCGAAAGGACCGGTTGATCAGACGGATTCGAACCACGAGGTCGATCTATGCCAAATCTACGGGCTGAACGATTTTCAGACCGACATGCTGCGCGAACGCGATCCCGAAACCAATGAATTAACCCACCGGTTGGCCTTTCGTCTGGATACACAAGGAGAGATGTGGGCCCCGAAGCTGTTTCAAAAGAACCAAAGCGGTGGTGTTAAGCTTGCGCCCCCCTTTGATGGCAGTCTTGCCACTGGCGAGAATTGCGGAAAGCCCCTGCACGATCCATGCAAGTTGTGGAATGCGGTGAAACGGGCACATCCGGGTCTCAGCGATCACGCGATTGACCAGCTACTGCTCGATTTTCATGCAACCGGGCTCGATAATGGCAATGGTACCATAGGCTATATCGCGATCAATACACTGATGTTGCGCGCCCATAACACCTTTGCCGATCTGTTGTGGCGCGAAAAGCGCGGCATATCAGGCTGGGACAAAGAGCGTGTGTTCCAGACCACACGCTGCACCTTGATCGCATTGCTGATCAAGCTTGTGCTTGAGGACTACATCGCCCACATCGCCAATATGCCATTCAAACTGCCTGTTGGCGTCAATCGCTGGCAACCGTGGCATCATTCCAACCAGATCGCGATTGAGTTCAATTTGCTCTACCGCTGGCATTCGATGATCCCCGAGCGATTCATAATCGACGGCGCACAGGTTGGCCCGGAGGGGTTCAGATTCAATCCACGACTGGTCGAACAAACGGGATTGGCGGAAATGATCCGATCATTGTCGCGCCAACCTGCGGCCCGCATGTCGCTGCGCAACACGCCCGATTTCCTGTTCCAAAGGCCTGCGCCCGGTGCTCCTGCCCCTGTCGAAGCTACAATTGCCCTGACGCGTAAGGCGCGTCTTCCGTCGCTGAACACTTATCGTCATCATTTCTGCCGCAAACCGCATTCAAGCTTTACTGAGATGGTTGGTGATCAGCCGTTTGCGGACGAATTGATTGCCGACCTGAGCCGGCTTTATTGCGACGTCAATAGGGTCGAGTTGTTCCCTGGTCTCTTTGCGGAACAGCACAAGGGCGATGTGATCATGGGCGATCTGATGACATCGATGGTGGCGTATGACGCAATCACGCAGCTTATGAACAACCCGATGGTGTCCAAAAACTTGTACTCGGCTGAGACTTTTTCAGAGAAAGGTTTTCAGTTGTTGAAGAAAACTTCGTCATTCTCGCAGGTGGCGCGTTTTGTTGGCTTGGACCTGCAACCCGAAGACTGCACTTTAGGTCGACGTCCCGGCGGGACCTAAGACGCGACCGCGCGCTCTTCCAGCTCAGCAATCCGCGCGGCAACTTCCGTATCGGCTGGCCGGATGCAGGCAAGATCACTCAGCGCGCGCAATTCATACAGCGCCGCGCCCTGATCATTTGCCACGGCTATAGCTTCACGCAAAGCCGCCTCAGCCGCATCGAACGGACTACCTTGTTCCAGTAGAAGAGCCGCCTTTATCCGGTGGATTTCAGCCTCATAGTTCCGCTCGTCAGTGTTTTCTGCACATGTCAGACCAGCCTCCACCGCATCCAACCCTTTCTGAATCTCACCCAGAGCAAGATAGCCCCGTGCGAGCTCGGCGTTGACGAGCACGCCAGCCGCCTCGGCACCCGTTGCGTGCATCCTTCCCCAAGCGGCCTGCAGCATGGCCACGCCCTCTGTGGCCTCGCCGGTTCTGATGGCAGCCCCGGCAAGATGGGCCGTCGCAACAGCTTGGTAATAAGGGCCGCCCTTGTCCTGAACAGCCGCGCTCAGCGCCTTGGCCATATGCGCATAATCCGGGTGGTCCATCTGCATGTGGATTTCGGTCAACCAATGCATTGCATTTGCGATGATCAAGGGCTGGCCCGACGCCATCGCGGCGTCAACTGCCCGCTTGGCTTTGGCGAGTGCCGCCTCAGTTTTGCCCTGAAAGCTGTCAACCAGCGCGCTCATACTCTCGATTTGTATCACGGCTGCAATATCGGGGCTGTTTCCAGCTTCGGCGCGATGCGCATCCGCATGAGACGCCGCTTGTTCCAGAGCTGCTGCCGCATCCTGAAACCGACCGCGCGGGGATAGCGCGGCCCCACAGATGTAGTTTCCGACCATTCGGGTGTGGTGATCGTCATACGCATCGATGATCGCTTGCCCCCATTGCTCGGCGTTCTGGTAATCACCTTTGACCATTGCAGCGGTAAACAGACCCCTGCCCGCGCGAACAAGAGTACGTCTGTCGCCCAGCTTTTCAGCCAGTTCAAAACTGCGCCCAAAGGCATCGATTGCGGGCTCGGCACCATAACCGACATGCACGCGTTCGGCAGCGGCCAGAAGGAATTGCAAGTTCAATTCAGCTTTATCGCGTTGGTCTGCGGGCAACTCGTCCAACAGCCGCAATCCGTTTCGGGCATGCTGAGCCCCTTCGCGATTTGCGTGGCGCCTCAGGTTCAGCCGCGCGGCCTCCGACCAGGCGGCCACCGCCTTCGTTGTTTCACCGGCCAGTTCCCAGTGCCGCGCTATTTGTTCAGGCTGTCGGGCGGCTTCCGGTTGGGCGGCAAGGGCTTCTGCCGTGCGTCGGTGCAAATGAATGCGACGGTCCCGCACAAGGCTTTGATATGCCGCCTCACGCACCAATTCATGGCGGAACCGCCAGATCATTTCTGCGTCGTCATTCGCGCCGGGCAGATGTTGCAATATACCCGTGGCGACGAGCCCAAAGATCGCGTCTTCGGACTCGTCTTCAGTCAGTTCACTGATCTGAGCCAGCAAAGGTGCCCCAAAGGCACCACCTATAACAGCGGCCTCGATCGCGGCACGTCGGAGTTCTCCGACCTCGTCCACCTGTTGCGCCAGGAGGTCATGCAACGTGGCGGGAATGTTGTCCACGATACGTTCAGGCGACGCAGCGATGGCGGCAGAGCACTCCTTGATGAAAAGGGGCACTCCATTGCCCCGCGCCAAAATCTGCGCCGTAGTGCGGTCGTCAAGGCGCTCACCCGAGGCCGCCTTGGCCAGTTCTGACGATGTCGCATCATCGAGCGGTGGAAGCGACAATTGCTCAAGAGACGGTATGCTCTCTTTGATCGCTGATGGCGCCGGCATCCGCGAAACCATCAACATCAGGACGGGAAGTGATGTCAGATGCTCGGCCACGTCGCGCAGCACCGAAAGGGTCGATGGGTCGACCCATTGCATATCCTCAACCACGACAAGCACCGGCCCCTCTCGGCTGAGTTTTTGGTAGACGCGGATGAATATGTCACTCAGTTGCGCGCGCAGTTCGTCCTCACTGGTCGTCCCGCTGTCGCCAGGGCCCGGGGCAAGAATGAAATACAGCGTGCGAAGTTGCGCGTCGTCCAGAATATCGCTCAGATGTTCTGACAACCGGTTGCGACGCGCGGCAATATCGTCCTGATTGTGGATGCCGCACCACCGTTCGACCTGTGATATGAAGGGAAAGAACGGTGTGCTGACATGGAACGGACTGCAGTGATAGGTCACCCATGCCTGCGGCCCGACCGACGAACGCAGATCACGGATCAGGTGCGATTTGCCAATCCCTGCCTCACCCAAAATGTGAATCACCCGCCCTCTTCCGGCTTCCACATCTTTCCACGCGCGGCGGAGTTGTCCGCGTTCGGCTTTGCGGCCAAGCAACGGGGTGCGGTTATGGCGGCGTGCCTGATCCTTGCCTTCACCGGTCAATCGATAAACTGGAACAGGCCGGTCGAACCCCGCGAGGTTCTGAACGCCTTGCGGCTCGAACTCCATTTGTTCGGCCCCAAGCGCTCGTGTTGCCGCAGAAACCATTGTTCCACCGGGGGTCGCCAACGACTGAAGACGTGCCGCAAGATTTAGCGTCGATCCAAAAATCGCGTCCGGCTGAATATTGGTCCCAAGCGCGATGTCCCCGACAAGAACTACGCCGGATGCGATCCCAATCCGGCACCTGAGATCGAGCGGACCCGCCATTGCGGGCAGATCAGTATGGATGCGCAGCGCAGCGCGTAGAGCGCGCTCGGCATTATTTTCAGACGCAGCAGGCCAACCAAAGGCGACGAGGATACCGTCGCCCACGATCTGCAGCACCCTGCCCCCGAACTCAACGGCAATTTGTTCGACCAGTTTATGATAACGTAATGTCGTAGACAGCAAATCTTCGGGCTCAAGCATTTGAGCCAATACCGTGGACTCGACAAGATCCACCATCATGACAGTCAGATGGCGGTGCTCCATCGCGCCAAGATCAGTTTCCGGGCCGGTGGGGTGCAGCACCATCAGCGCGCTCCGCGACCGGCGCTCATGCGGCGTGGAGATTTAAGGCCAACGCCTTCCCCGGAACCCAATAACGAGAACATGCCCCCCATCGCGAAGCCTTAAAATAATTAACAGATTGCTCGCACCGCCGCTCGACACCACGAAAACTGATTGTGAGACTATATGAAGCTTCGCATTCTGGCTATGCCCAACGCCTGCTGAAGCGAAGAAGTGCCTGATATTACATGTAGGATTGAGAATGCGCGCCAGCGGTCGAACGAATGCCATCGTCGAAAATCCGATCTGGCAACGAATCTTGATCGCAACACGCCGTTCTTCGCCGAGACCAGATAGCCAGTTCAACGCAAGCCACGAACAGCACTTGAACAATTCACCACAACAAGCATATTCGGTCGCCAAGAGACAGTCTGATGATTTTGCCCTATCGCCCGCAACACCTCAGAAGTGCCGAGCTGTTGTCGAAAGCAAGCCGGCAATGCCTAGGCGGTTGTAATTATCGAGCCCCAAAAGCTCTTAGTTCAGCGGTTGAAAGAGACCAGGAAATGCGCCATTGGCGAAACCCAAAAGAAGGAATTCGATAAATGCGCATTGCGATGATTGGCACCGGATATGTCGGTTTGGTGTCCGGGGTTTGCTTTTCGGACTTTGGCCATGATGTGATTTGCGTCGATAAATCCGATCGCAAGATCAAGATGCTTCAGAATGGAGAGGTGCCGATTTACGAGCCGGGCCTTGATGTGCTCATGGCCAAGAACGTGGCTGCTGGCCGCCTGACCTTTACCACCGACCTGGCCGCTGCGGTCGACGGCGCGGACGCGGTGTTCATCGCGGTGGGCACACCTACGAGACGCGGGGACGGGCACGCTGATCTGACTTATGTGATGGCCGCCGCCGAAGAAATCGCTCATGCCATCACCGGCTATACGGTTGTCGTAACCAAATCGACTGTCCCGGTCGGCACCAACCGCAAGGTTCATGAAGTTGTCTCGGGTGCAAATCCGAAGGCGGAATTCGACGTCGCATCGAACCCCGAATTCCTGCGCGAGGGCGCAGCAATAGATGATTTTATGCGCCCGGACCGTGTTGTCGTAGGGGTCGAAAGCGAACGAGCGGCGGATGTCATGGCCGAGATTTACCGCCCGCTTTATCTGCGTGACTTTCCAATCCTGACCACTGATCTAGAAAGCGCCGAGATGATCAAATACGCGGCGAACGCATTCCTGGCGACCAAAATCACGTTCATCAATGAAATCGCCGGTCTTTGCGAGCGGGCAGGCGGCGATGTCAAAGAGGTGGCGCGCGGTATTGGTCTGGATGGGCGGATCGGCAACAAGTTTCTGCACGCAGGCCCTGGCTATGGCGGCTCGTGTTTTCCGAAAGACACCGCTGCACTTGCCCGGATCGGACAGGATTTTGCCCACCCGATGCAGATCACCGAAACCGTCATTCGTGTAAACGATGAGGTCAAGAAGCGGATGATCGAGAAGATCCGGGATGCCTGCGATGACAGCTTCAATGGCAAGACCGTGGCGGTTCTGGGTGTGACTTTCAAGCCCAACACCGATGACATGCGCGACGCACCTTCCCTGACCATCGTTCCCGCCCTGATCGGCGGCGGTGCCCAGGTCCGCGTTGTCGATCCGCAAGGCCGTGCCGAGGGGGAAGCGCTGCTTCCTGGCGTCGAGTGGATGGATGATCCCTACGCCGCGACCAAAGATGCGGACGTTGTTGTCTTGCTGACAGAATGGAACGAGTTCCGCGCCCTGAACCTGAGCGAGCTGGCAGAGACTATGAGATCCCCCCGAATGGTCGACTTGCGTAATATCTACTCGTCCACGATGGTTCTGGGATCGGGATTTGAAACCTATGTCGGCGTCGGGGTTGGGGATCAGCGTTAGGGCTGGCACCGCCAATGCCTCTGGCCCAAATCAACTGGTTGTGGCAGCCGTCTGATACAGTCGGCGCATGATCAGCGGCGTCAGATACATCGGTATCTGATAGGCCCCGATGAACACCATGATCGGCGCGGTCACTTCAGGTGGCAGTGCCACGAAGAATATCGCGATGTTCCGGTTTCCGGCGATCAGAGACACCGCCGTAGCCTCGGCACCGGGCATTCGAGTTCGTGTGAATTGGAATGAGACAACCTGAGCCCCAAAGTTGATCAGACAGGCAAACGCGATCCAGAACAGCGCGACACGCGGGTCCACAAGTGCGGTTGCGCTCAATGATGGCATCAGGCCAACAACGAAAACGGACAGAGTAATCGTTGCCGCACCTTCCACGTTCAAAAGTGTAGACTTTGAAGGTTGGCGCAGCACCGTGCGGCGCAATATGACAGCCGCGAGAATTGCTATTGTGATGGTAAGAAAAAGCCGAAGCGCGGTCATCAGGACCGCCCTGAGATCACCCAATTCCGGCATCAGCCAAAAGATCGGTAACGCGGTCAGTGGCAAAACAGCCGTTCCAACCACGACCAGTCGCATCGCCGGTTCCGCAGAATAGCCCATCATCAGGCACATATTGGGGCTGCCGGATATTGATGGGGCTGCAGCCATGACAAGCAATGCCAAAAAAACTGGCGAACCGGTCCATCCGCAGGCAATTCCAATCCCAACGACAGACAACGGCAAAACCAATTGAAAGGCGGCAATCGTTCCCGCAACTTTTCGCAGGTCAACCAGCGAACCCACAATGGCCCCCGGCTGCATTCGCAGCAGCGTCAAAAACAGCAGGAGCATGACCAAGGGCGGTAAGAGAGGCCGCATCGGTGCGGCCAGCCCCGGCAGCAGAAGGCCTGCGGCAAGGCCCGATACTAACACATATGGGCCGTGACGCGCCGCGAGGTGAAGCGGGTTCAACGGTGTCTACCCACCGGGGCTTTGACGCAGGTTTTCGGGCAGCCACGTCGCCAACTCGGGGAACCAGATCAGAACGAACACCATCAGCACCATGATCAGGAACATCGGGATCGCAGCGCGGGCGATATAGCTCATTTCATGGTTAGTCATGCCCTGCATCACGAACAGGTTGAAACCAATAGGAGGTGTGATCTGCGCCATCTCGACAACGACCACGATGAAGATCCCGAACCAGATCAGATCGATCCCGGCGTCCCGGATCATAGGCTCGACAACAGCCATAGTCAGCACAACCGAAGAAATCCCATCAAGGAAGCAGCCCAGAATGACGTAGAAAACCAGCAGAACCATGAGCAGTTCGAACCGGGTCAGTTCCCAGCCCGCGATCAAATCCGCAAGCCCGCGCGGCAGGCCGGTAAAGCCCATCGACAATGACAGGAACGCAGCACCCGCTAGGATCAGCGCAATCATCGCACTGGTGCGGGTTGCGCCCATCAAACTTTCAGTGAAGGTCTTCCAGTTCAACGATCCCTGCCCTGCTGCCAGTAGCAGTCCGCCAATCACACCGAAAGCCGCCGCCTCGGTCGCTGTAGCATAACCCAGATACATCGATCCGATTACCACCATGATCAGCAGGATCACTGGCAACAGAAAGCGAGAGTTCTTAACCTTTTCGGAAAAGGTCAACTTGCTCTCATCGTTGGGGTTCCAGTCTTTGCCAACTTTGGAATAGATGGCGACATAGCCCATGAACATGGCAGCCAGCACAAGACCGGGTAGGATGCCTGCAAAGAACAGCTTGGTGATGGACTCGTTGATCGTAACGCCGTACACGATCAACGTTAGCGACGGTGGTATCATTAGTCCAAGTGTTGCCGCGCCGGTCAGCGTGCCGATGACCATGCGTTCGGGATAGTTGCGCTTTCGCAGTTCCGGGATCGACATCTTGCCAACCGTAGTCAGCGTCGCCGCCGAAGAACCCGATACCGCGGCAAACACCGTACAGCCTACGATATTCGTGTGAACCAGCCCTCCGGGCAAAGGTGCCATCCACGGCGACAGGCCTTTGAACATGTCTTCGGACAATCGGGTTCGGTAGAGGATCTCGCCCATCCAAATGAACATAGGCAAGGCAGTCAGGGTCCAGGAAGAGGACGCCGACCAGATCGTGGTGATCATGACATCGCCTACGGGGCGCGTCGTGAACAGCTCCATCCCGACCCAGGCGACGCCCATCAGGGCCAGCCCGACCCAGACACCGGTGCCCAGCAAGGTGAAAAGGACAAAGAGGAAGAGGATAATAACGGATATATTTTCCATGCTCTTACTCTCCGTGGCTCTGATCGGCCAGATCACGGGTGATGCGGTGATCACCCTTGAACAGGACATGGAACAGGTGATCGGTCAGCGCGACGGCCAGAATGACCGCTCCGATCAGCATGGTAGATTGCGGTATCCAAAGGGCGGTTTTATCTTGCCCCTGGCTGATATCGTTGAACTTCCAGCTCCAGTACACAAAGCGATAGGCATACCAGCAGAAATACCACATGACCGCCGAACCAATCGCAAAGCACCAGATTTCCAGAATTCTGCGAAAGCCATCGGGAACCGCATTCAGGAGAATGGAGACTCTAATATGGCTGCCTCGGTTCAGGGCGTTGGCGAAGGCCAGAAAAGACGCAGCGGCCATCGCGTATCCAGCATAATCCGGCGCGCCGGGAAAAACTTCGCCGGTCCAACGGGCCAGCATTTGCACCACAATGAGCACCAGAATGGCAATCAGGCTGAGCGCCGCCAGAACCCCTGCTGCCAGATAAATGAAATCCAGTACGGACCTGAGCCCTCGCATCGCCGCCATGCTGTCCCCGCTGTGCTTTTTGTGGATTGGGAGCAGGAGGCAGGATGAACTGCCGCCCGCATTCGAATGATTATTGAGAGTTAAACGCGTCGACGATGGCTTTGCCTTCGTCACCGGCGGCCTCAAGCCATTCGTTGGTCATGGTGACGCCGATTTCTTTCAGCTCATTCGTCATCTGTTCGGACGCAGGACCAACGGTCATGCCGCCATCGCGCAGACCCTGAAGCGTAAAGCCGGTATATTCCTTGGCACGCCAGTTACCTGCATACTCGGCCAGTTCCGCACAGCCTTTGATGACGTTCTTGTTCGCATCCGAGACACCGGCCCAGACGTCTGAGTTGACCATCACGTAGTTGCGCGGCAACCAGGCATCCACTTCATAGAAGTAGTTCAGACTTTCCCAGACCTTCCGGTCATAGCCGGTCGACCCGGAAGACACCATGGAATCCGCTACTCCGGTGGCAAAGGCCTGGCTGATCTCAGCCGCCTCGATGGTGACGGGCAGCATACCCGTCAGTTCGGCCAGGCGTGAGGTGGCGTTGTTATAGGAGCGGAACTTGATCCCCGCCATATCCGCGACCGAGTTCACCTCGTCCTTGAAGTACAACCCTTGAGGCGGCCAAGGCACGGCGTAAAGCAGCGTCAGGTTCTGTTCAGCCAGCAGCTTTTCGATGGACGGCTTTGCCGCATCCCACAGCTTGGCGCTATCATCGAATGACGTGGCCAGGAACGGGATGGAATCAAAGCCGAACAGCGCGTTTTCGTTCTGGTGCCCAGACAGCAGACGCTCACCAATCGGGGCTTGCCCGGTCTGGATCGCACGCTTGATGTCGGCACCTTTGAACAGCGAGCCGGAAGGGTGCGTGACAATCTCAATCTCACCACCTGTGCCGGTGGTCACACATTTGGCGAACTCCGCGCCCGTGGCCGAGTGGAAGTTTGAGGCCGAATAGGCCATCGGCATATCCCATTTCTCTGCCATTACTGGCGCTGCTGCGGCAGCCGTCAGAGCGGTTGCTGCCAGAAGGCTTGTCAGTTGTTTCATCATGTTTCTCCCTGTTGAGTTTTGAGACGCCGGCGTTCTTCGCCAGTCATTTCTATGTTGCGAAACGCGAGGGCGCGTAGACGCTCATGTCAGTGTTCGGTGTTCTGCCCGCAATTATTTGGGCCAGAAGTCGCCCCGTTTTCGGCCCGCCTGTCAGGCCAATGTGATGGTGCCCAAAGCCCATATACGCACCGCTAATCCCCGGAGCCTCACCGATAATCGGGATCGAGTCGGTTGGTGCTGGGCGGTGCCCCATCCATTCCACTTCCTCCTTCCATGTCAAACCCGGGAAGGCCATCCGGGCATTCTTGCGCATCAATTCAAACGGCGCGCGTGAGGGTGGCGCATCAAGACCGCCAAATTCCACGATGCCAGCCAAACGAATGCGGCCATCCATCGGTGTGGCGACAAATTTGCCGGAAACCACCATGACCGGACTGCGCGGCATGGCAGAAGGCTCCACCAATTCAAGATGATAGCCGCGTTCGGTTTCAAGGGGAACAGAAATGCCCAAAAGCTTAGCCAAAGGTCCCGACCAAACGCCCGCAGTTACAATTGCCGTATCACACGCGATGGTTTCGCCTGCCGCCCGTATACCGGTTACGCGACCATTTTCCTGAACCACGTCATCGACCGCTGCACGTAGGATTGTGCCCCCATGTGCCTCGACATACGCCGCCAGATCTTTGACGTACCGACCAGGATCCGTGATATGGCCATGATCCGAAAGTTTCGCCGCAAAACCGATATCTTCACTATAGACCGGGTCGTAGGCGTGAAAGCCCGGGCCTTCCAATTCTTCCCATGTGAATCCGTTCCTGCGCCGAATGTCCCAGCCAAACGCATCATCATTGAAATGCGCGCGGTCCTTGTACAGGAACAGATAGTCAGACGGCACGATCCACTTTTCAGCGCCTGTGCCCTCGGCCAGCGCTTTGTGGTCGTTCAGGCTATCGCCAACAATTGGCGTCAAAGCTGACGCTATGCGTTCCACATCTGATGCATTCGCATGACTCAGATAGCGGGTTAGCCAAGGAATCAGCTTTGGAAGATACCCCCATCTCAGAAACAACGGTTGTGACGGGCTGAGCAGCATTTTGGGCGCCTTCCGGAGCAGCCCTGGAACAGTCACCGGAACAATCGAGCATGACGCCAAAACGCCCCCATTGCCGTGCGAGGTGCCCTCTCCCGGTCCGGCCTTGTCGATCAGGATTACCTCGTGACCATCCCGCTGCAGCCAGATTGCGGCTGAAACGCCAACAATCCCAGCGCCGATGATCGCTATTGTCTTCTTCTCGCTCATGCCCCCACCGCCTTGGCCACTGCATAATGCTCAAGCTTGGTTACATCAGGCCTGTTGCCGAGGCCGGGTGCGTCAGGGACTACAACTTCGCCGCTGCTTACTTGGAAGGGGCTTTCAAGAATGTCCTCTTTCAGGAAGTAGGAGGCTTGATAGAATTCGCAGCCCAACGTTATCTCAGGTGTTGCAGCAATCATATGTGTGCCCGCCAGATGCGCCAATCCGGCCTCGAACATATCACCGCCATAGGCTGTCAGACCATGTGCTGCAGCGATACGGGCCACAGTCTGGCCTCGTGTCGGGCCACCGGATTTCATGATTTTCACTGAAACCCCGTCACAGATACCGTCACGCGCTGCCCGCTCCATGTCTTCGGGGCCAAAGACGCTCTCATCAGCCAGAAGTGGGACGTCAATCATCTGTCGCAACTTGCCCATCATGCTGAATTGATGAGCGCGGACAGGTTGCTCAATGAAATCCGGAGCGAATTGCGCAACATCGCGAACCTGAGCCGGTGCGTCCTCGATACTGAGCCCCTGATTGTAATCAACACGAACCCTGAAATCCGGATGGTTCTGCGCGAGATATTCCAACCGCATGATATCGAAGGCGTGATCCTTGAACCCGGTCTTGAGCTTTACAATCCGAACGCCATCGGCCTGCAATTGTGCCAGCAGCTCAACATCCTGAGCAAAATCCGGGTTCGCAATTGAGCAACTGAGTGGAATGGTTCCTCGGCACTTCCCGCCCAGCAGAGACCAAACAGGAACCTCGCTGATTCTGCCCGCAAGATCCAGCAAAGCGGTTTCCAATGCAGCTTTCGCCTCGGTGCAATGAGCCACGGCATAAGCTGCCTGCGCCATGATCGCTGAACGATCGCCCACTCTGGCCCCAACCACAAGAGCGCGCAAATAGCGATCAAGGGCTGCATAAGTGGCCTCTGGGGTGCCCGTGAAGACAGACCAGGGAGAGGCCTCTCCAAATCCTTCATTGCCGTCTTCGGATCTCAGCCGCAGGACGACGACTTCGCATGTTCCTTCGACGGACCCGATGCCATGATCACGGCGAGACGTCACGGGCAACTCAAGATGCCAGAGATCATAGCCGATGATTTTCTGTGTCAGATCGCCCATTGCACCCCCTGCCAATGGCCGAAGCCTGCCTTGACGGGGATATCATTTCAAATACTATATTATCTAGAGGTCATCAGGAAAAATGATACTATAGCGATGTCCCTGCGATTTCGTCAGCTACAGGCTTTTCACGCCATCATGGAAACCGGCACTGTCACGGGTGCGGCCTCGGTGCTTGGGATTTCACAGCCCGGGATCAGCAATCTGTTGGCACAGCTGGAGCGCGAAGCTCGTTTGCCGCTGTTTGAACGCAACAAAGGCCGGTTGCTGCCCACGCCAGAAGCTGAACTTCTATACCGCGAGGTTGATACGGTTGTTCGGGGGCTGGATCACGTGGCGCAGGCGGTCACGGATCTGCAGAACAAGCATCCGGGTCAATTGCAGATCGCCGCACCACATCTGCTATCCTTCGGCTTCATGCCGCGTGAGATCGCTCGCTTCGCAGAAAGCCGCCCGAACCTGTCGGTGAGTTTTCAGTCGCAGTATTCCTCGAAGATTCAAGAATGGGTAATCTCTGGCCTGTTTGAGATCGGCATTGTCGAGATGCCCATTCTGCATGACACACTGAACTATCAGGTCTTTGAGTTCGAAACGCTGGCGACCTTTCCGGAAACCAGCCCTTTGGCAGATTATGATGTGCTCACACCTGAAATTCTTGAAAACGAACCATTCATCGTGATGGGGCCAGAGCATCAAACCCACCGACGAACTCGGGACATCTTCCAATCAGCGGAGCGCAACTGGCGGACCCAGATTCACACCCATCTGTCAGAAAACCTGCTAAGTTTCGTCAAGCAGGGCATGGGGGTCGCGATGATCGATCCCTTCACTGTCACCTTTGACGACGAGAGCGGGTACCAAACCCGCCCCTTCCGACCGGCTGTGATGCTTGATCTGGCCATTATCACCGCCAAAGGGCGACCCCTATCAACGATTGCACAGGATTTTCTGGCTCAGCTAACCCCTTCGATCGCCTCTTATGCCACCCATTCCGAAACCGGTGCAGCGGCATCGTGAAGCGGTTGTGAGTGAATGTCGACCAATGTCGGGCCATCATGCTCGATAGCCTGTTTCAGAACTTTGGACAGGTCTTCGGGATCTTTGACAGTCCATGATTTAACACCAAAGGCGCTTGCAACAGCGGCGTGGTCGGTGCGGTTGAAATCAACATTGTAGTATCTCTGCCCAAACCCTGCGTCCTGTCCGGCCTTGATCCAGCCAAAGACCGAGTTCGAGAATACTATCGAGGTGATCGGCATGTTGTGCCGCACCATGGTTTCGAACTCACCACAGGTAAAGCCGAATGAGCCGTCACCCATCACCGACAAGGTCTTGACCGAAGGCCGTCCAATATGCGCACCCATTGCAGCACCCAAGGAATATCCCAGCGCCCCATGCGCCCGGTTGGTGATGAAATGCCGCCCAGGTGTCCGCCAACGGTAGTGCGCGCTGAAATAGGGGCACGGCGTGCCGGGATCAGCGACAACAATTGCATCGTCATCCAGGATGTCCATTAGCGAAGCCATGACAGCCTCGGGCCGGATCGGCGTTTCTCGGCTGGCTGCATGCGGGGCAAACGTAGCCAATTTGGCCGCCCATGCCGCGTTTGATTTGGCCGCACCGCCCAGCCTGGGCAGGTCTTGGCGTGCCGCCAGTGCGTCCGCCAATGCTTCCAGCGCGAGACGCGCGTCGGCACAAATAGCGACTTCGGTCGGATAGTTGGCTCCGATCACCATCGGGTCACTGTCGATATGAATGATGGTGGCATCGCGCGCAGGGCTTCTCCAGCGCTCGGTCGTGACGGATCCTGCGCGACATCCGATGAACAGAACGACATCCGCCGCATCTACCACAGCGCGGGTGGCAGGCACCCCGCCATTCGACCCGACAACACCAAGCGCGAGTGGGTCTGTCTCGGCAATCGAGCCCTGCCCCGACACGGTCGTGGCGACAGGCATATCCAACAGTCCCGCAACTCGGCGCAGTGCGTAGTTTGCCCCTGATAGAACGGGTCCACCGCCACAAACGGCTACGGTGGATTTAGACTTTGAAAGTATCTCTGCTGCCGCCTCGACCGCATCCATGTCGGGGCCTGCACGTTCCGCCGGATAGCTGCGATGTCTTGCATCCGCCCAGATCTCTGCCTCGTCCACCGGCGCTTTCTGAGTATCGAAGGGCAAGGCAAGATGTGTGGCCCCAGGTGTACCGGTGGTCATTGCACGGAATGCCGCACGAACCATGGCCGGCAATCGCGTGGCATCATCCAGCGACGCATTCCACTTGGCCAGCGGCTTGAACAGCGCGGGTTGGTCCAATTCGGTCAGCGGGTACTTTCCCCGGCTGGTTGTCGCCACATCCGAGGTGATCGCAAGAATAGGAACCGAGCTTTCGTTGGCTTCGACCACGCCAGGTAGAATATAGGTCGCCCCGCCTCCAGACGGGCCTTCGCAGACACCCGGCTTACCTGTCACCCTTGCATAACCATCCGCCATGTAGGCCGCATGACGTTCATCCCGCGTCAGAATGTGCTGAATACCGTGATCCATCCGAGATAGCGCATCATAGAATGGCAAGGTTGTATCACCACATAGGCCGAACATGTGCTTCACGCCATGCGCCTCAAGCATACGGACCATTGCCTCGGCTCCGGTCAGGTAATTCGTTCCTGTCATGGTCGGCGACTCCCTTAATCTAATCTGCACACAGACCTGTATACAGTTTTGTATATTGATTTCAAGACTGGCCTGTGGCACCTGTGGGGCAACGACCAAAAGGCAGTACCAATGGCAGGTCCACGCGTTGATGATATCTACGATCAGGTGAAGGCCATGGCGGTTTCATTCCGCCTGCGTCCCGGCGATCGTTTGAACGAGGTCGCCCTGTCGAAGGAGCTGGGCGTCAGCCGCACCCCTTTGCGCGAAGCACTGAACCGGCTGGTCGCCGAACGTTTGTTCGACTTCCGCCCGGGACAGGGTTTCTTTTGCCGCCCATTGGATGCCCAAAGCATTTTTGACCTGTTCGAGCTGCGCCAAATCATCGAAACCGCCGCCGTCCGCGCAGCGTGCACCAAGGCCACCACAGAACAACTGCAGGCGCTTCACGACGAACTTTATGCGACGGGTATCGATATCACCGGGCTTACCGTTGAAGAGGCCGTCACGCGAGATGAAGCGTTTCATCTGGGCATCGCCCGGCTGTCTGGCAACATGGAATTGCTGCAAACCCTGATGCGGATTAATGAGCGCATTCGCTATATCCGATGGATTTCCATGAGTCTGGACCGGGTCCAACGCTCAAAAGACGAACATAAGCGCGTCATGCAGGCCTTGATGAACCGCGACGCTGATGAGGCCGCGCAGGCTTTGGGCACCCATATCAACAAGCGGATGGATCAGGTGCAGGACGCGGTGCGCCATGGGATATCAAGCATCTATATGGAAGGGTCCGACGATATCTCGACCCGCATCATTCAGGAGGCGCAGTCATGATCGCGCAGGGCGGAAAATCCATATACGGCGCATCTGTCGGCATCCTGATGTTGGACGCACAGTTTCCACGTATTCCCGGTGATATGGGCAACGCTCGGACATGGCCGTTTCCCGTGCTCTACCGCATCGTGCGCAACGCCTCGCCTGATCTTGTGGTCCGACAAGGTGCTGAAGGAATGCTTGGAGCGTTCATCGATGCCGCACGGGAACTTGTCAAAGACGGGGTAGACGGGATCACCACCAATTGCGGCTTTCTTTCGCTGTTTCAGGATGAACTGGCCGAGGCGGTTCCTGTTCCGGTCGCGACGTCCTCGATGATGCAGGTCGATATGGTGAACCGTATCCTTCCTGCAGGAATGCGCGCCGGCATTCTAACCATCTCCGCCTCAACACTTACGAATGAGCACCTGCGAAAGGCACAGGTCCCCGACGGAACTCCAATTGGCACCACCGAAGGCGGCAACGAATTCACAACCGCTATTCTCGAAAACGCATTGACGCTGGATGTGGACAAAGCCCGCGACGACAATGTCGAAGCAGCGCTTGCGCTGCAAGCGGGCAATCCCGACCTTGGTGCAATTGTACTGGAATGTACAAACATGTGCCCTTACGCGGCGGACATACAGCAGGCGACTGGTTTGCCAGTGTTTTCTATTGTTACTTTCATCAACTGGTTTCAGGCCGGACTAAACCCGCCAAGGTTCTGATCAAGTGAACAGTAAGTCCAGAGTAGCCGCCGCCTATAGCCAGATGGCGATTCTGGACCTATCGGCAACAACTTGACGGTGAACCAGAACCAAGCAATCAAGAAACGAAATCGGAACAGCGCCGAAACGATCATCGTTGACCTCAAGGCACCTGTTCCGACACCGATTAACAACAGTTCAGGAACCGAGACGCATGACGAAAACACCGATCGAGCTGTTGGCGGCCAGTGCCTCGGAAACCCGCCCAGTTGTAGCGCTGAGCGAAGGCACCGATCCCCGCATTGTTGCCGGAGGATTAGCCGCCCATAAGGCTGGTCTGGCAGATATTATTCTCGTCGGACCTGAGGCCGACGTTAAAGCGGCGCTCGTGGCAGAGGGTGGCTCAACCGGGGACGGTATCGCCATCCATGATCCTGCGCATTCGGAACTGACTGACGCTTTTGCGGCCGAGTATCATTCTCTGCGCAAACACAAAGGTGTCGATGAAGCCAAGGCACGCAAAGCCGCAGAATCGCCGCTGGTCTATGCCGCGATGCTGGTGCGAATGGGGCACGCAACAGGAACCGTGGGCGGGGCGGTCCATACCACAGGCGATGTGGTCAGAACTGCCATCCAGGTTATTGGAATGAAGCCTGATGCTGGTATGGTATCCTCGTTCTTTCTGATGTACCCACCCGAGGCCGCCGCTGAGGGCGCGCGCGCCATGCTCTATTCTGACTGCGGCTTGGTGATCGATCCGACCTCCGAAGAACTGGCAAACATTGCAGCTGCTTCAGCGGTTTCCGCGCGGGCATTGCTGCAGGAAGAGCCAAAGATCGCGATGTTGAGTTTCTCAACAAAAGGCAGCGCCCAACACCCAGCGGTGGACAAAGTCGTCAACGCGACAGAAATTCTGCGGGCGAAACACCCAGAGTTGAATGTGGATGGAGAGCTGCAATTTGATGCCGCCTTCGTGCCGTCGATTGGTGAGCGAAAATCCCCCGGGTCCTCGGTCGCGGGTCAGTCGAACGTCAAGATTTTCCCAAATCTGGATGCCGGAAATATCGGGTACAAGATGACTCAACGGCTGGGCGGTTATCTGGCGATCGGTCCGGTTTTGCAGGGGCTCGCCAAACCGGCCAATGATCTATCGCGCGGATGCAGCGCAGAAGATGTGACGCAGATAATCGCGGTGACCATCCTGCAGGCGCGCGAACCCTAAACTCGGCAGCTCGCCTGCCCCTTCGTGCGGGCTCGCGACCCATTCCTTACAAACGAAAGACTATCCGTTATGGCGTCCGCCGATCCCTCAGACCTATCCCTCACCGAGCGGAGCAAGGAGCGTGTTCGCACGCTCTTTCCCGGCGTCATGATTGCCGTAACCGTTGCCGTCGCCGCCAAGTTCCTGTCCGAGCATTATGCTACCCCGGCCATGCTGCTTGCCCTTCTATTGGGGATTGCGGTCAGCTTTCTCGGCGAAGAAGGAAAAACCGTTGAGGGGATCGGATTCGCCGCACGCACACTTCTGCGCCTTGGCGTGGCCTTGCTGGGTGTGCGCGTGTCGATGACCCTGATGCTGGGTCTGGGCTGGGACCTGATTGCCCTTGTGATCGTTGGAGTGCTGTTGACCATAGGTTTTGGCCTGTCCGTAGCTCGTTTTTTTGGCCACAAATGGCGCTTTGCCTTTCTGACCGCCGGTTCGGTCGCAATTTGCGGTGCATCGGCGGCAATGGCGATCAGTGCAATCCTGCCCAAGGACGAACGCTCGGAAGAGCGTCTGATTTTTACTGTCATGGGCGTGACCGTTTTGTCCACCATCGCCATGATCGCCTATCCGATCCTCGTACGCTCATTAGGGATGAACGATGTTGCGGGCGGTGTGTTTCTGGGTGGCACCATCCATGATGTGGCTCAGGTTGTCGGCGCGGGATTTTCGATCTCGGAACAAACCGGAGATACAGCGACGCTGGTCAAATTGTTCCGCGTGGCGATGCTGGCACCAGTGGTTTTGGTCGCTTCACTGATTATTCGTGGCTTTGCTGAAATGGACGCAGACGGGAAACGCCCACCGCTGTTGCCGGGATTCGTGTTAGGATTTCTGGTTCTCGCTGCGGCATCCTCATTCGGATTGATCCCGCCAGCGATTTCAGAATTTCTAAGCCAATGCTCTCGATGGTTGTTGCTTGTTGCGATCGCAGCTGTTGGGATGAAGACAAACCTTAAACAAATCCTGTCGGTCGGTGCAGCCGCAATCGCCCTCATCATAGTGGAGACGTTGTTCATCGCCGTGGTAATTCTGGCCGGGATTAACCTATTAACCTGAAGCAGTTACCAAGAGTTT
Source organism: Ruegeria sp. C5 (assembly GCF_056537605.1). Taxonomy (NCBI): domain Bacteria; kingdom Pseudomonadati; phylum Pseudomonadota; class Alphaproteobacteria; order Rhodobacterales; family Roseobacteraceae; genus Ruegeria; species Ruegeria sp. C5. The sequence continues at coordinate 162,798 of NZ_JBQFRX010000002.1, read as the reverse complement.
TCCGCCGACTGCGACGGCTGAACGGCAACCCCTGACAGTCCGGTGCGGGTTTGCCGATTGCCTTCGTGCGCGGTGTTTGGTTCATTGGCGACTCGCGCTTTGCAGCGCTTTTTCGTTCGATTCCGAATGGTCCCTCAAGCGAGATGAAGAATATGGACAACACCTTGCCTCTGCCACCCGGCCCGCATTCCGAACCGGGCTTTTGGCTTGATACATCTGAACACCGCACGTGGTTGAAAGATCAGGCTATGCGACAGTTGGCGTTTTTCAGCGCAAGTTGTCGGACCGAGCCAGGATTTTTCATCCTCGACCATGATGGCAGCCCGCTGCCAAACACATTGCAGGAACTGCACACGACTACACGCCTAGTGCATTCTTACGCTCTGGGGCATCTGATTGAATTTCAAGGCGCAGAGCGGATCATCGATCACGGTATGGCCTACCTCAACAGCCACCACAAAGACCGGGATCACGCCGGTTACCTTTGGGCTTTGGATGGCGACAACATCAAGGATGATCGCAAACTTGCCTACGGGCATGTCTTTGTTCTGCTCGCTGCCTCAAGCGCAAAACAGATAGGGCACCCGGAAGCTGACAAACTGCTGACCGAAGTCCGGGATATCCTTGATACACATTTCTGGGATGATGAGACCGGGTTGTTCCGCGACGAATGGAACCGCGATTGGACGCCGTTTTCCACATATCGCGGAATGAACGCGAATATGCACGGAGTTGAGGCACTGCTTGCAGCTTTTGAGGCGACAGGCGACGAAATCTATCTTACCCGCGCCGGTCGTATTCTGAATTTCTTTATCGGCCGGATCGCACCTGCTGAAAACTGGCGCTTGCCCGAGCATTTCACCTCAGATTGGCAGATTGACCGGGGCTATGCCGGTGACCCGATGTTCCGTCCCGCAGGCACGACCCCGGGCCATTCGTTCGAGCTTGGGCGACTTCAGCTGCAGCATTGGGATTTATCAGGCCGACCAAACTCGGGCGCGCCCGAGTCATCGCGACGATTGATTGAGCAGGCCCTCAAGGATGCGTGGCTGCCCGGCGGCGGCATGGCATATACGCTGGATTTTGGGGGTCGGGTCGCAAATGCGTCGCGGTTCTGGTGGCCAGTAGCTGAAGCCATTGGTGCGGTTGGAGCCCTGATCGCACTGGATAAAAGGCAAGAGGATGAAATTTGGTACAGAAAACTCTGGACCTTTGCGAATGAAACGTTCGTGGATCACCAACATGGCGGCTGGTTCCCGGCGGTGGATGAATCCGGTGACATCGTGACATCCATCTTTGACGGCAAACCGGATATCTATCATTCATTGCAGGCTTGCCTGTTCCCGCTATCGGGGCGCTTATCTCGGATGGTGCCGCTTTAGCGCGCGCGAATTCAAGCAGAGCGAGACCCGCATCGAGCCGGCTCAATTGAAGAGTCGGGGCAAATCTGCTATGTTAAATACATTCAACACCATCCGACGACCTGCGAATTCGGATGCGTTTCTTGACGAACGGATAGGAGAGTTGAATGGCAAATCAAGCACGTGGAAAGCGAACGACCCGAAAGGGCACACTTGAGGTGAGACCACAACCATCGGCCCATTCCGCCCTGAGCGAACGGGCCGGGGCGTCAGGCCTCATGACCCCGCAAATGCTGAGCGAACGCGATGAGCGCGTCTCAAAAACTCGCAAAAAGGGCGGGCCTGCTTTGGAAGAAGATAATTCGGATCAATCCGGCAATGACGCTGATCCGACGGAACTGGATTACTAATCAATTACGCACATTTTTTTGACATGAGTAGATTACGGAGGCTGCTATGCCCTCGACCCATCAGCCAAGGATTTTCAACACAATAAACCTTACGGATTTCGATACTAACGGCCAAACCTCTACTGTGGGCGAGCCGACAGTTTCCAGCAACGGAGGTCAGATTCTGGCCACTGGCAACTGGTATGCAAGTCGGTCACTGGACGGCGGCCAAAGCTGGTCTCACATGAGCCCTTTCACGTTGTTCCCACCTGTTGACGGGGGGTTTTGCTGCGACCAGACCACGATTTACGACCCAAGCCGGGATCTGCTTATCTGGCTGCTTCAATATATCGAACAGGGGGGCACCAACACACTGCGGGTTGCGGTCAAACAAGGGCGCACCTTGGGGAACGACACATGGAACATTTGGGATTTCACCCCCGCCGGGCTTGATCCCGCGTGGAACAATGAGTGGTTCGACTATAATCACGTTTCGTTGTCCGAAAACTATATGTATGCGGGCACCAATGTGTTCTCGGCCGGGGCTAACCAGTTTACCCGCTCTGTCATTCTACGGATTTCACTGGACGAACTGGCGACCGCGGCAACGCTATCATTCGACATATTCGAAACAGAAGACAACTTCTCTCTGCGCTGCGTACAAGGCGCACGCGGCGCGATGTACTTTGCCAGCCACAACACGAACTCGCAGATCCGCGTATTCAGATGGGCCGAGAACGCCTCGGACGTAGATGAATTCGACATCGATGTCACGCCTTGGTCCGCAGGCAATTATTCCGCGCAGACCACCGGTGGCGACTGGATGTCGCGCACTGATCCACGCATTATGGCTGGTTGGCTGGGACGCGGCGTTCTGGGCTTTATGTGGACAGCTAATCGTCAGACCAACAGGCCACTCCCTTTCGTCAGGACCGTCCGCATTGACGAAGCAACCATGTCATTGATTGACGAACCGGATATCTGGAACAGTCAGATCGCGTTCGCCTACCCCTCAACAGCTGTAAACCGGGTTGGTGATGTAGGGCTTTCGGTCTTTGCGGGTGGTGGGAATTTGCATCCGAGCCATGTTGTTGGCTCATACGACGATATCGATCTGACTTGGCGGCTGGCCCTCGCTCGACGGGGCACAGACACTCCGGGTCTGGGAAAATGGGGCGACTACACCAACTGTGCCGAGGTTGCCGATGATGGCTTCACCTGGCTGGCAGCCGGGTACACGCTGCAGGGCGGGAACACCCAAACTGACATCGAACCAACCATGACCTGGTTCGCACAGCAGCGCTATGACGCACCACGTCGCCATCCGCCCGTTATCGTCTAAAACATTATAACCATTTATAATTCAGGGATATACATCATGCACAGAGCGATTAAATCACAAGGCGTAAAGTCATTCTTGCGGCAGGAAGCCCCCTGGCTACTTATCGCCTTTGTTATTGCTGACCTATTCTACAAATGGGGGTCATTCGCCCTGGAATGCGTCGGCTTTCTGCTGACTTGGTACGTCCTGAGCCTTCTAGCCAGCCTGGTGTCACATATGCTGTGGGGGGAAAACTCAGCTGTCGGAGATTGAACCATCGATCAATCTTTTTAAGCTTGCGGACTATTGGTTTGCCTCCCGCCCTGGTACATTACGAGTTTGTTGCGCGTAGGTCTGAAATCACTTCGGACAACAGCTCAATCCCTTTTCGGATAGAACCGGGTTGGATTGACGAGACGCCAAGACGAAAGTGGTATCTCCCTGCGGTTTTATTTGAAAAACAGGGCCCGATCGGCTCCACAATAACACCGCGTTTTAGGGCGGCTTGACATATCGTCATGGCATCCAACCGGGCCTCGGGATCAGAAAGCACAAAAACCGTTCCGCCAAATTCGCCCGTTTTCAGGAAATGGGGTAGCTTTTCACGGATCGTCGTATCAGCCAGATGCCAGCGCAGCTCATAATTCTGGCGAACCCTGCGCAACAAGCCATCATAGTACCCCAAGTTAATAAACGCGGCAGCAGTGTGCTGAAGAATCATCGGCGGATGGCGCATCATCATTCCCCGGCAATCGCGCGCGGCGTCAATAAATTCTGGCGCAGCCGCCAGATACCCCAGGCGCAAACCTGGTGAAAGACCTTTGGAAAGGCTGCCCAAATAGATCAATCGATCCGTGTCATCCAGACTGCGCAGCGGCAGCAAAGTAGAATGCCGGTAATCCACATCGCATTCGTAATCGTCTTCGACGATGTAAAAATCATACTCTTCAGCGGCCTGCAGCAAGGCCTTGCGGCGACGCTCGGACATCGTGACGGTGGTTGGGTGCTGGCGATTGGGGGTTACGAAAACCAGGTCAGCCTCGCGCAGACGTTCATCGACGATCAGACCCTCGCTATCAATGGGTTGAAACCTTACATTCCCAAAATTTGCCTGAAGGATCTTGCGTGCATCCGGATATCCCGGATCCTCCATAACCGCAGTTTTATCGCGCCCGCCGAACAACAGGCTGGTGATAAACAACCCGTTTTGCGAACCCAATGTGATCAGGATTGAATCGCTGGGTTCAAAAATACCGCGACGGGGCAGGATGCGCTGCCGGACCTGCTCGATAAGTTCAAAGCAATCCTCGTACAGCCCGTCCGCAGACCAGATTTTCAGGTGCTTTCGATTCATGGCCAACCGAGTGCATTCGCGCCAATCCGCAACTGGGAATGCGCCATCATCGATTTGGTTGCACACAAACGGATAGTCGTACTTGTACCAGTCATTCGGGCGCTGGATGGTTTCGATCTCTTCGGTGCGGCGCAGTTTGTTCAGTTTCTGGCCAATCGATGTGCGCTGTCTGGTGCTGGTTCGCCCAATCGCTTCACCGTCCGTGCGAATCCCCACGTCAGAGCAGACATAATAACCCGAGCGGGGCCGGGCCTCGATCAGTTGCTCTTCTTCAAGCTTTCGATAAGCCGCGACGACCGTATTGATCGAAACATCGAGATCCCGCGCCAACCCCCGACATGAGGCAAGCTTTAGTCCAGACGGCATCAAACCTTCAAAAATGAGTCGTGAAATCTGCGAGACGATCTGATCTCGCAAACCGCTGGACTGAGTTTTGTCGATGCTCAACCGTTGTGTCATGTCCTGTCGGGCTCTAGTCGCAAATTCTGCGACGCGATTTGCAAACTGTATCCATGTTTTCAAGTGCTCCATGCAAAGTGGAAACGACGCTAAACTCCCCAATTCTGTACTGGCAATGCTGAAAGCAATAGCGCTCTTACTAAAAGCGGGTTGATGATAACTCAAAAAAGAGACTTCAGCCAACGCTATGTTTTTAAAGTACTTATACAGACCAGAGATGTGCTTAAGCAACCTGCGCTGCCATTGTTGAACTTGAAACATCTTAACGCGCGGGACTGAATCGCAGCATCGAACAGTCACTTGGCGCGATGAAATCTGTACCCATTATTACAAACAACTGTATCTTTCTCAGTCGAACTCCTTCGCGTTTGCTGTAGCGATCCGGGAAGTTCCATGTCGAAATTAGGGATCACCCGGGCCGTTCGATGCGACTAGGGAGGGAGACCGTTCGCATGGTTTTGCAGGAGTGGGATATGCGTCGACTCTGTGAACAGCGATTCAGCAGACGTTTCTCTGATGTCCTTCCGAACCCCGACGCGAAGGGTCCGGTACATCAATTCAGCGCACAGATTTTTTGAGGGAGAACCAGATCCATGAAAAACACAACGAGGTTGGCATGCTGATGCGCGGTCTGGAAAAGCTGACAAGCGCAATCTCAGAAGTCATGGGCCGCATAGGCTGGTTTCTCATCTTGTATTGCATGGCGTTTGGCGTGTCGGACGTATTCATGCGCTATGTACTGAACGCGCCCTCCCAGTGGATCGGCACCACATTGCAAGCTGCGATGGTGTTGTTGGCCTGCACCGGCGGCGTCTATGCGTTGCAGCATGACAGTTTCGTCAAACTCGACCTGTTTTATGCAAACGCCAGCAAGCGGTCAAAAGCGATTTTGGATGTCCTGACGGCACCGATTGCAATCCTGTTTCTGGTCGCATTGATCTGGAAGGGTTACGAAGCCGCATCGCTGTCTCTGATGCTTAATCAGAAGACCCCGACATCCATTCCGATCCCGATTTATCCGATCAAATTTGCGATCCCACTCAGCGGTGCAATGGTTCTCTTGGTGGTCCTGAAACACTTGCTCCGCGATCTGCAAACGATCTTCGGGCGCAGTTAGGCACGCTGGCTTGGGCGCCTGCAAATACAAACGAAAATAGACTGATCCACTAACGAGGAGGAATAAACATGAAACCAAACAGGTTTGTGCACACAACCATGTGGGCAGGCGCCATAGCCGTGACCGCAAGCATTGCCGTCGCACAAGATGGGCCGCCGGATGAAGTAACCGAGTGGACCTTCCAGCCCGCATTTGACCAGACCGATGCCGGCTGGGACAATGGCCTGATCCCTTGGGTTGAAGCAGTTGAAAAAGCGACTGAAGGCACGGTCAAAATCCGTGTTGAGCCCGCAGGGGCGCTGGTCAGTGGTGCAGAGGCCTTTGGCGCAGCGGCTGCTGGTCTGACCGATGGCTACGCGGGCTGGGGTTCAGTCTATGGTGGCGACATGCCCGAAGGCATGCTGGCGTTTGGCATGGCCATGGGCGCCGACAACACCGAAGAAGCGTGGGAAGTGATGTGGGGCAACCCCGACTACCGCGTTGGTGACATCGTGCAAGAGGCCGCCAACGCGCGGAACCTGCAGTGGGCAGGCTGGACCAACCAGGGACCGAACGCAATGTTCACCAAGTTCCGTGTCGAAAAACTGGAAGATCTGGAAGGCCGCAAGATGCGCGCCGGTGGACCCCAGGCCATCTTCCACTCGACCATGGGCGGCGCGCCGGTCTCGATGAACGGTGGTGAGATTTACACCGCAATCAAACTGGGCACCATCGAAGGCACCTACTGGGATACAGGCGGCATCGATGACATGTCGTTCCAGGAAGTTATCGACTATGCGATCATGCCCGGCTGGAACCCTGCTCAGCACCAGGAGATCTTCATCAACCTGCAGAGCTGGAACGCCCTGACCGACTGGCAGCGCGAAAAGATCAACGGTGTTTTCGAAGAAACCTATTTCGAAACCAGCCGCATGCATGCGGAAGGTGTCGAAGAAGCGCTTCAAATCCTGCGCGATGCCGGTGGTGAAGTAATCGAGCTGAGCGATGAAGAAGTTGCTCGTATGCGCGAGAAATCCATTGCCGAAGTGTGGCCGCAGGTTGCAGCCGCATCCGAGGGCAACGCCAAAGGCGTGGAAATCTTCAAGAGGTTCCTGGAAGACAAGGCGAACGCGCAATAATCCCGCGCAATGTCATCTTTCCAATATAGCTAAAACTCTTTCGCTGGCCCGATCGTCGGGCCAGCGGACCAGACGGGCGCATGTCAGTGTTAAAAGCACTGCTGACACACAACCCGGCAAAGACCGCGCGAACGGCCACTAGGTAGGGAAACTAAAGATCATGAGCCTCGAACTAATTACAGCGCTGTATTTCTTAATACTGTTTGGGATCCTTTTCATGGGGCTGCCGGTTGCGTTCGGCTTGGGTGGAACAGCGGTTCTATTTGCCCTGGTTTTCGAACCTCGCGCGCTGTTGTCCGTGCCCAGTGCATTCTATTCAACGCCTTGGAATTCGGTACTGGTCACAGTGCCATTGTTCTTGTTCATGGGCTCACTCATAAGATTTTCGGGGATAGCCGAAACGGCCTATGACGCCGTTTACAAGCTGATCGGCCACATTCATGGTGGTCTCGCGATGGGTACAGTTCAGGTCTGTACTGTTTTTGCTGCAATCACCGGCATCACACCACCGGCGACCACCACAATGGGTCAGATCGCCTATCCTTCGATGATGCGCTACAAATATGATCGCCGTATCGCGATCGGTTGTATCGCGGCAGGCGGTGCATTGGGTGCGCTGATCCCACCAAGCGTTCCGTTCATCTTCTATGGATTGCTGGCCAAGGTTTCGATCGGTGACCTGTTCATGGCGGGGTTGCTGCCCGGCCTGATGCTGGCAACTTTCTACACGATCTATATCGGCGTACGTTGTAAAATCCAGCCCGAGCTAGGCCCCGCCCTGCCCGCCGATCAGAAATTCACCCGCACCGAAAAACTGACCGCCGTTCTCAGCATCTGGCCGTTTGCCTTACTCATCATCATCGTTCTGGGCGTCATCTGGGGCGGTATCGCGACGCCGGCGGAAGCTGCCGCATTTGGTGCCGCAGGCGCCTTTGTCATCAACCTGATCTACGGCAAACTGACCTGGGAGGTGCTGAGGGAATCGTTGGTGTCCACCTTGAAGCTCAGCGGTATGGGGCTTTGGATTCTGATTGGTGCCACCGTCTATCTTAATGTGTTCAACACGCTTGGCAGCCAGGACCTGCTGACCAATCTGGTTCTTTCCATGCCCGGCGGTGCAACCGGCATCCTGCTGATGATGATGCTGATCATCCTCGTCCTGGGTATGGTGATGGATGATTGGGCCATCATCATGCTGTGCACACCACTGTTCATCCCGATTATCGACGAATTGGGGATCGACAAGCTGTGGTTTGGCGCGCTGTTCATCGTGAACATCCAAATCGCTTACCTGACACCTCCGTTCGGTTTTGTGCTGTTCTGGATCAAAGGGGTTCTGCCCAAAGATGTCAGCATGGGGGATGTCTACAATTCGGTTGGCCCGTTTGTGGCACTCCAGTTCGTTGGCCTGACCCTGATCTTCATCTTCCCGCAGATCGCCACCTGGTTGCCCAACATCCTGAAATAATCCGGAGGTACAGATGTATAACCATATCCTCGTTCCAGTCGCCCCAGATCACATCAACGACTGTGCCAAATCTCTGGATGCAGCAAGCCGCTTGCTATCGGATGGCGGGACAGTATCGGTGCTGTCCGTTCTCGAAGAACTACCTTCGTATATTGGGTCATACTTTCCACCCGAGCAGGTTCAGAAAAGCGTTTCTGATTTTGAGGACAAACTGAACGCATCGATGGAGTCTCCGAAGATCGGCACTCATGTTGTTACAGGTCATCCAACAAATTCCATTCTGGATTGGGCCGAGGAACACAAAGTGGACTGCATAGTGGTTGCGTCACACCAACCAGGCCTTTCGGACTATCTGATCGGTTCAACGGCTGCACGTGTTGTCCGCCATGCACATTGCAGTGTCGTGGTACTGCGCGACAAGTAGAGCAGAAGCATAACACCTGACAGGTGTTATGCGTGCAAGATGGCTGGCCAATGAGGCCAGCCATTGTCGTTCAGAACCCTTGCATCAGCATGTCTACGGCCACGGTGATCTGCTCGAAATCATCTTTCAGATGACCCACGGGTGATTTGAGGAGTCCCACAGGAACAGCAGCCATGAACTGGGTCACCATTACAACCTGCTCACCATCTATCAGGAACTCAGGGTTGAGGCGGGTCGCTGGTTTCGGCGCACGTGCTTTTGACAAAAGCGGCACCACTATGCGGGTATTCAGATCGCTCAGAAGATCGGTTTGCACATCCAGAAGATAGCCATCGCCGGATGGGTTGGGGAACACATCGTATTTTGGCATCAGAACTGACGAAAGCGGTCCAAGGGCAACCCGTGCCGTTCAACATACGAGTTTGAGCTTTGCAGTGCCTCCGCGTTTTCGGCCCTCCACTGTGCGGCCTTCGCAGCGGCAACGGCGGCACGCACTCCTTCTTCGGCGGCACGCGACAGGTTCACGTTCAGCGCTCTGGCCTCGGTGAGTAAAGCGCTATCAAGTGATAGATTGGTCGGCTTGCGTGGTTGAGCGTTCATTCTGTCTTAGCCTCCATGTGCCCGAGAATATCAATATACTATATGCGCGTCAAATATGCGCATATCTCCTAAAGGACTTCTCTGGCTTCGTGGCTCGTTCTTATGGTATTTCATTCAATGCTTATTGAACGAGAACCTAACGATTTCGGTTGAAATCGTCCTCTCATCCCCCTAATCACGACCCTACCTCGGGGTGCGCTAAAGACCGCGCTGAGATGCCAATTGGCAAACCCGTTGAACCTGAACCGGCTAGAACCGGCGGAGGGAAAGGTACAGGTTTCATCCATCCTTGCCCTCTCGCCGCATTGGAGGATGATATGAAACATCTGGCAATTGCTGCGGGAATACTGACTGCGACTTCGGCTGTGGCAGCCGATAAGCCCACGTTGACCGTATATACTTACGACAGCTTCGTTTCGGACTGGGGCCCCGGCCCGAAGGTCGAAGAGGCGTTTGAAGCGCAATGCGAATGCGACCTGAACCTTGTCGGCGTCGAAGATGGCGCGGCACTGCTGTCACGCATCCGGCTGGAAGGCGAAAACAGCGACGCCGATATTGTATTGGGTTTGGATACCAACTTGATATCGGCAGCTAAAGAAACCGGCCTGTTTGCACCTCATTCAGTCACTGCCGAGTATGCACTGCCCATCGAGTGGACCGACACAGTTTTTGCCCCCTACGACTGGGGTTACTTTGCATTTGTTCACAATGCAGATTTTGCCGCTCCTACCAGCTTCCGAGAGTTGGCAGATAGTGACATCAAGATCATCATTCAGGATCCGCGTTCATCGACACCGGGGCTGGGTCTTCTGCTGTGGGTCAAGGCCGCGTATCGCGATGAAGCCCAAGAAATCTGGGCTGACCTTGCTGACAATATCGTGACGGTGACCAAGGGCTGGTCCGAGTCATATGGCTTGTTCCTTGAAGGTGAGGCCGACATGGTTCTAAGCTATACGACCTCGCCAGCCTATCACCTGATTGCCGAGGAAGATGCCAACAAAGCAGCGGCAGCCTTTGACGAAGGCCATTATATGCAGGTCGAGGTTGCGGCCAAGCTAGCCAATTCCGATCAGCCCGAGCTGGCAGATCAGTTTCTGAAATTCATGGTGTCTGACGCGTTTCAGACGATCATTCCAACGACCAACTGGATGTACCCTGCCGTAACTCCATCTTCCGGTCTGCCCGAAGGTTTTGAAACTCTAACGATCCCTCAGAAGTCTCTGCTGTTTGATCAGGACCAAGCCGCCATTGCGCGGGAACAGGCGCTTTCGGAATGGTTGGGCGCACTCAGCCAGTAAACCCACTTCCCGGTGTCAGTGCGGCGGCCATCGTTGCCGCACTGATATTGGGCACGTTGTTCATGGTGGCGGTGCGGGCAGATGCAGGCGGCGGGTTTGGTCCAGCCGACTGGGCAGCCTTACGCTTCACCCTGTTGCAAGCAACACTCTCTGCAGTGTTCAGCGCTGGTCTGGCTATTCCGGTCGCCCGCGCGCTGGCCCGCCGCCGGTTCACCGGTAGGCGCGTCCTTATCACGCTGTTGGGCGCACCTTTCATCCTGCCGGTCATCGTCGCCATTCTGGGATTGCTTCAGGTCTTTGGCCGGGCAGGATGGATCTCGGACGCGTTGGGCTATTTCGGTCTGCCGCCCATTCGAATCTATGGGCTGCACGGTGTCGTTCTGGCCCACGTATTTTTCAATCTACCTCTGGCAACACGCCTGATCTTGCAGGGTTGGCAGGAGATCCCTGCCGAGCGTTTCCGGCTAACGGCCCAACTTGGGTGCGAAGGAATGGCAATGTTCCGTTTGATCGAACTGCCAATGCTACGCCGCATTCTGCCCGGAGTGTTGGCCGTGATCTTCGCCATTTGCCTGACCAGTTTTGCGGTCGCCCTGACGCTGGGTGGAGGGCCGCGCGCCACCACGATTGAACTCGCGATCTATCAGGCCTTTACATATGATTTTGACTTAGGGCGCGCCGCCTTATTATCCGCTTTGCAACTTGTCCTGACTGCAGCGGCTGCGTTGGCAGCCTTAAAGTTCTCGCGCGGCGACGGGTTCGGTACCGGCCTGAATCGTGAGATCCGGCGCTGGGATGGCCGAGGACCACTGCTGGATGCGTTTTGGATTATCACCGCCGCCGCGTTCCTGCTGCTACCTCTGGCATCCGTCACGATTTCGGGTATCGCTGGACTGTTTGAGATGCCGGTTTTGGTGTTCCGTGCCGCTATAATTTCAATCTGTGTTGCCGCCGCCAGTACCATGCTCCTATTACTGCTGGCACTGCCCATGGCGACAGCCGTCGCGACAGGCCGGTTCGGCATCGTCGAACTTGGCGGACTTCTTGGCCTCGCCGCCTCGCCCTTGGTCATTGGTACGGGTCTCTTTATTCTGATCCGCCCGCTGGCCAATCCTACAACTCTTGCGTTGCCGGTAACCGCGCTTGTGAATGCGGTCATGGCCTTGCCCTTCGCCCTTCGAATTTTGGTTCCCGCAGCGCGCGATGTGTTGGAACGGCACGGGCGGTTGGCGTTGGCCCTGAACATGAACAACTGGTCCTTCTTCCTGCGTGTCATGCTTCCGCGCCTGCGGCCCCAGATCGGTTTTGCCGCGGGCCTGACGGCGGCACTGTCCATGGGTGATCTGGGTGTGATCGCCCTGTTTGCAGATGCGCAGATCGCAACGCTGCCCCTGCAAATCTACCGCCTGATGGGCGCCTACCAGATGCAGGCCGCAGCAGGAGGCGCGCTGCTGCTGCTTATACTATCGATGAGTGTTTTCTGGGTTCTGGATCGAGGGGGTCGCTGGCATGCTGAAGCTTGACAATTGCATCATTGCAAATGGCGACTTCCAATTAAGCGCTGACTTTGAAGTCAAGGCCGGATCCAGCGTTGCGATCATCGGTCCGTCGGGGGCAGGAAAATCAACACTTCTTGAAACTATCGCGGGTTTTCGAGACCTGAGAAGTGGGCACATCCACTGGAAGGATCATGACCTATCGACATTACCACCAGGCAGTCGACCGATGGCAATGCTGTTTCAGGACGGAAACCTGTTTCCTCACCTGAGCGCCAAACAGAATGTCGCCCTGGGCCTAAGGCCCAATGGAGGTTTGACCGCAGACGACCAACACCACATTCAATCGGCCCTCGGCCGAGTTGGCCTGCAGGGAATGGCGGCCAGAAAGCCCGCCGAATTGTCAGGTGGTCAGCAAAGCCGCGTGGCGCTGGCGAGGATCCTTGTGCAAAAGCGTCAGGTGTTATTGCTCGACGAACCTTTCGCCGCCCTTGGCCCTGCCCTGAAAACAGAGATGCTCGATCTGGTCGCTGAATTAGTCGCCGAGACCAAAACCACCCTGCTTATGGTCAGCCACGACCCACGGGATGCGCTTCGGATAACCGACCAAACCGTATTGGTTGCGGATCAAATCGCACATCCACCTGCTGAGACCGAGACACTCTTCAACAATCCTCCGCCAGCGCTGCGCGATTATTTGGGCTGAATGAACTGATCCAGACAAGCGTCCAGCACCTCGTGCACACGCGGACCAATCTCGGGGGCCTCCGAAGCGCGCGGGCCTGCAATGTTCAGAACAGTAACAGGGTTGGCGCTCAGCCAATCCCGCACCTGTAGCGCGCAATTGGCCTCTCCTTTTCTGATGTCCACCACCAGATGCGGTTTTTCAGCATCAACCGCAAACTCAACCGTTTTCAGTGTGCCGGGACTGTCTGATCCGTCGATAAAAACAAGCGTGGCGTCACTCGCAAAGACGTTGAGCCTTGTCCGTTCAGCGACATCTTCAGACTTCGTTTCAACAAGCCCGCTGAGATGCGCCGGAATCAGCCCATCCTCATTGGTTCGGCCCTTCGGCACCCAGCCGCCGTAAGGGATGCCGTTTGCGCGGGCAAACTCCAATGCGGCAGTGTCTACGCCGGTTTGTCCACCTGATACGATTTTCTGAACACAACGCCCGAATGGGATTCCGTCTTGCTCGTCTCCCTGCGTCAACGCGCAATACCAAATTGAAACGGATCATTCTGCGCAAAGAAGAGCTTACCCTCTGCCATCACATGCGCCTGGCCAGTTAGCTTGGGGACAATGCCTCCGCCCTGCCCCGGCTGATAGGACAGCCTGTACGAACTTCCGATGATGCTTTCCTGAACGATTTCTTCTCCAGCGGACAAGCGCCGACTGGCCGCGAGGCAGGCCAGCCGGGCCGAGCTGCCGGTGCCGCATGGCGAACGGTCATAGTCATCGTCGGGGCACAGAACAAAGTTTCTGCTATGGATACATGCATTCGGTGAGGTGCCCTGAAAGATCACATGATCAACCGGCTCGCCATTTTCCCCGCCAACTTCTTGCGCAATGCAGGCTTCGCGAATTGCGATAGCCATGTCGGTCAGCGGGCGAATGTTCTCAGGCGCAATCGGGATCGGGCTTGGTTCAACAATGAAGAACCAATTGCCGCCATAAGCAACATCGCCGGTGATGGGGCCATACCCTGCAGTCTCGACCGTCACGGAATGAAGAACGCGGCGGCTTTCAATGTTGGTGACCTGCACGGTGTTGGCGTCCAGCAGATCAATCTTAACCTCACCTACCGGAGTTTCGATTCGGTGCGCGCCAACCTCGATCTGTCCAAGATGCGCCAATGTTACGCCCAACCCGATCGTCCCATGGCCGCACATGCCCAGTACCGCATCCGCGTCAAAGTAGATCACGCCCGCTTTGCATTCAGCACTGACCGGTTCGACAAGGAGCGCCCCGACCATGCCGGGCTGGCCGCGCGGCTCCAGTAGAACAGACTTGTAGAACCGCTCATGTTCCGTTGCCAGTCGCTTGGCGCGTTCAGCCAGTGATCCTGAACCCAGATCAGGCCCCCCTTCCAGAATGACCCGTGTGGGCATTCCACCGGTATGGCTGTCAATCACATGCATTCCGCAATGACCCCACCCTGACGAACCCAATCGGTAAACCACGACTTAAACAAATTGTACTGTTGCTCGCAGTAATTTCTTTGGGCGTCGGATAACACGTCGGTTTCATTGAAATGCAGGCGGTATTCCTCTTCGCCGTTCAGCACCAGCAAATGCTTGTAATAAAGAACAAGGTCTGTGCCCTCGTCAAAACTTGCCAGAACGCCAAATGCCTCGTCCAGTTCGCGCGCACGCAACCGTGCTTCTGCATGTCCCTCTGCTGCCTTTTTCGAAAGCGCCGCAAGCAACAATGCCTCTTTGGGCAGTGCCGTTCCTATCCCGGTGATCGATCCGGTGGCGCCGCAATTCACAAACCCATGGTAGACTTCAGTATCGACGCCTACCATCAAAGTGACCTGATCGTCCTGCGATGTAATATGTTCGGCGGCATAGCGCAGGTCGCTCTTGCCCCCGAACTCCTTAAAGCCAACCAAATTCGGATGCTCGGCCCGCAGTGCAAAAAACAAATCCGCACGGGTGGCAAACCCATAGACAGGGCTGTTGTAGATGATCGCAGGCACGTCCGGTGCCGCAGAAAGAATAGCCTTGAAGTGGTTCTTTTGCGCGGCAACCGATGAGCCTCGTGACAGAACCCGAGGGATAACCATCAACCCTGCCGCGCCGACCTTCTGTGCATGTGCTGCGTGCGCCACAGCGGAATTCGAGTTGATGGCACCCGTCCCCACGACAACCGGCAAGCCAGCGTCGACCAGTCGTTCCACGCCCTCCATCCGTTGGGCATCCGTCAGAAGCGGCCAATCCCCCATCGAGCCACAATAGACGACAGCGGACATGCCGGCCGCGATCATCTCTTTGCCCTTTTCGACCAGCGCGTCAAAGTCAGGTGTCCTGTCGGCCTTACACGGCGTCATAAGGGCAGGCATAGTTCCAGTGAAAATAGTCCGGTCCATGAGATATCCGTTTGCTCAGGTTGGTATTGGTATTCTGCGCGAAAGCGCCGTGGCCTGACGTGTCATTCCAGCGAAACCCACAGGACCCTGGCGTCTTCCTTACTCGTAGAAATACAGCCATGCCCCATACCGCTATCGTAGTACAGAGAATCTCCGGGTTTCATCGGTAAGGGGCGGTAATGCTCGGATACGAATATCAACTCGCCACTGATAACGTACATGAATTCTTCGCCTGTGTGCCTGATCCAGTTCTCATATTCTGATATGTCACGCGCTTTTATCGTCGCGATATAAGGAAGCATTCGCTTACTGGTCAGGTCCGAGCACAGCAATTCGTGCATGTAGGTCGGCGTAGTTCTTATCTCGCCTTGCCCTTTCGGCGTAAAATCACGTCGCCCCGAAATTCCCGATTGGGCGGACTGCAAGAACAGCTGTGGCGTATTCATGTCCAAGGCCTGTGTCAGCCGCCGCACGATCTCGAAACTTGGACGTGTCTGGTTGTTTTCGATCTTTGAAAGTGTTGATCGACCGATTCCCGCTTCGCGCCCGGCCTCCTCCAATGTCCAGCCTTTTGCGCGGCGTGCATCCCGGATCGACCGACCCAAAGCCGCCCCCTCGTCCTGTTCTTCCGGTCCGGCACCATCTTTCAGGTTGTCCTCAGACATGGGAATCTCCTTGTTTTATCAAAGCTTACTCATTTCCCCCGAGCCAAACAACTTTACTGTGATGAAATTTTTGTTGCCTTGCGTACACTAATTCCACTATAGGAAACAAAATTTCGTACACTGGAAACGAGATTACAGGAGGAGATCATGTTCACAAAACCGCTCACCGAGGCTGATCCCGTCATCGCAGCATCGATCGCACGCGAGGGCACACGCCAGGCTGAACAGATCGAACTGATCGCTTCCGAGAACATCGTCTCTCAGGCAGTGATCGATGCGCAGGGTTCCGTACTTACAAACAAATACGCCGAGGGCTATCCGGGTCGCCGCTATTATGGCGGGTGTGAATATGTGGATGAGGTTGAGGCCGAAGCCATTGATCGATTGAAGAAGCTGTTTGGCTGCGAATATGCAAACGTGCAGCCGCACTCGGGCGCGCAAGCCAACGGGGCGGTTAAGCTGGCACTACTCAGCCCGGGTGACACGATTCTTGGTATGTCGTTGGATGCTGGGGGTCACCTGACCCATGGCGCAAAACCTGCCCAGTCCGGCAAGTGGTTCCGTCCGGTTCAATATGGCCTGACCCAGGCCGGGCTGATTGACTATGATCAGGTTGAAGAATTGGCGAAAGCCGAAAAGCCCAAACTGATCATTGCAGGCGCATCGGCCTATTCGCAAAAGATCGATTTCGAACGCTTCCGCGCCATTGCCAATGAAGTTGGCGCGTGGCTTCTGGCAGACATGGCCCACATCGCGGGCTTGGTTGCGACCGGCCTGCACCCCTCGCCCATCGGGCACGCACACATTGTTACGTCGACTACGCACAAGACGCTGCGCGGTCCGCGCGGTGGGATTATTCTTACAAACGATGAAGCGCTGGCAAAAAAGATCAACTCGGCTGTTTTCCCGGGTCTGCAGGGCGGCCCCCTGATGCATGTGATCGCAGGCAAGGCAGTCGCATTTGGTGAAGCGCTGCAGCCTGAATTCAAAGAATATATGCAGCGCGTTGTCGACAGTGCCTCGGCACTGGCCAACGTGATGATGGCGCGCGGGTGCGACATCGTTTCGGGCGGCACTGAAAACCACCTTATGCTGGTTGATCTGCGCCCAGTCGGCGTAACCGGCAAAGACGCCGAAGCGGCGCTAGAGCGTGCAGGATTCACCTGCAACAAAAACAGCGTTCCGGGTGATCCCGAAAAGCCCACTGTCACCAGCGGCATCCGTCTTGGTACTGCCGCAGGCTGCAGCCGTGGGTTTGGACCAGAAGAGTTCAAACAGATTGGCCACATGATCGGTGATGTGTTGGACGCGCTGGCACAATCGTCTGACGGTGACGAGACCGTCGAAAAGGAAACCCGTGAAAAGGTCCGCGCGCTCTGCGCAAGCCACCCGATCTACTGAAAGAAGACCAAATGACTTACGATCTTATTGTCATCGGGGGCGGTCCGGGCGGCTATGTCGCCGCGATCCGCGCGGCACAGCTGGGCCTGAAAGTCGCTTGCGTTGAAGGCCGCAGTGCACTTGGCGGGACCTGTTTGAATGTGGGGTGCATACCCTCCAAAGCGTTGCTGACCTCCTCGGCCAAATATGCCGAACTTGCACATCTCTCCTCCCACGGTATTGCGGTCGAGGGGGCCAGCATCGATGTGCCCGCAATGATGGGACGCAAGGACAAGATCGTAGGCGACCTGACCAAGGGCATTGTGTTTTTGTTCAAGAAAAACGGCGTTGATCTGATCGAAGGGTGGGCCAGTATTCCGGCCGCTGGTCAGGTCAAGGTGGGTAACGAAGTCCATGAGGCCAAGAACATCCTCATTGCCACTGGTTCCGAACCTACTCCGTTGCCAGGAATTGAGATTGACGAGCAAGATATCCTCAGTTCGACGGGCGCGATTGCGCTAGAGAGTGTGCCCGAGCATCTGGTGGTGATCGGTGCCGGTGTCATCGGACTGGAACTTGGGCAAGTTTGGGCGCGTCTCGGAGCCAAAGTTACGGTCGTCGAATATCTAGACCGCGTGCTGCCCGGCATGGATGGTGAAATTACCAAACTGGCGCAACGCGCGCTGTCAAAACGTGGCCTGAAATTCCAGCTGGGCCGGGCACTGAAATCCGTCGACAAAACGGATACTGGCCTGACACTAACTGTGGACCGCGTCGGCAAGGACAAAGAAGATGTGATCGAGGCCGACAAGGTGTTGATCGCCGTGGGTCGCCGCCCAGTCACACGTGGCCTTGGTTTGGAAGAGCTGGGCGTGGCCGTGAACCAACGCGGTTTCATTGAAGTTGATGGCGCATTTCAGACATCTGTCCCGGGCATCTACGCCATCGGTGATTGCGTTCCCGGACCTATGCTGGCGCACAAGGCCGAAGAAGATGGTGTCGCCTGTGTAGAAATGCTGGCAGGCGAAGCTGGCCACGTCGATTACAACACTGTTCCCGGCGTGGTGTACACCGACCCCGAAGTCGCCTCGGTTGGTTTGACCGAAGAAGCACTGAAAGAATCCGGTGCCGAGTATTCGGTCGGCAAATTCGCCTTCATGGCGAACTCGCGCGCGCGTTCGACCGGTGAAACAGACGGTGCAGTGAAGGTTCTGGCAGACCCGAACGGCCAGATCCTGGGTGCGCATATTTGCGGAGCCCATGGCGGCGATCTGATCGCTGAACTGGTTCTGGCGATGACAAAGGGCGCAACGGTGTCCGAAGTCGCTGCAACCTGCCATGCGCACCCGGCCATGGGCGAGGCCGTCAAAGAAGCCTGCCTCGACGCCCTGGGCCGCGCGATCCACGCATAAGGAAGACCAGCCAGATGACCATCCAGCTTCGTCCTCGCCACCCGGAAAAAGCCAAAAAGGCCGACAGTGTCATCCCGCGCAAGCCCAAGTGGATTCGCAAGAAAAAGGGCGACAGCGCTGAATACTATGAAACTCGACGCCTCATGCGCGAGCATGATCTGGCGACGGTCTGCGAAGAAGCCGCCTGCCCCAATATCGGCGAATGCTGGTCCAAGCGCCACGCCACCATGATGATCATGGGTGAGGTTTGCACGCGGGGTTGTTCGTTCTGCAATGTCTCAACGGGTCGCCCGGATGCTCTGGATGTGTATGAACCTGGCCGTGTTGCGGCAGCGGTCAAGAAGCTAGGCCTGCGCCATGTGGTTGTCACATCGGTCGACCGTGATGATCTGGCAGATGGCGGGGCCGAGCATATCGCTCAGACCATCCGTGCCGTGCGCCATCAGAACCCCGGTACGACTGTCGAGGTTCTGACACCCGATTTTCTTGGAAAAGGCACTGCCTCAGAGGTCGTATTTGAAGCGGCGCCGGACGTTTTCAACCACAATCTGGAAACTGTGCCGCACCTTTATCCAACTGTGCGACCTGGTGCACGCTATTACACCTCGCTGCGTCTGCTGGATGATGCCAAACGCGCGAACCCGGAGCTTTTTACCAAATCTGGCCTGATGGTCGGGCTTGGCGAAAGTCTGGACGATGTCCGTCAGGTCATGGACGACCTGCGCGCGGCCAATGTCGATTTCCTAACCGTCGGCCAATATCTGCAACCGACCCCTAAACACCATCCGATTGACCGGTTTTGGACACCGGAAGATTTTGCCCAACTGGAACAGATCGCGCGTTCTAAGGGCTTTTTGCACGTGTCGGCAACACCGCTGACCCGATCATCGTTCCACGCGGACGAAGACTTTGCCGCCCTCAAGCAGGCCCGCCAGCGGGCTTTGGCGAACAGGGCATAAACCTAACGCAAATGGGAGGGAAACCATGGAAGCGTTAAATTCAATCGTAGGGGCCATCAATGGCGTCGTGTGGGGGCCGCTGATGCTGGTTCTCATTCTCGGCGTTGGCTTCTTCCTGCAGGTCGGCCTGAAGTTCATGCCGATCCTGCGCATTGGAACAGGCTTCAGCCTGCTGTTCAAAGGCCGCGAAGGTCAGGGCGAGGGCCAGATCAGCCCGTTCAACGCGCTGATGACCTCGCTATCTGCGACTATCGGTACGGGCAACATCGCTGGTGTGGCCACTGCTGTCTTCCTGGGCGGTCCGGGCGCCTTGTTCTGGATGTGGATGACCGCCCTGGTGGGCATGGCCACCAAATATGCCGAAGCTGTCTGCGCGGTGAAATACCGCGAAAAAGACGAGCTTGGTAACTATGTCGGCGGCCCGATGTACTACATCAAAAACGGCCTCGGCGCGAAATGGGCCTGGCTGGGTGTTGCATTTGCCCTGTTCGGCGCAATCGCGGCGTTCGGCATCGGCAACGGTGTACAGGCCAATGGTGTTGCACAGGTTCTGGAGTCGAACTTCGGCCTGAACACTTCGGTTACCGGCGTTGTCCTGATGGTTCTGACCGCGGCCGTGATCCTGGGCGGCATCACCCGCATCGGTGCGGTTGCAGGTAAACTGGTTCCGTTCATGGCGATTGCCTACATCGTCGCAGGCCTGCTGGTTCTACTGATCAACATCGGTAACATCGGCTCCGCTCTGTCGCTTGTTTTCACCTACGCCTTCACCCCGTCGGCCGCCGAAGGTGGTTTCGCGGGTGCTGCCGTTTGGGCCGCGATCCGCTTTGGTGTGGCACGTGGTGTCTTCTCGAACGAAGCCGGTCTGGGTTCCGCTCCGATCGCACACGCCGCAGCCGAGACCAAAGGTCCGGTCAACCAGGGCCTGATCGCGATGTTGGGTACGTTCATCGACACGATCATCGTCTGCACCATCACCGGTCTTGCTATCATCTCGTCGGGTGCCTGGACATCGGGTGAATCCGGTGCAGCATTAACCAGTCACGCGTTCGAACTGTCGCTGCCGGGTATCGGTGGGTATCTGATCGCCATCGCTCTGTCGATCTTTGCCTTTACCACCATTCTAGGCTGGTCCTTCTATGGCGAGAAATGTGTTGAGTTCCTGCTGGGCGTGAAATCCCTGATGCCCTACCGCGTCCTGTGGATCGTCATGATCTATTTTGGCGCAACAGCGGATCTGGGCTTCATCTGGCTGCTGGCCGATACGCTGAACGCGATGATGGCCATTCCGAACCTGATCGCCCTGGCGCTGCTGAGCCCGATCGTCTTCAAACTGACGAAAGAGTTCTTTGCCTCAGGTGGCAAGTCCGAAGAGCCAGGCGGCACACCCGCCGAATAATCTCGGATGAAAATACGGGGGGCCATCCCGGCCCCCCGGCTTCAAACAGAATTCCATTTCTCGAGGAGAGACGTGATGGCCACGAAAATCCTGCTGCCGATTGATCACACCGACGACCGTTCGTGGAAGAACGCCCTGCCGCTCGCACAAGAACAAGCAAAGTTCTACAGTGCCGAATTGCACGCGATTGCCGTCATTCCTGAGATCATCCAGTTGCCGAACCTGCCCGCCAACTATGGCGCAGGCGCAAAAGACCACGTGCGCAATGCGGTGCAGGCCATACTGGATCACAACGGTGCATCTGATGTGGCGATCCATATCGAAGAAGGCAGCGTCTATCGTGAGATACTGAAGCTCGCCTACAAAGAGGGTTTTGATCTGATCGTCATGGCTTCGACCAAAGGCGATTTTCCGAACTATGAGATTGGCCCGAACCTGGCCCGTGTCGTACGCAACGCGCATTGCACCGTCACGGTTGTTCGCGACCAGTCCCGCTGATTGAAAGGTTAAGTTGATGACCGAATTAAAACGCACGCCTCTTCACGCTTTGCATGTTGAGTTGGGGGGTAAGTTGGTTGATTTTGCGGGATGGGAGATGCCTGTTCAATATCCTTTGGGGATTATGGGGGAGCATAAGCAGTGTCGTGAGAAGGCGGCGGTGTTTGATGTGTCTCATATGGGTCAGGTGATTTTGCGGGGCGAGAATGTGGGTGAGAAGCTGGAAGCGCTTTGCCCGCAGGCCTATGCGACGCTGAAGGAAGGCAAGGCGCGGTACGGGTTCTTTACGAACGCAGAAGGCGGGATCATGGATGACCTGATCGTGTCGAATGCGGGCGATCATTACTTTGTGGTGGTGAACGCGGCGCTGCGGCATCAGGACATTCCGCATATGCGTGAGCACCTTGAAGGCGTTGAAGTGATCGAGATTTTCGACCGCGCGCTGGTGGCGGTTCAGGGCCCTGCGGCGGAAAACGTTGTGGGCGAACTGTGCCCCGCCGCGCGTGATCTAAAGTTCATGGAAACCACGGTTGCCGATATCAACGGTGTTGAGTGCCGTATCTCGCGGCTGGGCTATACCGGCGAGGATGGCTACGAGATCTCGATCCCCGAGGACAAGGCGATCGAGATCACCAAAGCCTTTCTGGCGCATGAGGATTGCGAGCCGGCCGGTCTGGGCGCGCGCGACAGCCTGCGGCTTGAGGCAGGTCTGTGCCTTTATGGCAATGACATCGACCAGAGCACCTCGCCGGTCGAGGCCTCGCTGGGCTGGGCGATGCAAAAGCGCCGCAAGGAAGAGGGCGGTTTCCCGGGCGCGGCCCGCGTGCAAAAGGAACTGGCCGAAGGTCCCGCGCGCAAGCTGGTGGGCATCAAGCCCGAAGGCCGTGCGCCTGCGCGTCAGGGTGTGGAAGTGCGGTGCCTTGAGGGCAACAGCATCGGTCAGATCACCTCGGGCGTGTTTGGCCCCACGGTGGGTGGACCGGTGGCGATGGGCTATGTGAGCAAAGGCCATGGCGAGCCGGGCGAGAAGGTGAACCTGATCATCCGGGGCAAGCCGCAACCGGCTGAGATCGTGGCGCTGCCCTTCGTCAAACAGAATTACAAGCGTTGAAGTCAGGAGAGAGAGACATGGCAACCTATTATTCCGAAGAGCATGAATGGCTGAGCGTTGACGGCGACACCGCCACGCTGGGCATCACCAAACACGCCGCCGAGCAGTTGGGTGACGTGGTGTTCGTGGAACAGCAGGAAGCAGGCGACGAGTTCGAAAAAGGCGGCGAGATCGGCGTGATTGAATCCGTCAAGGCGGCGTCCGAGCTTTACGCACCGGTCGACGGCGAGATCACCGAGGTGAACGAGGCGCTGGCCGACAATCCCGGCGCGCTGAACGAAGACCCCGAAGGCGAGGCCTGGATCTACAAGATCAAGATCGCGGACGCCTCGCAGCTCGAAGACCTGATGGACGAGGCCGGCTACAAGGCCTTCATCGGTTAACTCAGGCGGCGGGTCCGTGCGCGGCCCCGCCCCTTCATCTGTTTCCAAATACTTCCGCCGGAGGCTCCTGCCGTCTCCGCCGGGCCTGACCTATCCTTGAGGAGCGCACACATGGCCTTCAAACTGACCGATTACGAAGCCTATGACTTCGCCAACCGCCGCCATATCGGGCCCAGCCCGACCGAGATGCGCGACATGCTCAAGGTGATCGGCTTCAAGACGCTAGACGAGCTGATCGACGCCACCGTCCCGCCCGCGATCCGGCAGAAAGAGCCGCTGGACTGGGGTCCGGCGATGACCGAGCGCGATGCGCTCTTTCACATGAAAGAAGTGGCGAGCAAGAACAAGGTTCTGACTTCGCTGATCGGTCAGGGCTATTATGGCACCACCACGCCGGCGCCGATCCTGCGCAACATTCTGGAGAACCCGGCCTGGTACACGGCCTACACGCCTTATCAGCCCGAGATCAGCCAGGGCCGACTTGAGGCACTGTTGAACTTCCAGACCATGGTCAGCGACCTGACCGGGCTGGACGTGGCCAACGCGTCCTTGCTGGACGAAGCCACAGCTGCCGCCGAAGCGATGGCCATGGCCAAGCGCGGCGGTCGGTCCAAGGCCAACAACGCGGCCTTCTTTGTCGACAAGAACTGCCACCCGCAGACCATCGCGGTGATTAAAACGCGCGCCGAGCCTCTGGGCATCGAGGTGCAGGTGGCTGATCCGGACACGCTGGATGCGGGCGCGGTCTTTGGCGCCATCTTCCAGTACCCCGGCACCCATGGCCATGTGCGCGACTTCACCGCCGAGATTGCGGCGCTGCATGAACACAAGGCGATTGCCATCGTCGCCGCCGATATCCTGTCGCTGGCGCTGCTGAAGTCGCCCGGTGAGATGGGCGCGGATATCGCCATCGGCTCGACCCAGCGCTTTGGTGTGCCGATGGGCTATGGTGGCCCGCACGCCGCGTATATGGCGACCACCGACAAGCTGAAGCGCTCGATGCCGGGCCGGATCATCGGTGTCAGCATCGACAGCCGGGGCAACAAGGCTTACCGCCTGGCGCTGCAGACCCGCGAACAGCACATCCGGCGTGAGAAAGCCAACTCGAACGTTTGCACCGCGCAGGCGCTGCTGGCGGTGATTGCCTCGATGTATGCCGTGTATCACGGCCCCGACGGCATCAAGGCCATCGCGCAATCGGTGCACCGCAAGACCTCGCGTATGGCTGCCGGTCTGGAAGAGGCAGGCTTTGCTGTGGAGCCGGAAGTGTTCTTCGACACGATCACGGTTGAGGTTGGCCATCTGCAGAAAACGGTCATGGAGGCCGCTGTGGCCCGGGGCGTCAACCTGCGTAAGGTCGGCGACACGAAAGTGGGCATCAGCCTGGACGAACAGACCCGCCCCGAGACCATCGAGGCGGTCTGGGGGGCCTTCGGCATCGACCGCAAGGATGACAGCTCGAACGTGGCCTATCGCCTGCCGGATTACGCGCTGCGCGAAAGCGAGTACCTGACCCACCCGATCTTCCACAAGAACCGGGCCGAGGCCGAGATCACGCGCTACATGCGCCGTCTGGCCGACCGCGACCTGGCGCTGGACCGGGCGATGATCCCGCTGGGCTCGTGCACCATGAAGCTGAACGCCACGATCGAGATGATCCCGGTCACCTGGCCCGAGTTCGGCAACCTGCACCCGTTCTGCCCCGAAGATCAGGCGCAGGGCTATCATGAGATGATCGATGATCTGAACGACAAGCTGTGCCAGATCACCGGCTATGACGCGATCAGCCAGCAGCCCAACTCGGGCGCGCAGGGTGAATACGCAGGCCTCTTGACCATCCGCAACTATCACTTCGCCCGGGGCGAAGGGCAGCGCAATGTCTGCCTGATCCCGACCTCGGCGCATGGGACCAACCCGGCCTCGGCCCAGATGGTGGGCTGGCAGGTTGTGCCTGTGCAGGCGGATGAGAATGGCAACATTGATCTGAATGACTTCCGCGCCAAGGCTGAAAAGCACTCCGATCATCTGGCCGCCTGCATGATCACCTACCCCTCGACCCATGGCGTGTTTGAGACCACCGTGCAGGAGGTCTGCCAGATCACTCATGATCACGGCGGTCAGGTCTATATCGACGGCGCCAACATGAACGCCATGGTCGGCCTGTCGCGTCCCGGAGACATCGGCGGTGACGTCAGCCACCTGAACCTGCACAAGACCTTCTGCATCCCCCATGGCGGCGGCGGCCCCGGCATGGGTCCGATCGGCGTCAAGGCGCATCTGGAGGAACATCTGCCCGGCCACCCGGAATACGGCACTGCCGTGGGTCCGGTCTCGGCGGCGCCCTTTGGGTCGCCCTCGATCTTGCCGGTTAGCTGGGCCTATGTGCTGCTGATGGGCGGCGCGGGTCTGACCCAGGCCACGAAAGTGGCGATCCTGAACGCTAACTACATCGCGGCGCGGCTCAAGGATGCCTACCCGATCCTCTACACCTCGGAAACGGGTCGCGTAGCGCATGAATGCATCCTCGACACCCGCCCGCTGGACGAGGCGGCCCATGTCAGCGTCGATGATATTGCCAAACGTCTGGTGGACAGCGGCTTCCACGCGCCCACCATGTCCTGGCCGGTGGCCGGCACCCTGATGGTCGAGCCCACGGAATCGGAACCCATGGACGAGCTGGACCGCTTCTGCGACGCCATGCTGTCCATCCGCTCCGAGGCACAGGACATCATCGACGGCAAGATCGACGCGGAAAACAACCCGCTGAAAAACGCCCCCCACACGGTGCGCGATCTGGTCGGCGACTGGGACCGCCCCTACACTCGTGAACAGGCCTGCTTCCCCCCAGGCTCCATGGGCGTCGACAAATACTGGTCCCCCGTCAACCGCGTCGACAACGCATATGGCGACAGAAACCTCATCTGCACATGCCCTCCAATGACCGAATACATGGACGCAGCTGAATAAACCTCAATCAATAAACCCCCGCCAACTGGCGGGGGTTTTCGCCCATCGGAAACCTGTGTTCCGATCTGAGCCCATTTCCAGTGTCGTTTTCCGCTGATGAAGCGTCTTTTACGCTTGCTGCAGGTGCAAACGACCCATACCTCTGTGCGTGGGACACCCCTCCCCAACGAGGGGCGTGTATCTGGAAGGGTAATACACATGACTATCGAACAACCGGCGACGCGGCCGGCCAACCCGCGTTTTTCCTCGGGCCCCTGTGCCAAACCCCCCACATTTGATCTGACCAAACTGGCGGATGCCGCCTTGGGCCGCTCGCATCGGGCTGCTGTCGGCAAGGACAAGCTGAAGGCGGCCATTGAAGGCACGCGAGAGATTCTAAGCATACCGGCGGATTATCGCATCGGCATTGTACCAGCCTCGGACACCGGTGCGGTTGAGATGGCGCTTTGGTCTTTGCTAGGTGAGCGCAAAGTTGAAATGCTGGCCTGGGAAAGCTTTGGCGCGGGTTGGGTGACTGATGTGGTCAAGCAACTGAAAATCGACGCTGAAGTGAAAACCGCCGAGTACGGGCAGATCGTTGATCTCGCGTCCGTCGATTTCGCCAACGATGTGGTGTTCACATGGAACGGAACGACTTCGGGTGTGCGGGTCCCAGATGGCGACTGGATTGCTGATGATCGTCAGGGTCTGACGATCTGTGACGCGACATCCGCTGCGTTCGCGATGGACTTGCCATGGGACAAGTTGGATGTGACAACGTTCAGCTGGCAGAAGGTTCTAGGCGGAGAGGCGGCTCATGGGATGCTGATCCTGTCTCCGCGCGCGGTCGAGCGCTTGGAGAGTTACACCCCGTCATGGCCTTTGCCGAAGATCTTCCGCCTGACCAAAGGTGGCAAGCTGATTGATGGGGTATTCACCGGCGCGACGATCAACACACCCTCAATGCTTGCGGTTGAGGATTACCTTTTCGCGTTGGATTGGGCGCGTTCAGTCGGAGGCTTGCAGGGGCTGATTGCTCGTGCGAATGCCAATGCTGGCGCGGTTCATGCGTTCTGCCACCAAAATGACTGGATCGCCAATCTGGCCGAAGACTCGACGACTCAATCAAATACGTCGGTCTGTCTGAAGTTCACCGATACGCGCATTCAAGATGGTGCCGTTTTTGCCAAAGCCGTCGCCAAACGGCTTGAGGCCGAAAACATTGCGCTTGATATCGGTGCCTATCGCGACGCCCCTGCGGGTCTGCGCATCTGGTGCGGCGGCACGGTTGAGACATCAGATATCGAGGCGATGCTGCCCTGGCTTGCATGGGCTTTTGAAGCCGAGATTGCAGCGCAAACCGAAGCTGCCTGACCTTTTCTACCGGGCCGCATCCGGCCCGGACCTTCCACAATGTTCAAGGACCAAAAATATGGCTCCCAAAGTACTCGTCTCTGACAAGCTGAGCGAAACCGCCGTACAAATCTTCCGCGACCGTGGCATCGACGTGGATTTCATGCCCGATCTGGGAAAGGACAAAGACAAGCTGGCCGAGGTGATCGGTCAGTATGACGGCCTCGCCATCCGTTCTGCCACCAAAGTCACGCCAACCATTCTGGAGAAGGCAGACAAGTTAAAAGTCATTGGTCGTGCCGGGATCGGCACCGACAATATCGACAAGGATGCGGCCTCGAAAAAAGGCGTGATCGTGATGAACACACCGTTCGGCAATATGATCACCACCGCCGAGCATGCCATCGCGATGATGTTTGCCGTGGCGCGGCAGATCCCCGAAGCCAGCACCTCGACCCATGCGGGTAAGTGGGAAAAGTCCAAGTTCATGGGGATTGAGCTGACCAACAAGACCCTGGGCGTGATCGGCGCGGGCAACATTGGTGGCATCGTATGCGAGCGTGCTTTGGGTCTGAAGATGAAGGTCGTCGCCTATGATCCCTACCTTGGCGAAGAGAAAGCCGCGCAGATGGGTGTGGAAAAGGTCGAACTGGACGAGCTTCTGGCCCGCGCTGACTTTATCACTCTGCACGTGCCGCTGACCGATCAGACGCGCAATATCCTCAGCCGTGAGAATCTGGCCAAGACCAAGAAAGGCGTGCGCATTGTCAACTGCGCCCGTGGCGGTCTGGTCGACGAGGACGCGCTGGCCGAGGCGTTGCAATCGGGTCATGTCGCCGGTGCGGCCTTTGACGTGTTCAGTGAGGAACCGGCCAAGGAGAACGCCCTGTTCAACCTACCCAATGTGGTTTGCACACCGCACTTGGGTGCGGCCACGACTGAGGCGCAGGAGAACGTGGCGCTGCAAGTGGCCGAGCAGATCTCGAATTACCTGCTGACCGGAGCGGTCGAGAACGCACTGAACATGCCCAGTGTGACGGCAGAGGAGGCCAAGGTCATGGGGCCGTGGATCAAGCTGGCCGGGCATCTGGGCAGCTTCATTGGTCAGATGACGGATGAGCCGATCAAGGCAATCAACATCCTCTATGACGGTGTCGCTGCGAACATGAACCTGGCTGCGTTGAATTGTTCGGTCGTTGCCGGAATCATGAAGAAATTCAATCCCGAGGTGAACATGGTCTCGGCCCCGGTTGTCGCGCGAGAGCGTGGTATACAGATCTCGACCACCAATCAGGACAAATCGGGTGCATTCGAAGGCTATATCAAGGTCACTGTGGTGACTGAAAAGCGTGAACGCTCAATCGGTGGCACGGTGTTCAGCGACGGCAAGCCGCGGTTTATTCAGATCAAGGGCATCAATATCGATGCCGAGATCGGGGCGCATATGCTCTATACGACTAACGAAGACGTGCCGGGCATCATTGGTGCTTTGGGACAGACCATGGGCGAGAACGATGTGAACATCGCGAACTTTACTCTTGGACGATCCGAAGCCGGCGGTGAGGCGATTGCGTTGCTTTATGTTGATGAACCGGTACCAGCTGAGGCGCGCGCCAAACTCGCCGAGACAGGTCTGTTTACTCAGATCAAACCGTTGGAGTTCGACGTGGCCTAACGGTCGCTGTTGAACTTCTGTGACAGATTGATGCCCGCGCTTGTCCAAAGCGTGGGCATCGCCTTTTCAAAGTGCTGATTTTGCGCCAGAAGTGCGGCAATCACCATTGCCCGAGGGGAAGCTGATGACCAATCCGATCTACGCAATTGGAGATTTGCACGGCCGCGTGGATGAGTTCGAGCGCTCCTTGGCGCTGATCGAACGCGATGGCGGCGCCGATGTCGAGATCGTGTATCTGGGCGATTACGTTGATCGGGGCCCCGACAGCCGGGGCGTTCTGGATAGGCTGATCGCTGGTCGCGATGCGGGCAAGCGGTGGATCACTCTGCTGGGCAACCATGACCGGATGTTTTCATGGTTCCTCGAAGATGTCCCACGTCACGACCCGCATATGTTGGTCGGGTATCATTGGCTGCACGAGCGGTTGGGTGGTGTCGAAACACTACAAAGCTATGGCGTGTTCTTCGATCAGCAGACACGGCTCGAGGATCTGCATGCAACAGCGCGGGGTGCGGTTCCCGATGCGCATCGGATATTTCTGCAAGGGCTCATCGCCATGCATCAAACGCGCGAGATTGCTTTTGTCCATGCGGGCATTCGGCCCGGTATTCCGCTGAGCGAACAACGGGAAAATGATCTGGTCTGGATCAGGCAAACCTTTCACAACCACCGAGGTCCGCATCCGAAACTGATCGTCCATGGGCATACGCCGGTGGATCAATCAACGCATTACGGCAATCGCATCAACCTGGATAGCGGCGCAGGGTATGGCCGTCCGGTTGGCGTTGCGGTGCTCGAAGGACAGGATTGCTGGTTGTTGACGGACAAGGGTCGCGTTGCGCTTTTGCCTTGAAGATCAGGTCTTGGTGAAAAGGTCTTTGCAGCGGTCACGTAGGATGTTCTTTTGCACCTTGCCCATTGTGTTGCGGGGGAGCTCGTCCAGCAGGATCAACTGGCGGGGATGTTTGAACCGGGCGAGCGCGTCCCGAACCGCACCCATGATGGCCTCGATATCTGGCGTATGACCGGGGGTAGGGACCAGAATGCCAACCGGGGTTTCTCCGAAATCCGGATGC
The DNA here is from genome assembly GCF_056537605.1 of Ruegeria sp. C5. Lineage (NCBI taxonomy): Bacteria > Pseudomonadati > Pseudomonadota > Alphaproteobacteria > Rhodobacterales > Roseobacteraceae > Ruegeria > Ruegeria sp. C5. The sequence goes on along the minus strand of NZ_JBQFRX010000002.1, from coordinate 132,445 downwards.
GGGACGCCAATTACCGCGCTTTCCAGCACGCCGGGTTGTTCGTCTAGCAGCAGCTCGATCTCTTTGGGGTAGATATTATACCCGCCCGAGATGATCAGGTCTTTGCCACGCCCGACGATATGGACATAGCCATCTTCATCGATCCGCCCCAGATCACCGGTGATGAAGAACCCGTCTTCGCGCAGTTCTGCGGCGGTTTTGTCGGGCATTTGCCAGTAGCCCTGAAACACATTGGGACCGCGCACCTCGATGATGCCGATCTCACCATCTGCTAGGGTTTGACCTGTTTTGGGGTCTGTGACCTTCAGTTCAACATCCGGCAGGGGAAATCCGACCGTTCCCGCCCGGCGTTCGCCGTCATAGGGGTTAGAAGTGTTCATGTTCGTCTCGGTCATGCCATAGCGTTCCAGAATGCGATGACCTGTGCGGTCTTCAAATTGAACGTGGGTATCTGCCAGCAAAGGCGCTGAACCTGAGATGAACAGCCGCATATCCTGAGTCAGATCTTGGGCGAAGCGGTCGTCGCTTAGCAGGCGGGTGTAAAACGTCGGCACCCCCATCATCGCCGTTGCCTGTGGCATCAGGCGTAACATATCTTCCAGGTCGAACTTCGGCAGAAATATCATCGACCCGCCCGATGCGAGGACGACATTTGTCGCAACAAACAGTCCATGCGTGTGAAAGATCGGCAGCGCGTGCAACAGCACGTCATCATCTGTGAATCGCCATTCCTGCACAAGGGTCTCCGCGTTCGACAGCAGATTCGCCTGCGTCAGCATTGCCCCTTTCGAACGCCCCGTCGTGCCTGAAGTATATAGAAACGCAGCCAGATCATCTTCGGATCGGTGGGCCGGCTGAAAGGCCGGAAGCATGCCTAGGGCGCGTCGCATCAGGCTGCCTGAACCGTCGGCGTTCAGCGTTTCAAGCCGGGCATTGTTCTTTTGCACGATCTCGGCAAGCCCTGCCTCGTTTGCCTCATCGCACACCACTAGTGAAGCGCCGCTGTTTTCTATGAAATAGCTCAGCTCTAGCGTCGTATAGCCAGTGTTCAGCGGAAGAAAGATCAGCCCGGCTTGCGCGCAGGCAGCATAAAGCGCCAGTGCTTCGGCGGACTTCTCTACCTGCACAGCCACGCGATCACCCGGTTCCAGCTCAAGACCAGTCAGGGCGTTCGCCAGACGGGCCGCCGTGTCCAGAAACGCGGCATGGGTCAGAGTCTGACCATCCGGAAGGCGCAAAAATGGCGTATCCTTGCCTGCATGGATGCCCAGCAAACGATCATAAAGCGGGTTGCCCATCCCGATATCCTTTCCAGCAGACGCGCACATTCTGCGGCAAATCTGTCGTGGAATTGGGGAAGCGTAAAGCCCGGACAATCAGAACTCGGTCGTCATCCGATATCCGGCCGCAAAATACATCTTGGCAAACGTTACCGGCTGACCCTGCAGCCATGTGATACGCTCGGCCGTAAAAACGGGTTCACCCTCGGGAATGTCCAGAAAACCGGCCAAAGTGGTATCGGCGCGGCTGGCCAGAAAGGTCAACTCGACATTGGTGAACGGGACAGTTTGCACCAGCCAGTCATTGGGTCCGACGCTAGAGAAATCTGCCTGCGTGACCTGAGGTACGCTGTCTATCACGATCCAGCGGTCTTCGAACTGAAACGGCGAATTGCCGGAGAAATGCATGCATCGCACGTGCATCACACTTTGATCAGCACGTAGGGCCAACCGGGCCGCCAGCCAGTCTGGGGCGATCTGCGTTTCACATGACACAAGAGCGTAGCGATAGGTTCCGCCCGCCGCTTCGATTTCATCTCGGACCAGTGGAATTGTGAAGCGCGCCTGTCGCTGCGGTGCGCTAAGGACCCGGGTGCCTGCCTTTCGGCGCCGTTCAAGAAACCCTTCATCCGCCAGTTCCCGCAGTGCTCTGTTGACTGTGGTGCGGGTGCACGAAAACTCGACCGCTAATTCTTGCTCATTGGGAAGCAGAGCGTCGGGCTGCAACTCGCCCGAGCGGATGCGGCGCAGGACGGTTTGCTTAATGTCTTTGTAGCTGGTTGTGTCGCTGGTTTGGGTCATATCAGCTCAGATGTCTTCCAAAAGGTCATTTATCGCGGCACGATAATTGCTCAGGATCGCATCGCGGGCGATATGCCGCCCGCCGCGCACCTGATGTCGCCCGGCAGACCAAAGGTCGGTCACTGTTCCGTCAGGCGCGGCAAAGCTCAGGCCGTCAATCAATTGATCGTCGCGCAAAGTACACAGGGTGGGGTGACATCGATCGATCGCAACCAGATCGGCCAGATGACCTACTGCGATCTCTCCGGCGTCGCGCCCCAGCGCCTGTGCGCCACCGCGGGCGGCTCCGGTATACAGCGTTTGACCGACCGAGCCTTCGCCACGTACCAGCACAGTGCGGGCCTTGTCGCGCAGACGTTGAGAATACTCCAGCGTACGCAATTCCTCGGGCAGTGAAATGCGCACATTCGAGTCTGAACCGACACCAAAGGCACCGCCCTGCTCGTTGTAGACGGCACCATTGAAAATACCATCCCCCAGATTGGCCTCTGTGATCGGGCACAGACCGGCCACAGCCCCGGATCGGGCAAGAGCGCGGGTTTCATCGTCTGTCATATGAGTGGCATGGATCAGGCACCATCGTTCGTTCACATCCACGTTGCTCAGCAGCCAATCTACCGGTCGCTGACCCAGAGCGGCTTCTACATCCGTGACCTCCTTCTCTTGTTCAGAGATGTGGATGTGCACCGGGCCTCGTGGGGTAGCGTTCAGCACTTGCCGTAGATCATCAGGCGAGGTCGCACGCAGAGAGTGCGGCGCGATGCCAATCTGGCTGTCTGCATAAGGCATCAGCGGCTTACAGTCCTCGACAAGCTGCAGGAACCTTTCCACATCATTGCCGAACCGCAATTGACCACCGGTCAGAGGCTCTTGCGCGACGCCGCCATAGGTGTAGAGCACCGGTAGATGTGTCAATCCAATCCCGGTTTGGCTGACTGCCAAGAAGATGCGCTGACTCAGCTCAGACAACTGCGCATAAGGCGTGCCGCCGGGTTGGTGGTGGACGTAGTGGAATTCCCCGACCGCAGCATACCCGGCTTCCTGCATCTCCATATAGACCAATGCAGCAATGGACTCGATCTGTGCAGGAGTGAGGCGGTCCAGAAATCGGTACATCAAGGTACGCCAGGTCCAGAAGCTTTCGCGCCCTGCTACGCGCGTTTCGGTCATGCCCGCCATGGCGCGTTGAAAGGCATGGCTGTGCAGGTTCGCCAAAGCGGGCAGCAACACGTCGACCCGAGTGTCTTCGGGTTTTGGCTCGGTCCCTGATTTCAGCGCAGCGATCCGACCGTCCTCGATTTCGACTCGTAGGTTGTGCACCCACTCAGAGCCTAACAGGGCCGTTTTGGCATGAACCGTCATCGTAATTCCATTTTGTGTAGACTTTATATTTTTAGCCGTATACGAAAAAATCAAGCGCAGGGGGAGCCCAAAAGAATCGCCATGACGAAAAAAACTGTTCTTCGTAGCAAACATGTAGCCACCATGGAGGGCGACCAACCTTATGGGATGATCGAGGATGGTGCGATTGCCATCGATGGGTCGGAAATAGTTTGGGTTGGCGCTCGGTCGGCAATGCCGCCGTCATATGCCGAGTGGCCGCAGAACGACTATGGTGACCGCTTGATCACGCCCGCTCTGATTGATGCTCATACTCATGTTGTGTTTGGCGGCAACCGTGCGGTTGAGTTCGAAATGCGCCTGAAGGGCGCGACCTACGAAGAAATTGCTCGCGCGGGTGGAGGCATCCTGTCGACCGTAAACGGCACGCGGGCAGCAACAGAAGAAGAGCTGCTTGCAGGCGCGCTTTCGCGCGTGGACGCATTGCTGGCCGAAGGTGTGTCCTGCATCGAGGTGAAGTCGGGTTATGGGCTCGATGCCGAAACCGAACTGCGTATGTTGCGCGCGGCGCGCCGTATTGCGCGGGAGCGCCCTATTCGGGTCAATACCAGTTTTCTTGGCGCACATGCCGTTCCGCCAGAATATGCGGGTCGGGATGACGCCTATATTGACGAGGTCTGCATTCCGACACTGCGCGCGGCCCATGCCGAAGGGCTGGTGGACGCGGTGGATGGGTTCTGCGAAGGCATTGCATTTGATCCCACACAGATCGAACGGGTTTTTGTTGTCGCGCAAGAGCTTGGCCTACCGGTGAAGCTGCATGCTGAGCAACTTTCGAATCTAGGTGGGGCTAAGCTGGCGGCAGCTTACGGAGCGCTATCCGCTGATCATATCGAATATTTGGACGCCGACGGCGTTACCGCCATGGCTGGGGCCGGAACGGTCGCGGTCCTGCTGCCCGGCGCGTTTTATACGCTGCATGAAACGCAAGCTCCGCCGATTGAATTGTTGCGCCAGAAGAATGTTCCCATGGCACTGGCGACCGATTGCAATCCGGGGTCCTCACCCCTGACTTCTCTGCTGCTAACAATGAACATGGGGTGCACTTTGTTTCGCATGACGCCTGAGGAAGCATTGGCAGGTGTTACCCGCGTCGCGGCCCGTGCTTTGGGTCTGGATGATACCGGCGTGATCGCGCCCGGATTGTGCGCTGATCTGGCCGTCTGGGATGCTACTCACCCTGCAGAACTGTCCTATCGCATCGGTTTCAACCCTCTGCATAAACGTATTTTTGGAGGTCAGGAATGACACCTCTGTTGCTTGTCCCCGGTCAGGTTTCGCTGGATCAGCTTGCCCAGATCTACTGGACCGAAGCCGCCATTTCGCTGGACGCCGCCTGCCGACCCAAGGTTGAGGTCGCTGCTGCCCGCATTGCGCAGGCTGCCGAGGGGACCGAGCCCGTCTATGGCGTCAACACCGGCTTTGGCAAACTGGCGAGTCACAAGATTGCGGCCAAAGATACCTCAACCCTGCAGCGCAATCTGATCCTCAGCCATTGTTGCGGGGTGGGTCCGGCAGTGCCGCGTCGTCTGGCGCGGCTGATGATGTCACTGAAGTTGCTGTCATTCGGCCGAGGTGCTTCGGGTGTCCGCTGGGAACTTGTCGAATTGCTGCAACAGATGCTGGCGTGTGGTGTGACACCTGTGATCCCGGCACAGGGTTCAGTCGGCGCGTCTGGCGATCTTGCGCCACTGGCCCATATGACCGCTGTGGTGATCGGTGAGGGCGAGGCAGAGGTGAACGGTGTTGTTATGCCGGGTGCAGAGGCTCTGAAAACAGCTGGGCTAGAGCCGATTCAACTTGGTCCAAAGGAGGGCCTTGCGTTCATCAACGGGACGCAATTTTCGACTGCCTTTGCTCTGGCCGGATTGTTTGAAGGTTGGCGTTCAGCACAAAATGCGCTGGTGATTTCGGCGGCTTCAACTGATGCGATCATGGGATCCACCGCCCCTCTGCAACCCGAGATTCACGCGCTGCGCGGGCATCGTGGGCAGATCGAAGCGGCGGCGGCGATGCGGGCCACTCTGGAGGGCTCTGAGATCCGCGAAAGTCACCGTGATGGGGATACGCGAGTGCAGGATCCATATTGCATCCGCTGCCAACCACAGGTGACCGGCGCAGCGATGGATGTGATCCGGCAGGCGTCCGCAACTCTTGTAACTGAGGCCAACGCGGCCACTGATAATCCGCTGGTTCTGACCGATCCGGATGCAATCGTCTCGGGCGGGAATTTCCACGCCGAGCCGGTAGGCTTTGCCGCCGATATGATTGCTTTGGCCCTGTCAGAGATCGGGGCGATCGCACAGCGTCGGATCGCATTAATGGTCGACCCGGCGCTTAGCTTTGATCTGCCGCCCTTCCTGACGCCCGAGCCGGGGCTGAACTCGGGTCTGATGATCGCCGAGGTCACGACGGCTGCGTTGATGAGCGAGAACAAACATCTGGCCAACCCATGTGTGACCGACAGCACACCTACATCGGCCAATCAGGAAGACCACGTCTCGATGGCGGCGCACGGGGCGCGGCGTTTAGGCCGGATGGTTGATAATTTGAACTATATTCTGGGGATCGAACTGCTCTGCGCCGCGCAAGGCATCGAATTCCGCGCACCTCTTGCGACCAGCAAAGCGCTGACCAGCGTGGTTGGGCGTTTGCGCAACGATATCCCGTCGCTAGGCGATGATCGCTATCTGGCGCCCGAATTGGAAACCGCGAAGTCCCTAGTCGAAAGCGGAACTATTCTGCAGGCAGCTGCAATGCCCATGCCGGAGCTGTCGTGATGCAGGTTTTCAGTGTTCAGCGTGGCGATGGGCCCATCGTGCTGGGGCAGCCGCATGGCGGCACGTATGTGCCCGACGACATTGCCGAGCGACTGAATGCGAATGGGCAGGTTCTGGCGGATACGGATTGGCATATCAATCAGCTCTACGATGAGCTCTTGGCCAATGCGACAGTCGTGCAATCCCATATCCACCGCTATGTCATTGACGCTAATCGAGACCCTGCGGGTGTATCATTGTATCCTGGGCAGAACACAACAACTCTGGTGCCGTTGACCGATTTTGACGGTCAGCCGATCTGGGCCGAGGGGCAGGAGCCCTCAGTCGATGAGATCGAGGTACGTCGAACCGCCTACCACGCGCCCTATCACAACGCGCTTGAGCAAGAGCTTGAAAGGGTGCGGGCAATACACGGTGTTGCGATCCTGTTTGACTGCCACTCGATCCGAAGCAAGATTCCGTTCCTCTTTGAAGGCACCCTGCCAGATATGAACATCGGCACCGATGGTGGCGCGACCTGTGCCCCCGGCATTGAGGCCGCGGCCTATGAATTTTCGCATTCCTCCCCTTACAGCACCGTCCTGAACGGGCGATTCCGAGGGGGTTGGACGACCCGCCACTATGGCCGTCCTGATGAAGGCCAACACGCGATCCAGATGGAGCTGGCGCAATCTACCTATCTGTCCACCGAAACCCCTCCGTGGGCGTTTGACGAGGCGAAAGCCAAGCGCCTGCGTCGCTGGTTGGTGGATATTCTCGACGCCATCCAAGACACTGCATTGGAGCTTTGACATGACCGATCCTCGCAAGAATACCCGCGATATCTATCCGCCCACCGGCCCCGAACTGAACGCAAAAAGCTGGGTGACCGAAGCGCCGTTGCGGATGATGATGAACAACCTGCATCCGGATGTGGCCGAAAACCCGCACGAGCTGGTGGTTTATGGCGGCATCGGTCGCGCGGCGCGGACATGGAACGATTTCGACCGGATCGTCGCGGGGCTGAAAGATCTGGAAGAGGATGAAACCCTGATCGTCCAGTCGGGCAAACCGGTGGCGATCATCCGCACCCATAAGGATGCGCCTCGGGTTCTGATCGCCAACTCAAACATCGTGCCTCATTGGGCCAATTGGGATCACTTCAACGAGCTCGATAAGAAGGGGCTGATGATGTACGGCCAGATGACGGCCGGTTCGTGGATCTATATCGGTACGCAGGGCATCGTACAGGGCACCTATGAAACCTTTGCCGAGGCTGGCCGTCAGCACTATGGCGGCGACTTGACTGGCAAGTGGATTCTGACTGGCGGTCTGGGCGGCATGGGTGGCGCACAGCCTTTGGCGGCAGTGTTCGCCGGGGCCAGTTGTTTGGCGGTCGAGTGCAATCCGGATTCTATCGATTTCCGCCTGCGCACCAAGTATCTGGACGAAAAAGCCGAGACTCTCGACGAAGCGCTTGAGATGATCGACCGCTGGACCAAGGCGGGCGAGGCGAAATCTGTGGGTCTGCTAGGCAATGCGGCTGAGGTGTTCCCCGAAATTTATGCGCGGATGCAGGCCGGTGGCATGCGCCCCGATATCGTCACTGACCAAACCAGCGCCCATGACCCGATCAATGGGTATCTGCCGATTGGCTGGAGCATGGCGCAGTGGAAGGACAAGCGCGAAACTGATCCTAAAGCGGTTGAAAAGGCCGCCCGTGCCTCAATGAAACAGCATGTCGCTGCAATGGTCGATTTCTGGAACGCGGGCGTTCCGACGCTGGATTACGGCAACAACATCCGTCAGGTGGCGCAGGATGAAGGCTTGGAGAATGCCTTTGCCTTCCCCGGCTTTGTGCCCGCCTATATCCGGCCGCTGTTCTGCAAGGGCATCGGCCCGTTCCGCTGGTGTGCATTGTCGGGTGACCCCGAGGATATCTACAAGACCGACGCCAAGATGAAGGAGCTGTTCCCCGAGAACGAGCATCTGCATCGTTGGCTGGATATGGCGCAGGAACGCATTGCGTTTCAGGGTCTGCCCGCACGTATATGTTGGATCGGCCTTGGAGATCGCCACCGCGCGGGGTTGGCCTTCAACGAAATGGTTGCCAATGGCGAGTTGAAAGCGCCTGTTGTCATTGGCCGAGACCATCTGGACTCGGGCTCGGTCGCCAGCCCGAACCGCGAGACCGAGGCGATGCTGGACGGCTCGGATGCAGTGTCGGATTGGCCGCTGTTGAACGCTCTGATCAATACGGCCAGCGGTGCGACCTGGGTCTCGCTGCATCATGGCGGCGGCGTGGGCATGGGCTTTAGTCAGCACGCGGGTGTTGTGATCTGCGCCGATGGGACCGATGATGCCGCGCGGCGATTGGAGCGCGTTCTGTGGAACGACCCTGCCTCAGGCGTCTGGCGTCACGCAGATGCGGGGTATGAGATCGCGAAAGACTGCGCTCGCGAACATGGGCTGCGCCTGCCTGGTATTCTCGGTTAGATCAATCTGCCTCTGGTGAAAATGCTGCACCTGCGATATCCCGCAGGTGCGCTAATCGGAGGCCTGACATGTATGTAGCTACTCTGCTGACCAACCCTGCGGCCCCTTCTTTAGAGGCGACGCTGGTTGAGTCGTTGCGGAATGCATGGGGCGGGGGTGATGCGAACTGGCTGAGCCTCGATGAGGCGGCCGAGTTTTCCCTGCCAGAAACTCCCGACAATCGCTGGGACGTCTGGGACGAGTTGCAACAGATGGGCGTGGACCTGGTCGTGCAAAAAGCCGACGGTCGCCGGAAAAAGATGCTGCTGGCCGATATGGACAGCACCATGATCCAACAGGAATGCATCGATGAACTGGCGGATGAGGCTGGTGTCGGTGATCGGGTCAAGGACATCACCGCGCGCGCAATGAACGGCGAGCTGGATTTCGAAGGTGCGCTGGCTGAGCGTGTGGGCTTATTGAAAGGGCTGGATGAAAGCGTGATCGGCAAGGTTCTGGATGAACGGATCACATTGATGCCCGGTGGTAAGGTGCTACTTGCCACGATGCGCGCGAATGGGGCCTATGCAGCGCTGGTGTCGGGTGGGTTCACGGCTTTTACGGCTAAGGTCGCCGAAGCGCTTGGGTTTGATGAGAACCGGGCGAATACATTGCTAGCTGAGGATGGCAAGCTTACCGGCGACGTGAAGCGGCCCATTCTTGGGCGACAGGCCAAAATAGAGGCATTGGAGCAGATCACAACAGGCCTAGGTATCTCCGAGGTTGACGTGATTGCCGTCGGCGATGGAGCGAATGATCTGGGAATGTTGGGTCGGGCGGGGACGGGTGTCGCGTTGCACGCTAAGCCTTCGGTCGCTGCCGAATGTGATGTCCGCATAAATCACGGCGATCTGACAGCGTTGTTGTATCTGCAGGGCTATGGCAGGTCAGAATTTCAAGGCCTCTAGGGGGCTTCCTTTAATTTAACTATTGTGTTAAATAAAGCCATGAATACGCTTCTGGTAACATTCTCCGCTTTGTCTGATGCCACTCGGTTCTCGATTGTCGAGCAACTGATGGACGAAGGCGAACTGCCCGTCGGTAATTTGATAGAAGGCAAGGGCATGTCAGGGGCCGCGATCTCGCGCCATTTGAAGGTTTTGCGCGAGGCCGGGTTGGTGCAACAGCGGGTACACGGCACGCAACGGATGTATTCGGTGCAGCCCGAGGGGCTGCGCGCGATAGCCGAATGGACGATTTCCAAACGGCAGTTCTGGGAAAGCAGCCTCGACCGTTTGGAAGAGCTTATTGAAAGGGAAAATTCATGGCCGACCTGAAACTGGAACGAGATTTTCCCGTTAGTCCCGAGGTCCTGTTCGCATGGGTCAGCGATGGTGCGAAGCTTCTGCAGTGGTGGGGGCCCGAAGGGTTGCATGTACCGGAACATGATCTCGACTTTTCGCGCATTGGTCCCTGGTATTCGGTTATGCAGAATGGCGAGGGTCAGCAGTTCAAAGTCTCGGGTCACGTTACCCATATCGATCGACCAAAATCTGTTGGATTTACGTGGGCTTGGCATGACGATCAGGACCAGCGCGGTGCGGAAAGCCATGTGACCTTTTCGGTTACCGCGACCAACAGCGGATCACGGCTGGTGGTTGATCACCGTGAACTTGTCGATGCCGAATCGGCCACGAACCACAACGAAGGCTGGACATCGTCGCTGCGCAAACTCGAAGCACTTTGCAAATAGGTTTTCATCAGGGAGGAGCGATATGCCCCAATATTTGTTTGTTTATCACGGGGGTCACACCCCAACCGATCCCGCCGAGATCGAGGCGACCATGGCCGCTTGGGGCGCTTGGTTTCAGGAAATCGGCGGCTCATTAGAGATTCCGGGAAATCCTGTAGGCCAGTCCTACACGGTCAGCAGCGGAGGGGTTGAAGACAATGGCGGATCAAATCCGGCCTCAGGTTTCACGGTGGTGAAGGCCGACAGCATTGAGACTGCAACCGAATTGGCCAAAGGCTGCCCGATGGTCGTGAATGGCTCGGGCTCGGTCGAAGTGGCCGAGGTGCACGAGATCGAGATGTAAGCCTCAGCCGGGGAATCCCGGTGAGGGTTTGATTACACCACATTCCAGCCCGCGGCGGCTGTATTGCGTGGCGTTCATGAATTTGCGGGTGGCCGGGTGATCGGCCTCTAGCACACCTAAATGCACTAGAATCGCGGCGATGGCGCATTCGCTGGCGCGGGTAGTGCCGTCAGTGATTTTTAGCGCAACGCCCATGCGCTTTTCAGGGATGATGGCAACAAAGACGGCCTCGGCCCCTGTCTTGATTGCAACGCGCCCGTTCATCGCTCGCATCAACTCGGTACAAGCGCGAGTTTCACCTGCGACAAGTTCGGGATGTTTCACCATCGCTTCTGTGAGCTGCACCGCTGCTTCGCTGGAGCGGTCCGAACGGTCTGCGGCAGAGGCAAACCAAGCCATTGATCGCGCAAGCCCTACCAGTGATGTCGCAAAATTTGGGGCGGAGCACCCGTCGATTCCGTAGGTGGGACTGGTTTCGCTTGTGGTTTCTTCGATGGCAGACAGGCAGGCCTGCTGAACAGGATGATCTATTTCCAGGTATTCCGGCCCGGCCCCCATATGCTGCGCCAAAGTCAGGAAGCCGCAATGCTTGCCTGAGCAGTTGTTGTGAATCTGGCAAGGCGTGTCATCTGCCAGTATCAGCCCGTCACGGGCCGCCATGTCGGCAGGTTCCTGCGGGCCGCAGCGCAGATCGGGCTCGGACAGGCCGAGGTGATCGAGCCAGGCGGACACGCGGTCAGTATGGATATGCGCCCCGTTATGTGAAGCGCAGGCCAAGGCCAGATGTTCGCTGTTCAAACCGTATTTTGCAGCTGCTCCCGAGGTGATCAGCGGTAGGGCCTGGATCATTTTGGCCGAGGAGCGGGGATAGATCACCGCGTTTGGATCACCCCAGCTGCGCACGATCTGACCACTATCGTCACAGATCACTGCATGGCCCATATGCAGGCTTTCTAACAGTGACCCGCGCCAGAGTTCTGTCATTGGTACGGCTTGTGTCATGTCCACCCCATCAATCATGCGCAAAAATCTGCCAATCGCCCTTTCGCCTGTGGCGAAACCTGCGTTAGTGTGTGTATGTCGACAATCATCGGAATACGCAACTGAACAGACGAACCGGCAGAGTTCGCACGTATTTCCGATGGGTATGAGGTAATAGGTCGGGCTAGGAGGCTGAACCGATGGGATTAAAGCTCGTCCGCGTGATCGCGGGCCTGTGCATGGCAGGAATGGCGACAACGGCAATTGCTCAGCAGGCAACCAGTACCAATCGCGTCGCTGCAAAAACGGACTGGAGCGTGTTTGTCGAGGACGACCCAACCGAATGCTGGAGCGTATCTGCCCCGAAAGAGACCGTGAACACACGCGGTGGCCGGGTCGTTTCCGTTCGGCGCAGCGATATCCTGCTGTTTGTGTTCTATCGTCCGAATGCCGAGGTTAAAGGGCAGGTGACCTTTACCGGCGGCTATCCGTTTGCGTCTGGTTCTACTGTCAATCTGGTTGTCGATGGCAGCGAGTTCGAGCTGTTCACCGATGGTGAGTGGGCATGGCCTGCGACCGCCTCGGACGATGCCAAGATCGTCACAGCGATGAAGCGCGGAAGTGAGGCGGTGCTGACCGCCCGTTCGGAACGTGGTACGCAGACCAAAGACACCTTCTCGTTGCTGGGCTTTACGGCCGCGATTGAAGACGCGGAAACGCGCTGCACGAACTAAGCCACAAGCAGATCAAATTCCGAAACCCCGCTTTCCGGCGGGGTTTTATTTGTTTGGTCCGATCCAGTGTGTTTTCAGAAATTTACGCCACGTAGAGCGGTGTTTCTTGATCCGTGTCAAAGCCTGTGTCCCCGTTTTCTGAACTAATTAGTTCAGAATTTGTTGAGGAGTCGGCAATGAACTTAAGCAAAAACCTGGCAGTGCTCTTGATGGCGTCTGCGGTGATCCTTGCAGGTTGTGAGAAAGGATCGGAAACCTATCCGATAACGGGTGAGCAATGTGGTCCGGAAGATCCCGTAAAGACCCTGGATGCAGAAGATTGCTACATCCCGCCCGCAGTAAACTAACAACAGTGGGCCGCTTAAGTTTCTGCTTTAGTGGCCCATCTTGATTGGGCGCGCATCTTGATCCGTGATAGACAGATATCTCTGTCTGGAGGATTGATGGATGCGATGGGCATTTGTTTTTTTGATGTTTCCGATATCCGCAATTGCGGATCCAACTATGGAGTGTATTGACGCCGGTTCGCAGGTGGAAATTGGATCTTGTGTTTCGGATATGGAATTGCGGGTAAACGCTGCGATAGACTCCAGCTATTCGCTGGCGCTTGGCTCCGCACAAGAACTGGACGAGGTCACTGGACGGGTCGTTGCTGTGCCTGCGCTGGAGGCCTCGCAAAACGCGTGGGTGGCCTATCGCGATGCGCAGTGCGAAGCGGTAGGTGCTTCGTTCGGCGGAGGATCGGGTACGGGGATCGCCATCACAGCCTGTCGGGTTGACCTTGGCCGGGCGCGGGTTGACGAATTGTTGCGTTACGCAAATTGAAGCACGAATTCTTTTGATCTTTACGTGTGTTCCTATATAGAGGCGCATCCCAAGCCAGAATCCACCGAGATACGCCAATGTCGCCCAAAGCGCCGATCACTCAAGACGTCATGACCATCCCCCGCAAACTGCCCGAGGGGAAGATGAACCTTGTCGGTTTGACCCGCGATCAATTGCGTGAGGCGCTAATTGAACACGGCACGCCCGAAAAGCAGGCGAAGATGCGCACGGGGCAGATTTGGCAATGGATCTACCAATGGGGTGTGCGTGATTTTGGTGAGATGACCAATCTGGCCAAGGCCTATCGCACGCAACTGGCCGAGCAGTTCGTAATCGAAATCCCCGAAGTCGTGACCCGCCAGGTTTCAGAGGACGGCACCCGCAAGTATCTGTGCCGCATCGCGGGCGGGCATGAGGTTGAGGTTGTCTATATCCCTGAAGATGATCGCGGAACTCTATGCATTTCATCTCAGGTGGGCTGTACTCTGACCTGCTCCTTCTGCCACACGGGCACGCAGAAATTGGTGCGCAACCTGGCAGCGGCCGAAATTGTCGGGCAGGTCATGATGGCGCGTGACGACCTTGAGGAATGGCCAACACCGGGTGCGCCCAAAGATGAAACACGCCTGCTGTCAAATATCGTGCTGATGGGTATGGGCGAGCCGCTTTACAACTTTGAAAACGTCCGTGACGCAATGAAGATCGCGATGGACCCCGAGGGGATTTCTCTGTCCCGTCGCCGCATCACGCTGTCGACCTCGGGTGTGGTACCCGAGATCGCGCGCACGGCTGAAGAAATTGGATGCCTGTTGGCGATCTCGTTCCACGCCACCACTGATGAAACTCGCGACGTACTTGTTCCGATCAACAAGCGCTGGAATATCGAGGAACTGCTGCAGGCGTTGGCCAGCTATCCCAACGCGTCGAATTCTGAACGGATCACGTTCGAATACGTGATGCTGGATGGCGTGAACGACAGCGACGAAGACGCTCATCGTCTGATCGCTCATATCAAGCGCCATAACATCCCGGCCAAGATCAACCTGATCCCGTTCAACGAATGGCCGGGCGCGCCCTACAAGCGCAGCTCGAACAATCGCATCCGGGCCTTTGCCAACATCATCTATCAGGCGGGCTATGCCTCACCCATCCGCAAAACGCGGGGTGAGGATATCATGGCGGCCTGCGGCCAGTTAAAATCGGCCACCGAACGGGCCCGGAAATCGCGAAAGCAGATCGAGGCTGAAGCCGGGCTAAACCGCTAAGGGCATGCGCCGTGGCTTCACGCGAAAAACTTAATGAATTGAGTGCTGTTTCCTTGTTCAAAATTTGGTATCTTCGGCGCAGACCCGCTCTGGATGGGGAACTCACCGACAGACACAAGGTGGTGAGATTGCCGGGGCGGTGCTGGTAACACCAATTAAGGCCGCTACCATTTTTCTGAAGCAAAGCGGCATTTAGGCGAACTGATCAGTCAGGGAGGCCACAATATGATTGTAAGTCACCGGCAAGTCTTGGGTATCGCGGCTGTTCTGGCGATCTCGGGATTTGTTCTCCACGCGGCATCTGCTCAGACCAAAGATCAGGATGCGCATTTGGCGATTGAAAACCCAGCCGATCTGACCAAGGAGCAAGCGCAGAAACACTATCAGTCATTGATACGACGCATGTCGCGGGGTTATGCGGCGGCACAGATGGACTTGATCCGAAACTATCAGAACTGGCCGTTGTTCAACGATGCGCCCTACATCTCGGCCACGCATGGGCAGCGCTATGTCAACAGCTATGCGAACCGCATGGCCCACAATTACGGCACATTGCAAGAAGGCGAAGAGCTGCCTGCGGGCTCGGTCCTGGCCAAAGACAGTATGACTGTCACAGATGAGGGCAATATCCATCCCGGTGCCCTGTTCGTGATGGAGAAACTGCCAGAAGGCACCAACCCGGAAACAGCCGACTGGCGTTATATCATGGTGATGCCGGACGGTTCGCTGTTCGGTGATACGATGGGCTTTCGCGCGTCAGAGGTCGATTACTGCCATGTCTGCCACGAGGCCGTCGCGGACCGGGACTATACGTTTTACGTACCCGAAGAGTATCGTGTCGCAGAGTGATCTTCAGGCCGCCGGGTCAGGCAGCTTCAGCTCGGTCGCTTCCTGACGACTGAGTTGCTCACCGTGTTTGCGTTTGGATAGGACCTCGCGGGCGAGCGCGTATTTCTCATCCTGCCAGAAGATCAAACAGCCGTTGCAGCCTTTGCCGCAACATCCCTCGGTTCCGATACGATTGGTTTTGAAGCGGCGCTCATTGCCGTCTTCGCCGATTTTCTCGACCAGCTCGTCACGACGGCGGGTATAGGCCTTAGGGTTGTCGCGACCTGAGGTTTCCAGCCCCTGCACCAGCTTGTCAAACCGAATGCGACTCCAGTGTTCGTCGGTCAGGGCACGTTCTTTGCGCAGGACGGAGTAGACCGGGAAACGGGCGCGCAGATCGTCGATATGCTCGTGATCGAACAGGGTGAAGGGAAGGCGGATGATGGTTTTGGTACTGCCATGCACAACGTCCAGCCGCGCCCCATCATGAGCGCGTTCAAAGTCATAGACCCGCAGCAGAACCGTCTCGCGCGAAATCGGAGAGACGAAATCCAATACATCCCCCGGTTCCAGCTTGTTTTTCACCTCGACCAGAAAGGCATCCTCAGTTACCTCGGTGACGATCCCGGCATATTCCCACTGCGCAATCGAGGCTGTGTGTTCGTAATCATGTGCATAATTGGTCAGGCGGCCTTCGTGGAAAGCCAGCGTGTAGCCGCGGTTCCCGACTGTTTCGAGTTCACGCATATAGGGCTTCGGGTCCCAGTTCTCGGGGTCGGCGTGATAGTCGTCGATGGCCATACGATAGGCGCGCGCGACGATGGCGGCATAATACTCCGATTTACCGCGCCCTTCGACTTTCAGACTGTCGACACCGATCTTCAAGTATTCATCCAGCTTGGGCATGATGCACAGGTCGCGGGAATTGAGGATGTAGGATCCCCGATCATCCTCTTCGATGGGCATCAAATCACCGGGGCGACAGCCTTCTTCCAGCAGGAATTCGAATAGGTCGGCGTTTTCATCGGTAATGCGCAGCTCCTGATGCGTTCCATCTTTCAGACGCAGTTTCAGACCATAGTTCCAGCGGCAGGAATTGGCGCAGTTGCCCTGATTGGCCCCGCGTTCGGCCATGAAGTTCGACAGTAGGCAGCGGCCCGAATAGGTCATGCACATGGCCCCGTGCACAAACGCCTCAAGCTTGATATCGGGGCATTTCTCGCGAATCTCGACCAATTCGGGGTATGAGACTTCGCGGGCCAGAACCACAAGCTCGGCCCCCTGATCCTGCCAGAACTTCACCGACAACCACGAACAGATATTGGCTTGCGTCGAGATATGCAGCGGCAGTTCCGGCGCGCGTTCGCGGACGTATTGGAACACTCCGGGGTCGGCGATGATCAGCCCGTCAGGTTTCACCTTGCGGACAGTGTCGATGTATTCGTCCAGCTTCGGAATGTCCTTATTGTGCGAGAACAGGTTCAGCGTCAGGTACGCGCGCCGGCCATGGTTGTGGCAAAACTCGACTCCCTCTATCACCTCTTCCAGCGAGAACTCGGATTTAGTGCGCAGCGACATATCCGGTGTGCCCAAATAGACCGCATCCGCGCCATAGAGGATGGCGAGTTTCAACTTACGCAGATTGCCCGCAGGCATCAGCAATTCGGATCTGGACTGGGTCATGGGGATACCGGGCTAAGGATCAAGGGCGCCTTCTACGCCAAAATCCCGGCTCCCAAAACCCCGTTAACTGCGACGGAATCGCGCTGTTCCGATCACTTCGATCAGTTGTTGGCGAACCGGTTCCGGTTGCGCCTCGACCGCGTTCAAAACTTCGCGCAGTTCGGCGCGCAGCCCATGCATCTGGTCGATCAGAGAGATCATCATCGACAGTGCATCGGCCTCCATGTCGTACTGGTCATGCAGTTCGCATGCCAGTTCCAGACGAGCAACGTCGATGCGCTGATATCGCAGACCTTGCTCCGATTGCTCGGGGATCACGATCTCAGCGGCCAGATATTCGGTCAGGCGATCCGAAGTCAGGCGGGCGATGGCGTCGATCAGTTCGGCTTCGGTCAATGCGCGGCTCATGACGGCATTCCTTTGCGCGGATCATAGCCGTGGGTTTCGCGCCATGTCTCCATGAAGTGCTTCAATTCATCGTCTACCTTGTCTGGCATTGCGACGGTCAGTTCTATGAACTGATCGCCCCGCTCGGACGAGCCGCGTTTCTTGACCCCTTTGCCACGCAGGCGCAGGGTTTTGCCGCTGCTGGTCCCCGCTGGGACACTGACATTGACGCCACCGTCGATGGTGGGGGCGGGAACCTTGCCACCCAGAACGGCCTCATCAATGGTGATGGGCAGCGTGATGTGGATGTCATCGCCCTGACGGTCGAACACCGGGTGATCCGCAACCGAGATCGTCACAAGCGCATCGCCGGGAGGCCCATCGCCGTACCCCGGGGCCCCTTTGCCACGCAGGCGGATGGTTTGCCCGGTCGTGATACCCGCAGGTATCTTCACTTCAATCCGGTTCCCATCTGGCAGGGTCAATTTCTGGCTGGCTCCGAAAACGGCGTCAAGAAAGCTGATCTGCAGCGAGTAGTTCAGGTTGTGGCCCGGTGCATGGAACTCCTGCGTGCGCTGTCCATATCCACCCCGCCCGCGCATGAATTCGGCAAAGATGTCGGACATATCGTCCTGTTCAGCCGCGTGACCGCGATAAGGGTTGCCAGCAGCCTCGGCATATTCGCGATAATACTGCTGCTGCGGACGTTCCTGACCCGACGCATCAATTTCGCCATTGTCGTAGCGTTGGCGCGTCTCGGGGTCTTTCAGCAGGTCATAAGCAGCAGCAGCGGCTTTGAACTTGGCCTCTGCCTCGGCATCGCCCGGCTTGAGGTCCGGGTGGCATTCTTTGGCGATCTTCCGGTAGGCTTTCTTGATCTCGGCATCGCTGGCGTCTTTGGCGACGCCAAGTACGGAATAGGGGTCGTCGCTCATCTTGCCTCTCGTCGATGTGGGGTTTGGCCTTGATGAAGGTATTTTATCAATTGATTTCAACAGGTCAAAAAAAGAAGAGGCGGCTAAATTGTCTCGTAAATCTGTCAAGCTCTGCTAATATTAAGATGTTTCAGATTGATCATTGACGGAGATCACCCCATGACGCGCAGGCTCAAATCGGTGCTGGCATTGCTGGCTGGGAACGCCATCGGGCTGTTGTTGGCCAGTTTGCTGCTGTCAGAGTTTGCGATCCGACCGATTTCCTTCATCGTGGTGGTAGTCGTGTTCACCCTGGTCCAGGTGATAGCCGAACCGCTGATCCTGAAGCTGGGGGAAAAGAAGGCACCGGCGCTGAAGGGCGGAATTGCCTTGATCGTGACCTTTGTTGGCCTTCTGGTCACCGATCTGATCACATCCGGTCTGACCATTGGCGGTATCTCAAATCTGTTGGCCGCAACCTTGCTGGTATGGTTGGGCGCTCTGATCGGCAGTATTGTGCTGCCGATCTACGTGTTTCCCGAACTGCGCGACCCTAAGAAATAGTCATATCGCGTCTAAACTGGCCTCGATGGCCTGCCACAACTCGTCCACCGGTTCGCACCCCACGGACAGGCGGATGAAAGCAGGATCGACAGCATCCCCCCAACGGGCGCGCCGCTCGGCCGAACTGTGGACGCCGCCGAAGGATGTAGCCGGACGCAGCAGTGGGCAGCTGTTGATGAACTGTTCGGCTTTGGTCTCGGTCTCAAGCGTGATGCTTAGCAGAAACCCGAAGCGCGTGGTTTGAGCCGTCGCCAATGTGTGCGCCGGATCATCGGTCAGTCCGGGATAGCGGATCTGTTTCACGGCCGGGTGCGCCGCCAGCCGTTCAGCCAGTATTTGTGCTGAGCTACACATCCGATCAAACCGCACATCCAGAGTCTCCAAACCCCGATGTAGCAACCACGCTTCATGTGGCCCCGGGATCGCACCGGAGACGCGGCGCCATTCCTCAACTCGCTCCATGATTTGCGGATCGCGGCTGGCTAAATGACCCATCAACAGGTCCGAATGCCCACCCATCGCTTTGGTATCTGAACTCACAACCACATCGACGCCAAGGTCCAGTGGGCGCTGGCCCAATGGGGTCATCGTTGTGTTGTCGGCGATGGTGATGCCGCCGGCCTCGCGCACGGCCTCGGCGATTACTGGCAGATCAAGCATGTCCAAACCGGGGTTCGAGGGGCTTTCCAGAAACACCACATCGAATTCATCAAAGCCACCTTCGGCAAAGTCGGTGGTTGGGCGTTCGATAACCGAGACGCCCAGATTTGACAGGAACCGATCAGCCAAAAGGCGCGTCACATAATACCCGTCGGACGGGATCAGCAGCCGTGACCCGGCTTGGACCGTCGCAAACAAGGCCGCCGAAATCGCACCCATACCCGAAGGAAAGCTGAGGCAGGGTGCATCTTCGAGATGCGACAGAACGTGTTCCAGATGCACCCAGGTCGGGTTGTCGACCCGGCCATAGCTGGCATGCCCATCCGGCGCGCCGGGCAGATGGTACATGCTGCTTTGGGTCAACGGCAGGGCCACAGGCTCGCCCTTGTTCAGAGCATTCCCGCGCAAGTGCAACATTTCTCCGGTCTTCGGGCTCATGGCTCAGCGCCCCGGTATTTCATCGCGTGGGGGCGCGGGTTCCCAATTCTCGATGATCTCGACCGCCTCTTGCGCAGTGTCGACAAAGCGGAACAGGTCCAGATCCTCGTCCGAGATGGTGCCTGCATCGGCCAGCGCTTCCCAGTTGATGACCTTCTCCCAGAACTCACGCCCGAACAGCAGGAAAGGGACGCGATCCATGCGGCCGGTCTGGATCAAAGTCAGGGATTCGAAGAGCTCATCCATGGTGCCGAAGCCGCCGGGGAAGATGGTGATGGCGCGAGCGCGCATAAGGAAGTGCATCTTGCGGATGGCGAAATAGTGGAAATTGAAGCTGAGATCGGGCGTTACATACAGGTTCGGAGCCTGTTCGTGCGGAAGCACGATGTTCAGGCCGATCGAACACCCGCCTGCATCCTGTGCACCACGGTTGCCCGCTTCCATCACGCCGGGGCCGCCACCCGTGACGATCACGTTCTCGCGGCAACCTGTCCGATTTGACTTCTCGGTCATCAGACGCGCAAACTCACGCGCTTCATCGTAGTATTTCGACAGCCCGGCCAAGGTCTCGGTCCGCGCCGTGTGTTTCTGGGTCGGCTCCGGAATGCGCGCGCCACCGAACATGACGATGGTCGAGGTGATCTCACGCTCGGTCATGATCATCTCGGGCTTCAGCAGCTCCAGTTGCAGCCGCACGGGGCGCAGCTCATCCCGGCACAGGAAGTCATCATCAGCGAAGGCAAGGCGATAGGCCGAAGACCGCGTCTGCGGGGTATCTGGTACCTCGCTTGCGGTCGAGCGGTCGGTCTGTGCGTCGCGAAAGGGGCTGAGGCGATCTTCTCTCATATGCGGGGTTCCCTGCTTGCGTGTTTCCAAAACAGCTATAGGGTTCGCGGGCAGAGTGCCAGTCACGGAAAGACAAGAATGGATTGGAAAAGTGAAATATTGGCAGCGCGGGACCGCATTGCCGGACACGCACAGGTCACGCCAGTGATGGAAAGCCAAATTCCGGGCTATCCGGTTGAAATGAAACTTGAACATATGCAGCACACCGGCAGCTTCAAAGCGCGCGGGGCGTTCAATACCCTGCTCAGCATGGATGTGCCTGCGGCAGGCGTCGTGGCGGCTTCCGGTGGCAACCACGGTGCGGCAGCGGCTTATGCCGCGCAATCACTGAGCTACCCAGCGAAGATTTTTGTGCCCGAACTTGCAGGTCCCTCCAAGATTGCGCTGATCAAGCGGATCGGGGCTGATCTGAGTGTTGTTTCGGGTGAATACGCCAATGCACTGACCATGGCGCAGGCGCATGAGGAAAGCACCGGCGCCATGCAAATCCACGCCTATGATGCGCCAGCGACGGTGGCAGGGCAGGGGACATGTTTTGCTGAATGGGACGCGCAGGGCTTGCAGGCGGACACAGTATTGGTGGCCGTGGGCGGCGGTGGGCTGATTGCCGGAGCTTTGGCATGGTTTCAGGGTGCGCGCAAAGTCGTGGCGGTCGAACCGGAAACCTCTTGCGCGCTGAATGCGGCGTTGGCTGCGGGCGAACCGGTTGATGTTTCCGTTTCGGGCATTGCAGCGAACGCACTGGGCGCACGGAGAATTGGTGAGATTTGCTTTGGGCTGGCCCAAGGTATGAGTTCGGTTCTGGTTTCTGATGATGCGATAGCGCAAGCCCAGAATACTCTGTGGCAGACGCATCGAATACTGGTTGAACCAGCAGGGGCTGCTGCGCTTGCCGCACTGATTTCGGGCGCTTACCAGCCGGAGCCGGGTGAGCGTGTCGCAGTGCTGATTTGCGGCGGGAACATCGCGCCAGATCCGCTAACGGGTTGAGAATGCGGCTTGTAGATGTTGTTCATGGATTTTATCTATAATTCATGACCGCAACCATTGCCGACACAATCTATAATGCCCTGAGCCAGAAAATCATCACCGGCGATCTTCCTGCCGGTGAAAAGCTGCGTCAGGACCATATCGCGCGCGACTTTGAGACCAGCCATGTGCCGGTGCGCGAAGCACTGCTGCGGCTTGAGGCGCATGGATTGGCCAAAAGCGAGCCGCGAAAGGGCATGCGCGTCACCGCGTTGGACCCTGCCGAAGTGCGTGAGGTGATCGAAATGCGTGTCGCGCTGGAAACGCTGGCAATGCAGCATTCCGTGCAAAACATGACTCCATCTGCTCTGAAGGCCGCTGATGATGCACGAAAGGCGTGTGATGAGGCAGAGAGCATGCCTCAGTGGGAGGCCCGGAACAGGGTGTTTCATCGTGCCATCCTGACACCATGCGGGTTGCCCCGCCTTTTGCATTCTGTCGATGACCTGCACATCGCCAGTGCCAGGCACCTGTTTGCACATTGGCGGCCCAAATGGGTGCAGCGCGTCGATACGGATCACGCTGCGATCATTCAGGCGCTGAAGAGCAAAGACGTTTCCGCCGCAACCTCGATACTTGTGCGCCATATCCGTCGTGCAAGCTGATACTTTCTGCCTTTGAAACTACAATCTGTGCATCCCGTACAGATTTGACTTGATTTTTAATAGATAAAAATGATGATCATCTTCGAATCTATGAAATATTATCTATAAAAAAGAGAAAGACAATGAAAGCCACTCTGCAATCCACCCTTCCGGCCGCCGGAGCAATAACCCCTGCGGGTCAGATCCTTCGTGTCGCGATGGGTATTCTTCTTTTGACCGCCAGCGCCAAGGTCCAGGTGCCATTTTGGCCTGTGCCCATGACCCTTCAAGTCGCCGCTGTCATGGCTATCGCCGCGGCATTTGGGCTGCGTCTCGGTTCTGCAACCGTGATCGGCTACATGGTCGCCGGGGCAGTGGGTTTGCCCGTGTTTGCCGGAACGCCCGAAAAAGGCATCGGGCTGGCCTATATGATGGGCGGAACCGGAGGTTATTTGCTGGGTTTCGTGGTCGCCTCGGTCATGGTTGGATGGGCCGCGGACAATCTGCGCAAACTGTTTCTGGTTCCGGCGATGCTGGCTGGACTTGCGGTGATCTATGCGCTGGGTCTGGGTTGGTTGGCTCAGTTCGTGCCTGCAGACAAGGTTCTGGTTTACGGTTTCAGCCCTTTCATTCTGGGTGATCTCGTGAAGATTGCATTGGCATCCGTTCTCGTGATTGGCCTGCCGACGGGTCTGATGCAGAAAATCCGTGGGCCGCAGCCTGATGCTTGATACCGGGCAAGATATCCGCAGCGATTGGACCGTGGATGAAGTGGAGGCGCTGATGCGCCTCCCACTGTTGGATCTGGTAGGTCGCGCAAATGTAATTCACCGGACGTATCACGATCCAAACGACATCCAAAAAGCCAGCCTGCTGTCGATAAAAACCGGAAGCTGTCCCGAGGATTGCGCCTATTGCCCGCAATCCGCCCATCATCGCGAGGTCGAGCTGACCAAGGAAAAGCTCATGAACCCTGCGCATGTCATCTCGCTTGCCAAACGTGCGCGCGATGCGGGGGCTGAACGGTTTTGCATGGGTGCTGCATGGCGTCAGGTGCGCGACGGCGAAGAATTCGACAATGTGCTGGTCATGGTGCGGGGCGTGCGTGATCTGGGCATGGAGGCTTGCGTCACCCTGGGCATGCTCAAGCCACATCAGGCCAAACGATTGGCCGAGGCGGGACTTACGGCGTACAATCATAACCTGGATACTTCGCCGGAATTCTATGGCGAGATTATTGGAACTCGTACCTATCAGGATCGTCTTGAGACCCTCAGCTATTGCCGGGACGAAGGTATTGATCTGTGTTGCGGCGGCATTATCGGTATGGGTGAAAGCCTGCGGGATCGTGCCTCGCTGTTGCAGGTCCTTGCGAATTTTGACCCGCATCCCGAAAGCGTACCGATAAACGCGCTGATCCCGATCAAAGGCACGCCGCTGGCGCATCTAGAAAAAGTAGGCATTTTTGATCTGGTGCGCATGGTTGCGACCGCGCGGATCGCCATGCCGCAAACACGGGTGCGCTTGTCGGCAGGACGGTCGGACTTTTCAACTGCCGAGCAGGCTTTGTGCTTTCTGGCTGGCGCAAATTCGGTTTTCTACGGCGATGTGTTGCTGACCGCACCCAATGCCGGAACCCAAAATGACCGGGATATGTTTGCCGCACTCAGCGCACTTACCGATGATTGACGCAAACCGAGGTATCCGCGTCGCATTGCGCCATGGGTCTCGCTTGCGTATAGGCCACATCAACGTGAACAGATTCTCTAGGGAGACGCCCCATGTCCAATGCGCAACTGGAAGCCGCCATCGAAGCCGCCTGGGAAGTACGTGACACAATCACCCCTGCGACCACTGGCGAGCAACGAGAAGCAATCGAAGACACGCTGAGCGCGCTGGACAGCGGTTCGCTGCGAGTGGCTGAAAAGCTCGACAGTGGTGATTGGCACGTGAACCAGTGGGCGAAAAAAGCAGTTCTGCTGGGGTTCCGCATCAAGGACATGGAAATCCAGACCGGAGGCCCGCAAGACGGCGGCTGGTGGGATAAGGTTGACAGCAAGTTCGCCGGCTGGGGAGAGAACCAGTGGCGCGCGGCAGGGTTCCGCGCCGTGCCAAACTGTGTGGTCCGCAAGTCGGCCTATGTCGCACCGGGTGTGGTGCTGATGCCTTCGTTCGTGAACCTTGGTGCTTATGTCGATGAAGGCACGATGGTTGATACCTGGGCCACTGTTGGTTCCTGCGCGCAGATCGGCAAGAACGTGCACTTGTCGGGCGGCGTCGGCATTGGAGGCGTACTGGAGCCGATGCAGGCCGGTCCGACCATTATCGAGGACAACTGCTTTATCGGTGCGCGTTCGGAAGTGGTCGAAGGCTGCATCGTCCGCGAGGGTTCGGTTCTGGGCATGGGCGTGTTCATCGGTAAATCCACCAAGATCGTAGATCGCGAAACCGGTGAAGTCATGTATGGCGAGGTTCCGCCCTATTCGGTGGTTGTTGCGGGTTCGATGCCGTCCAAGAACAATGTAAGCCTGTATTGCGCGGTCATCGTGAAGCGCGTCGATGAAAAGACCCGTTCGAAAACTGGGATCAATGAGCTACTGCGCGACTGATCCCGTCGTTTCAGTTTGAATAGGCCGCAGAGTGCATGCTCTGCGGCCTTTCTTATTTTGGCATGAACTCCAGCACTGTTTGCTGAAAGAAATCAATCGCCGCCTCACCTCCGGCCCCTTTGGCCAGAGGGCCGACTTGATATCGGGGCGATTGAAGGGCGCGCTGCATCTTTTCGCACACCCAGACATCCTCGGTCTGAAAATCCCCCGTCTCCAGTGGGTGCTGGGTCCAGTGAGAGGATTTGATCCGACCGGATTCCGGGTCGTATCCGGGTATGTCCGCCGCGCGATGCGTATAGGTGAACCAGCCTTTAGGCGACCAGTTTCTGACCCGCAGAAGTGTTGTGTTGGCATCCACTGGTTCCATGGTCGATATCGAAAACCCCCAGGGGTTTGGCGTCAGGATCGTGGTCGGAAACAGCATGTAGACCCCGCCATAGCCCGGCGTTTCGGCATTCCGTACCGTTTTCAGGCCGGACCCTTTGGCCGAGTTTTCAACAAACTGAGGGATACGATGTTTGACGCCTTCGCGCTCGGTCGACCACCAGACCATGTTTTGGCCAAAAACCTCCCAAAGATTCTTGTCATGGGTTGGCCCGCCCAACGTGTCTTTGTGCAGATAGGCCAGATGATAGCCGTCTATTGCATTTTCAAAGAAGACCTTCCAATTGCAGTTGATCTCATAGACCACGTCGTCGGGGTTCTCTTGTAGCTCGCTTGATGCCAGATCATGAGGCCAAGGTATTTGAGCCAGATCGCCAAGCCACGCGTCAAAGCTTTGATCCGGTTCTGGGTGAACAAAAACAAGGTTGCGGAAGACACCGACTGAGGCACCGAACAACGCGGTTGCCTTCTTGTCCAGGTCCGGAAAGCACTCGCGCTGGGCTGGTACTCCGCGCAAAGCGCCATCCAGATTGTAGACCCAGTTGTGATAAGGGCAGACAATGGTTTTGCCTGCGTTGCCACAGCCTTCCAGCAACTCGGTTCCGCGATGGCGGCATTGGTTGTGGAAGGCGCGCAAGTCGCCATTTGCGTCCCTTATGACGATCAGAGCGTAGGCTCCGGCCTGAATTGTCCTAAAATCGCCGGGTTCGGTGAAATCCATAGTCACGCCGGCAAAACTCCAGCACTTGCTGAACAGGGTTTTCTGTTCGGCCTCATACCAACTGTCCGAGACATATGCCTCACGCGGCAGTTGTTGCTTGGGTTGATCCGGAAGTGCGTCAGGCGGCATTGTCGAGTCCATTTATTGTCAAAAATGATAATCATCAATATTGACAATAAACCTTCGAATGTCCAGATTTCACCTTAAGATTTTTCTGAACCCGCTTGGAGGCAGGATGACTTTTATTCAAACCCTGAGGAATCAAAGGTGGATGACACTGCTAATTCTGGCGGCGCTTCTTGTCTCGACCTTCGCCGGGTATTACGGCCTTTGGGGTCTGTTGTTCATATTTTGGGGGCTCTTGGCGGTGCGCTCGGGGCAGGCCTTCTTGATCGAACCGATAAAACGCGCGACAGATCCGGCACTGTTCTGGTCGCTGACGGGTTTGTGGACCGGTTTGGGCGTTCTCTACGTTCTAGCGGATGTTTTTCCACCAGTTGCGAACGGATTCTGATGCCCCGTCCCAGTATGAAAGACGCCAGATCCGAGCAAATCCTGAACGCATTTATGCGTTGTGTCGCGCGGTATGGGCTGGATGGCTCGACCCTGGCGCGCATATCAGAAGAGGCAGGCGTCGGGCGGCCATTGCTACGCCACTATCTGGGCAACCGGGATGAGATGGTTCGCAAGCTGCTGGATCACGTCCTGAAAGTCTTCGCGGATCAGGTTGAGGCGCTCTTCGACACTCTGCCGTGCACTGATCGGGTTGCAGCGATGCTGGACGCTTTGTTCGGACGCGGCACCTATTTTTCGGAAAGTGCCGCGGTGTTTGCTGCTTTGGTCGCAGCCTCAGAAAGACACGCGGATTTGCGAGAACCCTTGCTTGGGTTTGTCTATGACTTCGAGGCAAGGATCGCTGCTGAAATCATGAACGAACTGCCTGCTGCTAATGTGCAAGGGGTCCAAGCCGTGGCAGCGGGTATGTCCGCAATTTATTTCAATACGGATGCTGTGATGCCATTGCGACCCCGGGCGGAATGGCGCGACACGCAGCGCGTGGCAGCGCAGATGCTGTTGGACCACCTATACGCCAGCACCTGCGACTGAGTTGACCGTGCCATCGGGCCAGCGTATTGCGGGCACTATGGAAAAGCAGAAAAAACCTTCGCGCCAGCAAGTCTATACGTTGTTGGTTCAGATCGGTCGCAAAGATGGCGACGGCCTGCCCGAAGGCGCGACCGGGGCGGCGTTGATGTGTTTTGCCAGCGGCGTGGACGAGGCCGAAGCCGTGCGCGAGACAGTAGCGATCCTGAAGCAGGCCGATACTGCACCTCTGGATGTCACCGGCTATGGCACCCTGGCCGAGCGTGAGGCGCAAGGGCATGATATCGATCCGGATGAGCGGGCATTGATGCAACGGGCGCTGGATGAAAACGCGGTTATCGTGGCACAGATGACACCATTCTTCGGCGACGAGGAAACTGCTTAGTTTCTCACCCCGAACCACTTGCGATAGATTTCGTCATAGGTGCCGTCTTCGCGCAGGGACAGCAGCGCCTGATTGACGTCTTCGACCAATGGCGATCCGGTTGGAAATGCGATCCCATAGTTTTCACGCAGGAAGATGCCCCCGGTCATTGTCGCCATTCTGCGCCCTTCGTGGCTGGCATAATAGGACAGTATCGGAGCGTCGAAAACGACCGCATCCAAATCCTTATTCTCAAACGCGTTCAGCATGTCCTGCAGATCGCCATAGCCGGTATAGTCGATCTCGCGCCGGTTCAGGAAACTGGCGGCGGTTGAATCGGAAATCGTCCCGACCTGTTTGCCGTAAAGGTCGTTGACCGAATTGACGCTGCCGGTGATTGCGTCCACCGTCATCACCGAGGTGATCCGGGCCGTGAAAACGGAGACGATGAATAGGGATGACACCACCAGTACTACACCCAACAGGCGGCCAAACGGGGTGCGCGGCATCCGCTCTTCAAAGCCACCGTTCACCACCAGGTTGAGGGCCCACCAGAACGAGGGGAACCACGCCTCATTCAATTTGCGATCAAAGTAGGGCTGCGCGCGTTTCTCAAAACTCCACATCAGCATGCCGCCACCAAGCAGGATCGCAAAGGCCAGCCCGATGGCGATGAACAATTCCCGAGACAGCAAAGCGTGCAACAGCGATGGCTGGCGAGCGGCGTCTGACGGGACCATGATCTGTAATCCGGCCTCAAATATCGGTTGTGTGAAATCCATTCGGGTTTCGCGCAAGGCGGTGATCGATATATTAGCGATCGCCAGATCGGCAGAGCCATCCTGAACCGCGCCCAACATTTCTCCAAATGTCTCGACGCGGTTGATCGAGTATTCCCAGCCGAGCGATTCAGACAGTGCCGCCAGAAGATCCATCGAGAAACCGGTCTGGGCACCGTCCTCGACAAATGAGAACGGAGGACGGGTTACCGTTGTAACCGTAAGAGACTGGGCCTGGCTTTGCTGCGCAAGAGTCGCGAAAGTCAGGCAGATCAATGCGAAGAAGACACGCTTCATGTGGAATCACCTGTTCGCGGCCCTCTAACTCACTTAAGGGCAGCGCGGCAAGGCAGCCGCTGGGTCAACGCTCATGTTTTGTTGGGGTGCAAAATCAAGCCGCTTGGGCATTCGGTCTCGGAATTCGACTATTCGGGGTTGGCAATCCGGGCAATTCGTTGAATCTGTGCAGGAACACAGGCACCCCTAAGGACAAGAGGCCCAATATGACCGATCCAGTTGAGCTGACAGCAAATCTGATCCGTTGCCCATCAGTCACACCTGATGAAGGCGGGGCATTGGTCTTGCTGCAGCAGGTGCTGGAGGAGGCCGGATTCTATTGCACTCGCGTAGATCAAGGTGGAACCTGCAACCTCTTCGCCCGGTGGGGGCAGAAGGGTCACGCGCGCAGCTTTGGCTTTAATGGTCATACGGATGTGGTTCCGGTAGGGGATGAAGCAGCCTGGACCATGCCCCCCTTTGGCGCCGAGGTCCGGGACGGGGTGATGTACGGCCGGGGCGCAACGGATATGAAATCGGGCGTGGCAGCATTTGCGGCAGCGGCTATCGATTTTGTGCGTGACACGCCCCCGGATGGGGCGGTGATCCTGACGATCACAGGTGATGAAGAAGGCGACGCACTGGATGGCACTGTTGCTTTACTGGATCACATGGCCGCAACGGATGAGCGGATGTCGGTTTGTCTGGTGGGCGAACCCACCTGTCCGAACACGATGGGCGAAATGATGAAGATCGGTCGGCGCGGTTCGATGACTGCGTGGTTCACTGTGACCGGAGTGCAGGGGCATTCGGCCTATCCGCATCGGGCGAAGAACCCGGTGCCAGCGATGGCACGGCTGATGGATCGGCTGGCCAGCCACGAACTGGATCAGGGTACCGACCACTTTGACGCCTCGACCTTGGCGGTTGTCACGATCGACACCGGTAATCCGGCGACAAATGTGATCCCGGCGCAATGTTCTGGGACAGTGAACATCCGGTTCAATGACCTGCATTCCGGGGCCAGTTTGAGCGATTGGTTGCAATCCGAGGCAGCCGCCGTTGCCGAGGCGTTCGGCGTCGATGTCGAGACCCGGATCAAGATTTCGGGTGAAAGCTTTCTGACCCCTCCGGGGGCATTGTCTGATCTGGTAGCTCATGCTGTTAAGGCAGAAACCAATATCCGCCCCGCGCTTTCGACCACCGGCGGGACCTCGGATGCCCGCTTCATCAAAGATCATTGCCCGGTGGTCGAGTTTGGTCTGGTCGGGCGCACCATGCATCAGGTTGATGAATGTGTCGAAGTGGCGCAAATTCATCAACTCAAGGCGATCTACACCCGTATTCTGACGGATTACTTCGCCTGATCCATGCAGAAAACGCTGGTCATAATGGTGAAAGAGCCACGTCCAGGGCGGGTCAAGACCCGTTTGGGGCGCGATATCGGCATGGTTGGGGCTGCTTGGTGGTTTCGGCTTCAAACGCGATCTCTGATCCGGCGTCTGCGTGATCCGCGCTGGCAGATTGTACTGGCGGTCTCTCCAAATAGGGAGGGAATGGACAGTCGGGTCTGGCCTGTTGATTTACCCCGGAAGCCTCAGGGGCGCGGAGATCTGGGCGACCGCATGGGGCGGATGTTGCGCGGTGCTCCCGATGGTCCGGTGTGCCTGATCGGTGCGGATATTCCGGGCATTACACGGGGTCACATTGCGCGGGCTTTTCGCGCGTTGGGCCGGGCTGAGATGGTGTTCGGGCCCGCCCCGGATGGTGGCTATTGGCTGGTCGGTGCGCAGCGCTATGGGGCGCTGCCTTCGGGGCTGTTCCAAGACGTGCGTTGGTCGACGAGACATGCGTTGGCCGACACGTTGGCTTCGATTCCCGGGCGTCGGGTGGCGTTGCTGGATCATCTGCGCGATGTGGATACCGTGGCCGATCTGCACGGCTGACATGAGGCACCGCTTTTTGACCATGACGCGGTTGCATGCTCGTGCTAGGCCAAACTCATGACACGCATTCCGACCAAGCAAGAGGTCCTCGACTGGATCTCGGCGAACCCTACCCTGACCTCGAAACGTGATATTGCCAAGGCTTTTGGCATCAAGGGCGCGGATCGGATCGATCTGAAGCGTATCCTGAAAGAACTTGAGGCCGACGGCCATCTGGAAAAACGCAACCGCAGCTATCGCGATCCGGATCGTCTGCCGCCGGTCAGCGTGTTGCAGGTGAAGGCCCCGAACGTAGATGGCGACCTGTTTGCGCGCCCGTTGGAGTGGCACGGTGAGGGGGTCGAGCCCATCGTTCTGCTCGTAACGCGTGCCAGCGATCCGGCGCTGGGTGAGGGTGACCGCATTCTGGCCCGCCTGACCGTGGTGCATGAGGAAGATCACAATTACGAAGCCCGCTTGATCCGCCGCATTGGCACCAACCCACGCAAGATCGTCGGTATCTTCCGCAAAGGGGCCGAGGGTGGCCGGATCGTACCTATCGACAAGGCTGGTCAGACAGAATGGCTGGTCGCGGACGGGGCCGTTCTGGGGGCCAAGGACGGTGAGCTGGTCGAGGCCGAGCAGGCCGGACCCAAGAACCGCATGGGCCTGCCACGTGCGCGCATTGTTGAAAGGCTCGGCGATCCGACCGCGCCCAAGGCTGTCTCGTTGATCGCCATCCACCAACACGGTATTCCCGACGACTTCCCGGACAAGGTGATCGAAGAAGCCGACAAGGCCAAACCCGTTGGACTGAAAGGGCGTGAAGACCTGCGGGATATGCCGTTGCTGACCATCGATCCTGCGGATGCACGGGACCACGACGACGCCTGCTATGCCCATGCCGATGACGATCCCAAGAACCCGGGTGGCCATGTGATCTGGGTCGCCATCGCTGACGTCGCCGCCTATGTGAAACCCGGTACGGCTCTGGATCGCGAGGCACGCAAGCGGGGCAACTCCAGTTACTTCCCGGACCGCGTAGTGCCGATGCTGCCGGATCGCCTGTCCGGCGATCTATGCTCCCTGCACGAAGGCGTCCCGCGCGCTTGTATCGCGGTTCGGATGCAGATTGATGCCGAAGGCAACAAGATCGGCCACCGGTTCGTGCGCGGCCTGATGCGCTCTGCCGCCTCGCTGAATTATACCGAGGTGCAGGAGGCCATCGACGGCAACCCGAACGACCGCACCGGGCCGCTGTTGGATACGGTGCTGAATCCGCTTTACGCCGCCTATGCTGCGCTGAAAAAGGCACGTTCCGTGCGGCAGCCGCTGGAACTGGACCTGCCTGAGCGCAAAATCGTACTCAGCGATGCGGGAGAGGTGACCAGTGTCGCGTTCCGTGACCGGCTGGATGCGCATAAGCTGATCGAGGAATTCATGATCCTCGCCAATGTCGCCGCTGCCGAGACCCTGATCGCCAAACGCCGCCCGCTACTGTTCCGCGTCCACGAAGAGCCCGCGCCTGAAAAGCTGGAAAGCCTGAGAGAGACGGCGCAGGCGGCGGGACTAAATCTCGCCAAAGGACAGGTATTGCAGACCCGACATTTGAACGCGCTGCTAAACGCTGCTGCTGGTACCGAGGATGCGGAACTGATCAACCTGACGACCCTGCGGTCGATGGCGCAGGCCTATTACAACCCCGAAAATTTCGGCCATTTTGGGCTGGCTCTGCGGAACTATGCGCATTTCACTTCTCCCATCCGGCGCTATGCCGATCTGATCGTGCATCGCGCGCTGATCTCAGCCCATGGCTGGGGCAAGGACGGATTGACCGAGGATGAGATTGCACGGTTGGAAGAAACGGCGACCCATATCTCGGATACCGAGCGCCGCTCGATGATGGCCGAGCGCGATACGACTGATCGCTATCTGGCGGCCTATCTCAGCGAGCGGGTCGGCAATGAGTTTTCTGGCCGGATCAGCGGTATTGCCCGGTTCGGTGCCTTCGTGAAGATGGACGAGACCGGAGCGGACGGTCTGGTTCCAGTGCGTTCGCTGGGGCGAGAGTTTTTCCATTTCGACCGAGAGGCCGGGACGCTGATGGGCTCGGACACCGGGCTGATCATCGCCATTGGCCAGCGTGTCACGGTGCGGTTGACCGAGGCGACGCCGGTGACGGGCGGATTGGAATTGGAGTTGTTGTCCATCGATGATCAGGCGCTGCCGCGCGGCAGTGGCCCCGCCAAGCGCGGAACGCGGCGCAAGGCCGCCAGCACCAAGCGCAAGAAGGACAAGATCAAGCGCAAGGTCGAACGCAAACGCCGTCAGAGATGATAAGTAAGCGCGCGCGCAATCAGCCAGCCATGGCGCGTAGGATCAATCTGATCGGGCCGGTCGAACAGAATCGCGCGATTGCCGTCGATCCGATCCTCTCCAGGAAAGGCGGAAGTAAAATCCCCCATCAGTCGGCTTTGGCAGTGTACGAACAACGCAAAGCAAGCCGCCTTGTGTCCGCCCAAACGAATCGTCGAGCCTTTGGGCGCCAGATAGGCGGGCTGGCCCCACCGCAACGCTTCTTCCAGAGGCTGAGCGCGTGGCAGCGAGGCCGCAGTTTCGAAGATCAACTCGCGCAGCGCTAGTGCCCCATTGCGCGTCTCTTCCGGAAGCGCCTCATAGGCTGCAGCGACTTTTTTGTCCTCAAAGGCTGTCATGATAGCGGGATCGCCTGCTCCATTCGGTCGATATAGCTGTTGAGCAGCTTATCTTGTTTAATCCGACGGGTCAGGGGGGTGTCTGATGGTGTCGCGCGCATCGCCGCCAGCATTGGACCGACGCTCATGTCCGCCGACGTAGGTTTCTCTCCCATCAGGTAGGGCGATTGCCAAAGATAGGCCGAGATCGCCTCAAAGTCGCGCTCCAGCCGGTCTTGTCGTTCGACGGGCGAAAAGCGGGATACACCTTGAAACGCGAGCCCCTTGAGAACGGATTTCCGGATCGAATTCGAAACCGGCTTGCGGATCAGTGCGGGAATGACGGTAAAGAAAGTATCGCGCAGAATTGGCCAAACCTCATCATTGGCCCAACGGTCCTGGACGACATGGAAGTATAGGTGTTCTTCGGCCATGCGGATCAGCGCGCGGGACTGGGCTTTTTGCAGGTCGGTCAGGCCAGCATCGAAATCGGCCCCCTGAGCCTCAAGCCAGTCGCGGATCAGGTCGCTGTCCGGAATCAGACGTTCAGGCGTGCGCAGAACCGGCAGCTTCTGGTGTGGCATATTGCGCGGGTCCAGCAGATCGGACCGTTGCCAGCGCAGGCCCGCGTTTTGAAGCATCAGGGCCGTTTTCACGCAGAATGGGCTGGCGCTGAACAGGCCAAAGGCAGAGGGGAAGGTGAGAAGGGTCAGCATCATCAGCTCCATAGTTGGGACGCCTGATGGATACGCCGGATTGATGACAGATTCTGACATTAGATTTAGAGTAGAATATACTATGTCCCGCACCGCTCGTCTTTTTCAGTTGATGCAGGCCCTACGATCTGGCCCCTCGCCCAGAACGTCGGTTCAATTGGCGCAGGATTTAGGCGTTTCGCCGCGCACAGTGCACCGGGATATCGATGCATTGCGTGGCCTCGGGGCGATAATCGACGGAGAGGCCGGGTTCGGGTTCACCCTAATCGAGGATGCGACCCTGCCGCCGTTGGGTTTCACCAATGACGAGCTCGAAGCGCTGGTGTTGGGCTTGCGCGAGGTGCAATTGATCGGAGACCCGGCGCTGTCGGATGCTGCAAGCGCAGCCTTACGCAAGCTGCAGGGCCGATTGCCGCAGCGCCAGTCGCACCGATTGAGCCACGCCGTTTTGACCGCCACGCGATTTGACAGGCCGGCCGTGCCAACCATCGATGTCGCCGAACTGCGCCAAGCCGCGTGGGACGAACGCGTGATCGAGTTCGCCTATACCGATGCCAAAGGCGCAGACACCCATCGTCGGGTCAATCCGCTGAGCATCGTCTATATGGACCGTGCCAGCGTATTGCTGAGTTGGTGCCACCTGCGACAGGATTTCCGAGTGTTTCGGCTGGATCGTATGCAGGGCATGGATGTGACCGAGGATAGCTTCCGACCCAATCGCGTATCGCTATTGCGTGATGCCATTGCCCGTATTCGCGCGGAACGTGAGGAACAGGATCAGGAAACCTGACGCTCTGCGTTTTGAGAAATCCCGATTGTGCGCTATCATCGGCTCTGAGCAGTAATCAGGATAAAACGGAATGCGTAAGTGTGTAGGTGGCGTTATGACCGCCGCCTTATGGGCATCCATCGTGCAGGCGGATACAACAGACAATTCGATACGGCCTCTGGCCCGACCTTTGGTCGACAATGTGCAACTGGCCTCGGCGGACGTGACGGTCTCGGTACGGCCCGTGCTGCGGCCTAAGGTCGAGGTGCAACGTGTATCGGCAGACGGTAATGCCCGATTTCAGGCTTGGCTGGGGGCATTTCGCAAGCGGGCGCAAGAGCAGGGCATCTCGGTCAATACGCTGGATCGGGCGTTGGCTGGGGTGACCTATGACAGTGACATCATCAAACGCGATCGCAATCAGGCGGAGTTTTCCAAACCGATCTGGGAATATCTGGATGGAGCGGTTTCAAAAACGCGGATTTCCAACGGTCGCGTTGGACTAGACAAGCACCGCGAGACTTTGACCCGGATCGAAGCCCGGTACGGCGTCGAAAAAGAGGTCGTGACCGCGATCTGGGGGCTTGAGACTTCGTTCGGCACCTACCGAGGAAGCAAGCAAACCATTCGGTCGCTGGCGACTTTGGCCTTTGATGCTCGACGAGCAAGCTTTTTTGAGGAACAGCTGATCGCCGCGTTGCAGATACTGCAGGCAGGGGATGTCGACCCTGAGAATATGGTAGGCAGTTGGGCTGGGGCGATGGGGCATACACAGTTCATGCCGACCTCGTTTCTTGATTACGCGGTTGATTTTGATGGAGATGGGCGTCGTGAGATCTGGTCGGATAATCCAACTGATGCCTTAGCATCAGCTGCTTCCTATTTGGCAAAACGTGGATGGACCAAAGGCCAACCTTGGGGGGTCGAAGTGCAACTACCATCCGACTTTGACTACGCCAATGCGCGGCGAGATTTCACTCTGATGCCGTCGGAATGGGCGGCCCGTGGGGTTCTTGCTTACTCGGGCAAGGCAGTGCCCGATCACGGGCAAGCAGCAATCTTGTTACCGGCGGGTGGTCGGGGTGTCGCCCTGATGATCTTCAATAATTTCAAAGTGATCGAGGCCTACAACGGCGCCGATGCCTATGTGATCGGCATCGGGCATCTGTCCGACCGGCTTGCAGGAGGCTCTCCGTTTGAGGCCGATTGGCCGCGTGGCGATCGCGTATTGAGCTTTACTGAAAAGAAAGAACTACAGCGTCGGCTGACTCAGGCGGGCTTCGATACACAAGGGATCGATGGGCGCACCGGGCCAAATACGATTAACGCGGTGCGCGCGTTTCAGGTTGCTCAGGGGTTGATCCCGGATGGATACCCGTCGCTCGGCCTGCTGGAAAGGATGCGCTGATAATCAGGGCGACCCAATTGGGTCGCCCATGATCTAATGATCAGGACGCAGGCTTCATCAGACCTTTTTCGTTGATTTCAACCAACGCATCATCCAACGATTTTTGAATGCGCACGAACATCTCGTCGACTTCGGCCGGGGTAATGACCAACGGCGGAGAGATGACCAGGCGGTCGTCCACATGACGCATGATCAAATTGTTTTTGAAGCAATGTTCGCGGCAGATATATCCGATCGTGCCGGGATCTGATGCGAACTTGGCTCGGCTTGCCTTTTCAGGCGTCAATGCGATGGACCCCATCAAGCCTGCGATCTTTGCCTCTCCGACCAGCGGATGCTCGACCAATGCGTCCCATTTCTTTTTCATATAGGGCGCGGCCACGTTGCGCACGTGATCGACGACGTTTTCTTCTTCGAGGATGCGCAGATTTTCGAGCGCAACTGCTGCGGCAACCGGGTGGCCGGAATAGGTGTAGCCATGGTTGAACTCGGTGGCGCTGATGACACGTGCGACTTCGTCGCAGACGATCGATCCGCCAATAGGTGCATAGCCTGAGCTAAGGCCCTTGGCGATTGTCATGATATGCGGTTTGATCCCGACGGTTTGCGAGCCGAACCAGTTGCCGGTTCGGCCAAACCCGCAGATCACCTCATCCGCGATCAGCAGTATATCGTACTTGTCGCAGATGCGCTGAATTTCAGGCCAATATGTGTCGGGTGCGATTATCACGCCGCCTGCGCCCTGCACAGGTTCGGCGATGAAGGCAGCGACGCGATCTTCGCCCAGTTCCTGAATGGCTTCTTCCAGCTCGCGCGCGCGGGCAAGGCCGAATTCCTCGGGGCTCATATCGCCGCCTTCCGCCCACCAGTTCGGCTGGTTGATATGGTGGACATTCGGGATTGGAATGCCGCCCTGCGCATGCATTCCTGCCATGCCACCCAACGACGCCGATCCAACAGAAGAACCGTGATAGGCATTCTTGCGGCTGATGATGATGTTCTTGTCCGGCTGACCTTTTTCGGCCCAATAGGTGCGCACTAGACGGATGTTGGTGTCGTTGGCCTCGGACCCGCTTCCGGCAAAGAAGACATGGTTCAGATCACCTGGCGCAAGCTCAGCCAGTTTTGCAGCCAGCGCAATGGCGGGCGTATGGGTCGTCTTGAAGAAAGTATTATAGTACGGCAGCTCGCGCATTTGACGTGCGGCTGCATCGGCCAGCTCGTCGCGGCCATATCCGATATTCACGCACCACAATCCGGCCATACCATCCAGAATTTCATGACCTTCGCTATCGGTCAGATAGACGCCCTTGGCACGGGTGATGACCCTGACACCTTCGTCTGCCAGCGACTCATTGGTTGAAAAAGGATGCAGATGGTGTGCTGCGTCCAGCGCCTGCAATTCGGCAGTGGGCATGTGATTGGTGATGGTGGACATCTCGGATTCTCCAGCAAGCGTCGTTGCCAGACAGAATATGATCAAATTTTATGCTGTCAATCGAATCGCTGGTTTCTAGGTGCTTGGCAAAGCATCGCCCATCATTCCCATACCCTGCTCAATGTCCTGCGCTGTTGCTAACGCGGCCTTTTCTGCATCTCGCTCACGTAGCGCGGCAATAATGTCTTTGTGTCTGTCGGGCAGGCTTTGAGTGCCGAAGCGACCGCAAACGATGCGCAACGAAGGGCCGAATCGCAGCCATAGCCGTTCGGCTAGATCAACAAGTATCGGAGCGTCCGCATGGGAATACAGAGATTGGTGAAAGGCGTGGTTCAAACGCAGGTAACCCCCTACATCTCCATCCGCGATCATATTGTCCAATCGTTGATCCAGCTGCTCAAGATAGTCGATCTCGGTTATAGATATGTTCTTTGTGGATCGCCTGGAAAGCTCTGTTTCTATTGAAATTCTTGCGAAAATCATCTGCTCGATGTCGTTGGCTGAAAGCAGCGGGACGCTCACGCGACGATTGCCCTGAAAAATGAGCGCGCCGTCGGAAATCAGACGGCGTATCGCCTCGCGCACCGGAGTCATGCCGACACCAAGCGAATCAGTCAGACCCTGGATCGTAACCGGCTGCCCGGGCACGAGATCGCCAAACAGAATCTGGGATTTCAGTGTCCGATAGACCTGTTCGTGCGCTGGGCGTTTTTCTTCATCTACCGGAGGTATATCTGCTTTATTTTTGATCAAATCCAAAAGGTTTGCCCCAATCCAAGTGTTTCTGTCTTGCCAGAATCTTCACCTATTCCGACCATAGGTGAAACCGTCGTGAAACGCAAAACTTGATCAAATCCAAAAAAAGGTCAAAATGGCCGCACAGTTGCAGGGAGAAAAATATGAAACTGAAAACGCTGGGGATGACAGCGATCGTCGCATTGGGGACTTCGGCCGCGTTTGCTGAAGAAGTGCGCGTCTATAACTGGTCCGACTACATCGACGAAGATCTGCTGAGCAAATTCGAAGAAGAAACAGGGCTGACCCTGATCTACGATGTGTTCGACAGCAACGAGGTTCTGGAAACAAAAATGCTGGCCGGTGGGTCAGGCTATGATGTGGTTGTGCCTTCAGGCACGTTCCTACAACGCCAGATCCAGGCCGGCGCATTCCAGGAACTGGATGCCGCCAAGCTGTCGAATGCAGGCAACCTATGGGATGTGATCCAGGAACGAACCGCAGGGTATGACCCCAACAACGCCTACTCGATCAACTATATGTGGGGCACGACAGGTATCGGGTTGAATGTCGGCAAGGTCAAAGAAGTGCTGGGCGACGATGTTGCGCTTAACAGCATGGATCTGGTGCTCAAGCCCGAAAACATGGAAAAGCTGGCCTCGTGTGGGGTGCATTTCCTCGACGCACCGTCTGAGATCATTCCGATGGTGCTGCAGTATATCGGCGAAGACCCTGACAGCCACGACACGGATGTAATTGGGAAAACCGAAGAAATTCTGACCAGTGTGCGCCCGTATGTTCAGAAATTCCATAGTTCGGAATACATCAATGCGCTCGCCAATGGTGATATCTGCGTTGCTGTCGGCTGGTCGGGCGACATCTTGCAGGCACGCGACCGTGCGGCGGAAGCGGATAACGGCGTGGAAATTGAATACCATCCCTTTGCGGAAGGCTCGCTGATGTGGTTTGACCAGATGGCTATTCCGGTCGACGCACCAAACCCCGAAGGCGCGCACCAGTTCCTGAACTTTATCTTGGATGCCAACAACATGGCTGCGGCGTCGAACTATGTGTACTACGCCAACGGCAACAAGGCCTCGCAGGAGTTTCTTGAAGAGGACGTGATCGGTGATCCGGCGATCTATCCGGATGATGCGACCATGCAGAACCTCTACATCACCACACCTTATCCGGCAAAGACCCAGCGGGTGGTGACACGTCTCTGGACCAAAGTGAAATCAGGCACCTGATCTGATCATAGCGCAAGGCGGGCCCACTGCCTTGCGCCATTTTTATCCTGACCGATAAACGGGGGCCGCCTTGAATTCTGAAGTCTTTGCGCCGTGGGATGACCCGCAGGCGAAACCCTTGATCCAGTTCCAGAACGTCACCAAGCGTTTTGGCGCATTCACCGCAATCGACAATCTTTCACTGGATATCTACGAGCGTGAGTTCTTTGCGCTGCTCGGCCCGTCGGGCTGCGGCAAGACCACGATGATGCGGATGCTGGCCGGATTCGAAACCCCCTCCGATGGTCATATCCTTCTGGGTGGACAGGATATCGACCCGATCCCGCCCAACAAACGGGCGGTAAACATGATGTTTCAGTCGTATGCGCTGTTTCCTCATCTCAGCATCTGGGACAACATCGCCTTTGGCCTGCGCCGGGACAACATGCCCAAGCGCGATCTGGAAGAGCGGGTCGATGAGATGCTGCGCCTAACCCGGCTGGAACAGTTCGCACGCCGCAAGCCGCACCAGATCTCGGGTGGTCAACGCCAACGCGTTGCGCTGGCCCGGTCATTGGCCAAAGCACCAAAACTGCTATTGCTCGACGAACCTTTGGGTGCTTTGGATAAGAAACTCCGTCAGGATACTCAGTTCGAGTTGATGGACATTCAGGAAAAAACCGGCACGACCTTTGTCATCGTGACGCACGATCAGGAAGAGGCGATGACCGTTGCCAGCCGAGTGGCCGTGATGGATCAGGGCAAACTGATGCAAGTGGCAACTCCAGATCGCATCTATGAGACACCAAACTCGGTTTATGTTGCTGATTTCATTGGGGATGTAAATATCATTGAGGGACGAGCTACTGCAGCAGGCGACGAAAGTTATCAGATCGAGTGGGCAGAAGGGCAGCCCCCGTTAGCGGCGTCTTCTGCGACCCAACTGTCCAATGGTCAGAGCTGTCATCTGGCGATCCGGCCTGAAAAGGTCGCGATCTCTGCCGAGCGCCCGGTCGATGCAATCAACGCCATTCAGGGCAAGGTGCATGACATCGCCTATCTGGGCAACTTGTCGACCTATCATGTCGAACTGCCAAACGGCACGATCATCAAGGCGCAAACAGCGAATACCCGCCGCATCTCGCGCCGCTCGTTCACCTGGGAAGACCCGGTTTGGCTGTCCTGGACAGCGACTGCCGCAGTTCTGCTGGAAAACTGATGCGCCGCGCTGTTCTTATCGCTGTCCCGTATGTCTGGTTGCTGGCACTGTTCTTGGTGCCATTCTTTATCGTCCTAAAGATATCGCTTTCAGACACCGCACTTGCCATTCCGCCCTACACTCCGACGCTGGACCTGTCCGCAGGTTGGGCGGGTATCAGGGATTTCTTCAGCCAGCTTGATCTGGAAAACTTTGTCTGGCTGACTGAAGATGATCTTTATTGGAAGGCCTATCTGTCCAGCGTAAAGATCGCGCTGATCTCAACGGTGTTGACGCTGATTGTCGGGTATCCGATCGCATATGCGATGGCGCGCGCACCTGAAGAGTGGCGACCTACATTCATGATGCTGGTCATCCTGCCGTTCTGGACTTCGTTCCTGATCCGGGTTTACGCATGGATGGGTATCCTCAGCAACGAAGGCTATCTGAACCAGCTCTTGCTTTGGACAGGCATCATCTCAGCGCCGCTGACCATTCTGAACACGAATACCGCAGTTTATATCGGTATCGTTTATACCTACCTACCTTTTATGATCCTGCCGATTTATTCGTCGCTTGAACGGATGGACGGGTCGCTGATCGAAGCCGCTGAAGACCTTGGGTGTTCGCGTCTGCAGGCATTCTGGTTGATCACAATCCCCTTGTCGCGCCCCGGTATTATCGCGGGCTGCTTCCTCGTGATGATTCCGGTGATTGGGGAATTCGTAATCCCCTCGCTACTGGGCGGATCGGGGACCTTGATGATCGGTAAGGTGCTGTGGGAAGAGTTCTTCTCGAACCGCGATTGGCCCGTCGCCAGCGCGGTGGCCGTGGTTCTGTTGCTCATCCTCGTGATCCCGATTGTGCTGTTCCAGCGCAACCAGCAAAAGCAGACGGAGGCAGAACAATGAACAGGCTGAGCTGGTTCAACACTGTCTCACTGACGCTGGGATTTGCCTTTCTGTATATCCCGATGATCATCCTGATCATCTTCAGCTTCAACGAAAGCAAGCTTGTCACCGTTTGGGCCGGGTTCTCGACCAAATGGTACGGCGAGTTGATGCAGAACGAAGCCTTTCTTGATGCAGCCTGGGTCACGCTGCGCGTTGCCGTATTCTCATCAACGCTGGCCACGATTCTGGGCACCGCAGCGGCCTATGTTCTGGTACGCGGTGGGCGGTTCTTTGGGCGAACACTGTTTTCCGGGATGATCTATGCCCCGCTCGTGATGCCCGAAGTGATCACGGGTCTGTCGCTGCTGTTATTGTTCATTGGCATCGGATTGGACCGGGGGATCTTGACCATCGTTCTGGCGCACACGACGTTTTCGATGTGTTTTGTCTCGGTCGTCGTGTCCTCGCGCCTTGTGACCTTTGATCGATCGCTGGAAGAGGCCGCACTGGATCTGGGCTGTTCTCCTGCGCAGGCGTTTCGCTTGGTGACCTTGCCAATCATTGCTCCGGCAGTGATTTCGGGATGGCTGCTGGCTTTCACCCTGTCGCTGGATGACCTAGTGATTGCTTCGTTTACATCTGGGCCTTCTGCCACCACCTTGCCGATCAAGATTTTCTCGGCTGTGCGTTTGGGCGTCAGTCCCGAGATCAATGCGCTGTCAACATTAATGATCGCGGTTGTCACGGTGGGCGTTATTACCGCGTCCCTGGTGACCAAGCGGGCGATGGTTAGGCAGAAACAGGATGAGTTGGCCGCGGCAAGCGCTGAATGAGGCGTATATTTCCTGATTATGCCTACGGCCCCGCGCCACGCGCGGGGTGTTGGTGGGATGAGACGATCGCGACCCCTGCTTGGCCAAAGCTCGAAGACGATATCAGCGTTGATGTCGCCGTCATCGGGGGCGGGTTTACCGGCTTGTCCGCCGCATTGCATCTGTCCGAGGCAGGGGTTTCGGTCGCTGTGTTCGAGGCGGAAACACCAGGCTGGGGGGCGTCCGGTCGAAACGGGGGCTTTTGTTGTCTAGGCGGGTCAAAGCTCAGCAAGGCTGGCCTGACCCGTCGCTATGGTCAGGTGGCAACGCAGACCTATTACCAAGCGGAAGAAGACGCCGTTTCACTGGTTGCTGACCTTCTGCGTGATAACCAAATCGACGCCGAAACGCATTCCAAGGGTGAAACTCAACTGGCCCATTCACGGCGCGCGATGGAACGATTGCGCCGGTCGGCCGATCCGGCCGGACAATTACATGAGATTGACGATCTGCAGGGCCTCGGGCTGGGTGGGGCGTTTTTCGGCGGCTATACAACGCCAATTGGCTTTGCCCTGAACCCCCGAAAGTATCTGTTCGGTTTGGCTGGCGCCGCCCAGGCAAAGGGCGCAACTCTTTTCCAGAACAGCCCGATCACGCAGATCAAACAGGCCGCCTCGGGATTCGTGCTGACCTCGCCTGCGGGTCACGTTCGTGCTTCGAACGTTCTGGTG
The DNA here is from genome assembly GCF_056537605.1 of Ruegeria sp. C5. Lineage (NCBI taxonomy): Bacteria > Pseudomonadati > Pseudomonadota > Alphaproteobacteria > Rhodobacterales > Roseobacteraceae > Ruegeria > Ruegeria sp. C5. Next base: position 89,111 of record NZ_JBQFRX010000002.1, on the reverse strand, counting down.
TGCACAAATGGCTACTCAAGCGAGGATCTGCCGCCCTGGTTGGCCGCGCGTTATATGCCTGCACAGTCAACGGTTCTTGTGACGCGGCCTCTGACTGATGTCGAGCTGCAGGCGCAAGGCTGGACGTCGGATCAGATGGCCTATGACACGCGTAATTTGCTGCACTATTTCCGATTGATGCCCAATCGACGATTTCTGTTTGGGACACGAGGGGGGCTGCTTTCATCCCCTGGGGCTGAGGCGCGCATTCGGCAAAAGGCCTTCGGGGATTTCAGGCGGATGTTCCCCGCCTGGGACACGGTCGATGTCACACATAAGTGGTCCGGCATGGTTTGCCTTGCCCGGAACCTTGTGCCCTTTGTGGGCCCGGTTCCTGAGCATCCGGGGATGTATGCAGGGTTTGCTTACCACGGCAATGGTGTGGCGATGGGAACCTATTGCGGACGTGCTTTGGCGCGACTGGTGCTGGGGCAATCCGCAGACATTCCGTCCCCTATTGCGGGTGCGCCGGGGCGGTTTCCCTTTGGCCGTTGGCGTCGCGCTGTCATGCCGCCAGCCTATGCGTATCTGGGTCTGGCGGACCTATAAGGCCTCAACTTCCAACTCATACCCAATGGCATAATCAGCCGCACCGTTTTCGGCCCGCCAAAGACAATAAGCGGCCATGCGCCACGCAAACCAAGGCCTCAATGACAGATAGCGTTCGGTGATATCGGGTTGGTCGTAGGCCTTAAGAAACAGCGTCTCTTCGGCCTCGGACAAGGGCGCGCCTCGATAGAGTTGCTGCATCGCAGGTGAAAGGAATATCGCCAAGTCTTCACATGGGTCACCGAAGGCCGGGCATTGCCAATCGATCAGCGTCAGCCCATTTTTCGATTGCAGGATATTTCCCGCGACCGGATCGCCATGGATCAAGCACCGCGCGGATAATGGCGGTACTTGGGCCTGAGGTTTTTTTGCAAGCAACGATCGCCGCTCTTCCGCGTGGCAATCAGCCAGAATTTGACACGCGTGCTGTTCCAGATCTTCGCTGCCATTGCAGCCGTTAGGGAGGTCCAGATTGACCGGAATTTGGTGCAACCTTCCAAGCAGATGGGCCACGCCCGAAACATCGTCCTGCCAAGGGACGCCCGGTGCGTGGTCATAGTAGACCCAGCTGTCGTCTCCAAAGGAACCCGTGGCACGTAAATTGGGCACGAAGCCAAAGCTGTTGAGCGTGCGCAGACATTCTGACTCAAGCCGGGCATCGTTGCGAAACAAGGGGTTCTGAAACCGCGCACTGTATAGCTTAAGCACGGCATCACTATTGCCGGACAAAACCTTCCAGACATGATTGGTCCGCCCACCGTACAACACCTCGAAGGTCACGTCGTGGCGGATCAAACCTTGGGTGCTGAGCTGGGCAACAAGACCCGGGGGAGGTTGGTGATGATCAGACAGGACAGATACCGGGTTAGGGGGCGAGTCGCGATGCGCCAAGCTTTGGCCCGCCTTGCCTTCCAGATCAAGCGCCCGTGCGGATTTGCGTGACCATTTCGGCGGACACCTCTGCACCGCTCTCCAGTTTCAGGATGATGCCACCTTCGCTGACCTGTGCCTCTACCACCCGACCGAAGGCAGATGCGGGCGTGCTGGTTAGTAACTCACCTCTTTTGAAGCTCTCCAATGTGGCTGAGTAACTGCCAGCGGGAAAGGGATCACCGGCACTGCTGACCCCGGCCCACTCGAATTCGGCCTTATCGAGAGGCACAGGGACGCGGTCGACAACGGTGCCTTGGTCGTTGCGAATGACCAATTCGGCCCGATCTGCGGTTGCTTCGGCCTGCGCAAAGATCGGAACAGGCTGATCTTCAAAGCGAAACGGTGCGTCGGTTTTGACATTCATCCCAACCCAGCCGGTAAGCTGGTTCAGATTGACAGCACCTAGTGTCAGCGCCAGATCAGACAGAAGCTCATTGGCTTTGACCTGTTGTTCAACCATCGAAAACTGCGCCAGCTGAGAGGCGTATTCGGAGGAATCCAGTGGCTCAAGCGGATCCTGATTGCGCGCCTGCACGGTCAGCATGCGCAGAAAGGTCTCGAAATCCGAAGTCAGTGCCGAACGTTCCGAATTGTTGTTTGCGCCGGGATTTGCACCCGTTACGGTCACTGAATTGGTCGCTGAAATCATCGGTTAAAGCCTCATATCAAGGCCCCTGTCAGGGCCGGTCGGGAGAGTAGGTGCCTCATGGTCAGAGTCGCGAGTCATTTCGTCGGTTTCTGAGGAGGGATCAGACTCTGACGGGTCGCCATGCTGGGCCGAGTCCCCGGACATGTTCAGATCAAGCGACAGATCCCCATATCCCAGCTTTTCGAACTCGGCAGACAGGATCGCAATGTGGCGGCGCATCAGGTCCAGTGTTTCGGGCCGTTCAGCCGCGATCGTAAGATGAAACCCGTCCTCTCGACCGTTGAGCGTGATTGAGACGCGGCCAAGCTCTTCGGGGTTCAGGGCAATTTCAACGCCGCCGGTGCTTGGGCGGGCCGAAATCGAAGCGGCCAGTTGCCCCGCAATCGCGCGCGCGGTTTCCGCGCGGGCCATGGCGACGGGCATCGTTTGCGTCGTGTCGCGCATCGTGTGGCTTGCCGCTATATCTTTGACCACGGACGGGTCATCAAATTCCGCGCTGATCGCGGTATCAGCGATAGCATCGCCCGGTGCCCACCCGAGGCCCTGGGCCGCTATCTGCGGTTTCAAGGCGGCGGACATAACCGTTTGCCGCGCCATTTGCTCGGCTGCAGGCTCGACTGCTCGGGCAACGAGACGCGTCTCTGGTTCGGAGCTTGGCTGTTCAAGTTTCGAAACCGTATCCCCCACAAGGGATGCATCTAGCGCGCGTGGGGCGGGCATTTGGTGCACACTTTGTTGTTCCCCACCACCTGAGATTGGAGCTTGGGTTGGCACCCGAAGCACGTTTTCATCGGACCTTGGGGTGGCCGCTTCGGTCGAGCCTGCCTTTTGTCTCAGGGCCGAATTGCCAGCGACCAACTGCGAAATTTGCTGTATCGGGCTGGGCGGAGTGACAAGGTCTGTATCACCGACCGTGAAATCCGCTTGGCGGTTGGGCGCAATGGCAACCTCCTGCGCTACCATCTGTGGCTCGGCGGGCTCTGATTCCTTGGCTTTGATCGCCTCAGCTGATTCTGACACGGCAACAGATGCGATATCTGATTGCTCAGCTGGCAGGCTGGATTCAGCCGTCACCAGATCAACATCCTTCAACTCGATCTGATCGGCATCCTCATTCAGCACATCCTCAAAGGCAAACCCGCCATTGACATCCCGCTCCTTACCCTGAGATGCCCCGGGTTTGTCGCCCGTGGCAGGTGCAGCCGTCATGATCGTCAGCGGGTTGGGCATTTTTTGCTCCGGGCTTTCGTTGGTCTGGCCCGCACTGTGCCCAAAGGAAGTTACGTTTATTTTAACCGCTTTCCTCTTTGATCGAGAAAGTTCGAAGCAATTTTTGGAGAATCCGATGACGATTACAGCGACCGGTACGACGGCGTATTCCGCCCAGATTCCACAGAAGCTGAAAGCCGCCTCGGTTGAGCTGGAGGCCGCATTTCTGGCTGAAATGCTCAAGTCTGCAGGCCTCGGCCAAGCGCGAAGTTCCTTTGGCGGTGGCGCGGGCGAAGATCAGTTTTCCTCATTTCTGGTGCAACAGCAGGCGCAGCAAATGGCCAAGGCGGGAGGAATCGGCCTTTCTGAAGTTTTGTTCAATGCAATGATGGAGAAGTCGGATGGATAAAGACCCGATTCAGGCACTGGAAGACCTTTTGGATCTGGAGCGCACAGCCCTGGTCCAGGGGGATTTGACCGATCTGGATCGATTGGTGCCTAAAAAAGAGAATCTGATCGATGCAATAAATGATCTGCAGGTGTTGGAAAGCGATGATCTGATCCGGATCCAGAAGAAGGTCGTGCGCAATCAAGCCCTTTTGAACAGTGCCGCCGAGGGTATTCGGGCTGTGGCGGACCGAATGGCGGAACTGAAACAGGTCCGGCAGGAGTTCAGTACTTATGACGCCTCGGGGCAGCGTAGTGGGTTTGTTTTGCGATCGCAGGCAAAGCTGGAAAAACGGGCATAGCATAAGGTTTGATTCAAATCCGAAATTTCGGATTTTCCCGTCTTAGCACTCCGTTAGGAGATCAGGGTCAAATGTGGCGATGCACCTGAAACAACGGGTGGCGCGAAGGCCACAAGGCACGACGCACAGGTCAGAACGACAGAATGCCTGCCGGTTTGGTGGGTCCAACATGGGCGTCAAACGCGCCCGAACGCTAAGAGGATGACAAATATGTCCAGCATTCTGACGAACAATGGCGCAATGGTTGCGCTGCAAACTCTCAAATCGGTCAACAAGAACCTCGCACAGACGCAAAACGCGATCTCGACTGGCAAGGATGTGGCTACAGCCAAGGATAACTCGGCTGTCTGGGCCATCTCAAAGGTGATGGAATCAGACGTCAACGGCTTCAATGCGATCAAGGACAGCCTAGCCTTGGGTGAATCCACTGTCGCAGTTGCACGAAACGCCTCAGAAACTGTGACGGATCTGCTGAACCAGATGAAAGGCAAGATCGTTGCGGCGCAGGAAGACAACGTTGATCGTGCTAAGATCAACACCGATGTGGCCGCGCTTAGGGATCAGATCGAATCGGTTGTCGGCGCTGCCCAGTTCAATGGCCTCAATCTGGTGAACGGTGGGGCTGGCGCAAGCATTCTGTCCTCTTTGGATCGAGACAATGCAGGCAACGTGACAGCGTCTTCCATTAGTGTATCGGCGCAAAACCTGTCGACAGGTGGTTACACTGCTGCCGACGTGTTCACTGGAACTGACGGGGTCACTGCGGATACGGCCGACGCATTCGGATTTTCGTTGGATGGAAACGGCGGAAGCGATGATGATGGAAGCATCGTGATCGCTGATCCGGGCACATTGTCCGCTGGTGATACTTTCACGGTCCGACTGGGCGACGATGTCGCGTCTTATACAGTCCGGGCTGAGGATATCGCCGCAGGCAACGCGCCCGAAGAGATCATCGCTGCGGGGCTAAAAGCTGCCATCGAAGCTTCGGATGCCAATGTTTCGGTCGTCTATGATCCGGGTACGAATGCTGCGCAACTCGATATCACCAACGAAGGGTCGGATTCGCTGCAGATCAGCGGTCAATATGCCAATGCGAACTCTGGCGGTCTAGGCGCTCTGGCCTCGATTGATGTGTCGACTTCTGCCGGCGCATCCGCAGCGCTTGGCGCGATCGAAGGCCTCATCGATACTGCGATTGATGCCTCGGCGGCTTTTGGTTCGGCGCAGGGTCGGATCGAGACCCAGAAAGAGTTCATCTCGAACCTGTCTGACTCGTTTAAATCCGGTATCGGCTCGTTGGTTGACGCTGACATGGAAGAAACCTCGGCGCGACTGCAAGCGTTGCAGGTCCAGCAACAGCTGGCAACCCAATCGCTATCGATCGCGAACCAGGCGCCACAGTCCATCCTGTCGCTGTTCCGCTAACTTTGGAACTGATCCGGGGCACGCACGCTGTGCCCCGGACTTAATCGCCCGCTGAAGGACAATTGGAAGGATTTCAAGTGACACCGCAAACGCTTGCTCACCGCGCTTATGCGCAATCTGCTGCACCGACGCGAACACCTCGGGATACAGAGTATGAGGCGATTTCCAGGATTACACATCGGTTGAAGGCTGCTTCCACACGGAAAGCGGCTGATTTCGGAGGGTTCGTTCAAGCCTTGCACGAAAATCGCCGCCTGTGGGCTGTGCTGGCAACCGATGTGGCGGATGCGGATAACGGGCTGCCGAGCAATCTGCGGGCGCGGATTTTCTATTTGGCTGAGTTTACCGAACAACACAGCAGCCAGGTGCTGGCGAACAAGGCGACCGTTGAGCCGCTGCTTGAGATCAACATGGCCGTGTTGCGCGGGCTACGTCAAATGAGGGGCAACTGATGGGGGGTCTGGTCCTGAAACTTGCGCCAAAGGAACGGGTTCTGATCAATGGTGTTGTAATCGAAAACGGGGATCGACGCAGTCGGTTTTCGATCATGACACCTCAGGCAAATGTCCTGCGCCTGCGCGATGCCATTCACCCGGAAGAGGTCAACACGCCGGTACGCCGTGTCTGCTATGCCGCGCAGTTGGTTCTGTCAGGCGATACCGAACCTGAGCAGGCGCGCCAGCAACTTCTGCGGCGCGTGGAAGAGCTGAGCCAGGTATTCACGGATGCCGACAGTCGCCGGGTCCTTGCCAACGCAACTGAAGCATTGGTGGCAGAGCAATACTATAAGTGTTTAAAGGCCTTGCGTTCACTGTTGCCACGCGAAGAACGTCTGATGGCGTATCAGCAGTGACCTTCCAGCCGGTCATACCTTCAGGTGGTCTGGTTGGCTGGCGCTTTTTGCAGCGAACCTATGATGCGCAGCTCCAAAGCTATTCTGCCTCGGGGATCAATGAACGGGACGCAAGGTATTTTCTGGACAATATTGGCAAGGTCAAGACGGCCGAGGATCTGGTTTCGGACCGACGGTTGTTGCAGGTGGCATTGGGTGCGTTTGGCTTGGAAGGTGATCTCGACAATCGGTATTTTGTCCAAAAAATCTTGTCCGATGGAACGCAGGCTGACGATGCGCTTGCGAACAGGCTGGCCGACGGTAGGTACCGTGATTTTGCAAATGCCTTTGGACTTGGTCCCGGCGATGTGCGCAAGACCGGATTGGTGGACGCCATGGAAAAGATCGCTGACGACAACTTGATTGCGCGATTTGAAATCTCGGTTGGTGAAGCAGATGAATCGATGCGTATCGCGTTGTACACCCAGCATGCATTGCGCGACCTGGCTGGCCAGGGTGGCAGTGAGGACAGAAGGTGGTTTGATCTGATGGGGCTGCCTCCCTTGCGCCGCATGATGGAAACGGCATTGGGGCTGCCTTCAGCATTTGCGCAACTGGATATCGACAAGCAGCTTGAGGTGTTCAAAGATCGATTGCAGCGCGTTACAGGGTCATCCGATTTGGCGCAGTTCACTGAAAGTGAGGCAATCGAAAAGCTGACCGACACGTATCTGGCCCGCAATCAGATCAATCAAATCCAACAGACGATCTCACCTGCGCAGACGGCTCTGATCCTGCTGGGCGGTGGTTTTTGAACCATTGATGTCAACCAGACACGGTGTGTACGGTATCTCGCGCAAGGCCATAGGTTGACTGATCCGAGATAGTGGGTGGCACAATTTGAGGTTCAACTCTTGCGAAGTAAACTGTCAAATCAGGCATCGGCTGAGGTTTGCAGGGCAAATGATTTGATCGGTTGCGAGACGTTGTGCAGCTTGATCGCCCCTAAAGGGATCGCCTGTTTGCAAACAGGTTCGATATCTTGCGAGACAACAATTCTATGTCCGACGGTTTTGCCATATTCGCCCAATCTGGCAGCGACATTGGCGGCCTGACCAATCACGGTAAAGTCCAACCGTTCGCGTGAGCCCACATTGCCATAGGTGACGCGGCCATAGGCGACACCAATCGAGCAGTCGAAATCATGATCACTTCCGTCACTGCGCAATTCACCCAGTTTTTCGACGATCTCAGTTGCCGAAAGCTGCGCGCTGGATCGGGCTTTGGCGGCATCGTCACCCGCCGGGAAGACGGCAAGAACAGCGTCGCCGATGAATTTCAGAACTTCTCCGTCATGGTCGTGCACGATCCCTGAAACTGTCTCAAAAAACGCATTCAGTAGCTCGATATAGTCATCACGCCCCAGTTTTTCTTCCAATGCGGTTGAATTTCGAAGATCGCAAAACATGATCGCCGCATCTATGTCATCGCCATCACCGCGGCGAATCTCGCCCCCCAGGACGCGCGCACCGCTGCGCTTGCCTACGTAGGTTTCCAGCAGAACCTGCGCGTTTTCGCGCTGCATGAAGACCTCGTAGAACCGCGCGATGACAGTAGAGCATTCAAAAACCAGACCCAGGTTCTCGGTCGTGAACCCATCGGGATGATCGCAAGTCAGGGTCAGGACATTCGTCCGCCCATCCGAGAAAGGCAGTGGCATGGCAACGTAATCGGTGGCCCCTTTTGCGCGCAGGTCTTCGATGATCGGAAAGCTGTTATGCGGATTGTCGTTGTTCAGGCGCTGCCGGACACCACCCAACCCGTTTGAAACGTGACGCAGGGGGCTGTTGGTAAAGGCAGGGTGATCATGAATTTCATAGGTCGGAGTGTGGGTCGAAATCTCAGCCGAGTCTTTCTCCCAGATATAGTGTTTGCCTGCGATCAGCGGATGCAGCGACCAGACCAGAATGCTTAGGCGTTGAATAGCGATGCCATGTTCCAGCATTTTCTCGGCCAGCGTTTTTGTAAAGGCATCAGGAGTGTTAATTTCGGACGCACCGCGCATCAGCCAATCGATCAGGGGGCCGCTGATATTGCCATCGTCGGGTTGACGCAGTTGGTTGTCGCCGAGGTCGATCCGCGTCGCGGTATCCGGCATGAATCCAATATGGCCCTGAATGGCCGCGCTTTCAGGGAAGGCGTCTTCATAAGCCCAAATCGAGTTCGTAAGGCGCTCTTCCGGTAGGCTAATGTCGTGATAGGTTGCGGTACCCTTGAAGGGGCAGAACGTCTGCAATTCGGTCTCAGGGCTGAGTTCGACGCACAGGTCTTCGCGCGGAACATAGATCGCGGGAGGTAGCCGCGTTTCGTACATGACTTTGGCGTTGTGGCTTTCGGCCAGCAGTATATCACCACGGTAGATCGCGATCCGTCCCTGCAGCGGCTCAACTGATATCCCATAGCCTTTGACATTCGGTGTGGCATGGACGTTCATCTGCAACCTCCCTTGGCCAAGCCCTTATATCATGGGTCTTGAGGGCGAGAATTCCAAGATGCGCACGTAGATTTTACCGCAATGGCATCCTCAGACCATTTGAATAACGTCTTTCTCAATCGACAGCATATAGCCCTTCTTGGCGATGTTCTTCACCAGCAGCTCACTGACCATCTGATTTCCCAAGGCGTCGCGCAGGCGTTTGATCCGGGTTGCCCCGGCGGCCTCATCGCAATCTGCAGCGTTTCTGCCCGAGATCATCGCTTCGATCTGGGCACCCGACAGGACCTCGTCATCCAGCCGGGATTCAGCCAGAACCGAAAGCGTTTCCATCGCGGCGGGGGTCAACTTAAAATCCATGTTGTTGAGATAAACGGTATTCTCTTCACGGCTGATCAGCAGGGATGTTACCTGGATCCCCGTCCGTTCAATCTGGGCCATGCGGCGGTTCAGCAGAACCAGCATGACCAGAAAAACAAGCGCGGTGATCAGCATGGCGCTGGCAAAGACCAACAGCACGAAGATGACCATTCGATAGCTGGATAGCGTATCGGCAAAGGCGGTGCCCGATTGCGCCAGAATCTCGAGCAGACGGATTTCCGATTGCGAGGTCAGGTCAGCCTCGACAAACAGCCGTTCAACCCGCGCGTTGAAGGCATTTGCGTCCGGTAGCGTCCAGAACAGGAAAACCGCTGCAGTCACCAGGATCGCGACGATTGCCGCAATCCCCAGACCAACCAGCCGAACCCCCGAACGACGCGCCTCAGTAACGGAGATAGTATTTTCCGGCATTGGCCTTCCTTTGATCCAATCCACCCGCCTCGAAAACGGTCATCACGTTCAGCAGGGTCCAGCCGTTTGAGTTCAGCCGCTTGGCGACTTCTTTCCGGGCCGAGCCTTTATCGCAGCTTGAGACCTGCATGACGCCATAGTGCAGGCGTAAGGGATTGTCCTGCTTGGCCTTGTAGTCGGCATAGCAATCTGCCGCGATGGCTTGCGACCCAACCGATATCAGGGCCGTCAGAGCCAGAGAAGAGAGGATCTGTTTCATGGGCTGCATCCTGCGCATGGGTTGGGTGGATATTCAATAACCTCAGGGGGTTTGTGGTGCTGATATTGAATAACAGTATGCCGTTATTGCTTGTCTGAACGGGGTGGTCGCAGTGTCAGGTTATCAATTCCGCGGTCGGTAACCGGCCTGCCCATTATCCGAAAGGACACGCATCATGCACCGGAAATTTATCGCTCTGATCATAGCAACCGCCGTCGCCATCACGGGGATCTCGGCGTCGCAGGCACGGGCGGCAGATACCCGAGATATTCTCGGCGGATTGGCTGCGATCGCGCTCATAGGTGCTGCGGTCAACCACTATCATCAGGAGAAAAAGCGCGACGAAGAGGCAGAGCGCCGCAAGCGTCACAAACAGGCTGAAGCCAAGGCGAAGAAGGCCAAGAAAAAACATGCTGTACGCCCGTTGCCAAAGCGCGTGGCCCGTTATGACCTACCGCAGCGTTGCCTGCGCACGTTCAATGCCTATTCGAACAAGCGTCCGCTGCTTGGGCCGAATTGCCTGAAGAAGTACTATAAACATGCCGATAGCCTGCCACACCAATGCAAGGTTGGTTTCTGGAATGGTAAAAAGGTAAAACGGGCATACGAACCCGCCTGCCTGCGCCAGAAAGGATACCGTGTCGTTTACCAGTAACAGGTTTCGAGCAGGAGTGGCGCCATAGAAGCGCCGCGCGGGAGAGGGTGGCGCAAGCTGCCCTCTCTTTTTTCTTGCGAAGCGCTACGAAACGCGATTTGCCAAGGGTATGACGACACCTGATTATGAACTCGAACGGGCTTTGCTGGCACGCGGATATACCCGAATTGCCGGGGTGGATGAGGTTGGGCGCGGTCCGCTGGCCGGCCCGGTTGTAGCCGCAGCGGTTATTTTGAACCCGGATGACATTCCCGCTGGGTTGAACGATTCAAAAAAACTGACGGCCAAGCGTCGCGGCGGTTTGGATGAGATATTGCGCGACCGGGCAGAGGTCGCGGTGGCCGAAGCCACGGTTGCAGAGATCGATGAGCACAACATCCTGCGCGCCTCGCATCTGGCGATGGTACGCGCGGTAGCTTCGTTGGACCCGGCTCCGGATTTCTTGCTGATTGATGGCAACATGATCCCGCGCGGTATGAAATTGCCCTCGCAGGCGGTGGTGAAGGGCGACGCACGGTCGGTGTCGATTTCGGCAGCGTCGATCATTGCAAAAATCTGGCGTGATCAGCTGATGGTGGATTTGGCGCAACAGCATCCCGGCTATGGGTGGGAGGCGAATGCCGGATATCCGACAAAACAGCACCGCGAGGCGTTGCAAAATCTTGGCGTGACCCCACACCATAGACGTTCGTTCAAACCAGTCCACAATATCTTGTATCAAGAGTAAATCGTAAGTCGCTGATTCAAAAAAGAAATTGACGGCGAATCATCTTTGACTCATCCTTGTCTCAACCAAATGAGCGCAAAAGCGCCGTGGAACTGAGGCAGCGATATGACCACAATCAAGACAAAGGGCGCAGCCGCGCTCCCTTTAAACACGATTCTATCCGGTGACTGCATCGAGGCGATGAACAGTCTGCCCGAGGCGTCGGTTGACCTGATTTTTGCGGACCCCCCGTATAATTTGCAGTTGAAAGGTCAATTGCACCGGCCCGATAATTCTCAGGTCGATGCGGTCGATGATCACTGGGATCAGTTCAGCAGCTTTGGGGCTTATGACCAGTTCACGCGGGAATGGTTGAAGGCTGCGCATCGTCTGCTGAAGCCCAATGGTGCGATCTGGGTGATTGGGTCTTATCACAACATTTTCCGCGTGGGTTCCGCCCTGCAGGATGCGGGCTATTGGATTCTGAACGACGTTGTGTGGCGTAAGTCCAACCCGATGCCAAACTTCCGTGGCAAGCGATTTACCAACGCACATGAGACAATGATCTGGGCGTCCAAGCGTGAAGGGGCCAAATACACGTTTAACTACGAAGCACTGAAAGCGCTGAACGAAGGTGTGCAGATGCGCAGCGATTGGGTACTGCCGATCTGCACCGGGCATGAACGACTCAAGGACGAAAACGGCGATAAGGCGCATCCGACACAGAAACCGGAATCACTGCTGCATCGTGTCCTGATTGGCTCGACCAATCCTGGTGACGTGGTGCTGGATCCGTTCTTTGGCACGGGCACCACAGGTGCTGTAGCGAAAATGCTGGGGCGTGAGTTCATTGGGATTGAGCGCGAAGAAAGTTATCGCAAGGTGGCTGAAAAGCGTATCTCAAAGGTCCGTAAGTTTGACCGCGAAGCGTTGGAAGTCAGCGCCAGCAAGCGCGCTGAGCCGCGCGTGCCCTTCGGCCAATTGGTCGAACGCGGCATGCTGCGCCCGGGTGAGGAACTGTATTCGATGAACCAACGCCATAAAGCCAAGGTCCGCGCCGACGGGACTCTGGTAGGGCAGAACGTCAAAGGTTCAATCCATCAGGTTGGCGCGCATCTGGAAAATGCACCGTCTTGTAACGGCTGGACCTATTGGTGCTTCAAACGCGATGGCAAAACCGTGCCCATTGACGTGTTGCGTCAGCAGATCAGGGCCGAATTGCATAACTGAATACCGCCGGTGCCTGTGGCCTGACACAAGGCACTACGCCTTGCCCCGCCGTTACCGGCGGGGTCTTTTGTTTTTGCCTGTGAGATGGTTGCATAGGGCAGCCCCTGACAGCCCATTTGGGAGATAAAGGCAATGACCGAGACCACCGCCAGTCAATCCCGCCTTAGCCGGTTCTTTGTTACGCAACCGGACAACTTCGATCTGGACAACAAATATACCGAGGCAGCACTGGAACGACACAAGCGAGAGGGGCTTGAACTGGCTGTTCGTGCACGCTGGATCGCGATGGCGTTGACCGGGCTGTTGCTGATCTATCTGAATCCCCAGTGGGAGGTCCTATGGTACCATTTCATCCTGCTTCTGATCTGCGCCAATGGTTGGCTGATCCAACGCGCGGGTCGTGTGGGGCAATCCCGGACCGAGTTGCTTTTGATCTTTGTCGATCTGCTGATCATGACGCTGGGGATGATTGTGCCAAACCCGTTCAGCGACGATGTGCGACCACTGGCGATGCAGTATCGGTTCGACAATTTTCAATATTTCTTCATTATCCTGGCAGCAGGGACGCTTGCCTATTCTTGGCGCACTGTCATTGCGATCGGTTCGTGGACGGCGATGATGTGGACGGCTGGATGGGTGATCGCTTGGTGGGTCGCCACCCCGATCCCCGGGATTAGCGAGCGTGTGGCCGAGGCTTTGTCAGGCTACCCGGATGTGGCCGAGTTCATGGATCCCAACAGTTTCATGCCAACCCTACGCATCCAGCAGGTGATCGTTTTTGTCATGGTCGCAGTGACGCTTGGGGTGTCGATGCGCCGCCTCAATCGCTTGCTGATGTCCAATGCTGGGCTTGAACGTGAACGCGCGAATCTGTCTCGATACTTTTCGCCGAATGTGGTGGATGAGCTGAGCCAGAACGACGAACCTCTGAAGCAGGTCCGCAAAGAGGATATCGCGGTTCTATTTATCGACATCGTTGGCTTCACCAAGTTCTCGGCTGGCCGTGATCCATATGAGGTTATTGAAGTTTTGCGTGGTTTCCACGCCCGAATGGAGACCGAGGTGTTTCGCCATCACGGAACACTCGACAAATACTTGGGCGATGGGCTGATGGCCACGTTTGGAACCCCCGTACCTGGAGAGCTGGATGCAAGCAATGCGCTGGCATGCGCGCGGTCCATGGTCGAGATGATCGACCGTTGGAATTTGGAGCGCAAGCGCGCGGGTGAGCCAGAGATTCGGATCGGGGTCGGGGTTCATTATGGCTCGGTCGTACTGGGGGATATCGGTGCAAACCGGCTGGAATTTGCAGTGATCGGCGATGCGGTGAATGTTGCTGCGAAGCTAGAGGCCCTGACGCGCGATTTTCAAGCGCGCATCATTGTCAGCGATGCATTGCGGTCTCAGGCTCTAAGCGAGACGCCAAATGCGCAAGACATGATGACCGGGTTTGCACAGCACTCGGACCAGCCTGTTCGCGGTGTTACAGCCCCGATGGATGTCTGGGTGCTGTAGCAACCAGGGCTCCCGCCTGTCAGCACCGGATCAAAGATGTGATCCTTCCCGTTGGGCCGGGCAGCGCGCTGGTGCGCGCTGCAGTCAGGTGCGAGGGGCAGGGTTGTGCGCTTTGTTGTAAGGCTTCCAGTTGGTGATTTCGGGATAGTATTGACGCCGCCAAGCGCGGACCCTCGGATTCATGATACGCCGCCACAAGGGCGGGATCATCGCGGCAAGGGTCATGACCGGATATCCATGAGGCAGTTGCGGCGCTGCGTCCTGCGTATGGTGTTGCAGCAATGGAAAGCGCCGGTTTGGCTTGTAGTGGTGGTCCGAGTGGCGTTGCAGGTTGATCAACAGCCAGTTTGAAGCCTTTTGTGACGCGTTCCAGGAATGGCGCGGGTGCACATGCTCGTACTTGCCATCGCCCAGATATTTGCGCGTCAGCCCGTAATGTTCGACATAGTTGACGAGTTCAAGCTGCCAGATCGCGGTGCCGGCCTGTACCAAAAACAGGCCTAGCCCTGCCCATCCGCCGATCAGAAATGCTAGCAGCAGCATGGCTCCTTGCAGGCTCCAATAGCGCCAGAACGGGTTTGCCGGGTCGGTCCACGGGCGGTCTTTGCGGGCCAGTTTTTCCCGCTCGGCGCGAAAGGCTGAGATGAGGCTTTGGCGCAGAACGCGCGGATAGAACCGGTGGAAACCTTCGTTGTAGCGAGCGGTTACCGGATCACGCGGAGTTCCGACGTAGCGGTGGTGAACCAGCAGGTGCTCGGACCGGAAATGGGAATAAAGGACCATCGACAACAGTAAATCGCCCAGCCAGCGTTCCAGTTTGCCTTTCTGATGCATCAGCTCGTGGCTGTAGTTGATCCCGATCGTTCCGGAAAGGACGCCCATGCCGAAGAACACGCCGATTTTTTCGACCGAGCTCATATCTACGGCTCGGGTAGTGTACCAGATCAGCCCATAGAGCGTGAGGAATTGCACCGGCGCCCAGGCTTTGGTCAGCCAGATATACCATTGCAGCCCCGCATCTGGCGTATCCGGGTCGGCGTTTTCAAGGTTTAGGCCGGTCAGCCGGTCTAGCACCGCAAAGACCCACCATGTCGAAAGCGGTACCAGCAGGACCCACCATCCGCCTGCCGTAGTGGTCATCCAGATCAGTGGGATCAGGAGGTATGAGACCCAAAAGGGAAGGGCGGATTGCCATCGGGACAGGGTGTCAGATGCGATCATGTTGAGGCTCCGAAACGTTGGCGGCACCGTAGACCGCGCACTGGGCTTTGCCCAGCGGTCTATTGGCCGCGCCAGAGGTCAAAAGCCTTACGCATAACCGTGGGCAGATCGCTGGGCCTGAATTGGTGTTTGTCCATGACTGTCAGACCGTTCGGATTGCAACCGTCTGGCAATTCGGTTGTCCAAATACGCAGGATCAGGTGAAAGTGGGTGAAGGTGTGTCTCACTTCACCGGGGATTTCGTGCCATCGCGCCGGGAACGGAGGGCTTTCCAGCGGTGTTTCGGACCAGTCCGAGCCGGGCCAGCCCAACATTCCGCCCAGCAGGCCCTTATCGGGGCGGCGTTCCAACAGCAGGGCACCATCGCCGCGTTGGGCGATGTAGATGTGGCCCAGCCGGGTGGGTTTGGGCTTCCTGGGCGTTTTTTGCGGCAGTTCCACCTGCGTCCTCGCCTTCCGCGCCAGACAGGCCGCATGCAGGGGGCAAATACCGCAAGTCGGAGATTTTGGAGTACAGATCGTTGCACCCAAATCCATGACAGCCTGCGCGTAATCTCCAGGCCGGTGCTGCGGGGTCAATGCCGCGGCTTTTTTCTTTAACAGGGGTTTTGAGGCGGGCAGGGGTTCGTGAATATCATAGAGCCTTGCTATGACCCGTTCGACATTGCCGTCCAGGACAGTTTCGGGCCGATCAAATGCGATGGCTGCGATGGCCGCCGCCGTGTAGGGGCCAACGCCCGGCAGTTTCAGTAACGCGTCGTAGCTGTCCGGGAATTGCCCGTCATGCGCGGACGCAACCACCCGCGCGCATTTCAGAAGATTGCGGGCGCGGGCGTAGTAGCCCAGGCCAGCCCATTCCCCCATGACTTGATCATCTTGCGCATTGGCAAGGGCCTCGACGGTTGGCCAGCGCGTGGTGAAACGAACAAAATAGTCGCGAACGGCGGCAACGGTCGTTTGTTGCAGCATCACTTCGGATAGCCAGACGCGGTAGGGGTCTGGTGCTACGCCTGCGGCACGCGCTGCCGGGCCGATACGCCAAGGCATTTCACGTGCGTGGCGGTCGTACCAATCCAGCAGCGTATTGCTCAGGTCAGATTCGGTGCAGTCACGCAAGTTTTATGTAACTCTCTGTCGGGTTTCGCTGGCGTCCGGGTATCAGCCTATTACAATAGCGACGCAGGAGTTGGAAACCAGATGCAACGCAGACGTTCCTCGACCCGCGGGTTCAAGCGCACCGCCACTTTGCTGAACGACCGGATCAGGCAGGCCGGGGAAAGCCGGGGATTTGCCGTCTCGCGCCTTTTGACCCATTGGGCCGAGATTGTGGGCCAGGACATCGCGTCGATCGCCCAGCCGGTGAATGTGGGATACGCCAAGGGTGGCTTTGGCGCGACGCTGACGGTGCTGACCACCGGGCCGCAGGCGCCAATGCTGGAGATGCAGAAAGAACAGCTGCGCGACAAAGTGAATGCGGTCTATGGTTACAACGCGATCAATCGGGTGCGTATCACCCAGACCGCGCCTACCGGATTTGCTGAGGGGCAGGCGAGTTTCGATCACAAACCGAAACAGACGAAACCGGTTGTTTCACCAGAAATCGCAGCTGAGGCCGACAATGTGTCGCGCGCGGTTGATGATGAAGATTTGCGCGCGGCCCTTGAACGTTTGGGCCGCAACGTTTTATCCAGACAGAAACGCTAAGAAAGGGCTGATGAATGAGCCGGATTGCAACCGTAATATGTGCGGCTGTCGCCGTGGCCGCTGGCGGCTATTGGCTGACAACGTCGAGTAACACGATCCCTTCGAACCCGCTTGTTGGTGCTGCTGAGGCGCAAGAGGCGGATTTGGACACCTCGACCATCGTCGAGATGGTGCAGGGGGCCGAAGACGCGCCAGTCGAGATCATCGAATATGCATCGTACACCTGCCCGCACTGCGCGAATTTCCATCAGGGCGCGTACAAGCAGCTCAAAAAGGACTTCATCGATACCGGCAAGGTAAAGTTCACTTACCGCGAGGTGTATTTCGACCGCTATGGCCTGTGGGCCTCGATGGTCGCGCGCTGTGCAGGACCTGACAAGTTCTTTGGCATCACCGACCTGCTGTATGAAGGCCAGTCGGAATGGACCCGTGCCGGAGGTCCTGCCGAAATCGTTGATGAACTGCGCAAGATCGGGCGTCTCGCTGGCATAGACAATGATCAGCTTGAGGCTTGCCTGCAGGACGGTACCCGCGCGCAGACACTGGTGGCCTGGTATCAGGAAAATGCCGAACGCGATGGAATTCAGGCGACGCCTACTTTCGTCGTGAATGGGAAGAAGGTTGAAAATCAGCCTTATGACGACTTCAAGACGCTGATCGAAGCCGAGCTTGGCAGCTAAATCCTGAATGGTCAGCCTGTTTTGGGCTGGCCATCTGCCTAAGGTGAAGGCGCGGCCTTCGCCAACAACTCTTTGACTTTGTCATCCTGATTGATTTGCAACCGAACCGGTAGGGTCAGAACTTTGCTGCGGAAAGTGGCGGGCAGGCGCACGGCGTCTTTCTCGGTTGTCACCAGTTGCGCGCCCAGTGCTTTGGCCTCGTTCTCAAGCCGCGTCATCAGCGCTGAAGTCAGTGGTTGGTGATCATCCAGTGCCTCGGCCCGCAGCAGTTTCGCGCCTTGCTGTCGCAGAGTTCCAAAGAACTTATCCGGATAGCCTATGCCCGCAAAGGCCAGAACCGGTGTATTGTTCCAGTCCATTCCGGTTTGGAGCGGACACACCTCGCCGGTGGCGTGTGGGACCGTCAGGGCAGGTTCCCATCTTTCTGAAAATGTTGACTGCGCTGCGGCGTCCCCAAGCGACAACACGAGAGCAGCACGTTTCAATCCAACGGCCACAGGCTCTCGCAGTGGACCAGCAGGAAGGCAAAGGCCATTGCCAAATCCGAGCCGCGCATCCACCACGATGATGGAAAAATCCTTGGCAACTGCGGGGTTCTGAAAGCCGTCGTCCAGCACGATCGCGGTCGCCCCTGCCGCTGCGGCTGCCTGCGCGCCCGCTGCACGATCTTTGGCAACCCAGACCTCGGCAAACGCGGCGAGTAACAGGGGTTCATCCCCGACCTGAGCCGCTGTGTGTTTGCGCGGGTCGACCTGCACCGGGCCTTCCAGCGAGCCACCATGGCCTTTGGTCACGACATGAGGTTGATGCCAGGTATCCCTCAAATATTCCAAAACCCAGATCACCGTCGGTGTCTTCCCTGTGCCACCGGCATTCAGGTTGCCAACGCAGATAACCGGTACGCCCGGCGAGATGCCTTGCCCGCTCGCCACGCGACGGGCGGTTGCAGCGGCATAGAGGCGACCAAGTGGCGCCAACAGCCTGGCGCGCAGATCCAACCGATCAGGGGCTGAGTTCCAGAAGTCAGGTGCCCGCATCGTCACGCCCTCGCCGGTCCATTGTATCCTGTACCATATCGATCAGTTGGTCCGCCTGTGGAGCCCCTTCGGTGACAATCCGCCATCCGGCCAATGCCATGTCTGCTGTGCGGTCAGGTGCCAACAATTCGACAACGCCATCGCCCAACTCTGTTGCGGTTCGTATCTTCAACGCGGCTTTTGCCTGCCCCAATCTGTCATAGAGACTGCGATGCTTGCTGACATGAGGCCCATGGATTACCGCAGATCCCAAGGCGACTGCGGTCAGAGGGTCGTGCCCCCGCGCCCCGCGTTCCAGTGAACTTCCCATGAAGGTAACTGCGGATACACGATGCCAAAGGCCCAGATCCTCGGGCTCGGCTGTTAGAATTACTTGTGTGGTGTCTTCGATTGGATGGCCTTCATCCCAGTTGGCGCATCGAAGGTCCATCGCTTCGAGGCGTTTAAACAAGGGCGCTGACTCGGACATATCCGCCACATGCAGGACCAAAGCCAGACGTGGCAGCATCCGCAAGGCCTGACGATGGGCCGTCAGAACCGAGATGAATTCCTTGTCCTGAACCCATGCGGCCAGCCAAACCGGGCGTCCGGCCATTGTGTGAGTGGTCTCGATCAATTCATCTTCGGGCCAGGGCTCTGGGTTGGGGCTGATATGAAGTGGTGGCGCGACCGAGATTTTTGCCGAGTTCACTCCCAGGCGTCGGATTTGGCGTGCGCTGTCATCATTGGGCGCAAGTATCGCTGTAAAGCAATCCAGCGTGTATCGCGTGATATCAGGTAGCCAACGTCCACCCCTTGCGGTTTTCACGTCGACCACAGCCTCAAGCAAAATTAGCGGAATGCCCCGCTCCTGTGCGCGTGTTATCACATTGGGCATCAGCCCACCGCCAAACCACAGCCCCATATCAGGGCGCCAGTGATCCAAGAACGTGCGCGCCGCGCCGGTATGTTCGGCGGGCAGCATTGTGATCGGGGTATCGCAATCTTCCCAGTCCTTCAGATCAACATCGGGTGGGGCGGTCAGCAACAGCGAAAGTCCCGGTCGCACAGACAGCAGCCGACGGCAAATATTGTCGACGGCCCGCAACCGATCGGGTGTACTGACATGGACCCACAGAAGTTCACCTTCCGGGCGCGCAATCTCGGGGTGGCCCGTGCTTTGCGGGACGCCCCAGGACAGGACCCGATAGGCCGCAAGGCTCAGAGATCGCGGCTTGCTCATGCCGGAATTCCGGCCCCATTCGGGTCAAGCCGGGCCTGAAGGTCCGAATGCACCGCTGAACCTGCCGCCACCACGCCGTTCAGGCGCGGGTGGGTATTGTTGAAGCGCAGAGGTTGCCCCAAACGATCGGTACAGAGCCCGCCTGCCTCGCGCAGGATCAGATCTCCGGCGGCGATATCCCATTCCCAACTGGGTCGCAGCGTCAGCATCCCGTCGAACCGTCCCTGCGCAACCAGCGCCATCCGATAGGCCAGAGACGGGCGGTATACACGGCGAAAGTCAGGTGCAGCACCGGATTGCCAGTGGCGCGGATCTAGATTGGGTTTTGCCGCCAAAATCTCGGCTTCGGGCAGGTGCGCTTGCCCCGACACTTGGATTGCAGTGCCATTCAACGTTGCACCTTGCCCTTTTGCAGCCGCATACAGCAGATCACGTAAGGGCAGGTAGATGACGGCTGCCGTGACCTCACCGTTCTCGGTTACGGCCAGCGAATGGGCCCATGTGCGCGACCCCTCGGCAAAACTGCGGGTGCCGTCGATGGGATCGATGACGAAGACCCGATCACACGTCAGACGGTCGGGGGAATCCTCGGTCTCTTCACTCAGCCAGCCATAATCCGGTCGGGCCGCCTGCAGATCACGTTCGAGCATCGCGTTGACGGCCAGATCGGCCTCGGTCACCGGGCCTGCGCCTTCGGGTTTATCCCAGCGCTGGGCATCAGGACCCGAATAGCGCGTGGCGATCTTTCCGGCCTCAAGCGCAGCGTCGATCAGCAGGGGCAGGTCAGTTGCCGGCAAGTGTCATCCCTTCGATCAACAGCGAGGGTACAACGCGCGATAGGTAAGGCCGCGCATCGTTTGCCGGAATGATTCGCATCAGCATGTCGCGAAGATTGCCAGCGATGGTACACTCGTTGACGGGATGGGTGATCTCGCCGTTCTCAACCCAAAATCCCGAAGCGCCGCGTGAATAGTCGCCGGTATTCGGATTGATGGTCGATCCGATCATCGAAGTGACCAAAAGCCCGGTACCCATGTCGCGCAACAACTCGGCGCGGGTCTTCTCGCCTTGCGTCAGGCTCAGGTTCCAGTTGCTAGGCGACGGCGGCCCGGATACGCCGCGCGCTGCGTTGCCGGTCGAGGTCATTCCCAATTTGCGGGCGCTGGACAGGTCTAACGTCCAACCGGTCAGAACGCCATCTTCAACGATCGCCCTGCGCCGTGTTGCCAGCCCTTCGGCATCGAACGGGCGCGAGCCCGAAATGCGCGGGCGATACGGGTCTTCAATCAAAGACAAATGTGCCGGTAGAACCTGTTGCCCAAGGCTTTCCTTCAGCCATGAGGCCCCGCGGGCTATCGCCGCGCCATTGCTGGCGGCCAGCAGATGGCCGATCAGGGATGATGAAATCCGTTCGTCGAACACCACCGGAAAACTGCCGGTCTGGGGCTTGCGTGCTCCCACGATCTGAACCGCACGTTCACCAGCCGTGCGACCAATCTCGGCGGGGCTGCGCAGGTCAGACTGAAAAGTCCGGCTGTCACCGTCATAGTCACGCTCCATTCCCGTCCCTTCGCCGGAAATGGCGACGCATGAGGTTGAACGGCTGCTGCGCATGTAGCCACCCGAAAAGCCGTTTGTCGCGGCAAGATGGACCCGGTGGGTACCATAGGCGGCCGCAGCGTCTGACACCTGTGAGACTCCCGTAACGTCCAGCGCTGCTGCCTCTGCCGCCAGCGCATCCTGCATCAGAGCTTCAGCGCTGGGTTCAGGGGCTGGGTCAAACAGCTCCAGCGCGTCGATATTACAGTTGGCGACCAATTGGTCAGGCGCGGCCAAGCCGGTGAACGGATCTTCCGGCGCTTCCCGTGCCATGGCCACGGCGCGCTCGGCCATCGCGGTAAGCGTATCGGGGCGACTATCCGAACTGGATACGATTGCCTGCTGTTTGCCAAGGAAGACCCGCAGCCCTAGATCGGTCGCTTCCGAGCGTTCGGCATGTTCCAATGCACCACTACGTACTTCCACAGAAACGGATGAGCCATCAATTACTATGGCATCCGCTGCCTCGGCACCTGCCTTGCGGGCTGCATTCAGCAGCTCTTCACTGATTGTTTGAGGTGTTCGCGTCATGAGGCCTCCGGTCTTGTTGTTCTGGACCTAGCCTCGGATAGTCTGTCCCGCAAGGCCTGCAGCCCACTGGCTTTATGTGCCTCGGGCGGGAAAGGCCAGCGCAGCGGCCTTTCCCAATTTGTTTGTCACTTGATACGCTGACCGTTGGCCAGGATCTGTCCATCCTCGGTAAACTCGATTTTCGAGTTCAACGTGTCCGGTTCTTCACCCGGAACAGCCATCAGACCCATCATCATACGCGCGCCCAGCGCGTCGTTTTCCGACACAAAGCCCATGCCGATCAGCTTGTCCAGCAGAGCGTTGGCCCCAACAAGTTTCAAGTTGGCAACACCTGACGGGGCAGGCAGGCCATCAAACTCTTCCGTGTTGGAGTTGTCGAACGCAAAGTCGCCATCACCGCTCAATTGGGCTCCGACCAATGATACGAGAAGCTTGTTGATCTTCAGCGAATGCAGTTCGCCCGGAACGATATCAGATGTCTCAAGCTCTTCGACGGCTTCCGGGTCCATGAAATCGACCAGAACTTTGGCGGTGCCGGTTGCATCCAACGCGATGGTCGCCGGATCGCGCGGCAGCGCACTAGCAGGGTCGAACATGCTCCACAATACGTCGGACATGGTGAAATCCGTCAGGTTCATGCCAAACCCAAATGGCTGGATTTCTTCCGAGGCCTGCACCGGAAGCTCGAATTTCAGTCCTGCATTTGCCATCGCGATTTCGATTGGAAAAGGCAGATCCGACGTGGTGACGGCTAGTTTGGTGCTGTTCTGCGCAAGATCGTAGACAAGGCGCTGTGCATCGATGCTGCCGGTAAAGCTGCCTCCTTCGGAACTGCTGCTGAGCGAGAATGGCTCACCCTCGGCAGTGCCTGCCATTTCGGTGCTGCCCGAGGCGTATGTGAATGTACCTGAAGCGGCGAACCCGGCCTTGTAGATGTCTTCAATGTTGGCGACATCCATACCGGGTGGAATGATTGTATCGCCATCAAATTTCAAACCATCTAATTTACCGCTGATCCGGCCCGTGTCTTCACTTTCGGGCTCGTTGAAGGCCACATCATAGGACAGGCTGCTGGCCGTGAACTGCTGCGCGATATCGCGCATCTCGCCGATCTGCATCTGCGATGTGCCTGCGATTTCGTTCATCTGAACGTTCAAGGCAAACACGTCGCTGGATACGGTTTCGCCATCAAACTCCATCGAGTCCATCGACAGAGTCAGGCTGTTCGCCGTATAGTCATATGTCATGTTTTCGGGGGTACCCGAAACGACCATTTCCAAGGCGTCGTGAGCGTACATCAGATCAGCCGAAAATGTCTCGCCCTCGGCTTCACCCGAAATTGTCATCGGGAAGCTGGCAGGAAAGCCGATATTGACTGTACCGTCGCCATTTTCGGTCAACGTCATCTCGGGGATGACCATGTCGAAGGTGCCTTCGGTGTCCGGAATGGCCATGGCCATCGTCATGTTCGCGATGGTGGTGACGTTGCCGGAAACGCTCTGATCGCCAGTGACGTCATAGCCCATGCCGCCCAGATAAGCCTGCCAATCGGCCCAGACATCATTGGCGGTAACATCTGCAAAGGCGCCGTTGGTTGCAACAGCATAGGCCAAAGCTGCACCGCAGCTACGGCGAAGGAAAACAGTCATAAGAGAACCCTTCTTGATCAATTTGCCGGCATGGTCGTGCCTGTAGCGGCCAGCGTCAAGGGGGAAGGGGTGGACCAATTCCCCATTTGCAGGGTACGAGTTAAGACAATTTCAAATGCAGGGATTTAAACGATGCATATGCAAGGGAAAACGGTACTGATCACAGGGGCAAGCCGAGGCATTGGAGCGGAAGCCGGGCGCGTTTTTACCGCAGCTGGGGCCAATGTGGCCTTGGTCGCACGCAGCCGCGATCAGATTGACGCTCTGGCTGCGGCATTGGGTGAAAATGCCATGGCGCTGGCCTGCGATGTCAGCGATTTTTCCCAGGTCGAACAGACAGTTGCCGATTGCATCGACCGGTTCGGCAAGCTGGATGTGCTAATCGGGAACGCGGGCGTCATTGATCCGATCTTTCATCTTTCGAATGCCGACACCCGGGCCTGGAGCCAAGCAATCGACATCAACTTGAAGGGTGTCTTTTATGGAATGCGTGCCGTCCTGCCCATCATGCGGGCAGCAGGCGGCGGGACCGTTCTGACAGTCTCGTCCGGTGCCGCGTCGAACCCGGTCGAAGCCTGGAGCCACTATTGCGCATCAAAAGCCGGGGCCAAGATGCTGACCGAATGCCTGCATCTGGAAGAGGCGCATCACGGTATTCGCGCAATGGGCCTGTCCCCGGGAACTGTGGCCACAGATATGCAGCGGGTGATCAAGGCCAGCGGAATCAATCCAGTAAGTCAGCTGGATTGGGACGATCACATCCCCGCAGACTGGCCCGCGCGGGCGTTGATGTGGATGTGCTCGGCAGATGCGGATGAGTTCTTGGGGACCGAGATATCGCTGCGCAACGAAGACATCCGAAAAAGGGTTGGGCTGACGTGATCGAACTGACACAGGATAATGGGCTGTGGACCGTCACGTTGAACAATCCGGATAAGGCCAATGCGCTGACCTCAGCGATGCTTAGCGAATTGGTACGCATCGCAGAGGCGGCAACCGAGGCACGTGCATTGATCCTGACGGGGGCGGGCCGGGTCTTCAGTGCGGGCGCCGATCTTGAAGAAGCGCGGGCGGGCCTTGCGACATCCGATCTTTGGGAGAGGTTGTCGGGTGCCATTGCCGCCTTGCCCTGCCTGACGGTGGCCGCGCTCAACGGCACTTTGGCCGGTGGAGCCAACGGTATGGTGCTGGCCTGTGACCTGCGTATCGCAGTGCCCTCGGCCAAGTTCTTTTACCCGGTCATGAAGCTGGGATTCTTGCCGCAGCCCTCGGATCCCAAGCGGATGGCAGAGTTGATCGGTCCGGCCAGAACCCGACTCATACTGATGGCGGGACAGAAGATTTCTGCAGAAGAAGCTTATAGCTTTGGGCTGGTTGATCGGGTGGTTGAGCCCGAACATTTGATACCAACTGCACAAGAACTTGTAGCCGACAGCCTGTCCGCAGATCCGTCGGTTGCTGCGGGCATAGCCGGATTGTGCCCATGAGGTTGGCCGCGCTCCGATTGCGGGTGGCGGACCCGGATGCGTTGGCGGCGTTTTATCGTGATGCGCTTGGCATGTCTGTCAGGGTTGAAGGCGCCAATCGTCGTCTTGGATATTCCGGTCAGGATGCCGATCTGTTGCTGATGCCGGGCGGCGGGGGTTACCGCCATGATCCGGGGCAGCGGTATTGGAAGATCGGGATCACGTTGCCGGATGTTGATCTTGCCGCAGAACACCTGCGCCAGAAGGGTATCCCGGTCAGCGCGCCGCGGCAGTTTCTGGATATCGGCTATGTGTGCCATCTGAATGACCCCGAAGGGTTTGCCATTGAACTGCTTCAGCAGGATTTCGAGGGCAACCGGCCCGAAAATGCCGCCAGCGCGGACGCCCCATTTGCCAAGGCCTGTATTGGTCAGATCACTTTGCGAACCGGTGATATCGCTGCCGAAGATGCGTTCTGCCGATCCATGGGAATGTCATTGCTGTCTTTGCAGGATGTCGAACCTCACGGGTTCGATCTGCATTTCTACGCGTTCACTGCTGACAAACCGCTCAATCCCGACCTCTGGGCGGTTGAGAACCGCGAATGGCTGTGGAAGCGCCCATATACCACGTTGGAATACCAACACATCCCAAATGCCCGGTTTGCACCGGTGCCGGACTATCTCGGGATCGAAATTGAAGGGCTGGCTGACCCGCAAAAGGATGCATTCGGCGATCCCTGGCTTCCTGCCTGATCATCGCCCGCGTCGTTTGCCCGGCACTTTTGAGCGAAACCCCGGCGGGCGTTTGCGCACCCAATTCAGGAACTTCTCAAGCCTCGGATGTTTGCGCAGTGCATCGACGGTGTGAAAGTCACGCGCCAGTTCGGCCTCGGTCAGTGTCGCGTGGATCTCTTTGTGGCATATCTGATGCAACAAAACGGTGGGCCCGCCCTTGCCTCCCTTAAGCTTTGGGATCAGATGGTGCAGGCTTCCACCACCTTCGGGGATCGGACGGTTGCAGAGCGGGCAGATCGGATCGGAATTTGCCATGACCTAACTTCGCGCTGATGCGTGTACAGGGCAAGAGGGACACAATGGCGCAAACCATGGTCATCGGGGCAGGGCCAGCGGGGCTAATGGCCGCCGAACAGCTTGCCGCCGCCGGGCACGAGGTTGTAGTGGCCGAAGCCAAGCCGTCTGTCGCGCGTAAATTCCTGATGGCGGGGAAGTCCGGCCTGAACCTGACCAAGGATGAGCCTTTTGACATGCTTATGGGCGCATACGGGGATGCGAAGGATTGGTTGCATCCGATGATACAATCGTTTGACGCACAGGCGGTGAAGGCTTGGGCCGGTGATCTTGGGCAAGAGATGTTCACGGGCTCCACCGGGCGGGTGTTTCCGAAAGCCATGAAGGCCTCACCATTGCTGCGGGCCTGGCTGGCCAGATTGGATCAGACCGGTGTTCAGATCAGGACACGCTGGTGCTGGCAGGGATGGCAAGGTGGCGCGTTGGCTTTTGAGACGCCAGATGGCATGCAGTTTTGCTCGCCCGACGCGACGGTTTTGGCATTGGGGGGTGCCAGCTGGGCGCGGTTGGGTTCGGATGGGGCTTGGGCCCAGTGGCTTGCGGACAGCGGAGTTGATCTAACACCGTTTGCACCGGCTAACGCCGCTCTGTCAGTCGATTGGAGCCCCTATATGCAGCCACATTTTGGCGCGGCGCTCAAGTCGGTGCGGTGGATGGCGGGCGATCTGGATAGCCGTGGTGAGGCCACTATTTCCGCAAAAGGCCTGGAAGGTGGCGGTATGTATGCCCTGACCCCTGCGCTGCGGATGGGGGCGCCGCTGTTTGTTGATCTGGTCCCGGATGTGACGGCTGAAGGGATGCAGGCGCGATTGGGCGCGAAGAAATCAAAGGCAACGCTTTCGCATTGGTTGAAGAATGGTCTGCGTCTGTCTCCGCAAAAGGTCGCTTTGTTCCACGAAATGACTAAGGGCCGCGCATTGAAGCAAACGCAATGGATCGGTGCGCTGAAAAACCTGCCCATCAGGTATGCTGGGTTACGCCCGATGGATGAGGCGATCTCAACCGCTGGCGGGGTAGCATCGGGTGCCGTGGACAGCGGTTTGATGCTGATTGCATGTCCGGGCGTTTTTTGCGCAGGCGAGATGCTGGATTGGGAAGCCCCGACCGGTGGTTATCTTCTGACCGCCTGTCTGGCGACGGGACGTTGGGCCGGTCAGTCGGCGGCAACGTGGTTGGCGCGCTAGGCCTTAACCCGATCGGGCCAGCATCGCCAGACGGATCATGGCACGCTCTACCAGTGCCATCGCAGGTGCGGTTTGACCTGCCGAGCGCAAGGATAGGTCCGTATCTGTAAGGACGGTTAAAGCGGTCTGCAGCTTGGGCGCCCCCCATCCCTGAGCTTGCCTCAGGATCCGGTCACGTCGTTTGCCATAGACCGGAGGGCGCAGCTTGCCGATACCCTGCGCCGCGCCTCCAGGGTCGGATGCGCAGGCATAGAGCGTTCGGAAATGCCGCGTCGCCCCAATACACAAGGTGACCCCGTTGGTGCCCTGCGCCTGCAGGCGTCGGATAAGGGGGCCGATTTCCTGTGCTCGGCCCTCGGCAACGACGTTCAATACATCATCCAGCGCCGCCTCGGTCGACCGCGGCGCACAGGCTTCAATGTCTTCAATCGTCAGTTCACCGGCGTCACCGCGTTTGTAAAGCGACAGTTTGTCAACTGATTGAGTGAAATCACCAGGGCTGAGCGCCATTGCAAGTTCGCTTAGCGTCGACATCGAATCGCGCGGAATATTCTTCAATCCGGCTTGCGCCAGAATGCGCTCCACCTCGGCGCGCGAGGGCGGGTCATCGTAGATGCCAACAGCGTATGCGGCAGGGTTCGCTTCGAATGCTTTGCGGATTTTCGAGCTGGGTTTGAGCTGCCCGGCCGTCACGATGATCTGTGCATCGCCATGATCCCAGTCTTCAAGGGCTGTGAGAATCGCAGGCGCTGCGACATCGGTGGCGTCTTCAACAAACACCGCGCGGGGACC
Organism: Ruegeria sp. C5; assembly: GCF_056537605.1. NCBI lineage: Bacteria > Pseudomonadati > Pseudomonadota > Alphaproteobacteria > Rhodobacterales > Roseobacteraceae > Ruegeria > Ruegeria sp. C5. The sequence continues at coordinate 60,897 of NZ_JBQFRX010000002.1, read as the reverse complement.
GGGGAAAAATCCGACAGCCTTGACCGCGTCCAGCAACAGGGCCGGATCGCTGCGTAGATCGCTTCCGGGAATGCGGGTCAGGCGCATTTCCTCTTCGGCGCCAGGTCCCAGCAAAGCCGCCAGCACCTGTTGGCGCTTCAACGCAACGCGCATCGCGTCCGCCCCGTAGATCAGCAATCCGGCTTTGTCCGCGTCCGGCTTGGAAAAATACCCTTCAGCCTCACGCGGGCTCAACTTCATGTGGACAGGCCCGGCGTGGCGTAAAGGCGGTTCACGATCTGATCGGCTAGAATCACCATCAGCCGCTCGGTCGCATCACGCTCATCTGCCAGTGTAGACACGGTCGAGCCTGCAGCAGAATAACCGACAAACTCGGTAACGTTGCCCGAGGCAATGACTTGCCCGGTTGCGTTGGATTTCAGCGCGTAAGTCGCATTCCCGTCGATCGTATAGCGATTGGTTTCATTCGCTGTGGTGATCGAGGCCCTGCGGGTGACCGTCGAAACCCCCACATCCAGCTTGTATTCGTTGCCCGAGGTCGCGCTTCGACCTAATTTGCGTTCCAGATTCTGGACAAGCAGAAAGCTTTCGACGGTATTCGGCGCTGACACCTCGACCTTGCCATCCAAGGCCGAGCCTGATCCTCCGGGCGCATAAACCGGCTCGAACCCGCAAGCGGCGAGCGCCAGCGGCATCAACAACAGGGTTCTACGATCAAACGACGACATTAACGATCCGGCCCGGAACAACGATCACTTTCTTCGGTGCAGCGCCATCCAGCGCCTTTTGCACAGCTTCGGTGCTGAGGGCGATTTTTTCAACCTCTGCTTTATCCAGATCTTTGGCTACGCTGATCTCGGCCCGACGCTTGCCGTTGATCTGAATCGGTAGGGTTATGGTGTCATCGATCAGCATCGTCTCATCCGCGATGGGCCAGGGCGCGGTTGCAACCAGGCCTTCGCCGCCCAGCATCTGCCAAAGTTCTTCGGACAAGTGTGGCGTCATCGGCGACATCAGCTGCGCTAGTGTCTTGGCTGCCTCGCGCTTGACTGCAGAGCCCGCTTTGGATTTGGCAAGCGTGTTGGTGAATGCATAAAGCTTTGCGATAGATGCGTTAAAGCCAAAGGATTCGACCCCGCCCGATACGTCATGAATGGCTTTGTGCATCTCACGTAGCAGCGTTTCGTCATCTGCTGTGGCCGGCAAGTCCGATTCTGCGATTTCTGCGGCGATGCGGTGCACGCGGCTGAGATGTTTGAACGCGGCTTCGGCGCCCGACGCGGTCCATTCCACGTCGCGCTCAGGTGGGGAGTCGGACAGAACAAACCAGCGCGCAGTATCCGCACCAAAGGCCGAGATGATGCTGACCGGATCGACGACGTTCTTTTTCGACTTGGACATTTTGGCTGAGGGGATGATTTCAACCTCGGTGCCGTCGGTCAGCTTGCCGTCGGTCACGTCTTCGGGCAGGTGATAGACCGGGCGACCGTTGGCGTCGCGTGTTTGATAAATTTCATGAGTCACCATGCCTTGAGTGAACAGCGCGTTGAACGGCTCAATCGCTTTCTTCGGCAAATGACCAGTGATGTTCATCGCCCGCGCGAAGAAGCGCGAATAGAGCAGGTGCAGAATCGCATGCTCAATACCACCGATATATTGGTCGACATTCATCCAATACTCGGCTTCGGCAAGATCGGTGGGCGTTTCCGCGCGTGGAGCGGTGAAACGGGCGAAGTACCACGACGAATCGACAAATGTGTCCATCGTGTCAGTTTCCCGCTTGGCTGGAGCGCCGCAGGAAGGGCAAGGGGTGTCGCGCCAGCTGGGGTGGCGGTCCAGCGGGTTGCCGGGGATCGAAAAATCTATGGGTTTGCTGTTGCCGTCATCATAAGGCAGCTCGATCGGCAGATTATCTTTCTTCTCGGGGACCGTGCCGCATTGATCACAATGCACAACAGGAATCGGGCAGCCCCAATAGCGCTGGCGGCTGAGCCCCCAATCGCGCAGGCGGTATTTGGTAACACCTTCACCCCAACCGGCCTTTTCGGCGAAATCAACGGTGGCATTGATGGCCTCGTCACCCGTTGCCTCGGTGAGACCCGCAAAATGATTCACCCAGCGGACTTTCTCGGTTTTCGGCGGAACAAACGCGATCTTGTCGACCGGAGTGTCATCATCCAGTGCAAAGAATGTGTCGACCACAGGCAGGCCGTATTTGCGACAGAAATCGAGGTCACGTTGATCATGAGCTGGGCAGGCAAAAATGGCGCCGGTGCCATAGTCCATCAGGATAAAGTTGGCGATCCAGACCGGCAGCTCCCAGCTGGGGTCGAGTGGATGTTTTACACGTATGCCGGTGTCATAACCCAGCTTTTCGGCGGTTTCGATCGCCTCTTCAGTGGTGCCGCCCTTGCGGCATTCGGCAACGAATTCAGCGACTTTCGGGTTTTCTGCCTCAAGCTGCTTGGCAATCGGATGATCGGGCGAGATGCCAACAAACGACGCGCCCATCAGCGTATCGGGCCGTGTCGTGTAGACGGTGATCGGCTCACCTCCATCGGTGCGTTCGAACCCGAATTGCAGGCCACGGGACTTGCCGATCCAGTTCTCTTGCATCAGGCGTACCTTGGCGGGCCAGTTATCCAGCGTATCCAGCGCGTCGAGCAGTTCCTCGGAATAATCGGAAATCTTGAAAAACCACTGAGTCAACTCGCGACGCTCAACCAAGGCGCCTGAACGCCAGCCACGGCCGTTTTCTACCTGTTCATTGGCCAAAACGGTCATATCGACCGGGTCCCAGTTAACCACGGCGTTCTTGCGATAAACCAGACCGGCCTCGAGCATATCCAGGAACAAAGCCTGCTGCTGGCCGTAGTATTCCGGATCACAGGTGGCGAATTCACGAGACCAGTCGATCGACAGGCCCAGCGGCTTCATCTGTCCGCGCATGTCGGCGATATTGCCGTAGGTCCAATCTTTGGGGTGGCCACCACTGGCCATTGCGGCGTTTTCCGCAGGCATCCCGAACGCGTCCCAGCCCATCGGGTGCAGCACGTTATGACCGGTTGCGAGCTTGTGGCGGGCGATCACGTCACCCATCGTGTAGTTGCGTACATGCCCCATGTGGATACGGCCAGACGGGTAGGGGAACATCTCAAGCACATAGTATTTCGGCTTGTCCGCCTTGTGATTGGCGGTGAAGATTCCGGCCTTGTCCCAGGCCTCCTGCCATTTTGCTTCGATTTCGTTGGCCGAGTAGCGCGACATCATGCGGTCCTTCGTGAATGAAAACGCCGGGTAGGAACCCGGCGTGGTAATAGTGTGATTTTTGTCGGGTTTCTAGAACTTGTTGTCCGCAATGCGTAGCTGACGCGCGCGAGACAGGATCGCATCTTCGACGGCGCGCGACGTTGCAGCGCTGACCGGAGAACCGCCACTGGTCTGAAGAGCTACGGACAAGGAACGCGCTTCCAGGGCAGGATCACTGATGTGAACTGTCGCGCGATAGGAACGCCCGCCGCCGGGCGGTGTGCCATAACCCGTTACGATCACTCCGGTAAACGGATCGACCTCTTGGATCGGCAAGAAATTCAGTACATCCAGCGATGCGGCCCACAGATAGCGATTTACCTGAGTGACCTGCTCTGAGGTGTTCGGGCCGAATACGTCCCAGATCGTCGAACGATTCGGGTCATTCAGTTCGCGTTCCTCTGTCGAGCTGCCATCAGCGGTCAACACACTTGCATCGCCAGGCGGTGGCCCTCCGCAGGCTGATAAGGCAGCCGTTACCATGATCAAACCTGGAATCGTAATACGGCGCATCGTTGGAAGGTCCCGTGTCACTTGTTTTGCTCTGTCGAGTGATACTCCTAGACAAGGACCCGTACAGCAACAACCCTATTCTTTTATGATCGACTCGCGCGAACCGCACGATCCGTTGAATTCGACTGTGGCATCCTTGCACCAATTTGGGCCGAATGACGTCTTTGCGTTTATGCCAAGCTTGCGCAACGGGGGCAAAAAAAGCGAAACGGTGTCCGTGCTGAGACGCGTGCTTTGCATGTGTCGAGTAGAAAATCTTTGAAACCGAGGGAAACAAGATGAAAAAAGTTCTCTTCGCAACGACCGCACTGATTGCAACCGCAAGTGTTGCAGCGGCCGAAGTAAAGTTCAGCGGTTACGGCCGCTTTGGTCTGGGATACCTGGAAGACCGTACAGGTACCGTTGACGCAATTGGTGGTGGTGAAGCGACCGGCGTAGAAACCGACGAAACCATCCTGGTCTCGCGCTTCCGTCTGAACATCGACGGAATCGTTGAAACTGACGGTGGCGTTCGCTTTGAAGGCCGTGTTCGTCTGCAGGCAGACGAAGATGCCGGCAACGGCGAAGCAAACTCCGCTGGCCTGAACGGCGCACGCTTCTCGGTCATCTTCGGTGGTCTGCGTGTTGACGCCGGTAACGTAGCCGGTTCGTTCGACAACTTGGCAAACTACTACGGTAACGAGCCTGGCCTGGAAAGCTTCATTGGTCAGTACTCGGGCGTCGACTATGACTTCCTGGCGTATTCGTCGACCGGTTCGGGCGCAAACGCTGTGTTCTTCCAGTACGCAGTTGGCGACTTCGCCTTCGGCGCGTCGTATGACCAGCGCACATTTGCTGACGAAGCTGTTGCGGGTGCGGACACTGATGATGCAGACCGCTGGGACATCAGCGCGACCTACACCTTCGGTAACGTAACTGCCGCTCTGGCCTACGGTCAGACCAGCGGTCTGGGCGACGCCGACAAGCAGAGCCTGACCGTTCTGACCCTGGGTGCAGAATTCGGTGACTTCTCCGGTACTCTGTTCGTCGCAGACGATGACGTTGCAAACGATGACCGCAACGGCACCGCATACGGTCTGTCGGCAGCCTACAACCTGGGCGCGGCAACCACTCTGACCTTCGCTTACGGTGACGGTTCGGCAGACGACGATCTGCAGCAGTACGGCATCGGTGCCATCTACGACCTAGGTGGCGGTGCATCGCTGCGCGGTGGTATCGGCAACCAGAAGCGTGGCGACGGCGACAGCCAGCTGCGTGCCGACTTTGGTGCTCAGTTCAACTTCTAAGTTGATCTGAACCACAAGGTTCAAGGGCAGGTCTTCGGACCTGCCCTTTTCTTTTGCCGCCACATGGTGTTTTGCTGCTGCAAACGCAGAATGAGGGACCCATGTCGCTGCAAGAAATCACCGATCGAATAGCCAAAGCTGAATCTGCGGCAGGACGCGCCGAAGGCTCGGTGCAATTAATCGCAGTTTCCAAGGTGCAACCTAACGACCGGGTCGAAGCCGTATTGAAGCAGGGCCACCGGTGTTTCGGAGAAAACCGTGTGCAGGAAGCCGCTGGCAAATGGCCTGCATTTCGCGAGAGTTTTCCGGACATCGATCTGCATCTGATCGGTCCATTGCAAACAAACAAGGCACGGCAGGCGATTGATCTTTGCAATGCCATCCATTCAGTTGATCGACCAAAGCTCGCCAAAACATTGGCGCGATTGGCACAAGAAATGGGTAAGTGCTCCGATCTTTTTATACAGATCAACACAGGCGAAGAGGATCAGAAGGCCGGTACTCTTCCACACGATGCTGATGCGTTCATTGCAGAATGCCGCGGCATGGACCTGCCCGTCCGAGGTTTGATGTGCATTCCACCGGTTGAAGAGGAGCCCGCGCTGCACTTCGCGCTATTAGCAAAAATCGCAGAGCGGAATGGGCTGGAGGGTTTGTCGATGGGAATGAGCAGTGATTTTGAATCGGCAATCGCCTTGGGTGCCACACACGTCCGTATTGGGTCTGCCATATTCGGGGCGCGGGTTAAGCCTCAGGGATGATCAGCCGTGTGCCCGGCGTGATTTTTTGGGCAATCCAACGTAGGTGGTCGCGCCTGAATGCGATGCAGCCTTCGGTCGGAAACCGTGGGCGTCGCCATTGATGCAGGAAGATGGCCGATCCCCGGCTGGGTTCTGAATTGGGATAGTTCCAATCGGTTATCAAGATCAGGTCATAAAGCGGATCTGGGCGACGCAGTTTTTCGTGACTGAAATCATGAGGCGCCCGCACCAAATGGTTATACGCATCGTCCTCTACGTCGTCTGACCATAAATCGCGCGGTCCGATCGGTCGTGCCCAATGCGCCGGCCTTGGCATTCGGTCTGCGCGATAGAGCATACCCACAATGTGATGCACACCTGTTGGTGTTGTTCCGTCACCTTCCTGCTTGGTTGGGCTCAAGCCCCCTTTGCCTATAGCGCAGGGGAACAGCTGCCCGAGAAACCGAATGCCACGTGGTGTAAGAACCAGATCGCTTGGTGTCACAGCAGGTGGCCTGACTTTGCCGCTTTGGTCGCCAGATACGCGCGGTTGAAATCTGTTTCACCTACTTTCAACGGAACACGTTCGGTGACGGCGATACCTGTGCGTTCCATCATCGCGATTTTTGCAGGGTTGTTGGTCAGTAGACGGACCGAATTGAAGCCCAGCGATTTCAGGATATCCGAGCCGAGCCTGAAATCCCGTTCATCGTCTTCGAATCCAAGCCGGTGATTGGCCTCGACTGTGTCAAATCCCTGATCCTGAAGAAAATAGGCGCGCATTTTGTTGGCGAGCCCGATCCCACGTCCTTCCTGATTCAGATAGAGCAGGACACCCGCACCCTCGTCCCCCATCTGGGCCAAGGCCCCGCGCAGTTGCGGGCCACAGTCACATTTCAGGCTGCCCATGAGATCGCCAGTGAAACAGGCCGAATGCAGCCGCGCGAGGACGGGCTTGTCGCGGTCGGGGCGACCGATTTCAACCGCATAGTGTTCCTCTCCACCATCTTCGGGGCGGAATACATGCAGGCGCCCGGCCTCCGACACTTCCATCGGCAGGCGTGCGGCGACGACAGGGTGCAGAGCACTGCGATCTGTCAGATGTGGCGCGGCCCGGGCATGGTCAATGCAGGTCAGACCATGATCTGCCGCAAATTCGCGCCCGTCTTGAATAGGGGCGACGACGGCGGCCGGAAGCAAGTGCGCCGACTTGGCCAACGCAATAGCGATCCGGTGCAGATTTGCGCTGCCTTGCCGTTCGGTCATCAGCGGGCCCTTCATCGGGGCGTTCAGATCATCGGACGGGTCGGCCACCGCCTGCACCCAGCTCAGCCCAGCATCCGCCGGGATCATGACGCGAGCAAGATCGCCGTCATATGCACGCGCTTTAAGTGTTTCAGCGCGCCGAACCGTTATGGCGACAACGGGATCCCCGCCCAAGCCGCGCAAATCGGCCAACCTTTGCGGGCTCAGGGTCTCGGTGGCGAATGCGAGTACTCCAAATCCCAGTTCGTCGGTCAGAACAACGGGAACACCCATACGCAGGTCAGCCCGCGCCCGTGCCAGCAATTCGGTGATGTCGGGAGTGAGACTCATGCAGTTTACCTTGAAACGATCAGACCCTGTCCTACCCCGATCACTGGAAAATGTGAAACATTTCCTCGGCGTCAGACACGAGGGCGTGAGACGACTGCAGTAAATCTTGCTGATTGCATTCTTCATACGCAAGTGATGGAAAAGGCTTAGGAGGACCGTACATGGCTCAGCTCAAGAAAATCCTGCTGGTGGATGACGACGAAGACCTGCGCGAAGCGCTCAGCGAGCAACTTGTCATGACCGAAGACTTTGACGTGTTCGAGGCGTCCGATGGCGCGTCGGCAATGGAACGCGCGCGCGAAGCAATATACGATCTGGTGATTCTGGATGTCGGCCTGCCGGATACCGATGGCCGTGAGCTGTGTCGCCTGATGCGCAAGCAGGGCGTCAAAAGCCCGGTGCTGATGCTGACCGGGCACGACAGCGACGCTGACACGATCCTGGGTCTTGATGCTGGCGCAAACGATTATGTCAGCAAGCCTTTCAAATTTCCGGTTCTTCTGGCCCGGATTCGGGCCCAACTGCGCCAGCATGAACAATCCGAGGATGCGGTCTTTGTTCTGGGGCCCTACACCTTCAAACCGGCCATGAAGATGCTGATGACTGAAGATGATCGCAAGATCCGTCTGACCGAGAAAGAGACCAACATTCTCAAGTTCCTCTATCGATCAACTGACGGCGTCGTTGCACGTGATGTTCTTTTGCATGAGGTCTGGGGTTACAACGCAGGCGTTACAACGCACACGCTTGAAACCCATATCTATCGTCTGCGTCAGAAGATTGAACCCGACCCGTCGAATGCGCGCCTTTTGGTCACAGAATCGGGCGGATATCGCCTTGTTGCTTGACTAATGGTGGATTGACTTGGATCAAAGTGATACTCTTTAGGTATCTTTAGATTACTCCCAACCCGCGCATGTCCGGGTTATGACATGCACCTCCCTGTTGGACTGCCGGGCCTGATGGCCCGGCTTTTTTTGTAGGGTGCAACTGTATCGTGCAGGGCGATATCGGCACCGGGCATCCGATTTCATTCAATGAAATCGGACCGGAAACTTTGCAAGTTTCCGTCACCGCCGGGTCAGGCAACATTGCTTTGTTTTTCGATGGCACCTCGCTTGGCGCCGCGCTAACCTGCGGCAACTTCGACAAAGGAACCCCCGGATATGCCCTTCACCCTTGCCACATGGAACATCAATTCGGTCCGCCTGCGCGAGCCTATCGTTCTGAAATTGCTGCAGGAAGAGGCACCGGATGTGCTGTGTCTACAGGAATGCAAATCGCCGGTCGACAAAATCCCGACCGAAGGGTTCGCCGAGCTGGGCTATACGCATATGATTGCGCGGGGCCAGAAGGGGTATAACGGCGTCGCCATACTGTCGCGCCTTCCGCTTGAGGAAGTAGGGGATAAGGATTTCGCGGGTCTGGGTCATGCGCGACACATTGCGGGGCGGTTGGAGAATGGCGTGACCATTCATAATTTCTATGTCCCCGCTGGGGGCGACGTGCCGGATCGCGAAGTGAACGAGAAGTTTGGCCAAAAGCTGGATTACCTCGCTGACATGCGCGATTGGTTCCATGCGGAAAAGCCGAAAAAGTCCATTCTGGTGGGCGATCTGAATATTGCGCCCCGCGAAGATGATGTCTGGTCGCACAAGCAGTTGCTGAAGGTGGTTTCACATACGCCGATCGAAGTTGAAACGCTGGCCGAAACGCAGGATGCGGGTGGCTGGGTTGATATAACCCGGCAGGATATCCCGGGTGGTCAACTTTATAGCTGGTGGTCTTATCGGGCACGAGATTGGGATGCCGCCGACAAGGGACGCAGGCTGGATCATGTCTGGGCTACGCCCGATATCTCGAACGCGGGTCATTCCAGTCGCATTCTGCGCGACGCGCGCGGATGGGATAAACCCAGTGATCACGCCCCGGTATTTGCCACGTTTGACGTCTGACCGAAGCAAATTCGCCGAACTCTCCCCTTGGTTTCTGCCGCATTGGACTGCATATAGGGCGCAAGTTCGAACCAGAGAGTATAAGCCATGGACCTTCTGAACGGCGCAGGCAGCCCCCAAGCCACTGATCTGATTAAAGACGGGACCGAGGCCACCTTCATGGCCGATGTGGTCGAAGCCTCACAAGAGACGCCGATCATCGTTGACTTCTGGGCGCCTTGGTGCGGCCCCTGCAAAACGCTGGGCCCGGCGTTGGAAGAGGCCGTGACCGCTGCCAAGGGTGCGGTCAAGATGGTCAAGATCAACGTGGACGAAGCGCAGATGATTGCAGGACAACTGCGCATCCAGTCGATTCCGATGGTCTATGCATTTCACAAAGGCCAACCGATCGACGGGTTTCAGGGCGCTTTGCCAGGGTCCGAGATCAAGGCCTTCATAGATCGTGTGATCGAAGCCGCAGGCGGTGAAAGCCCGGGTGGTCAACTAGATGATGCTGTGCAAGCTGCCGAAGAAATGTTGACCGAGGGGGCCGCTGTAGACGCGGCACAGACTTTTGCCGCCATACTGGGTGAAGACCCCAATCACGCTGCCGCTTATGGCGGGTTGGTGCGCGCGCATATTGCATCGGGGGATCTGGATCAGGCTGAGGCGATCCTCAATGGTGCGCCTGCCGAGATTTCCACCTCGCCCGAGGTCGAAGCTGCGCATGCGCAGCTGGAATTGGCCAAACAGGCTGCAGATGCGGGTCCGGTGGGTGAGTTGACCGCAGCGGTTGAAGCCGAGCCTGATAACCATCAGGCGCGGTTTGATCTGGCGCAGGCTCTACATGCCAATGGCGATGTGGAAGAGGCAGTGGCTCAACTGTTGGAATTGTTCCGCCGCGATCGCGAGTGGAATGATGGGGCAGCAAAGGCGCAGCTCTTCACAATTTTCGATGCGCTCAAGCCCAATGACCCGATTGTTCTGAACGGGCGGCGCAAGCTCAGCTCGATGATATTTGCCTAATCCCCGATCAGAACTAAACTCGGGTACATGATGCATCCTGCCGATTTGCCGGAAACGGTATCCGTTTTCCCTTTGCCCGGAGCGCTGCTGCTGCCACGGTCTCGCCTGCCGCTGCATATTTTTGAGCCGCGCTACCTACAGATGCTGGACGACGCGCTGAAAACGCAAGAACGCCTGATCGGGATGGTGCAACCGAATACCTGTCAGGGCGACGAAACCAAGCTGCACCAGATCGGCTGCGCTGGACGGGTCACCCAGTTTTCCGAGACCGAAGATGGCAGGTATCTGATTACGCTGACGGGAATCTCGCGGTTCAGGGTCAAATCAGAGTTGGACAGTTTCACCCCGTATCGCCGGGTTTCGGTGTCTTGGGACGGGTTTGACCGTGATCTGGGCAAGGCCGAGGTAGATGACGGTTTTGATCGGAACAGGTTCCTGCGGCTGTTGGAACGATTTTTTTCGTCCCGTCAGTTGTCCACCGATTGGGACACAATGAAAGATGCCGATGATGAGCTTTTGGTCAATTCCTTGTCCATGATGCTGGAATTTGACCCCGAGGAAAAGCAGGCTTTGCTTGAGGCCCCTTGCTTACGCACCCGGCGCGAGACCTTGGTGACATTGATTGAATTCGCCATGCGCGGCGGATCGAATGAGGAAAAACTGCAATGAGCGATACCGAACACGCCTTTGACCGCCATATGCTTGAGGCGTTGATTTGTCCGCAGACCCACACGACGCTGCACTATGATGCCGAACGGCAAGAGCTGGTGTCAAAAGCCGCCGCTCTGGCCTTTCCAATCCGCAACGGTATTCCAGTGATGCTAGTGGATGAGGCCCGAGAGCTGGACTAGATCGGGTGTCCCTGCAGCAGTTTCGGCAGATCTCCGGTCAGACCTGCAGCCTCGCGCACGAAACCTCGGCGCAGCCCGGGCAGCGATCCGACGATACCCATTCCAATATCCCGACCTATGCGGAGCAGGGGATTATCGTTCGAAAACAGCTTGTTGAACACATCAGTCGCCATCGCAAGCGAGGCTGTGTCGAACCGGCGCCACTCTTGATAGCGCTCCAGCACAAGCGTTGATCCGATATCCTCGCCACGTCGTCCCGCAAGGGTCAGAACCTCGGCCAATGCACCGACATCACGCAGACCCGCGTTCAGGCCTTGCCCGGCGATGGGGTGCATGCCATGGGCGGCGTCTCCGACCAAAGCCAACCGGTCCGAGATGAAGGAATTGGCGATGGTCAGGTTCAACGGGTATGTGAACCGGTCACCCTGCAGGCGGATATCCCCCAGGAAATCGCCAAAGCGCGGGCGCAGAACTTGTAGGTAAACTGCCTCGGGCAGCGCATTGATCTGCGCGGACGTCTCAGTGCGTTCGCTCCAGACGATGGAACTGCGGTTCCCGGTCAGCGGCAGAATCGCCAACGGGCCGGGGGGCATGAAGAACTGATGGGCGATACCGTGATGCGGTAGCTCGTGTTCAATGGCGCAGACCAGAGCGGTCTGGCCATAGTCCCAGCCGGTTCGCTTGATTCCGGCGCGCATAGTGGTCCCGCTGCGGCGGCCATCGCAACCCACCAGAAGGCTGCCGGACAAGGTGGACCCGTCATCCAGCGTCAGCGTTGCCCCGTTTGCCGAGATGTCCTGAGACACGACCGTTTTTCCGCTGATTTCGGTAACCCCGTCTTGTTCGGTCATGGCCTCCAGAAAAGCCCGCCGCAGGTGGCGATCTTCAACCATATAGCCCATCGGGCCTTCTTCGATCTCGGCATGATCAAAATGCATGAAGAATGGGGAAGGTCCGGCACCGGCATGGCCATCCGTTACCTTGATCTCCAGCATCGGCTGGGCGTGCTCTTCCACCTTTTCCCAAACGCCTATCGCGTCGAGCAGACGTTGCGACGCCAATGCAAGCGCATAGGCGCGCCCGTCGAAGGCCGCATTCTTGCGCACTTTCTCTGCCAGAGCGTCAACAACCGTGACTGAATGCCCGGTCTGCGCCAGCGCCAGCGCAAGGGCAGGGCCGTTCAGGCCACCACCAACGATCAGGATATCGGATCTGTGTTCCATGTGCTGCAATATGCGCGCCCTTTCGGGATTGTCCATGTGCGGTCCTGTCGCTACCGTCCGATCACGGAATTACTCGGGAGGGGACCGGATGCAAGACTGGCTGACCATGACGGCATGTGATTTGGGCCGTGGTATCGGAATGGGGCAGATCGATCCGGTTGAACTGACAGAAACTTATCTGAGCGCGATTGACGCCCATCCACATCGCGATCGGATCTATGCCCGGGTGACCCACGATCGCGCCCGCGCCGAGGCCCTTGCGGCGCAAGAGCGGGCAAAGCTTGGCCTGCGTCGGTCTTTGTTGGATGGCGTCCCGATCAGCTGGAAAGACCTGTTTGACACGGCAGGCGTAGGGACCGAGGCCGGTTCAGCCCTGTTGGAAGGCCGCGTGCCCGAATCCGATGCGCAGGTGGTGCGGAACGCGACCGCGATGGGTACGGTCTGTCTGGGTAAAACGCATATGAGCGAATTGGCGTTCTCGGGTTTGGGTCTAAACCCTGTGACGGCTACGCCTCCATGCGTGAATGACGAAGACGCAGTGCCGGGCGGCTCATCTTCAGGTGCAGGAGCTTCGGTGGCTTGGGGGCTTGCTGCAGGCGGCGTTGGCTCGGACACGGGTGGATCGGTGCGGATTCCCTCGGCCTGGAACGATCTGGTGGGGCTGAAAACCACGGCGGGGCGCGTTAGCCTTGAGGGCGTCGTGCCGCTGTGTCTGAAATTCGATACCGTTGGGCCGCTGGCGCGATCAGTTGAGGACGCCGCACATATGCTTGCCGCGCTTGAGGGCACCGCCCCGGCTGATCTGCGCGGGGCGTCATTGATCGGTCGCCGCTTTGCTGATTTACAGAACGTCGCCAAGGACGATCTGCGCGAAGCTCCAGCCAACGCCTATGATGATGCGCTGGCGCGCCTGAAAGAGGCCGGGGCCGAGATCGTTCCGCTTGACGTGCCTGAGCTGAACGAAGCGATGAGCCTGTCGGGCGTGCTTTATACAACCGAAGCCTACGGCTTGTGGCGTGATGTGATCGAAGCGAACCCCGAGGCGATGTATCCCGAAATCCTTGAACGGTTCCGAATGGGCAAGGCCTATTCCGGCCCCGATTACGTGGCTGCTTGGTCGAAACTAACCGCTTGTCGACAGGCTTGGGATGCGGCCACTGCGGGCTTTGACGCCGTGCTTGCGCCGACGGCCCCGATCCTACCGCCCAATCTCGACCGGTTGATGAATGATCATGACTACTATGTTACCGAAAATCTCTTGGCTCTCCGCAACACCCGGATCGGCAATCTGATGGGGCTTGCGGCACTGACTTTGCCCACGGGAACACCCGGTTGCGGGCTGATGATGTTGGGCTATCCGGGGTCGGAAGAGGCCTTGTTACGGCTCGGCTCAGCAGCCGAAAGCGCTTTGACCTGAATGCCACAATCCCCTGATTCGGCACCTCTTTGTCTGGACGAAGCCCGGGTCGATCTGTAATCTGCCATAAAACGGGGCGCAAAATGACCCCGAAATTGAGGCAGTATCATGAATTTCCCCGAGCGGTTTTCGAACCTACCGGAATACGCGTTTCCGCGTCTACGCGCCCTGTTGGATCATCATCAGCCGGGTGGTGAAGTCGTTCACATGACCATTGGCGAGCCCAAGCATGATTTCCCATCTTGGGTGACCGACGTGATCATGGAAAACGCCGCCGGGTTTCAGGGCTATCCCCCGAACGAAGGCTCACCTGAATTGCGCGCAGCGATCACGGGTTGGATCAACCGCCGCTATGGTGTGTCGGTGGATGCAGATGCCAATGTGATGGCACTGAACGGTACGCGCGAGGGTCTTTATAACGCTGCAATGGCGCTCTGCCCTGAGCAGAAAAATGGGCAGCAACCGATCATTCTGTGCCCGAACCCCTTCTATCAGGTCTACATGGTTGCCTCGATTTCGGTCGGTGCGCAGCCATATTTCGTGCCGGCAACCGCTGCCACTGGCCATTTGCCAGACTATGCAGGCCTGCCCGAAGAGGTTCTGAACCGTACTTCTGTAGCCTATATCTGCTCGCCCGCGAACCCTCAGGGGGCGGTCGCCTCGCGCGATTACTGGGTTGAGCTGATTCAATTGGCTGAAAAGTACGATTTCCGCATCTTTGCCGATGAATGCTATTCCGAAATCTACCGCGACGCCGCGCCGGTTGGCGCGCTGACCGTTGCGCAGGAACTGGGTGCTGACCCCGAACGTGTCACGCTGTTCAACTCTCTGTCCAAGCGGTCGAACTTGGCCGGGCTGCGGTCGGGGCTGATCGCAGGTGGACCTGAAACAATCAGCCGTGTCAAACTGTTGCGCAGCTATGCGGGTGCCCCTTTGCCCGCCCCGCTGCAGGCCGCCGCCGCCAAGGTTTGGGCGGATGAAGCGCATGTGCAGGAAAACCGCGCGCTGTATCAGGAGAAATACGCCGTCGCGGATGAGGTTTTCGCAGGCGTACAGGGCTACATGCCGCCCGAGGCCGGGTTCTTCCTGTGGCTACCCGTCGAAAACGGCGAAGAAACCGCATTGAAGCTTTGGCAGGAAACCGGCGTACGGGTTCTGCCGGGTGCATATCTTTCTCAAGGTGATCCGGGGCAAAACCCGGGCGAGCAATTTATCCGGGTCGCGATGGTGGCCCCAAAAACAGAGATGAAGCGCGGGCTGATTACACTCCGCGACTGCATCTATTCGTGAGGTACGAGGGCAAAATGGCATCATATAACGCGCGAAACCGTGACCCGCTGCTGGACAGCAACACGCAAGCCGCCATTGAACGGCGTAGCAAAGAACTGATCGGGATCGCTTTGATCCTGTTGGGGTTGGCCGCTGCAGCGATGATCTGGTCCTATACGCCCGATGATCCAAACTGGATGGTTTCGACCGATGCGCCCGTGCAAAACTGGATGGGGCGCATTGGGGCCTCGATTGCCGCGCCGTTATTTATGATCGTGGGTTGGGGCAGCTTGGGTGTCGCCTTGGTGCTGATCACTTGGGGCGTTCGATTTGCAGGTCATTTAGGTGAAGACCGTGCCATTGCCCGCCTGATTTTTGCGCCGATCTGGATCGCCGTTCTGGCTGTCTATGCAGCGACTCTGGTACCGGGTGCCGAATGGCGGGCGACGCACAGCTATGGCTTGGGCGGTCTATTCGGCGATACAGTGATGGGCGCGATTTTGACGTTGTTGCCGATCTCATCGCATTTCCTGGTCAAGCTGATGTCGCTGGCGATGGCGGTCGGTATGCTGGCTCTGGGTGTATTTGTGTTGGGTTTCGGCAAAGCGGACGTTCGCAATGGCTTCCGGGCGTTTCTGTTGGGACTGGTCATGGCCTATGATCTGTTGATGAACGCGCTGGGACGCGGGGCATCGGCGACAGCGCGGGCAGCACGGGACCGGAAGGCCCAATGGGCCGAGCGCAAGGCCGAACGTGCAGTTCCGGTTCAGGCGGATTTTGACGACGACCTGGCCTACGCTGATCCGGTCTTTGAAGACCCTGAGATTGAAGCGCAGGAACCTGTCGCCAAGACAGGCCTTCTGGCTCGGATGCCTTCCCTGATCCGTCGTCCTGACCCAATGCCCGAGCCTGAGTTGGTCGAAAACGTTGCGGTCGAAGGGTATTACGACATGCCGGGTGAGGATCGCATCCGGTCCAAGATTTCCGCCGCTGTGCGCAATCGTAAAGTGGCCGCTGGTGTGCTAACGCCCGAACCCGATCCCAACTTGCCATTGACCAAAGGGCGGGGCAGGGGACCGGACCCGTTGATTTTGAACTCTGGCGCGGCAGACGAGTTGCCGCCCGAACCCCCGATGACCTCTGCAGGTTTGCCACCCGAACCACCGCTGACAGCAGGATCTGATGTTGAGACGCTGGCGGCTGACTCCGAGGCTGATAATTGGATGCAGCAGGACTATGTTTCCGAACCGGACTATGATGATGAGGCCGTGTTTGATGATGCCTCCGAACCCGCGCTCCAACCGCGACAGGCTGTCAAGATTCCCGTTGCTGAGCCGCGTAAACCTGTAGTAGCTCAACCGGTCCGACGCACTCCTCCGCCTTCGCGCAGGGCGCAAGCCGAAGCACAGCCGACACTTTCTTTCGAGGAACGGCATTCCGATTTCGAACTGCCACCGCTGGGCCTTCTGTCCAACCCTGCAAGCATCCAACGCCATCACCTAAGCGATGAGGCGCTCGAGGAAAATGCGCGGATGCTGGAAAACGTGCTGGATGACTACGGCGTCAAGGGTGAGATCGTCAGCGTCCGCCCCGGTCCGGTTGTGACCATGTACGAACTGGAGCCTGCACCGGGTTTAAAAGCCAGCCGTGTGATCGGTTTGGCCGACGATATCGCGCGCTCAATGTCGGCTTTGTCCGCGCGGGTTTCAACTCTGCCGGGGCGCTCGGTTATTGGCATTGAACTGCCCAATGAAAACCGTGAGATGGTGGTGCTGCGCGAAATCCTCGCCAGTCGCGATTTCGGCGATGGTAACCATGCGCTGCCCTTGGCGTTGGGCAAGGATATCGGCGGTGAGTCCGTGGTGGCGAACTTGGCAAAAATGCCTCACCTATTGATCGCAGGTACGACCGGTTCCGGTAAGTCGGTGGCAATCAATACGATGATCCTGTCGCTGCTTTATAAGCTAACGCCGGATGAGTGCCGCCTGATCATGATCGACCCCAAGATGCTGGAACTGTCGGTCTATGACGGTATCCCGCACCTGCTCTCGCCCGTTGTGACCGACCCGAAAAAGGCGGTTGTGGCCCTGAAATGGGTCGTGGGCGAGATGGAGGATCGCTATCGCAAAATGTCCAAAATGGGCGTGCGCAATATCGCGGGCTACAATGGCCGCGTGAAGGATGCGCTGTCCAAGGGCGAGATGTTCAGCCGCACGGTCCAGACCGGCTTTGACGATGAAACCGGCGAGCCAATGTTCGAGACCGAAGAATTCGCGCCCGAAGCAATGCCTTATATCGTTGTGATCGTCGACGAGATGGCCGACCTGATGATGGTCGCGGGCAAGGAGATCGAGGCCTGCATTCAACGTCTGGCGCAGATGGCGCGGGCTTCGGGCATTCACCTGATCATGGCCACTCAGCGCCCTTCTGTTGACGTGATCACCGGGACGATCAAGGCGAACTTCCCAACGCGGATTTCGTTCCAAGTGACCTCGAAAGTCGACAGCCGCACGATCCTGGGCGAGATGGGTGCCGAGCAACTGCTTGGGCAGGGCGACATGCTGTATATGGCGGGCGGGGCGAAGATCACCCGCTGTCACGGTCCGTTTGTCTCGGATGAAGAGGTTGAAGAAATCGTCAACCACCTGAAACAGTTCGGTCCGCCGGCCTACATGAGCGGCGTGGTCGATGGCCCGGCTGAGGAAAAGGCTGACAATATCGACGCTGTTCTGGGCCTGAACACGGGTGGCAACACGAACGGAGAAGACGCCCTTTACGACCAGGCAGTGGCGATTGTGATCAAAGATCGCAAATGCTCGACGTCCTACATTCAGCGAAAACTTGCCATTGGCTACAACAAAGCTGCGCGGCTTGTTGAGCAGATGGAGGACGAAGGCGTTGTTTCCGGGGCAAATCACGTTGGAAAACGCGAAATCCTCGTCCCCGAGCAGTAAGATATTTAATAACAAGGGCAGAACGCCTATCTGGGTCCTATGAAACAGATTGCTTTTGCCCTTGCTATGACACTGGCTGCGCCCGCCGCGTGGGCGGCTGAAAAGCTGCCACTGTCGCAAATCTCTAACTACCTGAACCAGATGAAGACGGTTCAGACCACATTCACGCAGGTGAATGATGACGGATCGCTTAGCACCGGTAAGCTGTGGCTCGAGCGGCCCGGAAAAATGCGGTTCGAATATGATCCGCCCAACAGTGCGGTAGTTTTGGCGCGGTCGGGGACGGTGCAGATCTTTGACCCGAAATCCAATCAGCCGCCCGAACAGTACCCGCTGAAACGCACACCGCTGTCACTGGTGTTGGCGCGGAATGTCAATCTGGGGCAAGCCAATATGGTTGTTGGGCACGATTTTGACGGTACCGCTACGGTTGTGACGGCTCAGGACCCCAAGAATCCGGAAAGCGGGCGGATCGAGTTAATGTTCACATCCAATCCGGTCGAGCTGCGCAAATGGGTGATCCACGATAACGCTGGAAGTCAAACGACCGTACTGCTGGGGCCGTTGACTGAAGGCGGAAATCTCGATTCCAGCGTGTTTTCAAGCAAAACCCGTATCAGGTCAGACGATCGCTGACCTGATACGGGTTTGTTTAGTAACGGCAGTTCGCCAGCTGCGCCTGATACAGTTGCGCTCGGGCGTCTACATCATTCGCAACGTTCAACAGCCAAGATTTGCTGTTGTAGCTGCCGCGCGCGTAGCCGGTTTGCCCTTCGTGATAGGCCAGGTATTGGTTACGCGCGTCGGTGGGATGAATCCCGTTCCGCTCATAGCTTTTGTTCATGTACCAGCCAATGAAATCCGACGCATCACGGATGCGATCCCGCTTGGCGCGGCGTTTGCCGGTTTCGCGTTGATACTGCTCCCACGTGCCATCAAGTGCCTGACCATAGCCGTAAGCACTGCTTTGGCGACCCATCGGGATGACGCCCAGCACGTATTTGTGCGGTGTGCGCGCATCTGCGCGATAACGGCTTTCTTGGTAAATCGTGGCCATCTGAACGTGAACGGGGACACCCCATTTGCGCTCGGTGCTTTTGAAAGCCTTGATATAATCGGGTTTTTCGCGCGCAATGCTGCACGCGTCATTCAGTCTGCTCGGTGGCTGTTTGGACCCGCCACCACAGGATGCCAAAAGCAGCACCCCGAAGAGTACGAAAAGAATTCTGCTCATGTGCCTCGTGCCTTTTTTCTTTATTCTAGCGCAGATTGAGCTCTGAGGAAATCACAATCGTTACAGAATAATAGCGAGAATTATAGGCAGTGCGGGAACCGATAGCACGGTCGAGACCATGACCATGCCCGCAACCGCATCTGAATCCGCCTCAAACCGCTCTGCCAGCAGGTATGAGGTGACAGCGACTGGGGTACACATCTGCAAAACTAAAACTCCGAAAGCCACAGGGCCCAGTTCAAAACTGATGGCAAGAACCCAGCCCAACCCGAAGCACACCGCGAGTTTCAGCAAGGACAACCATATAGCCTGTTGCAGCTTCTGTGTTGTCAGGCGTGCAATCGCGACCCCAAGGGTGATCAGCATCATAGGCACCGCCATCTGGCCCAACAGTTCCAGCGTGTTGGTTAGAAACAGTGGCGTCTGCCATCCACGCCACAGAAACAATGCCCCCAGCAGCGTGGCCCAGACCATCGGCTCGCGCAGAACCTTGCCAAAGGCGCCGCGCCCCGCGACCAGATAGATACCGTAGGTAAAAGAAAACAGAGCGGTTACGGCCAAAAAGATCACCGCGAAACCCAATCCAGCCTGCCCAAAGGCAAAGATGCACAAAGGCAGGCCCAGATTCCCAGTGTTACCGAAGATAAGAGGTGACAGATAGGTCCGCTGCTCAAGCCCTGAGGCACGTACAAAGACCCAGAAAACCACCGCCAAAGCAACATGTGATGCAATCGCAGCGAGCGTGAAAACGGTCAATTCACCGCCAGGAATGTCGGTTTGCATCAAAGCTACGAAGATCAGGCTGGGCACCGCAAGCGTCACCGCAAACCGCGTGACAAATTGCAGCCGATACTCGAACCCGAGCTTGACCCACGCAAACCCGATCCCGGCCAGAAGGAACACCGGGGCAACGATTTCGAACACTGTTAGGAGTAGGTTCACAGACTGTTTCCCCGAATTTCAGCTCATTGGTTGGCTTTTCTGCCCGAAAAGATGTACTAAATGCTTTGGGGGCCGAAACAATGCTAAAGACACAAGCCAAGTACCGCCTGGGACAGGTGGTTCGACACCGTAGACACCCTTTTCGAGGGGTTATTTTTGATGTCGATCCGGAATTCTCGAACTCGGAGGAATGGTATCAGGCCATTCCTGAAGACAGTCGCCCGCTGAAGGATCAGCCGTTCTATCATTTGCTGGCTGAGAATGATCAATCCTTCTATGTCGCTTATGTTTCAGAACAAAATCTGGTTGAGGACCAATCGGGTGAGCCGGTAGACCATCCCGATATCCCCAACATGTTCGGCCCGTTTCAGGATGGATCTTATCCGCTGCACTTTCAGTTGAACTGAATATGTCCGTCATAATGGCGTGTGTCAGTAGCCTAATGCGCAACCGTCTTTACGGGGATCGCTAGCACCTTCCAGAACTCCGTTTGAACAGATTCGAATGGCTTGCGCACCACCCAGAGATGTTTCCGGTATTTGGACAGTGTGCCCCATATCGGATAATTGTTGCAGAACGGCATCGGAATAGCCTCGCTCGATTTTCAGAACACCCCCATCTGCAAATGCCCGAGGCGCATCGATGGCTTCCTGCAGCTCTATGTCGAAATCCGTGAGATTTGACACTAGCCGAGCGTGTCCGGTTGGTTGATAGGCACCTCCCATGACACCAAAGGGCATCGCGATGCGGCCTTGGGCGCGCAACATTCCCGGTATGATTGTGTGCATTGGTCGCTTTCCACCGGCAAGCTCATTTGGATGACCGGGTTCGAGGTTGAAACCAGCACCCCGATTCTGCAGCAAAATGCCGAACTTTTCCGAAGCGATGCCCGACCCGAACCCGTGGTAGATCGAATAAATAAGTGAAACGGCCATGCGATCCCGGTCAACCACGGTGATATAGACGGTGTCTTTGTGAACAGACTCGGTCAAGGGAGCGGCGGCAGCCATGGCGCGTTTCGGATTGATCAGCGCGGCAAGTTGGGCGGCTGTCTCAGGTGCAAGAAAATGAGCCATCCGCGTGCTGTGGTCGGGATCGGCGATGAAACGATTGCGTGCGTCGTAGGCCAGTTTGCTGGCCTCGGCTTCGATATGTACGCGTTCAGCCCCCCAAGGGTCCATTGCGGCCAGATCGAAGTGCTTCAAGATATTCAGCAACAGGATTGCCGTCGCGCCCTGACCATTCGGTGGGTGCTCGACCAGTTCGACACCGCCATAATCTCCGCTGACGGGCACAGTTTCATCGCTTTGCACGGCCGCGAAATCCTGCGCAGTCTGTACTCCACCCAGATCGGACAGGGCCGCAAGCATGTCATCGGCAATCTCACCAGAGTAAAATGCCTTTTGACCGTGTTGTGCCACGCGCCGAAGAACTTCTGCCTGACCGGGTGCGCGAAAAACCTGCCCGGTTTGCAGGGGTTTGCCGTCAATCAGATAATGATCACGGGCCGCGCCTTGCAGGGTGGATGCGCTGTTCTTCCAATCAAAGGCAACGCGTGGAGCCACCGGAACACCTGACTCGGCATAATGGATTGCGGGTTGCAGGATTGCTTCCAGGCCCAGCCGACCTTCGGTTTTTGCTAGACGGCAGAATGCCTCAACCGCTCCGGGAATTGTCACGGCATCCGGGCTGGTCTCGGTAACCGAATTTGAACCGCGATCCCGCAATGCCTGTGCATCCGCTGCTGCCGCGGCTCGACCCGAACCGTTTAGTGCGCGAACAGTCTGCTCGCCTGCGCGATTGTACAGAACAAAGCAATCTCCACCCAAGCCGGTCATTTGCGGCTCGCAAATTCCCAGAAGCACTGCGCCTGCAATGGCTGCGTCCATGGCATTGCCGCCCTGCTGCAGAATATCCAGCGCGATTTTGGCGGCCAACGGATGGGACGTTGCGCACATCCCTTCGGTTGACAAAACTTCAGAACGGCCTGTCTTGTGAAAATCGCGCATGGGTCTTTCCTTCTGCAAACACGCAGACACTAAGCCGCAGCTGGGAATTGTCCAATGCTATCAGAGGAAGGAGGTCCTCGGCGCCGCTCACTGGGTGGGGGCTGTGACGCTAGGCGCCGAGGGAAGCTATCTGAGCTACCCCTTACTTATGACCTTTGTTTGCGGCGCGACAATGGTTCGATCTAGGCCTTATTGTGGCCATTTGATGCCTGCTAGGACATCTCGTCAAAGTCGAACCGCAAGCAGAGCAGGTTCCCGCCGCTTTTGCGTTCATATTGTATGTCGCTGGCAAGTTGATGAATCAGGTGCCAGCCAAAGCCGCCCTCGGGCAGGTCCTGCAAAGCAGTGTCGACAGATGGTGGAGTGCCGCTCGGTATCCGCAATTTAGGCATCGGGTCGCCGGTATCGGTGATCTGAATCACCAGCTTCTTTGCACATAATGAGCAATCGATTTGAACGTCAGCGGCGGCCACCCCGGCATAGGCATGTTCGACCACGTTGTTGATCGCTTCCGTCAGCGCGATTCTTACGTCATCTGCTTTGCTTTCCGGCAATCCCTGCGCCGCAAGCCGTGCGCTTAACGCCGCGATCCCTGCGCTGGCCTGCACTTGTGTCGCGGGAAAGCTCACCTCCAGGCAGTTTTGTTTGCAATTCGAGCACACGCTGTTCCACCTCTGCCGATCGTCAGTCTGCACCAGCGCCGATCGCCTCATCCAGCGATTTGAACAGTCTGAACACGGTGTCCATGCGGGTCAGGCGGAACACTTTTTCAACGATCGGGCGCAAGCCGGCCAGATCCAATCTGCGCCCTTTTTCCAATTGTTTCATCGAGGCGACAATGGCGCCCAGACCGCTGGAGTCGATGAATTCGACAGAAGACAAATCCAACACCACCCGTTTGGCATGGGTTTGGGTTTCCGCGCGCATATCTTCCTTGAATTGAATTGCCATCGCGGCATCAATTCGATCACAATGAACGGATATTATCTGTGTCTCGCCGGTGATCTCGCTGCTGAGCCCCATGTTCGTCCGCCTTTGGCAATGCAAAATGATGGTAGAAATACGCTAGACGGTAATTCTTACCATTCGGTATCCATAGGCTGGAAAGTTCAAGGAGATTTCGGATGAACGAGGTTGTGATAGCAGGTGCCGCGCGTACACCAATGGGCGGCTTTCAGGGCATGTTTGACGGCGTCGCCGCTGCTGATCTGGGCGGTGCTGCTATCCGCGCAGCGTTGGAGGGTGCTGGCGCTCGGACCGTGGATGAGGTGCTGATGGGCTGCGTCCTGCCTGCCGGCCAGGGACAGGCCCCGGCGCGTCAGGCTGGGTTTGCCGCCGGTCTGGGAGAAGATGTACCTGCCACAACGCTCAACAAAATGTGTGGTTCAGGCATGAAGGCAGCAATGATTGCGTTTGATCAGATCGCTTTGGGCCATACTCAGACCATGGTCGCTGGCGGGATGGAGAGCATGACCAACGCGCCCTATCTGTTGCCCAAGATGCGCGGTGGCGCCCGGATCGGACATGGGCAAGTGGTTGATCACATGTTTCTTGACGGGCTCGAAGACGCCTATGACAAAGGTCGGCTTATGGGCACGTTTGCCGAGGACTGTGCCGAATCCTATCAGTTCACGCGCGAGGCGCAGGACGAATACGCCCTGCGATCGCTTTCGAACGCGCTGTCCGCGCAGGAAAATAATGCGTTCGACCAGGAAATTACACAGGTCAAGATTCAGACTCGTAAAGGCGAGGTTGTGCTGGACGCGGATGAGCAACCCAAATCGGCGCGGCCCGAGAAGATACCCACACTGAAACCAGCCTTTCGCAAGGATGGAACGGTTACGGCAGCCAATTCTTCTTCGATCTCGGATGGCGCAGCCGCCCTTGTGCTTGCCTCGGCAAAGGCAGCAGAACAGCAGGGCCTGACCGTGCGCGCACGAATTCTTGGCCACGCCAGTCACGCGCAGGCACCGGGGCTGTTCACAACTGCTCCGGTTCCGGCAGCGCAGAAATTGTTGGATCGTATCGGTTGGAAAAAAGAGGATGTCGATTTGTGGGAGGTTAACGAAGCCTTCGCCGTGGTACCGATGGCCTTCATGCACGAAATGGGCTTGTCCCGTGAGATCGTGAATGTGAATGGCGGCGCATGTGCGCTTGGCCACCCGATAGGTGCCTCGGGGGCTCGGATTATGGTCACGTTGCTCAATGCGCTGGAAAAGCGAAATCTCAAGCGCGGTGTCGCTGCAATCTGCATTGGCGGCGGAGAAGGGACGGCCATCGCAATAGAACGCGTTTGACGCTTTGTCTTTTTGCAAATACTCGGGGAATTGGCGGCAGCGCCCGCAGTTCCCCGGATGCAAGGTCTACCAACATGAAAGCCGACTACGACACACTCTCCAAAACCATAGCCGCCTTGACCGACAGTGAAACCGACGAGGTTGCACTGATGGCTACGGTGGCATGCGAAGTGCATCACTCGGACGACCGATTCGACTGGACGGGATTTTACCGCGTAACTGAGCCCGAAGTGCTAAAGATCGGGCCTTATCAGGGGGGGCATGGCTGCCTAGTAATCCCTTTTGAACGCGGTGTGTGTGGTGCGGCTGCCCGTTCAGGGCAAGTGCAATTGGTTTCGGATGTAGATGCTTTCCCCGGCCATATCGCTTGTGCGTCATCCACTCGGTCCGAGTTGGTTCTACCGGTGCGGGATGCGAATGGTAACGTGATCGCTGTCTTTGATATCGACAGCG
The DNA here is from genome assembly GCF_056537605.1 of Ruegeria sp. C5. Classification (NCBI taxonomy): domain Bacteria; kingdom Pseudomonadati; phylum Pseudomonadota; class Alphaproteobacteria; order Rhodobacterales; family Roseobacteraceae; genus Ruegeria; species Ruegeria sp. C5. The sequence continues at coordinate 35,844 of NZ_JBQFRX010000002.1, read as the reverse complement.
ACCAGCCCGACGCGTTTACCAAAGATGATGCGACCGCACTTGGTGCTATTCTAACGGATGTATTTGCGCGTTAGAGGGTTCCGACCTATCGCAAAAATGCGCCAAGATCTCGGGACATAATCAGATAGCAAAGCCCGGCCTGAAACGCTGTGATCGTGTATAGCCAAGCCGAGAAACCGCGCTTGCGGGTCTTGTGCCCGAAGATCCAGCGACCCAGTAGCGCGGCCAAGCTGCCACCTAGTGCCGCCAACCATAACAAGCGCCGCTCGGGGATGCGTCGCCTTCTACGGCGCGCGCGCAGCTTATCCCAGCCAAACGCCATCAAAGTCAGGGCATTAATGGCCCAAAGATAGATTACGGCAATCCACATGGACCGTGCATAGCCAACTAAATTTGCAGACCCAAGTGAAAAAATGCTTGGAAATTTCACCGATTCGAGGCACCGTGAAAAAGTAACAGAAAATTTCACGCAGACTCGGAGCGCAACTTGAATTCGCAAGCCCCTCATAGCGCATCCCTCGGTGCCGATCTGCGCGCACTGCGCAAGGCGCGCGGGCTGACTCTGACTGAGATCGCCAACCGATTGGATCGGTCCGTTGGCTGGCTCAGCCAGGTCGAGCGTGACATGTCCGAGCCGTCGATTTCGGATCTACGCCAGATTGCCGAATGTCTGGGTGTGCCGATGTCGATGCTGTTTGCCCATTCCGCTGCGCCGGTGGATGAGCAAGGGTATATTGTGCGGGCAGGGTCCCGTCGCCCGATGGGCTCTGGCGAAGAAGGGTTGATCGAAGAACTGCTTTCGCCTGACCTGACCGACGATTTCGAGATGGTGCATTCGACCTTTGAGCCGCATTCGCAGATGCAGACCCCGGCAAACCGGCCGACGCAGGAAGTCGGCTATATGGTTTCAGGCCGTCTGGAACTGACGATCGGCTCGCGCCGCTTTCAGGTCGGCCCCGGCGATAGCTTCCGGATCAAGCACGAGCCCTACACTTGGTCCAACCCCTTTGATGAGCCCGCTGTGGCGATCTGGGTTATCGCCCCGCCGGTGTACTGATGAGTTTCGAGGCCTGGACCATATTCGCTTTGTTCTGGGTGGTGTTCGTGACCACCCCGGGGCCGAATGCGGTTAATTGCATCTCAAATGGGATGAGCCTGCCATTCCCAAAAGCTATGCTGGGTGTACTGGCTATTCTAACGCAGGCAAGTGCGTTCCTGATCCTCTCGGCAGTGGGGATCACTGCGTTGATTGCCGCGTCGCCAACAGGTTTCTTTGTCGCCAAGCTGATCGGGGCCGGGTTTCTGATCTGGATGGGCATTCGCGGTTGGATGAACGCAGCGAAACCCGCTCCGGCGTCAGAGCGTCCGGCGCGGCATGTTTACTTTCACGCGTTGGCTGTTGCCACGATCAACCCCAAAAGCGTCGCCGGATACCTTGCGGCGTTTTCGCAATTTGTGCAGCCGAATGTACCCATCTGGCAGCAGATGGCGGTGATCATGCCGACGGCACTGGTCATCACGACGCTCAGCTATACCGGGTTCACCTCGCTGGGGGCGCTGATGGGCAAGGCTGCGTTGGGGGCGGTGTTCAATATCTGGGTACGCCGCGTGATGGCGACCTGTTTCATCATTTATGGCGTTTTGCTGGGTGCCAGTTCGACGCCGACAGCGAGGGGATAAAGACATGCATACCGGTTCCTGCCTGTGCGGCGCGGTCGCTTTTATTGTTGACGGAGACCTCACGCCACCAAATGCCTGCCATTGCGGGCAGTGTCGCAAACAGTCGGGTCACCTGTGGGCCTCGACCGTTACGCAACAGGACAATCTCAGCTTTACCACCAGCGAAACGCTGGGCTGGTATCGCGCCTCTGACATTGCCAAGCGCGGATTTTGCCGCGCTTGTGGCTCGTTCCTCTTCTGGCAGCACAATGACGAGGACACGATCGCAATTTCCGTGGGCTCACTGGATGAGCCGACCGGGTTGAAACTCGCCCAGCACATCTTCGTTGCGGACAAGGGCGATTACTATGACATCAAAGACGACCTGCCCCAGCGGGCACACTAATAGGGAACCAAACACATGAGTGATTTTCCAACCAAGGCCCGTGTGGTCATCATCGGCGGCGGCGTTGTGGGCTGTTCATCGCTGTATCATCTGGCCAAGAAGGGCTGGACGGATTGTGTTCTGCTGGAAAAGAACGAACTGACCGCAGGCTCGACATGGCACGCGGCGGGTAACGTTCCGACGTTTTCGACCTCGTGGGCGATCATGAACATGCAGCGCTATTCGACCGAACTGTATTCGCGCCTCGCGGACGAGGTCGACTATCCGATGAACTACCACGTTTCCGGGTCAATTCGTCTGGCGCACAGCAAGGAGCGGATGCAGGAATTCGAACGGGCCATGTCTATGGGCCGCTATCAAGGCATCCCGATGGAGATGTGGACTCCGGAAGAGGCCAAGGAACGCTATCCTTTCCTGGAGACCCATGATCTTGAAGGCGTTCTGTATGACCCGACCGATGGTGACATTGACCCGGCGCAGCTGACTCAGGCTCTGGCCAAGGGAGCGCGGGATATGGGGCAAAAGATTATCCGATTCTGCCCGGCAACCGGTGTGACACAGCAGGACGACGGCACATGGACCGTGCATACCGAAAAGGGTGATATTGCCTGCGATTATGTGGTGAACGCCGCCGGTTACTATGCGCAGCGCGTAGGGGAATGGTTCAAACCCTTTGGCGGCCGAACCGTCCCGGCAATGGTCATGAGCCATCAGTATCTGTTGACCGACGAAGTTCCTGAAATCGAAGCGTGGTCGAAAGAAAACGGTGGCAAGAAGCTACCGCTGCTGCGCGATGTCGATATCTCGTACTATCTGCGGCAAGAGAAGAATGGCTTCAACCTTGGCCCTTATGAGCCCAATTGCAAGGGCCACTGGATGACCAAGGATGACCCGATGCCCGAGGATTTCAGCTTCCAACTGTGGAATGATGATCTGGACCGGATCGAGGATATCGTCACCGATGCAATGGAACGGGTTCCGCTGATGGCAACCTCGGGCGTTGGTCGCGTCATCAATGGCCCGATCCCCTATGCGCCAGATGGTCTGCCGTTGATTGGCCCGATGCCGGGTGTGACAAACGCGTTCGAGGCTCATACCTTCACTTTCGGTATCGCCCAAGGTGGTGGTGCAGGCAAAGTTCTGGCCGAATGGATCGTCGATGGTCACACCGAATGGGATATGTGGGCGGTCGATCCGCGTCGTTACACCGACTACACCGATCAGGATTATTGCAATCAGAAAGGGATGGAGGTCTACGGCAACGAATACGCCATGCATTTCCCACATCACGAATGGCCTGCCGCACGCGACAAGAAGGTCTCGCCTGTGCACGCCAAGGTCAAGGAATTGGGCGGTGTCATGGGCGCGTACAACGGCTGGGAACGCGCAAACTGGTTTGCGCAAACCGGCGATGACACGTCACTGGAAGCCACCCATACCTGGGGACGTTCGGGCCCTTGGGAGCAACGGGTCAAAGAAGAATGCGAAGCCGTGCGCGATCACTGCGGGGTGCTGGATCTGCCGGGCTTCTCGCGGTTCTGGATACAAGGCGAGGGGGCGGATGACTGGCTGCGTGGCTTCTGTACCGGAGGTATCCCTAAAGCAGGGCGCATGAATCTGATCTATGTCTCGGATGAAAGAGGGCGCATTCTGACCGAGCTGTCCTGTATCCGTCTGGCTGAGAACAATTTCGTCCTAATCACTGCTGCCACGGCACAGTGGCACGATGGTGATTTGATCCGCAATTCGGTGCCCGAAGGTGTGACCGTTCGGGAAACCACAACCGAGCGCGACACACTGATCGTGACAGGACCGATGACGCGGAACGTATTGTCCGGCATCACCGATGCAGATTTGCAGCAAGGGTGGCTGACCCACCAATTCGCCAAAGTGGCCGGGCAGGATGCCTTCTTGATCCGTGTATCTTTCGCGGGTGAGTTGGGTTGGGAAATCCATGCTGAAAATGATGCGATGCCCGCCATCTACGAAGCTGTGCTGGCCGCTGGAGCGAAACCCTTTGGCATGTATGCGTTGAATTCGCTGCGGATCGAGAAAGGCTATCGCGCGTGGAAAGGCGACCTAAGCACGGATTACTCTCTGCTGGAAGGTGGTTTGGGGCGCTTTGTCAAGCTCGATAAACCGCAGGATTTTGTTGGCAAAGCAGCCATTCAGAACGAAAAACAGCAAGGCGTTAAAAAGTCCTTTGTCACTCTGATCGTGGACGCAGGTGAGGTCGATGCGCCTTACATGTCCTGCATCTGGAGCGGTGATGAGATCGTGGGTGAAACCACATCGGGTGCGTGGGGGTATCGCATTGGTGCCTCGGTCGCGCTGGGCATGGTGCGCGCAGATCTGGCTGTCCCGGGAACTGAGCTAGAGGTTGAAATCTACGGACAGAAATGTCGTGCTGTTGTTCAGGAGGATCAGCCGCTCTGGGATCCTGCAAATGAACGGTTGAGGGCCTGACCCCTACGACAGAAAGGCGCTGATATGACCCGGCAGATGGAAGGCGTATATCTGACTGGCCATGGAGGTCCTGAGGTGTTGGAATGGCGGGAAGACGTCCCCGTTCCAACCCCCGGTCCAGGGCAGGTTCTGGTGCGCGTCGCCGCTGCCGGGGTCAACAACACCGACATCAACACGCGGATCGGCTGGTACTCGTCGGATGTTACAGAAGCGACGGATGCGGTAGATCAGCAGGTTGAGGCCGGCGGGTGGGGAGGTGCGCTGCACTTTCCCCGCATCCAAGGCGGTGATCTGTGTGGGATTGTTGAAGAGATTGGACCGGGGGCAGCGTTCAAGCCCGGCCAACGCGTGACCTGTCCTATCAACTTGCCACGCCCGGGGCCGGGTAGACCGCATGGTTTTATCGCGCTTGGTTCAGAAATCGACGGAGCGTTTGCCCAATACTGTCTGGTCGATAGCAATGATCTCTATGATGTGACCGCCTCGCCCCTATCAGACGTGGAAATCGCCGCTATTCCCTGCGCGTTTGGGACCGCAGAAAACCTGCTGACTCGCGCTGGTGTGTCGGCAGGCCACACAGTGCTGATTACAGGGGCTTCAGGCGGTGTGGGCCTCGCCGCGGTCCAGCTCGCGGCGCTACGAGGAGCGACGGTCTGGGGGGTGACAAGCGCTGCCAAGGCGGATGTGGTCAAAGCGCAGGGGGCGTCGGCAACCTTTGACCGGGATGCGCAACTGCCGAAGGATTTGTTCGATGTCGTCATCGATGTGGTGGGCGGCTCGGCTTGGCCCGATCTCATACTGGCGCTGAAACCCGGCGGGCACTATGCGGTGTCAGGTGCAATCGCTGGCCCCATCGTCAGCGCCGATTTGCGAGACATCTATCTGCGCGACATCACAATCCATGGCTGCACCCATCAGCCTCCCGAAGTCTTTGGCCGACTTGTTGTGCTGATGAATGCAGGTCGGATCAGGCCTTTGGTCTCAAAAACCTACCCGTTGCGTGACATTGTTCAGGCGCAAGAGGATTTTATGTCCAAGACCTTGCCCGGGAAACTGGTATTAATACCGTGAAAGGGGGGTAGATGGCTGACATTACGCTTTTAGATGGTTCGATCGGGCAGGAACTGGTGAAACGCAGCGGTGACCAGCCCACGCCTTTGTGGTCAACGCGGGTGATGATCGACAAACCTGACTTGCTGACCGAAGTTCACGCGGCCTATTTCCGCAGTGGCGCGACGATTGCCACCACGAATACCTATGCCATTCACCGCTCGCGGCTGGTGCGTGAGGGGATCGAAGACCAGATGCCACGTCTGATCGAGGCTGCTCTTTCGCGGGCCGAGCAGGCTTGCGCGGGAACTGACGGTCGTATCGCTGGTTCGCTTGGTCCGCTTTTGGCCAGCTACCGGCCCGATCTGAACCCCGACCCAGACGATGCGGCTGAAAAATTTGCCGAGCTGGCTCAACTGATGGCAGACCGGGTTGATCTGTTCCTGATCGAAACCGTGTCCTCGGTTCTGGAAGCCGAAGGTGCGCTTCGCGGTACCGAGAATTGCGGCAAACCCGTCTGGCTGGCATTGTCGGTTATGGATGATGACGGCACGCGATTGCGGTCAGGCGAAGCGCTGGAGGACATAGCCCCGCTTGTTGCGCGTTACGCCCCCGAGGCCGTTTTGATCAACTGCGCGCGCCCGGAAGTGATTCCGGCTGCACTGGAGATCATCGCAAAGCTGGGTCGCCCATTCGGCGCTTATGCCAATGGCTTTACTGGTATCAAAGACGGTTTTTTGAAGGATGCCCCGACGGTTGACTCTCTGGAAGGCCGTCATGACCTAGACCCTGACGCCTATGCGCAGCATGCCATGGGCTGGGTGGCGCAGGGCGCGACGATTGTTGGCGGTTGCTGCGAAGTTGGGCCAGATCACATCGAAACCCTTGCCGACAGTTTACGCGCGGCCGGGCACACAATTGTTTGAGTGTGCCTCATGTCGATCCGCAACAAACCTGAACGGCGAAAAGATCGGGATCAGCAGCATTTCGATATTCTGGTTGCACCCGGTTTCGTGTTGCTTGAATTGGCCTCGTTGGTCGATGTGTTGCGCCTGGCCAACCGGGTATGCGCGCATCCTCCGTTCACATTCACATACCGGTCCCGAAAGGGGGGACCTGTTGAAAGCAGCAGTTGCGCGACGGTGTCGACCGAAACCATACCTGCGCAGCCCGATGCGGATTATCTGTTTGTGATCGGAAACTCGGATCCGGATCAGCCAGAGCTTTCTTTAGGTCGCGTCGTGCCCGACTATACGTACCGGGGAGCCCAGGTCTTTTTGCTGGCCGAAGCAGCAAGCAGGTACATCGACGAAAACGGCGCTGATCATATGGCAACCCATTGGGAAAACGCCTCTTTCTTACGCGAACGTGGCGCGCGTTTTGAGGCCAAGCTTTCAATTGCGACCGAACAGGGTTCGGTGGTCACCTGCGCTGGAATGGAGGCAACGACGGATGTGGCACTGGCGGTTATTGGGCGGCACATTTCGGGTGCCGCCAAGATGACAGTTGCGGACATCATGCTGCACGAGAACATCCGCGATTTCTCATCTATGCAGCCGTTCTCAGGCGCTCGGAATACAGCCACAGGTGACGCAAAGCTGGATCAATGTATCAAGCTGATGCAGGCGAATATCGAAGAACCGTTACCGATCAATCAGATCGTTGACATGTTACACGTGTCGAACAGATCGCTTGAGCGCAAGTTCAAGGCAACTTTCGCAACCACTCCAAACGGATTCTACCGAGAAATGCGCTTGGCCAAAGCCAACAACCTGCTTTTGAACACAACGATGAGCGTGCGGGAAATCGGCTTGGTGTGCGGCTTTCCAAACGGATTCTCATCCGTTTACAAAAGCGTCTTTGGCGTCACTCCGTTTGTTCTGAGACGTCAAAAAAGACGTGCAGAATATAGGTGATTTTCGCGATTGAGATGACGTTTTTGACGCTTTTTTTGTCGATCCTTCATGGCATTTTGCAAAAAACCTGAGACAGCGGAGACATCAGGATGGTTGATCTTCCCACCAAGGCCCGTGTGGTCATCATCGGCGGCGGCGTCATCGGATGCTCGGTCGCGTATCACCTTACCAAGAAAGGGTGGACCGATGTTGTGTTGCTTGAGCGCAAGCAACTGACCAGCGGCACCACATGGCATGCTGCAGGTCTGATTGCGCAGCTGCGCGCGACCGCAAACATGACCAAGCTGGCCAAGTACAGTCAGGAACTCTATGGCGCACTTGAGGAAGAAACTGGCGTTGCCACAGGGTTCAAGCGTTGCGGATCGATCACGGTGGCCCTGACTGAAGAGCGCAAGGAAGAGATCTATCGTCAGGCCGCCATGGCCCGCGCCTTCGGGGTTGAGGTCGAAGAGATCGACAATGATCGTGTGCAGGAGCTGTATCCCCATCTGAACCTGGAAGGGGTCAAGGGGGCGGTTTATTTGCCTTTGGACGGGCAGGGTGATCCAGCGAATATCGCTCTGGCTTTGGCTAAAGGTGCGCGTCAGCGCGGTGGCGTCGTCAAAGAACGTGTGAAAGTCACCGACATCGTCAAGCAGGGTCGTAAAGTCACCGGCGTGGACTGGATTGCGGACGATGGCAGTTCCTCGGGCCATATCGAATGCGACATGGTGGTGAACTGTGCGGGCATGTGGGGCCACGAGGTTGGTAAGATGGCAGGTGTGAACGTGCCGCTTCACGCCTGCGAACATTTCTATATCGTGACCGAAGGGATCGACGGGCTGACCCAACTGCCGGTGCTGCGCGTACCGGATGAATGTGCCTACTACAAAGAGGATGCCGGAAAAATCCTGCTGGGCGCGTTTGAGCCAAATGCAAAACCCTGGGCGATGAACGGCATCCCCGACAGTTTCGAATTCGACCAGTTGCCAGAGGATTTCGATCACTTTGAACCAATACTCGAAGCGGCCTGCAATCGGATGCCGATGTTGGCCGAGGCGGGGATTCACACCTTCTTTAACGGCCCCGAGTCCTTTACGCCGGATGATGCATATCACTTGGGACTCGCCCCCGAGATGGATAACGTTTGGGTCGCTGCAGGGTTCAATTCGATTGGTATTCAGTCGGCGGGTGGTGCTGGTATGGCACTGGCCGAGTGGATGGACTCGGGCGAGAAACCGTTCGATCTGGGCGATGTTGACATCAGTCGCATGCAGCCGTTTCAGGGCAACAAGCAGTACCTCTTTGAGCGTTCGAAAGAGACGCTCGGCCTGCTTTATGCCGACCACTATCCCTATCGCCAAAAGACCACCGCGCGCGGTGTGCGCCGGACACCGTTTCACCATCACCTGATCGAACAGGGTGCCGTGATGGGCGAATTGGCTGGGTGGGAGCGCGCCAATTGGTTTGCCAACGAAGGGCAGGAACGAGAATATCAATACAGCTGGAAACGGCAGAACTGGTTCGAGAATTCGGCTGCCGAACACCGTGCCGTGCGCGAAAATGTAGGCATGTATGACATGTCGTCCTTCGGCAAAATCCGCGTCGAAGGGCCGGATGCCGAGAAATTCATGAACTATATCGGCGGCGGCGATTATTCAGTGCCCAATGGCAAGATCGTCTACACCCAATTCCTAAACCGTAGCGGTGGGATCGAAGCAGATGTCACGGTCACACGGTTGACTGAGACCGCCTACCTGGTCGTCACCCCCGCGGCGACCCGATTGGCGGATCAGACCTGGATGATGCGTCATGCAGGCGGCTTCAATGTGGTTATCACCGATGTCACCGCTGGCGAGGGCGTTTTGGCCGTCATGGGGCCGAATGCGCGTGCATTGCTTGAAAGGGTTTCGCCCGCTGATTTCTCGAACAGGACTAACCCCTTTGGCACGGCACAACAGATTGAGATCGGTATGGGTCTCGCTCGCGCCCACAGGGTGACCTATGTGGGTGAGCTTGGGTGGGAGATCTATGTGTCGTCCGACATGGCAGGTCATGTTTTTGAGGCGCTGCACGAAGCCGGACAAGATATGGGCCTGAAACTCTGCGGCATGCACATGATGGACAGTTGCCGGATCGAGAAGGGTTTTCGCCATTTCGGTCATGACATCACCTGCGAGGATCACGTGGTCGACGCGGGATTGGGATTTGCCGTCAAAGTGGACAAAGGCAGCGATTTCATCGGTCGCGAGGCGGTGATGGCCCGAAAGGAAAGCGGGCCCAAGAACCGGCTTGTCCAGTTTAGACTGACTGATCCCGAACCACTGTTGTTCCACAACGAACCAATCGTGCGCGATGGTGAATATGTAGGTTACCTTAGCTCGGGCAATTATGGTCACACGCTGGGTGGTGCCATTGGTCTGGGCTATGTGCCCTGCGAGGGCGAAAAGCCTGCAGACGTGCTGGCCTCGACCTATGAGATCGATGTCTGTGGTGTGAAAGTCCAGGCAGAGGCGTCGTTGAAACCGATGTATGATGCGAAATCCGAGCGGGTCAAAGTCTAGAAAGCATCGACAGTGGTAGGCTCTGCCCCACCGTCCGTACCGGGCGACGCTCGCGAGAGTATTTGTGGCCAGATGAATAAGGGATCACCTGCTCATCTGGCCAACAATATCCATGAGCGTGAGACAGCGCTTCGCATATAGGTTGGCTGCAGAACGCGCGACCTATCAGAAACTTTGATGCCCTGCTTCACAGTTTTGATAGTTCCCAAGCCCATCTGATTTGCCGTAGAGAAACACGGTATCAGTCGGAGACTCGCTGTGGCAGACACCCGCGTACCACCAAACAATACCGATACGCCCAAAGGGCTGGCGTTGGCTGTGATGGCCTATGTGCTTTGGGGCTTCCTGCCACTTTACATGAAAGCAATGGAGCATATCGGCCCGATCGAGGTAGTTGCGCATCGGGTGATCTGGTCGGTGCCGGTGGCCGGGCTGCTGCTGATAGCGCTCGGGCGGACCGGCGATCTGAAAACTGCACTTCGCAATCCCAAAATGTTGGGTATGGCGGCAATTACAGCGGCGCTGATCTCGGTGAACTGGGCGATTTATGTCTGGGCGATTTCATCGGGGCATGCGCTGGACGCGGCTTTGGGCTATTACATCAACCCTTTGTTCAGCATTGCGTTGGGTGCGATATTGCTGCGTGAACCTCTGAACCGAACACAGTTGGTTGCGGTCGGGTTGGCCGCTTTGGGGGTGTTGGTACTGGTGTTTCAGGCGGGAAGCTTACCCTGGGCGGCTTTGGGCTTAATGTTCAGCTGGGGGTTTTATGCGTTCTTCAAGCGCTCACTCCCGATCGGGCCCAACCAAGGGTTTTTGTTGGAAGTCCTGATTCTACTGGTACCCGCCCTGGCCTACGTCACCTGGCTTGGAACAAGTGGTGCCGGGCATTTTGGAGCAGCCGTGTCAGACACTGCGCTGCTTGCAGGCGCGGGGCTGGTGACTGCAATTCCGTTGCTGCTTTATGCCAATGGGGCCAAACTGGTGCGTCTGTCGACGATGGGTATCCTGCAGTACATCGCGCCCACGATGATTTTTATCACCGCGATCACGTTGTTCGGAGAGCGTATTGATCAGGCAAGATTGATCGCGTTCCCCCTGATCTGGGCCGGGTTGATTGTGTATTCGATCCCGATGATCCGGCAAATACGGTCTCAGGCCTAGCGAATGAGCTGGGCAAGCTGTTCCGCCCAGATTGCATAGGCCTTGGGGCTTGGATGATATCCGTCCGGCGCGGCGAGCGCCGGGTCATCGGGCAGGTTCAGCGCCAGATGTGAAACTTGCGGATATGCTGCAGCCACCTTCTGCAAGCCGTGATCCAGCCTTGCAGCCTGCTGCCCCAAAAACCAGGCGAGCGGCTGAGGCAGAGCGGGAAAACGCGCCATCTGAGGAACCGCAGACACGATCACCCGCCTGGCCTTCATCGGCCCGGTCAGAAGATCCAATAGCCGGGTTTGTCGGTCCTCAAAGCTTTGTCTGCTTACCGCTCGGGTCACGTCGTTCACACCCAGCGCCGTTATGGCCACATCAAACTGTTCGAAAAGCCCTTGCAGCTGCTCAATTGTGTTTTGAGTGGTATGCCCGGTGGCCGCCTCAAGCCGCCATTCCACGGTATAACGCTTTGCCAATTGGCCGACCAGTTGCCCGGATAGCGCCTGGCCTTGTGTGCCCGCCCCAACGCCAGCGGCCGAGCTGTCCCCGGTGATCAACAAGCGCAGTCTGGGCCCGCGCCCTGCACACCCTTGGCGGGGACCAGTCGGTTCTGGCAGAAATTGCGCATTGCGTCTTACCGCGAACCCCTGAATGGCCAGAATAGGCAAAAGCGGAATTCTGAGAATCTGATCGGCGGCAACAGGCAAAGGAACCGTTAGCTCAGCGCATCTTTGAACTTTAGAAAGCGCGCATCTTTCATGACTCGTGCCATCATGGCTTCGCGCAAGGCTCCGACGGTCTTGTAAGGACGCATGACGACCTCAAATTCCTGAATAAGCCCGTCTGCGTTCAGCGTGATCAAGTCTACACCCACGGCGTCCAAGGCACCGACTTTGCATTGAAACTCCAATGCCCAATCGTCGCCGTCGCCCATGATCCGACGATACTGAAATTCGGAAAACACCTGACCCACATGACCCAGAACCGCTGCAACAGGTTCACGCCCGGTCCAGGTGCTGTAGTAAGTGGGTGGTGAAAACCGAACATCTTCGGCCAGCAACTCTTGGATCAGGCCTTCATCGCCCTTGGCCACTACTTCTTGCATTCGTTTGATCGTCGGGTGCATACCGTCTTCCCTCTTGTTGACCAAAGAGTTGCTGAACCTTTTCACTCACGCAAGGACGACGTTGCGGGAGGGGGCCGCCTGAGATAGGCAAGCGCGCATGAGCGAAACCTATGATCCCCCAAACTCTCCTCTGGATGTGCTGTTTGAAGACACGCAATTGATCGTGGTGAACAAGCCGGCGGGTTTGTTATCGGTGCCGGGGCGGGGAGCGCATCTTGCTGATTGTCTGCTAACTCGCGTGCAAGTTGCGTTTCCACAAGCGTTGCTGGTGCATCGGTTGGATCGGGATACATCCGGTGTAATGGTGTTTGCACAGACGCCGCATGCCCAGCGGCATCTGGGGCTACAGTTCGAAAATCGCCAGACCCGCAAAACTTATGTCGCGCGCGTATGGGGGCGGGTAGAACCAAAAACGGGAACGGTTGATCTGCCGCTGATCGTCGATTGGCCCAATCGCCCCCGTCAGATGGTCTGTCACGACACCGGCAAGCCTGCTGTTACGGATTGGCGCGTGGTAAAATACGAGGGCGAGACAACGCGTGTTCGCCTGTCTCCCAAGACCGGACGATCGCACCAGTTGCGGGTTCATATGCAGGCGCTGGGGCATCCTATCTTGGGTGATCCGTTTTATGCCGATGGCGCGGCGCGCGACTTCCCGCGGTTGATGCTTCATTCGGAAGAACTGCGCCTCAAAAATCCCGAAGGCGGGGTGTCGATGAAATTTCGCGCGCCAGCCGAATTCTGATTCTAGGCGTTACTGGTCCAAAGCATCTTCAGGTTTCCCAGCGAAAACCGCCGGGTGCGTTTGACCGGGCGTATAACTTGGCGTTCCCGTGCGGCAGCAATTTCACGTTCGATTTCGAATCCGCGCAAAACGTGACCTTGGGACCAGCGATCCAGTTTCAAGGTCATCATGACGTGATTGTCGAGGTAGGGCATAGTCACTCTCCTGAATTGCAATTGCCCAATCTTCGCCCAACACTCCTGACACCACCTTGTCAGGGGGGTGTGCTAAGTTGTCAGCAGATCTTTAGGAGACCCGGATGCGCCGATCGACACGTCTGTTCGAAATCATTCAGATCTTGCGTGCTGCTGAAGCGCCCGTGACGGCCGATGCGTTGGCCGCCAAGCTCGAGGTTTCGGTGCGCACCGTCTACCGCGATATTGCCGCGTTGCAGGCCCAGCGTACGCCAATCGAAGGCGAAGCGGGTGTTGGCTATCTGATGAGGCGCGGCTATGACCTGCCGCCATTGAATTTCGATGCGGAAGAGGTTGAGGCCCTGTGGGTGGGCCTGTCGATGCTGGCCCGCACTGGTGACAGTACCCTGCAACAGGCCGCTGACCGGGTGTGTCGTAAGATCGAAGCCCTGCGCGCGCCAGCTAACTGGCTTCAGGTTGCGCCTTGGGGCGCGCCGATGGATGATCCGGAAAAGGGCTGTGTGCCGGTCGTAAACTACCGCGAAGCGATCCGGGCTGAACGCAAAATACGCATCACCTACGTGAATTCAGAAGGCGAACGTACCGAACGCACGGTGCGGCCCGTCGCCCTGATCTACCACATAGAATGCACTATGCTGGCCGCGTGGTGTGAGCTGCGAAACGGGTTTCGCCATTTCCGCACAGATCGGATCTGGGCATGCGAACTGACCGAGGATCATTTCTGCGGGCAAGGGGAACTACTGCGTGCAATCTGGCAAGAGCAGAACACCTGGGATAACTCCGCAGGGGTGGCCTGAATGGCGGGTATTCGCCTATTTCACTCAATTGTTGCTTGAGGCCCATTGTTCTCACTGTGTTATACTAAGCGTAACGAAACAAACCCGGTGAACGGGTACGTGAGCAGAAGGTGATGCAATGACGATTTCCAAATGTGTACTGACGGTTGGACTGTGTTCAGCCCTGTTTTTGGGGGCGTGTACCGACCCGGGCACTCTCAGCGTGCAAAACGATCCCAATCAGAATGCCAAACAAGGCGCGTTGCTGGGTGGTCTGATTGGCGCGGGCGTGGGTGCGATTGCCAATGATTCCGACCCGCTGCTGGGTGCATTGGCCGGTGGGGCCATCGGTGCCGCAGGTGGTGGCGTGATCGGCAATCAGCTTGATCGGCAGGCGGCTGAGTTGCGGCAACAGCTGGCGAATGACGGCATAACGATCGTCAACGCGGGGGATCGCTTAATCGTCACGGTTCCGAATGACATCACCTTCGACACCGACAGTTCCACCGTGCGCCCGGCCTTGCGTGCCGATTTGGTGAAGGTGGGGCAGAATTTGGTTAACTACCCGAATTCGAATGTCCAGATTATCGGTCATACTGACAGTGACGGAGAGGCGTCCTACAACCTCGGACTGTCTGAACGCCGCGCCAATGCGGTGGCTGATATTCTGCAGGCCAATGGTGTCAGCTACGCCCGTATCACTACTGTCGGGCAAGGTGAAAACAACCCGATCGCATCGAACCTGACACCCGAGGGGAAAGCCCAGAACCGGCGGGTCGAGATTGTGGTAGTTCCCAGCGACAACACCTGATCACGCGTCTCGCGCACAATGACTGCGCGTCATCGGGCCTTTGGTTCGATGGTGTCTCGGGATAACTAAGGGGAAACACCAAAGCGGAGTTTCCCCATGTCCCAACCGATCCTTCTTGGCCTTTCCGGCTCGCTACGGCAGGATGCGACCAACCGTAAATTGCTGCGCGAAGCTGCACGCCTGTTCGAACCCGGCACGTTCATTGAGGCTGATCTCAATCTGCCGCTTTATGACGGCGATCTCGAAGTTGGCGAAGGCATACCTGAAGCCGTGCAGGTTTTGGCCGATCAGATTGCCCAGGCCCACGCGGTGATCATATCAACCCCGGAATACAACAAAGGGCCTTCGGGTGTTCTAAAAAACGCGCTGGACTGGGTCAGCCGGACGAAGGGCAAGCCTTGGATGGATAAACCGCTCGCCGTCATGTCCGCCGCTGCGGGCCGGGCCGGGGGTGAACGGGCGCAAATGATCTTGCGGTCCTTCATGGTTCCCTTTCAGCCACGCATTCTGCAAGGTCCCGAGCTTCACTTGGCGGACAGCTCGAATGAATTTGATGCAGACGGGCGGCTGTCTAACGACCGCTACGAGCATACGCTGCATAACCTGATGCAGAAGCTGCGGGCAGAGGCCGGGTTTTAATCCTCTTTGCTTGCCGGTCTGTACCGCAACTTCTAGGTTATGCGGATGAAGGATCAAGACCAGATAGAGACTCAGGCCGATGTCGTAGATCCTGCCCGAGCGGCTGCACTGCAGGTAGCATTGGGGCAGGAACCGACGATTGAGGCAGGCTCAGTACTCCCTCCCTTCTTTCATCAGCTCTATTTCTGGTCGCCGCATGTGCCGAGCGATCTTGGGCGTGATGGACATCCGCGGGTAGGCCAAGGTCTGATCCCCGATATGGGACTACCAAGGCGCATGTGGGCAGGTGGGCGACTGCAGTTTCATCAGCCCTTTGTGGCAGGGGTCGCAGCCGAGCGTCGGACGGTCAGAGAAAGCGCCGTGGCAAAGACAGGACGTAGCGGACCGTTGGCATTTGTCACCCTGCGTCACGAGATTTGGCAAAAGGGCGCGCTGAGCGTGACCGAATGGCAGGATCTGGTTTATCGAGAAGATCCCTCATCAAACGCACCGGCTCCACAAGTTCCGATGGCCCGAACGGATGAGTTGGATCACCGCATTGTTGAATTTGATACAACCCTGCTGTTCCGCTATTCGGCGCTAACGTTCAACGGACACCGGATCCATTACGATCTTGAGTATGCGCGCGACGTGGAAGGCTATGCCGGGCTGGTTGTCCACGGGCCTCTGCTGGCCCAATCCCTCATGTTGTTCGCTACTGATCTGATGGGGCCTCTGGCGGAGTTTACGTTTCGCGCATCGTCGCCGCTGATGAATTTCGAAACGGCGACCCTGTGTAGGGACGGTCAGGAGTTTTGGGTGCGTGGACCCGGAGGCCGACAATGCATGTCAGCCAAGGCAATACCGCAATCAGAGTGAAGCTTCGGGCAGAAAATCCTGCGGGATTCTATCGCGCCCTTCCAGCATCAACTCGGCCATGACCTCGGCCACCTTCGGTGCCATACCAAAACCGATCTTGAATCCCCCATTGGCGATAAACTGCCCTTTGCGCAGGGGATGCGCGCCCAGCATCGGCGCGCGGCTTTTGCTGCGGGGGCGGACACCGGCCCAGCGTTCGATCACTTCCGCCCCGTGCAGGACCGGCACGGCACGCATGGCGCGGTCCAGTACATCGTCCAGAGCGGCATCTGTGCTGGTCGGATCGTCGTATTCGCGTTCTGATGTCGAGCCAATGGCCAGCGTACCATCGGCATGAGGCACGATGTGAACAGCATCGGCAAACAACTGTGGTACGTCGCCCGCATCAAATCGCAGCAACGCCGCCTGTCCTTTCACGCCGTTACCGATTGTTTTGCCAAACGCCTTGCTGAGCTCTTGCAGACCCGCAAGTCCAGTGGCGTGTACGACTTGTCCCTTGTCGGGCGCTTCGGCGGTAACTTCTACTCCCATTACGGCAAGCGCGGCCACCAGCGCCGCGCAGGCACGCCTTGGGTGCATGCGCGCGCTTAGCGTATCGTGGACGACATATCCCGTCGGGCTGGGTGGGCACCAGGCACCAATCTGATCCACCAACCGGACGCGCCAATCAGCCTGACCCTGCCAGAGTGTTGCAGCTGTTTGTTCACGCGCTTGGGCCAACTCCAAACCGCGTGCGTCTGGTATGGGTTGCAGACGCCCAAGACGTGCGTAGCCGGGCGACACACCACCGGTGGCCTCGACCTGTTTCCAGAACGGTTCAGCCATGATTAAACTTTCAAACTGGAACGCCTTTTTGGTGTTCCAGTTTTCGGGCACATGTGGGGCCAGCGCGCCAACAAGCCCTCCACTGGACCCCGCGCCCGGACCAAATGGGTCGACGATCTGAACCTTCGCGCCGCGCCGTGCGCAGGTCCAGGCGATGGAGAGGCCAAATATTCCTGCGCCCCGCACCGTCACATCGACCATTGCCAATCCCCTTTTCGTTGTTCAGTGTCGCGCCGCTTAGCTACAGGATTCCCCGATGGCAGACCAGCGTGCCGAACTTACTTGGACGGAAGACCAGATCCCGGTCTCGAATCGGTTCGATGACCCCTATTACTCGTTGCAGAACGGGTTAGAGGAAACGCGTCATGTGTTTCTGGCAGGCAACGATCTGCCAACGCGCTTTGTACCGGGGTTTCACATCGCTGAACTAGGCTTTGGCACCGGCCTGAATCTGTTGACCGCGTGGTCGGCGTGGGAAGCAGCAGGGCAGACTACACCTTTACGGTTCACCAGCTTCGAGGCCTTTCCGATGGCGCCTGACGATATGGCGCGTGCTTTAGCCGCCTTCCCCGAGATGACACCGTGGGCCGATCGCTTTCTGAAAACATGGAATGGGCAGAAATGCGTGCTGGACACGTTGCATCTTGAGGTCAACGTCGGAGACGCGCGCCAGACCTTGCCCACATGGGCAGGTGAGGCAGATGCGTGGTTTCTGGATGGCTTCTCACCCGCAAAAAACCCCGAGCTGTGGGAGGCTGACCTGATGCAGCAGGTGGCGGAGCACACGATCCAAGGCGGTACAGCGGCAACCTATACTGCCGCGGGTTTCGTGCGTCGGGGTCTATCCGATGCAGGTTTTGATGTTACCCGCAGCCCCGGCTTTGGCCGTAAACGGCACATGACCCGGGCGGTGAAGCAATGAGCCAGAAGAACAACGTCAACGCCGGTATAGCGCTTATGGTCAGCGCGACGATCGTGTTTGCTTTTCAGGATGGGATTTCGCGCCATCTGGCCGGTACCTACAATACGTATATGGTGGTGATGATCCGGTACTGGTTCTTTGCCGCATTCGTGATTGCTCTGGCTACGAGATCTAGCAGAGGTTTGCGGGCGGCGGCGCAAACCAGCCAGTTGGGACTCCAGATATTCCGGGGTGTGTTACTGGCCGCAGAAATTTGTGTCGCCGTTTTCAGCTTTACCATTCTGGGCTTGATTGAAAGCCAGGCCGTTTTCATCAGCTATCCGCTGCTGATCGCTGCCCTCAGCGGCCCGGTTCTGGGTGAGAAAGTCGGCTGGCGTCGCTGGGCCGCCATCGGGGTCGGCTGCATCGGGGTGTTGATCATCCTGCAGCCCGGTGCCGGTGTGTTCAACCCTTGGGCTGTGATCCCGCTGATCTCGGCGTTTATGTTCGCGATTTATGGCCTGCTGACACGGTATGCGGCTCGGCGGGACAGTACTGCGACCAGTTTTTTCTGGACTGGGGTGGCTGGTGCAGTCGCAATGACTGCTGTTGGTGTCTGGTTTTGGGAACCCATGGCCAGCAGCGATTGGTTTTGGATGGGGTTGCTTTGCATCGCAGGCGCTCTGGGACACTGGCTATTGATTAAGTGCTACGAAATGGCCGAGGCCAGCGCCGTGCAACCCTTTGCCTATTTCCATCTGATGTGGAGCGCAATTCTGGGCATCACGATCTTCCACGAGACCCTGCGCCCCGAGGTTGTTCTGGGCGCAGCTTTGGTGATCGCGGCGGGCCTGTTCACCTTATGGCGCGAACGACGAAAGGGTCGAACCGGTTAGTTCCTTTGAGAATGGCACTGGTAAAGCTGGCTGCCCAAGCCGAGCGCGATAGACCGGCAGGCTTTCGGCGACACGCATGACATAGTTGCGCGTCTCCTTGAAAGGAATGGTCTCAATCCAGTCGATCACATCCACCTGGCCCCGGCGCGGGTCGCCATAGCGTTCCATCCACGAAATCGGCCGTCTTGGCCCCGCGTTATATCCAGCGGCCATCATCACGACATTGCCGTTGAAGTCCTCTGCAAGCGTTGCAAGATAATTCGCCCCCAGCTTTGCGTTATATTGCCAGTCCGAGGTTAGGCGCGCGGTTTTATGGCCACCCAGAATACCCAAATCCTGAGCCACAAGTTTGGCGGTAGCGGGCATGACCTGCATCAAACCGCGCGCGCCTGCGCCACTGATGACTACCGGATCGAACTCACTTTCGCGTCGGGCAATTGCCAGCGTCATTTCCTTCGCCATGGGAAGTCCCATATCTGCGACCGGGTGCACTGGGTAATAAGCGGCAGGCAAAACAACACCGGTTGTTGCCGCGCGCTTGGCGATCATGACGGCCAGATGCGGTTCGTTCAGTTCGATCACCAGGTCACCCAGCTGAGCGGCCTGGGTTTGATCGAGACCTTCCACCAAATGGGTCAGAAACCGTTCTGAAAGGTTTCCCTCTCCTGCGCGCTGCAACAGCAATCCAGCCTCCAACACGCTTGAGTCAGCGAATGCGGCTTGTTTCCAATGCGGCGCGCGGCGTGGGTTGGCCAATTCGCTGTCAAACGGACGGCCGATTTGTTCCGCCGCCAGCAACCCGTAGAACGAGGTCTGATAGTTCGCGCCTTCGGCATAAGCCTCGTGCGCCTTGTCAGCATCCCCCTGCGCCGCATAGGCGCGGCCCAGCCAATATCCACCGCGACCCTTCGAAATCGGCGATTGCACCGCCTCCGAGAAATTCTGGAAATGCCGCACCGCCGTGGCCGGATCATTCAGCTTGCGCAGCGCCAGAAATCCCGAGAGCCACTCCAAATCAGCATAGCCATAGCCCATTTCGGGGGTCATGTGGTGATTGGCGGCAATCGCATAGGCGCGTTCGGCATCTCCCGTGCGCATCTCAAGACGTGCCAGTCTGCGTCGCCCTTCCGCCCATTTGTCGGGTTCACCCAGCGATTTTGGTCCGGTCGAGCGTGCCAACATCAGATCAATGGCGCTGTCGTCCAGTTCTTTGCGATCCCGCCACACGAAACGATCAAATGCCAGGCCAGGGTCTTTGGCCAGTGATTCCGGCACTGCGGCGACTTTGCCGTCCACTCCGTTTTCGCGCTTTTGCAGGGCAATGCGCGCCTCGGCCAGTTTGCGCTGATCAGAGTTGACCAGGGGCAGCATCCGCCCGGCGCTGACAAGATGCCCATCCCACAACATCCGATCCAACCTGGCCTCGTGATGTGGTCTCAGAAGCTTCCCGAAGTTCTCAAGATAATCCTTTTGTAGGCCCGACCCCATCGGCATAGTTCGCCACGCGGTTACGACGTCGGCTTCTGCTTCACCATTGCGGCCTTGGCTTTTCAAGGCCACGGCATAATTCAAAGCACCTTCTGCTGTTTGCGGAGGCAACCCTTCGTAGAATTTCAGAACTCGATTCGGATCGGCCCCGGTGAATGATGGCTCGCTTTTACGGCGCAGCCAGGCCAAACCGGGCCAATCCGGGCGCCGCTCAAGAAACACCAGTACATCGCCCGAGCTGCCAAAACCTTCGCGTAGCCAATGCCAGACAATAATGTCCCGCGCCACCGATCCACGCTGGCCTGCCACGCGCAGCGCGGCATTCCAATCGCCCTTGCGCATCTCATAGAGCCCCGCGCGCAAATCCTGCGTCGCATCCGCACGAGTGGCATGCGGCTGTAGCATCAGCGCCAGAATCATCGCTATTCCAAGCGACAGAATACGTCTCATCCCTTGCATTCCCCAACAAACCAAGGATACAGCCATGCAGGATAAACCTTGCACCGCCGGGATCAACTCACAAACCCTTAATCGTGACAGACCGGTGCGCAAAAAACACCTAAGGAGCGTTCCATGTTTAAAGGCTCAATGCCAGCCCTGGTCACCCCGTTCAGCAACGGCGCGTTGGACCTGGAAACGCTCAAACACTTGGTGGAATGGCAATTACAGCAAGGTTCGACCGGTCTGGTTCCGGTTGGTACGACCGGCGAAAGCCCGACTCTCAGCCATGAAGAACATGAAACGGTTATCGCCGAAGTGGTGAAGGCTGCAGCAGGTCGCGTGCCTGTAATCGCAGGCGCGGGCTCCAACAATACTGTCGAGGCCATTCGGTTTGTTCAGTTTGCGCAAAAAATCGGTGCGGATGCGGCGCTGGTCGTAACCCCCTATTACAACAAGCCGACCCAGAAAGGGCTGCTGGCGCATTTCCAAACTCTGCATGACAGTGCCGATATCCCGATCATCATCTACAACATCCCGGGTCGTTCGGTCATCGACATGACTCCTGCAACGATGGGTGAGTTGGCGAAACTGCCGCGCATCATCGGGGTCAAGGACGCGACCGGAGATCTGGCGCGCGTCAGCCAGCAGCGTGCAAGCTGTGGTGCGGATTTCTGCCAGCTATCCGGGGAAGACGCGACTGCACTGGGCTTCAACGCTCATGGCGGAGTGGGCTGCATCTCGGTCACCGCAAACGTGGCTCCGAAGCTCTGTGCTGAATTCCAGCAGGCAACGCTGAATGGCGACTACGAAATGGCGCTGGAGTATCAGGACCGCCTGATGCCCCTGCACGAAGCGATCTTCATCGAGCCCGGTCTGGTCGGCGCAAAATACGCGCTCAGCAAACTTGGCCTGTGTAGCACCGAAGTGCGCTCGCCTCTGACCGAGCTGGAAGACAGCACCAAAGCCGCTATCGAAGCAGCAATGGCGCATGCTGGATTAATCTGAAATCAATATACGGACTCGTAAGGGCGGCCTCGAAGATCGAGCGCCGCCCTTTTTTAATTCGGGATCCAAATTTCATCTGGCTAGAAATACCTCGGGGGAGGCGCGGCTTACCGCGACGGGGGCAGAGCCCCCATCAACGCTTGCCGTAGTACAACCCAACCACATGCTCTGCTTGCGCGAAGAACAACCAGCGTGAAACAGCAACGCCGGTGACATGCGACAACACCGCCACAAGCGCAAAGACATGCTTGATCAGAACGCCGCCAAAGGGGATCAGAAGCAGCAGTAAAGGCAGCACAAAAGCCAGACCAAAAGATATCATCCGTAGTTTCTGCGCATGCTTCCGACCGACCACATGCACAAACTCACGCAGCAGATAGTTTGTACCTGTATGAGGTGGTTCGAATGCGCGGACAGCGCCTCGCTCACCAAGCCCTGTCGCGGTTGCCAGCGTGGTTCCCGATCGGGACAACGCACCGTCGCCCTTGGCCCAATAGGCAAGCTGTACAGCGCCGGCAATGGCCAGCAACCAAGGGGCAAGCGCTTCTGCTCCGGCCAACAACGCCCCGCCTGCAAGGCTGAACGACAAGAACATGGCTGGTGTCAGGTTCATGTTCCAGCGTGGGATGGTCTTAAGCTGCGTGTAGATCATCGATGTGGTGAAGACCGTGGCCAGCGAGAATGCCGCCCCGATCCAGCCCAGCACACCCCAGCGTTGGCCTAGAAAGACCGCACCAATTGCATAGAGCCCCATGACGAGCAGCGCGATGACCGCGCACCAGCCTTCGCGGCTGAGCCAGCTTGAGCGCCATTGGGTGAAGGCTTTCCAAGCGCGCTCTGGGTGGCCGAGGTGGAATGTCGACGCGAGCAAACCGCCGACGGACAAGCCATAGGCAATTGCGAAAAACACAAACGCGACCCAGCCCGAGACGTCAGGTATGCCGAGCCCCAGGAAGAACAAGAGTCCAAATCCGAGACCGGACAGGGTGGTAAAGATGATAACGGAAGGTGCCGGGTGCATCAGAGCTTCTCCAGGGTCTTGTCGAGCCAGCCGAGGAAACCCTTGGGCTCTTCGGCGACCGGGGCCAGCAGAGGGGCTAGGATGTCAATCTGCTCCTCAATTTTGTCCTTGGGTCGGGGCGGCAGGTATTTGTTGACGGGTTTGGTGCCCTGTTCAGGCATCAGGTCCATGCCGCCACGTTCGACGACCAGCTTGCTGACATCACTGCCAGGGTCGCCGAGATCGCCAAAGTGTCGGGCACCTGCCGGGCAGGTGCGCACACAAGAGGGCACACGATCCACCTCGGGTAGGTTCTCGTTGTAAATCCGATCGACGCAAAGCGTGCATTTCTTCATAACGCCTTCGGCCTGATCCAGTTCGCGTGCGCCATAGGGGCAGGACCACGCGCACAGGCCGCAGCCGATGCAGTCATTTTCGTTGACCAGAACGATTCCGTCCTCAACCCGCTTGTAGCTGGCACCGGTGGGGCAGACGGTCACGCAGGGTGCGTCTTCACAATGCAGGCAGGATTTTGGGAAGTGGATCAATTGGGCATGCCCTTCGGCGGGTTGCACCTCGTAAGAGTGCACCCGGTTCAAGAAGGTGCCTGAAGGGTCAGCACCATAAGCATCCTGATCCGACAGTGGCGCGCCGTAGTTTTCGGTGTTCCAGCCTTTGCATGAAATGACGCAGGCATGGCAGCCAACGCAGGTGTCCAGATCAATGACCAGACCCATCTTGCGTTCGGTTGATTGGGGGAGCTGGGTCATGACTGCCTTGCCTCTGCGATTGTGGTCAGGGCGGGCTGGGGCTCTGCCCCAGAACCCGAGATATTTATAGCCAGATGAAGAACGGATCGGGTCATTTGCCCACCTTCCAGGCCAAATCCTTTGGCCCTTGCCCGACCGGCGATTTGATTGGAGCGAATTCTGGCTGGCTTTCAGCATCGCTTGGAGCGGCGGCCTTTTCGATTTTTACCTTCAGATCGAACCAGGCGGCCTGACCGGTGATCGGATCAGAGTTTGCCCAGCGCAGGCCGTCACCCTTGGGGGGCAGCAGCTCGTGGATCAGGTGGTTGAGCAGGAAACCCTTGGTGGCCTCGGGGGCGTCTTTCTGCAAGGCCCAGGCCCCTTTGCGCTTTCCGATGGCATTCCAAGTCCACACGGTATTGTTGTTCAGCGCAGCCATCTCCATGACGGGTACCGTGATCTCGCCATGTGGAGAGCTGACTTTGGCCCAATCGCCGTCTTGCAGCCCGTGTTCACGCATCAGCTTGGTCGGGACGTATAGCGGGTTGCGCCCATGCAGCTGACGCAACCAGGCGTTTTGTGTGCCCCAACTATGATACATCGCCATTGGCCGCTGGGTCAGAGCGTTGACGGTGAAGCCTTCATTGCCGGTCTGATCGGTTTCGTACCAAATGGGCAGGGGGTCCATTGTATCTTGGATCTGCGCGCGCAGGTGATCTGGGGGCTGGCGTTCCCCGTAGCCTTCGGCGGCCAGTTGGAATTTACGCATCGGTTCGGAATAGAGCTGGAATAGATAGGGCTGTGGGCTGTCATAGATACCCATGCCCACAGCCCAGTCTTGATAGGCAGTGTTCCAAGGTTTGTAGTAATCCGCACCTTCGGGAATATGCGCGACATAGAAGCCACCATTCTCGATGTATTGGTTCAATTGGTCGGGGTTAACCTCGCCACGACCTTCCTTGTCGCCGTTTTCGCCCCGGAAACCGGCAAGCGGTCCAATGCCCGGCTTGCGTTCGTGGTTGACGATATAGTCGGCGTAATCCGTCCACTTGGCGCTGCCATCATCGTTGGTAAAGCCGGGCAGGCCCATGCGGTTGGCCAGATCGATCAGAACCGACTGGAAGCCGCGTACGTCGCGGTCGGGTTCAATCACCGGCCAGCGGATCGCGTCTGCCGCTGCCTCGGCCTCGCAGATCGGGCGGTCCAGTAGCGAGATACAGTCGTGTCGTTCCAGATAGGTTGTATCGGGCAGGATAAGGTCGGCATAGGCCACCATTTCCGAGGAATAAGCATCGGAATAGATGATATGCGGGATCACGTAGTCGCCGTTCTCATCCTTGTCCGTCAGCATGTCCATGACACCCTTGGTGTTCATGGTCGAATTCCAGGACATGTTTGCCATGTACATGAACAACGTATCGATCTTGTAGGGATCGCCTGCATGGGCATTCGAGATCACCATGTGCATCAGCCCGTGGCTGGACATCGGGTTTTCCCATGTAAACGCTTTGTCGATCCGCGCCGGGCTGCCGTCTTCTTTCAGCGCCAGATGCTCGGGGCCGCGAACAAACCCCAGATGCGGCCCGTCCAGCGGCGTATTCGGCGTCACCTTACAATGCGGAGTCGGATGCGCCTCAACTGGCTTGGGGTAGGGCGGCTTGAAGCGGAAGCCGCCGGGGACTTCGACCGTTCCAAGCAGGATCTGTAATACATGTAGGGCGCGGCAGGTCTGGAAACCATTGGCATGGGCTGAGACACCACGCATCGAGTGCATCGCGACGGGGCGACCAATCATCTTCGAGTGTTTCTCGCCCCGGAAATCGGTCCATTCATGGTCCAGTTCGAACGCTTCATCAAAGGCCACACGGGCCAGCTCGCCAGCAATCGCGCGAATGCGGGTCGCCGGTACGCCGCATTTATCTGCGATTGCCTCGGGGGCGTATTCATCCGCCAGATACCGTTCTGCCATGTGGTGGAAGACGGGGCGGTGAGTGACACCGTCCTTTTCGTAGGTCGCTGATAGGTCAGGGCGGACGCCGGGGGTGTCGAAAGCAGTCAGCTTGCCGGTATTGCGGTCGATGACCAATGGCTTGCCGTCATCGTCTTTCAGGAACAGACCCTTTTCCGGACCGTCGGATGCGTTGATCAGGACCGGCGCGTTGGTGTAGCGACTTAGGTAATCCAGATCGATTTTGCCTGCCTTCATCAGCACATGGATCATCGACAAGATGAACAGGCCATCGGTACCGGGGGTGATGCCGACCCAATCATCTGCCACGGCGTTATAGCCCGAGCGGATCGGATTTACCCCAATCACCCGGGCACCGCGCGCCTTGATCTTGCCGATGCCCATTTTAATCGGGTTGCTGTCGTGGTCTTCTGCAACGCCGAACAGCATGAACAGCTTGGTGTGATCCCAGTCGGGCTGACCGAATTCCCAGAATGCACCGCCCATCGTGTAGATGCCACCGGCTGCCATGTTGACCGAACAGAACCCGCCATGGGCTGCATAGTTACAGGTGCCGAAATTCTGTGCCCAGAAACTGGTGAAGCTCTGGCTCTGATCACGGCCGGTGAAAAAGGCCAGTTTCTCGGGGTTGTCTTCGCGGATCGGTTTTAGCCAACCGACAGCGATCTCGAGCGCCTCGTCCCAACTGATCTCTTCGAACTCGCCAGACCCACGCGGGCCGACGCGTTTGAGCGGTGCGCGTAGGCGCGACGGGGCGTTCACCTGCATAATCCCCGCGCTGCCTTTGGCGCAGAGAACGCCCTTGTTTACCGGATGATCCCGATTGCCTTCGATATAGGCGACCTTCCCATCCTTCATGTGCACGTTGATACCGCAGCGGCAGGCACACATGTAGCATGTAGTCCGGCGGATCTCGTCTGACACGGGTGGGGATAGGTTGAGGTTCGGTTGTTGATTCACGCTGTCTCTCCCTGTGGCGGATCGCCTTGGTACCTGTACGTGTTGAACACACTGGAGCGTAAGCACACCGGGCTCAACCATATAGAGGAAGAGAGTGCAGGCACCCCCTTCCTCTGCTTTTCTTTAAGCGGACCGGTTGAACACGGTCCGACTTATGTTTTTGACAGCAATCAAACCTGCTGCAGACGCATGTCGCTTGCGTCGATACCTGCAACCTCAACCGGCTTCTTCATCGCGTCGCGACGGAAGGGTTCACCCAGTTCCTGGTTGATCATTGCTTCGATCAGGGTGGTGATGCCGTTCTTCTGGTCCTCGATCGCCTGGCTCAACGCCGCTGTCAGTTCATCCTGAGTGCGCGCGATGACGCCTTTCAGGCCACAGGCGTTGGCGATGCCGGCATAGGACACTTTGGTGTCCAACTCGGTGCCGACGAAGTTATCATCGAACCACAGGGTCGAGTTGCGCTTTTCCGCACCCCACTGGTAGTTGCGGAACACAACCTGAGTGATGGCGGGCCATTCTTCGCGGCCGATGGCGGTCAGTTCAGTGACTGCAATGCCAAAGGCACCGTCGCCAGAGAAGCCGACAACTGGTACATCCGGGCAGCCGATCTTCGCGCCAATGACCGAAGGCAGACCATAGCCACAGGGGCCGAACAGGCCGGGGGCCAGATACTTGCGGCCTTCTTCAAACGAAGGATAGGCGTTGCCGATGGCGCAGTTGTTGCCGATGTCGGACGAGATGATCGCCTCTTTCGGCAGCGCGGACTGGATCGCGCGCCATGCTTTGCGCGGGCTCAGCCAGTCCGGCTTGGCCGCGCGCGCGCGTTCGTTCCACGTGGTGCCCGGATCGTCCTGCTCGTGGTCCATCGAGGTCAACTCTTGCGCCCAACGCGATTTGGTTTCGGCGATCTTAGCCTTGCGCGCGTCGCGGCCTTCGTCACCGGCTGTGTCGGACAGTTGGTTCAGGATGCTGGTGGCAACGCTCGCCGCATCGCCCACGATACCAACCGAAACCTTCTTGGTCAGGCCGATGCGGTCGGGGTTGATGTCGACCTGAATGATCTTTGCATCTGCAGGCCAGTACTCCATGCCGTAGCCTGGAAGGGTCGAGAACGGGTTCAGGCGTGTACCGAGGCACAGAACAACGTCTGCTTCCTTGATCAGCTGCATACCGGCTTTTGAGCCGTTATAGCCCAGCGGGCCAGCGAACAGTGGGTGCGAGCCGGGGAAAGCGTCATTGTGCTGGTAGCCAACGCAAACCGGAGCGTCCAGACGCTCGGCCAGTGCTTTCGACGCTTCGATGCCGCCTTTCGACAGAACGGTGCCTGCACCGTTCAGGATAACGGGGTTCTTTGCGTTCGACAGCAGAGCGGCAGCTTCGGATACGGCCGATGCACCACCCGAAGGCAGTTCAAACTCAACAACAGCAGGCAGCTCGATGTCGATCACCTGAGTGAAGAAGTCGCGCGGAACGTTGATCTGCGCAGGTGCCGAAGCGCGCTTGGCGTTCATGATTACGCGGCTCAGAACCTCGGCCATACGGCTGGGGTCACGCACCTCTTCCTGGTAGCAAACGCAGTCTGCGAACATGCGCATCTGCTCCATTTCCTGGAATCCACCTTGACCCATGGTCTTGTTTGCGGCCTGCGGAGTGACCAGCAGCAGCGGAGTGTGGTTCCAATAGGCAGTTTTGACGGCGGTCACAAAATTGGTGATGCCGGGGCCGTTCTGGGCGATCATCATCGACATCTTGCCGGTTGCGCGGGTGTAGCCGTCAGCCATCATGCCGCCGGACCCTTCGTGGGCACAATCCCAGAAAGTGATGCCTGCTTTGCCAAAGATGTCGGAGATCGGCATCATGGCCGAGCCGATGATACCGAACGCATGTTCGATGCCATGCATCTGCAGGGTTTTTACAAAGGCTTCTTCAGTGGTCATCTTCATCTGCGTAATCTCCGATCATAGAAGGATGGAACGGGGGTTTTGCACCCAGTTTTCTGATCGGTTTTGGCGTACGGGTGTCTGTGGCGTTAGGGCCAGAACCGGTAGCGGTTTAAGTCCAGAGTGCTTAAGAACGCCGGATCGCTTCAGCAATCTGTTGGATTCCCGGTTCGATACGATCCGACGAGATTGAAGAGTAGCCCAGCCGATAAAAGTTCTTTGGCCTGTTCTGGCTTGAAAAAAATGCCTCACCCGGTTCGATATGGACGCTTTGGCGCTGCAGGTCTCGGGCCAGTTTGCTGGTGTCTACATGCAGCGGCGCTTGCATCCAGATCGATGATCCGCCCAGCATCCCGCGCCCAGCAACAGTCAGACCATATTGTCCAATCGCCTCCTCAATCGCTTCGCGACGGCGTTGCAGCGTTTTAGACATGCGCCGGATCTGAGCATCATAGTGGCCGAGCGATAGGAAGTAGGCTGCGGTTCGCTGCATGTGGCCAGGAGGGTGACGCAAGACCAGAGATCGCAGGGCGCGCGCTTCACGGATAAAGGGTTCGGACCCGACCATGTAGCCCAATCGAAGCCCCGGAAACAGCGACTTGGAAAAGCTGCCCACGTAGATCACCCGCCCATCGCGATCCATTGACCTGAGCGCCGGTGACGGGGCTCCGAGAAATGACATTTCAAATTCATAGTCATCCTCGACGATCATGGCATCCAATTCGCGGGCACGACGCAGCAGTGCATGTCGGCGGTCCACCGGCATGGTCGCGGTTGTCGGGCTCTGGTGGCTGGGGGTGGTGAATATGACGTCGGTATCGTCAGGGATTGTTTCCGGGGGCAACCCGTCCCGGTCGACCTTCAGATAAGACAGCTTGCATTCCGAGTGAATCAGAAGATCGCGCAGGGCGTAATAGCAGGGGTCCTCGATCGCTGCCCTACGGTTCCGGTTCAGCAATATGCGAGACGCCAGCCAAAGGGCGTTCTGAGCGCCCAGGGTGATCAAGATTTCTTCGGGCCGGGCTACAATTCCACGGCGGGGAAGAGTATGCCGGGCGATGAATTCAAGCAGCAGCGGGTCATCTTGATCGACATAGTCCCCGGTCAGAGAATCAAAGTCCTTATGTCCCAACGCCCGAACTGCGCAGAGACGCCAGTTTGCATGATCGAACAGCTTTCTGTCGACTTGGCCATAAATGAAGGGATAGCGGTAGTCACGCCAGTTGCTGGGTTTTGTCAGCACATCACCGCCCGAGAAACGGCGGGCAAACGCCTGATCCCAGTCAACCACTTCGGTGTCGCGCCGCACTGGCGTGTAGGTCGGCGGCACTGGCGCATTTTCTGAAACATAGTATCCCGACCGGCCTTTGGCGGTCAGGTAATCATTGGCCAGCAGTTCAGTATAGGCAAGCGTGACCGTAATCCGGCTGACACCCAAATGGGCAGCAAGTTTACGGGACGAGGGCAGCTTTTCCCCGACGTGGAAGCGTCCTGACAGAATGCCTTCGGCAATCAGCTGTTGCAGCTGCGCCTGTAAGGTGCCTTGCCCATTGCGTTCCAAAAAGAATGTGTCGACCGAAATACCCATTGCATCGTTATAGGTTGGACCTAAGGCGGTGGCAATCTGGACTTATGGCCCTGCGAACCATGTTGGGAGTTTTACGCACACGTGTGGTTGACGCAGGATACGAATTAAACTAAATAACCAGAAATCTAGTTTAATGGAGATAAAGGATGTGGGAAGAAGCTGCCGCAGGTTTCTCTGCCATGGGCTCGGAAGCCCGATTGAAGGTTCTTAAGACCTTGGTTCGTGCTGGGGAAGCAGGCCTGACCGTTGGAGAAATTCAAACGAGGACAGGAATCGCGCCCTCGACTCTGGCGCATCATCTGCGGTTTCTGGCTGCTGGCGGAGTAGTTGAGCAAGAGAAGATCGGGCGTAGCACGATCAACCGCGCGTGCTTTGACGAATTGAGAAACCTGGCGCAGTTCATCCTAAGTGAATGCTGCGCAGACGAAATCGGAAAGGCCGCAAACGATGGCTGAACTGACCCAAAACCCCAAGCCACTTGCCAGAAACCTGATCGACCTGATCAAAACGCCCTGGGCTCTGATCATGGTCATACTGGCGCTGGTGGCCGTTCTTGATCCGGGCAACTGGACCGAGGTTGTGAGTTTTGCAGCCAAAGCGCTTGCGCATACGGGCCAGTACATCCTGTTTGCTGTTCTGCTGCTATCATACCTGAAGGCAACCGGGGCCGAAGTGATGGTCGCCCGTGCATTTGAGGGTCGCGAGACACGGATGATCTTTCTGGCTGCGTTGTTTGGCGGGCTGGCCCCATTTTGTTCCTGCGAAGTGATCCCGTTCATCGCGGGATTGCTGGCTCTGGGTGCGCCATTGTCGGCCGTGATGGCATTCTGGCTCAGTTCACCGTTGATCGACCCCCCGACGTTGCTGATTACTGCGGGTGCGCTGGGTTGGCCGTTTGCAATTGGTAAAGCGGTTGCCGCTGTCGCGTTGGGTTTGTTCGGCGGGTTTGCGGTGCGCACCCTGATGCGGGGAGGTGCTTTTGCGCAGCCGTTGCGTGAATACAAACCCGCTGGTTGCTGCGGTTGCGGACCAAAGCAAGATGACAAACCCGTCTGGAAGTTCTGGCAAGACCCTGACCGTCGGACGCGCTTTCGGGCCGAATTCGTTCATAACGGTCTGTTCTTGCTCAAATGGCTAGCGTTCGCCTACGTGCTCGAGGCGTTGCTGGTCAGCTATGTTCCGGCAGACCTGATCGCCCGGGTTGTTGGTGGTGAGGGTGTTGTACCAATCGTCATCGCAGCCTTGGTCGGAATGCCTGCCTATCTGAACTCTTACGTCGCACCACCGCTTCTTGCGGGTCTGATGGAACAGGGTATGAGTGCGGGTGCTGCGATGTCGTTCATGGTGGCCGGCGCCGTCAGTTCGATACCTGCGATGGCGGCCGTGTGGTCACTGGTGAAACCGCGCGTCTTTGCCACCTATCTGGGGTTGGGCATCAGCGGTGCCATCGTAGCAGGCATCCTGTTTCAGGTGATCTGAACAAAAAAACCGCCCGGTTGAGCCATCGGGCGGTTTTGCTTTTCTAGCTCGCTTCGCAATATCGTGGCAGTTTGAACCGATACCTTGGCTCTCCACTTTCAATGAAAACCCGTTTCTCGATACAGGCTTGGTTTCCAACTGTCTGAGCAATCGGCCCTTCGGTCGACGTGATTGATGCTGCTGAGCCATCCGGCAAGCGCACCGAAGCAATGACCCCGTTCTTGAGATCGCCATTGATCGGTGTCGCCGACAAAACCGCGACGGTGAGAAACGCCTCGTGCTCGTGCTTGCCGTCGTCATTCAGCAACAGCAAGCCAGCGACTATCGCGATCATCACTACGGCACCTGTAATGGCCAACCACCAGGATTTCAGGAACACATAGATTGAAACGGCACGATGCGCGTCGAAGAATAAGGATAGAACCTTTAGCATCAAATCACCCAAAAAATCGGGTCCCGGCTATTCGAGGCCGGGACCATGCGCATCTCAGGGGCGCAGATCGTCTTCGTCTTCTTCATCACCACCACCCTTGGGCAGGTTGAAGAAGCTATCCGCATCGACGATGGGCTCTTCGTCTTCCTTCTCGTTGGTGTCCTCGGACAACGAGAATGTCTCGAGACCTTCGATCGCGGTCGGGATCTTGGGCGCTGAATCCATCTCGAGCGACTGTTCGGTCGAGACCAGTTTGCGACGCTCATCATCGCTCATCACGCCACCTTCGGCTGCTTTCTTGGCCGCGGCCTTTTGCACGATGGCATCCAGTTCGGATTGTTTGCACAGACCCAGGGCAACCGGATCGATCGGCTGCATGTTCGAGATGTTCCAGTGCGTCCGCTCGCGGATCGACTGGATGGTCGGCTTGGTGGTGCCGACCAGCTTGGCAATCTGGCCGTCGCTGAGTTCCGGGTGGAACTTGACCAGCCACAGGATCGAGTTCGGACGGTCCTGACGCTTGGACAGCGGGGTGTAGCGCGGACCACGGCGTTTCTCTTCGCCTGATGCCGCCGGATTGAATTTCAGCTTCAGCTTGTGCAGCGGGTTGTTTTGCGCGGTGTCAATTTCTTCCTGAGCCAGCTGGTTGTTGGCAATCGGGTCAAACCCTTTGACACCTGCAGCCACATCACCATCCGCAATACCCTGCACTTCCAGCTCGTGCATGCCTACGAAATCCGCGATCTGCTTGAAGCTGATCGTGGTGTTGTCCACCAGCCATACGGCGGTTGCCTTGGCCATAAGCGGTTTTGCCATCAGCCCGTCTCCTATAAATACATCTGTCCCGTCGCCGGAATTCGGCGGCCCCGAAGCTATGGGGCAGGTTTCCGTTGTCGGGGAACTTGGGGCCTATATAGTCGCGACAGCTAAAGAAGGGAAGAGGCGAATGCGCTGGGCGATTTTGTGGGTGCTGAGTGCCATGGCTGCGATGGCCGAGGGCGAAAAGGCGGGCGATTTTGACTACTACGTCCTGTCGCTCAGCTGGTCGCCCAATTGGTGCGCCCGCGAAGGCGATGCGCGCGGCTCGGATCAGTGCGACACGCGACACGATCATGGGTGGATATTGCATGGGCTCTGGCCGCAATTCCATCAGGGCTGGCCTTCGTATTGTCGCACGTCCGAAGCGCCACCCACACGCCGCATGACGCGGGAAATGGAGGATATTCAGGGCTCATCCGGGTTGGCCTGGCATCAATGGAAAAAGCACGGCACCTGTTCGGGCCTCAGTGCACCCGACTATTTCGCCCTGTCGCGGCAGGCTTATGCAGGAGTTGCGCGCCCCGAGGTGTTCCGCAAGCTGGACGCGACGGTCAAACTGCCCGCTTCGGTGGTGGAAGAGGCCTTTCTCAAAGCCAATCCCACGCTCGAGCCTGACATGATCACCATCACCTGTAAGCAAGGCTATATCGAAGAAGTCCGCCTGTGCTTGTCCCGCGATCTTGACCCGGTGCCCTGTGGCCGCGACGTGATCCGTGATTGCACCGCTAAAGACGCGGTGTTTGATCCGATTCGTTAGAGCTTTTTGTTCTGGCAGTCGCGCGCATAATCCAGCGCTTTGGCGGTGCCTTTCAGATCAATCGCCATGACGGTCTGGCCTTCCGGATTATAGACGGTCATGGTCTTGTTCTGCGCAATCGAGGTGACGAAACTCCGGTCCGTAAAGAACACCGTCGCGCCGGGCACGCGATCCTGCTTGAACCCGATGGCGGTGGCATCAAAGCTCTTGCCGTCCAGCTCAAACCGGATTGGATATTGTTCCCCCGGTTTAATGTCGCCCCAAGCCTTGTTGTAAACGGTGAAATACCCGCGATTATCCAACGCGTCATAGCCTAGCCGCACCACCGAGAGGTCCTGATACACGGTTTGTATCAGGCACCCATTGCCAAGATTGGGGTCCATCATGATGTTCCAGCCTTCGACAAAACCTTTGTCGATGAGTTCTTGGGACAGTGCGGCGGTGGCAGTGAAGGTGGCTAGGGTGAGGGCGAGAAGGCGGCTCATAGTATGGTTTCCCAACATCATGTGGCGATTTTGATGCCTACTAACGTAGTAGGGTCAATCAATATGATAAACGTGTAATGACGCCCCATCGTTGAAAACAAAGTAGCTTTCAAACTACTGGCAGTCGTCTGAGTTTAAAACGTCGAAGTTGTTGCGAAGTACTGCAGCAATATCTTCAGCGTAACACGCCAACGATTTGTAGTTTGTGCTCGCAAGAGCGTACGCAACAATCCTCAATTCGGTGCCACTAGACCTCTTGGCCGATGCTTCGAATCTTACAGTATCTGGACGGTTCTTTCCGATATTCGCAAATAATGGGTCCAGGGGACCACAATTTGGAAGAATTTCAACGTCCGCCCAGTTTTCTAACAGAATGACAAGTATGTCTGTATCATCGATTCCACTTGGACGAGCAAAGGGGTCAACGACCGGGTTTTCTGCGGCAATTCTATTGTAAAACGCATCAAGTGTCTGATCGTCCATGTTTGAGATCACAGCTAGTCTAAGATGTTCTGGACTCGCCGCGCTTGCGAGACAGCAAAACACTACAGCACCTAGTGCCATGATCTGCGAACGCACGGCTGGTTTGAGTTTCTGCATCTTAGTTGTTACATATTTCATCTTTGAAGCGAAAAAGACTATAATTCCTTCCTCGCCCTAAGCGCTGCCGTGATCGTCCCGTCATCCAGATAGTCCAACTCGCCCCCAATCGGCACACCTTGTGCTAGCGAGGTCAGGCGCACCTGCCCCTCCAACTGATCCGCGATGTAATGCGCGGTGGTCTGACCATCGACGGTGGCGTTCAGGGCGAGGATGATCTCGGTGATACCCTCGGCCACAACCCGGTCCTTCAACCGGGGGATGCGCAATTCATCCGGGCCGACTCCGTCCAAAGCCGACAACGTGCCGCCCAAAACGTGATAGCGGCCCTTGAAGACCCCGGCGCGCTCCATCGCCCAAAGGTCGGCGACGTCTTCGACTACGCACAGTTCTCCGGTTGTGCGGGCCTCATCATTGCAGATGTCGCAGATATCGGTGGTGCCCACATTGCCGCAGTTCAGACATTCACGGGCGGTGACCGCCACCTGCTGCATCGCGCCTGAAAGCGGCGTCAGCAGCAGGGCGCGTTTGCGGATCAGGTGCAGGACTGCGCGGCGGGCCGAGCGAGGGCCGAGGCCGGGCAGCTTGGCCATAAGGTCAATCAGATTGTCGATGTCGCTATTCGAACTCACCGTGAGACCCTCGCAATTGGGCCAGGGAAACACGCCCCGGCCATAGATCCGTCAGGAGGGTGTATCAGAACGGCAGCTTGATGTCTGCGGGCAGGCCCATGCTTTCGGTCAGCTTGGCCATTTCTGCCTGTGAACGTTCCTGCGCCTTGGTTTGGGCGTCCTTGATCGCGGCGAGGATGAGGTCTTCGACTACTTCCTTATCGTCACCGTTAAAGATCGACGGGTCGATATCCAGACCTTTCAACTCGCCCTTGGCGGTCGCGGTGGCCTTGACCAGCCCGGCACCGGATTCGCCGACAACCATGATGGTGTTCAGCTCTTCCTGCATGTCAGTCATCTTGGTCTGCAGATCCTGCGCGGATTTCATCATCTTGGCCATGTCACCCAGGCCGCCTAAACCTTTTAGCATCGGTAATCTCCTGTCACTCGATTTGTGGCCTAGATACGAAGCGTAACCGTGCGGCACAAGAGGTCAGCCGTTTCATCCCAGGGACCTGCGGACAGCGTGCTGATACAAGACGGCGGCATGTGGT